>NZ_JADNHZ010000009.1 GCF_015554145.1 Collinsella aerofaciens | reverse complement strand
GCAAATGGCGGGATTGCGTTGGCATGATTGGTTATTGAGCGTTGGTCAAAATGGTTGTTTTTACAGTAGCGCTAACAACCTCATGGACGAGACCGCCGCTCCACTCCCGCACCGGCAGTTCTGCCAGGGCGTGGTGGTTCTCATGGTTGCCGTCTACGAAACACGTGGTCCACGGCTTCGATTCGAACCAGTCGAGCCAGTATTTCTCGGCGTTGGATCCATCCCAGACAAAGCCGAAGTCGCCGGCCACGATCACCACGTCATCGCGCGTCAGGGTCCGGCCCAGCGGCCAATTTTTGAATGCAAACCGGCTGGACCCGTACTCGGCCCTGCCGTGCACGTCGCCTGTCACATAGACCGTCATCAGTACGCACCCCACGGCAGGAGTTTGTCCCCGAGCCTCACGATCCGGTCATACAGCACCGTGTGCCGTTCGTCCGGATTGCCGTCTCGGTGAAAATGGCCGTAATACCAGTGTTTATAGTCCAGGCGGTCCTCGAGCTCGTCAAGGAATCCGGTCAGCCGGTCCACATCAGGGCGTTCCCAGCTAGGGTCCGGGTAGAGCGTCGGCGAGAGCATGCGCGTCGAGCAGGTATGGGTGACCACGTAGTCGACCGTCCAGCCCACGCTGTCGAGCTTTGCCCGCGCCCCCTCAAAGTTGCGCTCGTCCGGCAGCTCCTGCGGCCACCAGCTGGAATACGGCACGCGGTATTCCCTGTCCACGCTCGTGGCACCGCCCATGGTGAAGACCGTCGAGCCGTCGAGCTCGAAGACCTCGCCGCGCGTCAGGCGCCGAATGGGCGAGGTGTCCGACAGGCGCTGCGTCAGCCCGCCATGCCACGGCTCCATGGGGCGCTCCTCCCAGTGATCGAAGCGCTCGTGGTTGCCGTCGACGAACAGTACCGTGTAGGGGCGCGACTCCAGCCAGGCGATGTCGGCGCATTCCTCGGCAGAAAAGTTCCACGGAAAGCCAAAGTCACCGGCAACGATGAGATAGTCGTCGCTGGTAAGACTGTCGCCAAGCTCCCAGTCGCGGAGCTTTTGCATGTCGAGGCCGCCGTGAATATCGCCCGTCACATAGACCGTCATCGGATTGCCACTTCCCTCTTGTACGCCGCCAGCTCGCGCTCGACCTGCCTGTCGCCGGTCTCGTTGACCCACCAGGGCCATTTCACCCGGCCGCACGGCTCGTCGACTCCGGCGAACCATTCCCTCAGCTCGTCGAGGCTCACCGGGGAGTGACCGTTGGCATCGCAACCGACGTCGTAGCGCAGAAGGCCCTGCTTGCGGTTGAACTCGTTGTACGCGCCGCCGCTGCTGTGGATGTGTCCGTGGAGGTGCCACGATCCATGGCTCATGCCCTGCCAGTCGGCCATGGGGTAATGGCTCAGGACGATCTTCTGCCTGTCGATCTTGAGCACGCAGATCGGCGGCTCCACGGTGAAGGCGCCCGCGACCGCCGGCTGGGTCCAGTCCTTGTCGTGGTTTCCCGGGACGAGGTGGATGCGTCTGCAGGCGATCCGCTTGCGCAGCCCATAGGCGTCCTGGGCGGCCATCTTGAATGAGAAATCCCCCAGGATGTAGAGCTCGTCGTCCACGGCAACCCTGCCGTTGATGCTGTCGACGATGGCGTCGTTCATCTGCCAAATCGTCTCCCACGGGCGGTCGGTGAACTTCAGCACGTTCTCATGCCCGTAGTGGGTGTCGCTGGTAAACCAGATCATATTTATGTCTCCTTCTGTCGCTAAAAAACGTTCTCCTTCGAGGTCTGGAGACGTTTTATGAGCGACATGAGGTGCATATCCCTCATGTTTCAAGCTCCAATCTGTCGGGTTTGCCCAACTAAAAGTTTACGCCCACGCGCCCACGCGCGAACAGGATTTGATTTTTGAAATATGGACGAATTCCTCGTCAGGAGGGTAGAATGGTGCCGACGGCAGCCCAAGTTGTAGTGAGCTGGGCAGAGCCGTTGCTTAATAGAGTTAGGTCATCGTCTTAGCGACGGTGGCCTTTCTTTTTGGGCTTCGAGCCCTGCTTGAGTGCCTTGGAAAGGCCGACAAGGGCCGTGAGGAGCGAGACCGTAGCGGTCAGGAGCTTCACGAGCTCGGTGAAATCGGTCATGGGCATCACCTCCCATCGAATGGAGGGCTCTGCCCGGCACGAGGGCTGCCGACAGCAAGGACGATTCTATCAGAGCGGCTGACTTCCGCCGATCAATTCATACTCCTCACCCTCGCCGAATTGCGAGCATGAAAGAATCGGCACTGGATGGCAGCACGCTAGGGCACCGACGATAGGCTCTCCAAAACTAGCGAGGCGTGTCTCCGCGAGCGTAATCGCCTCGGTCGACCGCACGATCGACCTGCGGCGAGATGTCGACGTTGCCACCATGGGCTCGGCCTGCGGCGCGAACGCGGTCATCGCCAGCATCGGGAACGGCGCCGGCGTAACGGTTTCGAATCTCCCTTGCGTAACCGCGCCGGGCAAGAAGCTCATCACGAACCGCCGGATCCTCGAGCAGATCTTCATCGCACTTCGGTGCGATGAACTTAGGGAAGAGATTGTAGGCGACGCCCTTGCTCGCCTTTGCCTGCTCGACCCACGCCGAATACGCTTTCTTAAGCCGTTGAATGTAAATCTCGCAACGCCTCTCATAAGGAAGGGCTCGCTCGGCTTCCAGCACGTTATTTTTAAAGGCCGCCTCAAGCTGCTTGATCGCAAACCGCCCGTCAAGACGGGTCAGGTTGAAAGTGCATTTCGGATTGCCGGCCTCCTTGATATCGAGATCCGTCGCATAGACTCGGTTGTTCTTAATGAAAATCTCTACGCCCCATGAGGCAAGTATCTTTTTGAACTGCTCCATAGTCTTCGGGTGATAGTCGTTGATTGCAATATGGATCAACTCGCGCAAATTGTTTTTATAGCTGTACTCTCCCCGATCGACAATTTTCTTTTCAGTGTCGCGCGGCTGTCGGTCTCGAATCTTCGAGTTCTTCTTTCCCTTTTCGAGCTGAGCGAGATTCCAGGCCTTGTCCATTTCACGAACCCACGCAGCGCGTTCGTACTTTCCGCGACGCCCACCCGTCTCGCAACGCTTACCCGTCAAAAGATCCGTGCGGTTAATCGCCATATGGACCGCGTAACGTTTTCCCGCCTTATCGCTTTCCTCATGCAAGGCGACAATCACTTGTTGATGCGGGTAGTGTTTCGCAAGCCATTGCTCCGCGTAGGCCATACATGCATCGGGGGTCATCTTGCCTCCGTTGCAGCTGCACTCCTCGGGAAGAAACGCAAGAACCTGATGAAGCATCGTTATGTTCTTCGCGCCGGCACGCGCAGGCCTGTCGTGATGAAACATCTTCCGCGTCATAGCCATCTCGGAAAACCAGTACTTTCGGTTCGCGAGGTTCCAGCCGCCGCGGGCCAAAGCGTACTTTCCGTTAATGTACTTGCGCACGTTCTTCGCATAGCGCTCGGACGAAACACCTTTCTGCTTAACGACGGTCATTTTGATCACCGCCGACGAAATAGCGCTGTTCGAGTTCTTCGATAAAGAGAGTGACTTTGCGGGCGTTCTGGTAAACCTTTTCAAGCGTTCGGAAAACTGCCTTCTCGTTGTAGGCCGGAAGACCTTGCGCGTGCACGAAGTACATCAGCTGGTTGAGGTTCGTCCCCTCGCGATACAGCTCGTGATAGATTTTTGCGACCTGGCTCATATCGAAATCGATCTTCTCGATTTTCCCGGCAAGCATCACGCGGCGGGCATACGCACTGACGGTCGCACCAAGTACATCCGCTCGTCTGCGGATCGCTTCGTGCTCCCCATCGGTGACCTTAACGTAAATGGCCTTCGAACGCGTTTCATGCAAATCGCCTGAAACGGGTTGCAGCTTTTTACTGCGGCCACCGTCATCATTTTTAGAAATGACTAGATTATCGAGTGATTCACTCCGATGACTCAAGGCATAGCGAATGAGTTCGGCTTTCGTCATGCCTGCCTTGTCCGCCAAAGCGGAAAACGTTTCGTATTCTTCAGAGGTGAGTGTCGCCTTAACGGTGTGTGGACGCTTGCAACTCATCATGCCCCCAGGAAAGCAGAGCGAATCGGTGAGGCCACCGATTCAAAACCAATATGAGATTGCTTTCCTTTTTTGGGAGCGACTGACGTCGCGCCGATTTTTTGAAGTGACGCCGTCACTTCCCTTAGAAATGAAGGCGAATTTCATTTCTAACTTTATCGCCGTGGGAGGCGATAATCAAGATGTGTTGGCAGATAAAGGGGGCGAGTATGGCCCCATTTATCTAGCCCAACACCAATCTTGCAATCACCGGAACGGCGATTGGGCGGAGCGTAGCGTAGACACGAAATGAGCGGCCTCGTTTCGAGCGAAAGGCTTCGCGGTGTCGTAGTGTCAGCGAAGACCGTGAGCGGAAGCGAATTTTTAACGCGAAGGATGCTGAGTGTTAGAGATTCGCTGTAGCGAGAGCGGAGCGGTAATGCGAATGCGAGGGATGCCGAGTGTTTGCATTACCGCGCAGCGGACTCCGGGCGAGGGCTGGAACAAGTTGATGGAAGACCTTACCGATTTGCGGAAGGTTTTGCCCGAAGCATCCGGCACCGCCGGATTCTTTTGGAACGGTCTCTCGTTTGATTGCTTTCCTATCGTTTGCTCCCAGACTGGGTGTCTAAAAAAGGCGGCCGAACCGGCCGCCCACAAATAAATAAACATTTACCGAATGGAAGAGAAGAGGAACGATGCACATTACTCCCAGTGGCCGGCGACGTCGACAACCCAATGTTGTCCCGTAGCCTGCTGTTCATAATGTCCCTGGTCCTCAGATGTGGTATACGAATCGTTTACGACAGATCCTCCGATGCCGCCGTTGTCCATATCATTATGAACCCACGAATAGGCGGCATCTTCGGAATCGAAGGGTCCTACCATAGTACCACCGTGGTTTACCCAATAGCGGGGATGACGCGTGTATACCACATTTGGTACCCAGACCTGGCTGTAATCGGTCTCCCAGTGGCCCTGCTCGGCAACCCACTTCTTCTGGCTACCGCCGTTGGAAGAGGAATTGTTGCTGCCGGAACTCTGCGAATTGCCGGAATTCTGCTTGGACTGGGAGGAATCGCCCTTGTTGTCCGACTTCGAGGAATCGGAAGACTTGTTATCCTCCTTCTTGGAGTCATCGGACTTCTGGTCCTTGCCGTCGGATTCTTTCTTCTCCTCGGTCTTGGTTCCAGAGGTTTGCGTCGCCTTTTCTTCGCTTGGCTTCTTTTTGTCTTTATTCTTTACCGCTGTGGCGGCCCTTTCCGTAGAGCCGCTTCCTTGCTTTGCAACGCTGGCACATCCAAGTTGAGGTGCCGAAAGGCACACCAGAAGCGCAACGATAATAGCCCTTATTCTCACACCGATCTCCCTGCCCATGAAACCGGGCGTTGGACACCAGCCGATATCCAACGCCCGGCTCGCTTTTACATCTGCTCGCGGCGCTTCTTTTGATCGAGGAAGACGCCGGCTGCCACGAGGACGGTACCGCCGATGGCGAACGTCTCGCCGATGAGGCCCGTGCGGTCGCCGGTCTGGGCGAGGTTGCCGGGCTGGGCGGTCTCCGTGCCGGCGAGATGCTTCGGGCTGTATGCCACCTGTTGCTTTGCGGCCTCCTCTGCCTCCTGTCGTGCGATCTCATCGGAAAGCTCCTGCTCCGCCGCGATGCGGTCGGACTTCGCCTGCTCGTAGGCGGCGAGCGCCGCATCATAGCCGGGCTTGAGCCCGTCCAGCGCAGCCTGCTTCTCGTCCAGGATGACTTTGGCGGGCGCGACCTTGGCACGTGCCTCGACTGCTGCGGCGAAAAGCGCGTTGAGGGCGTCATCCGCGTTCGCGTCATGGCCGGAAGCGATCGCCGCGTCGGCATTGATGGAGTTCAGCCTCGCCAGCTTGGCGTCTGCCTGCGCCTTTGCCTGCTCGGCGGCAAAGACCAGGGACTCGGCGGCGATGGTATCCGCCTTCGCGGCATCGAGCGCGGCCTTGGTGTCATTGACGGCCTTTACTGCATCCTGCTCGCGCTGCTGTGCCTCTGCGAGCTTCGCGGCAAGACCGGTAAGGATGTCGAGGTTCGACTGTGCGTCCTCGAGATCGGTCTGGGAGCCGGTAAGCTTGTCGGCGGCAACGCCGGTGTCGGCCTTTGCGGCATCGACGGCACGCTGGGCATCCGCGAGGGCGCTTGCGGTGGTATCCGCCTTTTGCTTGGCGGCTGCGAGGACCGCCGCCTTCTCGGCCTGGTCGGCTACCGCCGCGTCGTGGGCGCTCTTTGCGGTATCGACCGCCTTCTTGGCGTCGGCGACGTCCTGGAAGAACTTCGCGAGGTCGGCGTTCGCATCCATGACGTCCTGCTGCTTGGCCTCGGTGTCCGCCTTGGCGGAATCCAACTTAGACTGTGCGGTCGTTACGGCTGCGTGGGCGGCATCAAAGGCGACCCGCTTCTGCTGGACGGTCGACTTTGCCGTATCGACTGCTGCGTTGGCAGCTTCGAGGTCCGATTTTGCCGCATCCAACCCAGCTCGGGCATCCGTGACGCCCTGCTGCTTGGCGGCGAGATCGGCCTTTGCGGCATCGACGGCACGCTGGGCATCGGTGACGTCCTGCTTCGCGACATCGACACCTGCCTGTGCGGAATCCACCGCGACCTGCTTCTGCTGGACGGTTGCGGCGGCGCCGGCGGCTGCCTGCTGCTTGGATGCGAGATCGGTCTTGGCTGCGTCGAGTGCGCTCTTGGCGTTCTTGAGACCGTCGATGTAGGAGGTCAGCTTCTGCTCGTACTCGTCGACGGACATGGGGTTCATGTTCCAACCGGAGCCGGACCAGCCGGAGATCTCTGCGGTGTAGCACTGCGTCTGAAGCCCGGACATGGTGCCCTTGGTGCAGGTTGCCATTCCCATAACGGCGAGTTCGGGATTGATGATGTTCATGTAATGGCCGACGGTGCCGCTGCTGCCGTTCTCCCAGCGGCAGTTGTTTGCAATCCAATGGTTGATTGCGACGCCGTTCTTTGCATAGAAATCATAGGCATCCTTGCCGACAAGACCGGTGACTCCATAAAGGGCCTCCGTTGCCTTGTCGAAAAAGCCCTTCTCCTGCTCGATCCACTGCCCACTCGGATCGATTCCGTAATTCCATGCCAGGTTTTCGGCAAAATTATATTGACGGGCATGATCGAGCACAGTGTCACTGTAGTTGGCATCCGCAATGGCACCGGCGATGAGCTTGTAGGTGACCTGGAGCTCGGACAGGCCGACCGACTTGCGGTAGTCGTTGACTGACTTCATCCACCTGATCGCATTGAGCATGTTATCAAGGGACGTGGCGTCCTTGGAGTTGCCGACTTCGGTCTTTCCGGCATATTTGGCGTTCAGGATGATGTTGACTGCGTCATCGGCACCCATGGCACGGAAGAAGCCGATGGCTCCCTGCTTGAGCTGCGCGTCTGCGAGATCCACCTTCGTTTGTGCCTCGTCGACCTTCTGCTGGGCGGCGGTCACGGCCGCGTCTGCGGTATCCTTTGCGACCTTGGCGTTCGCGAGCTCTACGTCGGCGGCTGCCTTGGCGGACTCGGCGTCCTTGACAGCCTGCTTCGCGGCATCCAGCTTGGCGACGGCGTCGGCATTCGCCTGCTTGGCCGCATCGAGGTCGACGTTCGCGGCATCGAGTGCGGACTGGGCGGCGTTCACACCGGATTCGGCATCGGCCGCGGCCTGCTGCTTTACGGAGAGGGACACCTGGGCATCATTCAGGTCAGTCTGCGCCGTTGCCGCAGCGGACTGCGCCTGCTCGAGCTCGGACTCGCACTGGGACTGTGTCGCTTGTGCGGCAGCGAGGGCTGCCTCTGCGTCTGCGACCTTCTGCTTCGCGGCATCGTACTCCGGACCGCTGGCGCCTGCCTCCGCTGCGGCGAGGTCTGCTTTCGCCTTCTCGTAGGCGGCGCTGGCGGCTGCGGCCTTCGCATCCGCCGCGTCCTTGTTCTGCTTGGCTGCAGCGAGGACAGAATCGGCGGCATCCTTTGCAGACTGGGCCGCAACCAGCTTGGACTGGGCATCGGCAAGCGTCGCGTTGGCGTTGTCCAGTTCGGCCTGTGCCCTGTCCACGGCAGCCTGGGCGGCGCGCACGGCCTGCTCGGCGGCACTGATTGCCTCCGGGGTGGCGCTTACAGCATCTGCCTTGGCTTTATCGAGGGCATCCTTGGCATCCTGGGCCGCCTTGAGGGCGGACTGATACGCTTCGTCCTTCTCGGACGCATCCGCTTTAGCGTCTGCGAGACCCGCCTTCGCCTGCTCGAGGTCCTTGCCGGCGGCATCGGCGGCGTCCTTACCCTCCGCGACCTGACGGGCGTACTCGTCCATTGCCGCTCGGTCGGCTGCCGTGCCGGCGCTGACTGCCGAATCGTAGGATGCCTTGGCCTGGTCGCGGGCGGAAGCCGCCTCGTTGTAGGGACCGGCGGCCTCATCGTAGGATGCCTTGGCGGCGTCCTCCTTCGCCTTCGCCTCGTCGACCGCCTTCTGCAGGTCCGCGATGGTCTGTGCGGCGGATTTCGCGCCGGTACCGGATGCCGCGCCGGCGTGGGCGGCGATCGGCGACATCACGGCGGGGTGCTGCGTGGTCCCGTCACCGGTCTGGGCGAATGCCGTGAACGGTGAGATGAGGCTCGATCCGGTCATGGCGGCCATGGTCGCCGCGGTGACGGTCAGACGCGCGATCCCCTTCGGAGTGTGAATCTTTTTGTTTGGCAGTGTGGCGAAGTGATCGCCGCCGGCAGCGAAATGCTTTCCCTGAGTCATTGCTATTCCATTCCTTTTCCGTGCCCTATCCGACTGGGCATCAGAGTGCTTTCCAATAGAGATAATTATGCGCCTTAACAGGGATTGTTGTATATAGTCCGTTGGCTTTTATACAACAATCCATGACTCTTTTTGTCATGGATATCTCGCCGCTACAACGATCCTTTGGTCTACGCTGCAAAGAATTAAGATCAAAGTCTGGTTACTCTCAAGTACAATTTGCGAATCGCATCGGCATGGACAGGTCTTACTACGCCTCGATAGAGGTCGGACGAAGAAATGTCAGTCTTTCTAACCTCTGTAAAATTGCTAACGGATTCGACATGACAATCGCTACACTCATGACTGGTGTGACTGAGAAAACGGATTAGTCCATCAATCAATCAGCGAACGCAGTGAGCGAATCAATCGACGGCGTAGCCGGCGGCAAGGTCACGGCACGTGACCGCGCAGCGAGCTCCGCGAGCGAAGGGGGGGCAGCATCGCTGTCCCCATTCTTTATCGACGGCTTAGCCGGCGGCAAGGACACGGTACGTGGCCGCGCAGCGAGCTCCGCGAGCGAAGGGGACGGCATCGCCGTCCCTATTTCTTTATAATCTATTTCTCTATTAATTGGTTTCACCAAAATGGGTATGACACAAGCTTCTGAACAGGCTTTTTATCAGAGAATTCAAAGCTACCGAATCATCAAAATGGTGAAATTTTTTACCCAAAAGAGGGAAGCGCGTCACCAAAATGGAACCGACTAACAGCTGTTGAAAACTTTTATCCCCAAAATGGTGATTTCCTGTTTTCAGTGGAAAACTCGGTAAGTTAAATTATTTACTTACCAGATTTACAAACAAAAGCGGTTCTTAGCCCCAAAACCAGAACAGGCCAGAAGCAAAAATAACTCCTGACCTGCGATTTTTCTGGTGCCCCCGGGCGGATTCGAACCGTCGACACCCGCTTTAGGAGAGCGGTGCTCTATCCCCTGAGCTACGGAGGCATGTTGTACTAGTGTAGCAGATTTACACGTTGTGATGCAGCGTGTAGCCACTCTTCGAAGTTGCGGTGGAACAGCCCTCCGGAAAGTGCGTCCCACTATCCAGGCAAATTCTGGGTCAGACTTTCCCCATGGGACCTCGCTGGGAAACTGTGTCCCAGAATTTCGACTCGAAACGGGACACGGTTTCCCAAACGGGCCCGTTCCGGAAACTACATCCCGCAATCGGCACTCGAACCGGGATGCACTTTCCCGATCGAGCCTCATGGGAAACCGCGTCCCACTTTAGGGGGGCGCTCTTTAATGGCTAGTTGCCTTTGTGGAAAAGGTTCTTGATGACGGAGGGGATGCTCTTGGCGCCCTTGGCCGTCACATCGATAAAGTCGGGCGAACGAACGAGCTTGTCCTCGTCAATGTACTTACGCACCGCGCGAAGCGTTTCCTTGTCATTGCGCGTCGAAAACGTAAAGTGGCCATTCTCTTTGGTAAAGATGGCAAAACGCGTAATCTTCTTGGTGCCGCGCAAAACCTCGGCGGCAATATAGTCGACCTCGTCCCACGGGATTTGGATATAATCCTCGGGATTGCGCTCGTTATAGTACTCAAACGCCTTATTGCCCACCATCACGTTACCGTGACTGGTAAGCCCCATCAGGCAGGTTGCCGGCGTTGCCAGATCGACCGTGCTGTTCTGAGATTGCGCCATACGCGCCTCGCCCTCCAAATAAAACAATCGGACCGCATCCAGTGTACCCACCGGGTGCGGTCCGTTTCAATGGCTCAAAAGCCCTTGCCTAGCAACTCTCGGTCTTAAGCCGAAGCGTGCTTACATGAAGCCGCAGACGCGACCGATGATGCCGACGGCGAAGAGAGCCAGGATGATGACGATCGGGCTGACCTTCTTCTTGAGGAGCTTGCAGACCAGAAGGGTCAGGCACACGGCGGCAAGGCCGGGGATGAGCTGATCGAGGTTGGCCTGAAGCGTAGTGACCTTGACCTGATCAAGGGCAGTACCGCCGATGGAGTTATACATCGTCAGTGCTTCCTTGACACCCTCGGAACCGGAGGGCAGGTTAGCCCAGTCGATAAAGGCGCCAGCAGACTGCGTGACCTTGGAGACGACCGGGGTGAAGGAGATGGACACCCAGCGCTCGACCAGGGCGCCGATGATGAACATACCAAGGATGGAAGCACCCTCGGTGACCTTGCCCATCAGACCGCCGGAGAGGTCCTTGGCGATGGAGGAGCCGACCTTGTAGCCAAACTCCTGCGTGTACCACAGGAAGGCGTAACGGATGATGTTCCACGCGAAGAAGAACAGCAGCGGACCGGCAATGCTGCCGGACAGGGCCAGGGAAGCGCCCAGAGCGCCCAGAATCGGGCGAAGGGTGAACCAGAAGGCGGGGTCGCCGACGCCGGCGAGCGGGCCCATCATACCGACCTTGACGCCCTGAATGGCGACGTCGTCAATCGGAGCACCGTTGGCGCGCTCCTCCTCGAGAGCGAGGGTAACGCCAATGACGGGGGCGGAAACATAGGGATGGGTGTTATAGAACTCCAGGTGGCGCTTAAGAGCGGCAATCTGGTCATCCTTGCTGGTGTAGAGCTTCTTGATCGCAGGGATCATTGCGAAGCACCAGCCGCCATTCTGCATACGCTCGTAGTTCCACGAGCCCTGAAGGAACTGATGACGGAAGCAAACCTTCTTGCGGTCAGCCTTGGTGAGCTGAATCTTGTTCTCTGCCATATGTATCACTCCCCTCCTACTCGTAATCGTTCAGAATGTCGCCGAGCGGGTCACCGGAGCCACCGCTCATGCCGCCACCCTGCTTGGCCAGATCCTTAAGGCCAAGGTAGATGAGGGCAAGGGAGATGCCGATGAGGCCAAGGGCGATCAGCGTGAGCTGAGGGATGGCAGCAAGGACAAAGCCGAGGATGAAGAACGGCCAGGTCTCCTTGGTGGCCATCATGTTGATGACCATGGCGTAACCGACGGAAGCGACCATGCCGCCGCCGACAGCCATGCCGCCGGACAGCCAGTCGGGCATAGCGTTAAGCGCGTTGGTAACAGCCTCGGCCGGGATGATGCACAGAAGTACTGCCGGGATGGCGATACGAAGGCCCTGCATAAGGATGGCAGCGTACTGCCAGCGCTCGATGCCGGCGAAGTCGCCCTTCTCGGCGCAACCGTCCATGGCGTGAGCGATAGCGGTAGCCAGGGTACGGCAGATCATGGTCAGGAACAGACCAGCGACCGACAGCGGGACGGCGACGGCGATAGCGGCGGTAACGGCCTTGCCCGAATCGGTGGCGCCGCCGTTGAGGGCGAGCACCATGATGATCGAAGAGGCGACCGAGGCCAAAGCGGCGTCAGGCGCGACGGCGGCGCCGACGTTAGCCCAGCCAAGGGCCATCATCTGGAGCGAACCGCCCAGGAGGATGCCCTCCTGAAGGTGACCGGTTACGAGACCGATAAGCGTGCATGCCACGAGCGGCTGATGGAACTGGAACTCATCCAGAATGCCTTCCATACCGGCAAGCAACGCGACAATCGCAACAAGCAGAATAGTGATTGCAGACATGTATCGGACCCTCCTTTACTATGCTTGAGCGGCCAGTTCGGCCTTAGCTTTCTTCAACATGGCGTCGAGATCCTCGGAGGAATCCGAAGGAACCTTGCGGACCTCGAACTTGACGCCCTTGGCCTTGAGGGCCTCGAGAGTCTTGACGTCGTCATCGCCCATAGCGACGGCGTTGGTGACGACGACCTTGCCCTTGGAGTGAGCCATAGAACCGATGTTGACTTCCTTGATGTCGACGCCGGCCTCGATGGCCCTGAGCAGATCCTGCGGGTTCTCGAACAGCAGCATGGCCTTGGTGTCACCAAAGCGCGTGTCCTTGACGACCTCGGCCATCTTCTTGATGGGCACGACGTTGGCATGGACTCCCGGAGGGGCAGCCTGCTCGATCATGGTCTTGCGGAGCTCGTCGTGAGCAACGCCGTCGGAAACCACGATGATGCGGTTGGGGTTGATCTGCTTGGTCCACGTGGTGGCCACCTGACCATGCAGCAGACGGGTGTCGATACGGACGTGGGCGATCTTGATGTGCCCATCGCCGATGACCGTTCCCGGAGGGATGGCGCCTGCAGGAGCAGCGGCGGCCGTAGCCGGCTTCTTCTCCTCGGGCTCCAGAGACTCGGGCTTGACGCGCACGCCAGCCTTAGCCTCAGTCACGAGATGTTTTGCGATCGCATGTGCAGTGTTCTTTGCGTCAAAGCGCTGCGAATATGCCTCGATGAGCATAGGCAGGTTGACACCGGTGACGATAGCCCAGGAATCGTGGCCCTCGATGAGCCCGCTGATCTGGTTGAACGGCGTGCCGCCCCACAGATCAACGAGGAAGAGCACCTGCTCCTGGTCCTCGAAGGAAGCGACTGCTTCCTCGACCTTGGCACGGAAGTCGTCGGGGCCCATGCTCGGCTCGAGCGAGACCACGGCAACAGACGGCTGATCGCCAAAGACCATCGAGCCCGTCTGCTTGATTCCAGCCGCCAAGTCACCATGGCTAGCAAGAACAATACTTACCATCACATAACCTCCTTTTTGTCTACGTATTCCCTACACGACATTAAGGAAGTATACCTGTTTAGTTTGTGTAATTAAGGCTAAATTCGCAAAAGGTTGGATTATTTGTTTAAACGTCTAGGTTTGTTACAAGTTGATTACGTTACTGCTTTTTGACTCATTACACGCCAAGGCGTCGCTCATCAAGCCATGCATTTTACAGATACAAGCAGACTGTTCATTAATATCGATTTTAGGCAAGCGCGAATGCGCTTGTACTGCCGCTATTTTGTTTAAAAAGACATAACTTGACTATTAGCATGACTTATGTAATAGCGCAAGTAGTCGTTGGGGACGTTCTTAAACGGCTAGTCATTTAAGAACGTCCCCAACGACCAAGTTAGGCGATGTGGAGGGGGTTGGCGGCGTCGACGGCGTCGGGGGCGTCAGAAGGACCGTCGGGGGCAGCGTCTGCCGGATCCTCGTCGGGGGTCTCAATCTGCTTGATCATGACCTCTTGGCCCTGGAGCAGATAGGTATCGCCACTGCCGCAATGGGGGCAGGTCTTGCCGTGCTCGACTGTCGCATAGTCGCGGCCGCACGCCTCGCAATGCGTCACGGCCTCGACGGGCTCCACGATAAGCTCCGCGCCCTGCGTGATGGACTTTTTATCTGCCGCCCAGCGCCAAGCGTCGAGTAGTAGATCGGGAACGATGCCCGAGACCTCGCCCAGCAGCAACGTCACGCTCGAAACGCGACTCACGCCATTGGCGCGCGCCGCATTCTCGACATCGCGAATAATGTGATAGACAATTCCGAGCTCGTGCACTTTTAATTCCTTCCGCCGTTCTAACGAACGGCGGTCGGCTTGACGCTGCGCGAGCCCCAGACGGACGATCTGCCTTTCAATCGTCGGGCATGGGCAAAAGCCCTATGCCCTCCTCTTTCAAGGCACCTCGCCACGCCTGGGACTCGCTCGCTGTCCAACCGCTCTCTGCGCCGTTCTCCTACTTGTTGCGTTTCTTACTTCCTACCAAATTTAATCTTGATGGCGCGCTTGAGTGCGTACTTACCCAAGCTCGGAAGCTTTTGCTCGTATTTGACCATCGTGGAGCACTCGGGGCGGTCGCGATCCAGGTGGATAGCGTCAAACGCGCACTTGGTGGTGCACAGGCCGCAGCCGATGCACTTGTTGGGGTCGACGATCGAGGCACCGCAGCCCAGGCAACGGGCGGTCTCGGCGCGCACCTGCTCTTCGGTAAAGGTCTCGACGTACTCGCTAAACGGCGCGGCCTTCTCGCGCTCGCGGTCCACATGGGCAACCTCGCGGCTCGCGTTGTCGTAGCTCTCGATCACGACATCGTCGCGGTCGAGCGCGGTGTAGCGGCGCTGGTTGCGGCCGATCGTGAGCGTGGAGCCCGGCTGCACAAAGCGATGGATGGACACCGCGGCCTCGTGACCGGCGGCAATGGCATCGATGGCAAAGCTGGGGCCAGTGTAGACGTCACCACCCACAAAGATGTCGGGCTCGGCGGTCTGGTAGGTCTGGGGATCGGCAAGGGCACCCTGACCGCGGCCAAGCTCCACCTTGGAGCCAGCCAGCAGGTCGCCCCACACAATGGACTGGCCGATCGACATGACCACACGGTCGGCATCGACACGACGTAGGTCGTTCTCATCGTACTCGGGCGCAAAACGGCCCTCGTCGTCAAAGACGCGCGTGCAGCGCTTGAAGGTGATTCCACACACGCGACCGGCCTCGTCCAGGTGAACCTCCTTGGGACCCCAGCCGCAGCTGATGTGAGCGCCGTCCTCGATGGCCTCGCGACGCTCTTCCTCGCTGGCGGGCATCTGCGCCTCGTTCTCCAGGCAGAACATCTCAACGTGCTCGGAACCCAAACGGCAGGCGTTGCGCGCGACATCGATAGCCACGTTGCCTCCGCCCACCACGATGGTGCGGCCAGGCAGCGCGTCAATCTTGCCACTGTTGACCTCGCGAAGGAAGTCGACGGCCACGATCACGTCCTCGGCATCCTCGCCCGGAATGCCGGCAAGGCGGCCGCCCTGGCAGCCAATAGCCACGTAGAAGGCCTTAAAGCCCTGCGCGCGCAGCTCGTCGAGCGTCACATCACGACCGACCTCCACGCCATAGCGGAACTCGGCACCCATCAGGCGAATGACCTCGACCTCGGCCTCGATAACGTCTTTCTGCAGCTTAAAGCTGGGAATGCCGTAGGTAAGCATACCGCCCGGGCGCTCGTTCTTCTCGAACACGACGGGCTTGTAGCCCTTCTCGGCCAGGTAGAAAGCGCAGGACAGGCCGGCCGGACCGGCACCGATAATAGCGATCTTCTGGTCGAAGCCGCCGGCACGCGTCGGGGTCACCACAGGTGGGACATAGCGGGTCGCGGCATCCAGATCGCGCTGGGCGATGAACTTCTTGACCTCGTCGATAGCCACGGCGGCGTCCACACGACCGCGGGTGCAGGCATCCTCACAGCGGCGGTTGCACACGCGGCCGCAGATTGCGGGCAGCGGGTTCTCGCGCTTGATGAGCGCCAGCGCCTCGTCATAGCGACCCTGAGCCGCGAGCTTCAAATAGCCCTGAACGGCAACGTGCGCGGGGCAGGCCGTCTTGCAGGGAGCGGTGCCGGACTCATGCGTCTCGATGCGGTTGTCGTTGCGGTAGTTGGGCGACCACTTGGTGTGGTCCCACTTGGTGGCATCGGGCAGCTCCTGGCGCGGATACTCGGGCACCTGTCCGCCGGCCTTTTTGCTGCAGAGCTTCTGGCCAAGCTTGGCGGCGCCGGCCGGACACACCTCAACGCAGCGACCGCAGGCCACGCACTTGTCCTTCTCGACCTTGGCGACATAGGCCGAGCGCGACAGGTTGGGTGTGTTGAACAGCTGCGAGGTGCGCAGGGCGTAGCACACGTTGACGTTGCAGTTGCAGATGGCGAAGATCTTGTTCTCGCCGTCGATGTTGGTGATCTGGTGCACAAAGCCGTTGTCCTCGGCCTGGTGCAGGATGTCGTAAACCTCATCGCGGGTCACGTAATGGCCACGATCGGTCTCGACCACGTAGTCGGCCATATCGCCCACGGCGATGCACCAATCTGCCGGGTCGTCGGCGCAGCCCTCACCCATCACGCGACGGCTCGCGCGGCAGCTGCAGGTGCTAGCGGCATACTTACCCTCGCATTTGTCGAGCCAATGCTCGATATGCTCAATAGGCACCGAGGTGCTCGCGGCGTCAATGGCCTTCTCGACCGGAATGACGTGCATGCCGATACCGGCGCCTCCGGGCGGCACCATCGGCGTGGCCTTGGACAGCGGGCCTTTGGATGCCTGCTCAAAGAACTTGGCATAGACCGGATGCTCCTCGAGCTGGCTCACGCGCATGTTGAGGAACTCGGCAGAACCCGGCACCAGCATGGGCAGCACCCATTGCTTGGCGCGCTCGGGGTTTTCCCAGTTGTACTCGAGCAGGCCCGTGTAGCTCATGTCGTCGAGCATCTTCTCGATATCGGCCTCGGGCATGCCGGTGATCTTGACCATCTCGGGCAACGTGTAGGGACGGCGCATCTTCATCTTGCAGAGCACCTCGGCCTGCTCGTCGGTCGCGGCCTCGGCAAACGACCAGTACTCGTAGCCCAGCAGCTCGTCGCGGTGCAGCAGGCGGTTGGTGCAATGCTCGCACAGCTTGACGATGGCCTCGCGCGGATGCTCCGGCAGCGGCGGCACGAACTCCGCGCCGATATCGGGCTCGGTGTAGCTAATCCCCGGTCCGTTGAGAATCATGGTTGTCCCTTCTCTTGCCGCAGCCCGACAGGCACGCAGCGCCCCTCTTGTTACGGGCTCGACATGCCCCCATGCCGTTCGCCCGCTATTGTTGACATTGTGTCAAAAACAGTATTGACGAACCGTCAACAATATTCAAGACTGTTAGGCAAACGGTCGGACTCAAACGGGTGAAAGGCGGCAAACGCATGAGCGATACCACATCGAATATCTCTGTAACCGACACCGTCCCCGCACCCGACAGCGCGGCAAAGCGCCTGACGGGTGACGAGCGCCGTCGCGAGATTCTCGCCGCCGTGCGCGACGTGAGCTCCGAGCTGGGCGTATCCCATCTTTCGGTATCGGCCGTGACCAAACGGGCCGGCTGCACGCGCTCACTGTTCTACCACTACTTTGCCGATATGGACGCCGCCGTCACCGCTGTTATGGACGAGGCGATCGACGGCTTTATCTCCGAGCTCGAGCAGTGGAACGCCAGCCGCACGGTTGGCGACATCGAAGGCGCGCTCGACACCGTCGCTCCACTCTTTAAGCGTCTGGTCGTGAGCGGCCACGAGCTGCCGAGCACGCTCACCTCGAGCAGCGGCGCGCTCTACGGCGGCTTTCTGCACAATGTGGTCCAGCGCGTGGCGCAATACATTTGCGACACCACCGTGGTGGACTTTGTCGCCCATCACGACCTGCGCATCGACCATGTTTACGAGACGTTCTACACCCTCATCATGGGACTGTTGATGTATATCCGCACGCACCCCGATGTGCCCGACGAGACGGTCAAGGAGATTATCGCCTCGACGCTCCACATCGAGGGCTACACCGCCAAGTATCCCGAGCGCAAGCCCAGGAACTGACGACATTTTGCCAAACTGCCCGCGACGGAAGAGGGGACGCGGGCGCATGAAAGGAGAGCAGCATGCTGTTCGATGTTTGGGGTAGCGATACCCTTATCCACTGGGTCGGCTGGGCGATGGTCTTTATCGGCCTGATCGTGCTCAACGAGGTCGGCCGCCGCACCAAGCTGGGCGCGGCAATCATCTTTGGCGTAGCTCCGCTTGCCATGACCATCTACTGCGTCGCCATCGCCATCGGCGTCTCACAGGGCGCCGAGTGGGCGCTCACCAACCCCACCCATGTGTACCAGAACAGCTGGTTCCACTACGCCAAGGTATACGCGGCGCTGGCCGGTTGCTGGGGCTTCATTGCCATTAAGTATCAGTGGGGCAAGATCGGCAAGGCGCATTGGTTCCGCGCGTGGCCGTTTGTGATCGTTGCCATCAACATCATGATCGCCGTCGTATCCGACTTCGAGAGCGCCTATCACTTCTTTGTCCTGGGCGAGTCCACCTGGGTCACCTCCGAGGGCGCCACGCAGCTTGCCGGCTGGAACAACGTGTTCAACGGCATCGCCGGTATCATCAATATCTTCTGCATGACCGGTTGGTGGAGCGTCTACGCCTCCGAGGATCAGACCGACATGCTGTGGCCCGACATGACCTGGGTCTACATCATCGCCTACGACATCTGGAACTTCTGCTACACCTACAACTGCCTGCCCACCCACTCCTGGTTCTGCGGCTTTGCGCTGCTGCTGGCGCCCACCGTCGCCGCCTTTGTCTGGAACAAGGGCGGCTGGATCCAGAACCGCGCCTTTACGCTGGCTATTTGGTGCATGTTTGCCCAGGTGTTCCCCTACTTCCAGGAGGAGTCCATCTTTGTGACCCACTCCACGCTCGACCCCGGCGCCGCTACCGCGGTCTCGATCGCCGCACTGGTCGCCAACGTCGCCGCGATCATCTACATCGCCTACCGCGCCAAGAAGCTCGGCCGCAATCCCTACAAGCAGGATGTCTTTGAGGGCACCAGCGATTGGGAGAAGGCCACCGCTCGCCGCGCCAAGGTTGACTACGCGCACGCCGAGTAACATGTTGGCCGCTGTTGGCACTTGGGCATAGGCCCGCTCACCAGGCCTTTCAATCCAATGTCTCGCAGAGCCCCCGAAAAGCGTTTCGCTCGCTTTCCGGGGGCTTTTTGTCGTTGCGCCTCTATTCATCTATTCAAAAACACGCGCATATATAAAATCGGATTTCAAATCATGCGGCGGCTCTATGGAGCCCCGTTTTTGGGTACAGTGTTGTCCCGATATCGAGCTTGGGGGATATATGAAAGATGAGACGACGGGCCAAGAGGATGCGGCCCAAGATGCAGAAGCGTGTGCCGAGGCCCTGGAGAGCCTAGACCAGATCGCGCTGGCCGAGATTGCGTTTGACGATTCGAGCGTTGATGTGCAGGATGAGCCGGAAATCGAGGCGCAGCCCGATGATCAGGATGCAAAAGACGATGGCGCCGCGCCCACCGAAGATGAGGCTGGGCACGAGGAATCCGAATGCGAGGCCGACGACCAGCCCGAATCCGACACGAGCGAGGAAACCATCTTGCTCGACAGCTTGCCGGCCGAAGATTCGCTGACCCGCGAGCTCCCTGGCTTAGGCTCCGCGCCTGCCGTGGACGAGACCATCGCCATGGGCGATATTCCCCTACCGTCCGTTCCTTCGGCACATGAGGCCGAGGTCCGCCATCGCAAGATGTCGCCCAAGCGCCGCAATCTAATGGTCGCCGGCGCTGTGGCCGTCGCGCTCGTCGCCGGCGGCGCAGGCTACGCAGCCTGGAACGGATACCGGCAAGAGCAGGCTGCCATCGCCGCCGCCAATGCCCACACGATGATGTCGGTGCAGATTGGCGTACATGCCGCGGGCCTCGACTGTTCCACCGGCTCCAAGATTCCCGTACAGGTGAGCGGCCAGGATTCTGACGGCTCCTCTGTGAGCGAAACACTCTATGTTGACGAGCACGGCCGTGGCATCAAACTGCTACCCGGTGACTACACGCTCTCCATTGCCGCTTCCCCCATCGCATCCGACGGCACCGTCTATACCGTGCCGACCACCAAGGCGCAGGTCACGATCAAGAGCGACGGACAGGACCTAAGCAGCCAGGCCGCCTTTAAGCTCAAGGTGCCTTCGGCCGACACGGTAACCGACGACCAGATCGATGCCGCCGCCAAATATGCCGAGGAGGGAGGCGCGAGCTCCGCCGCCACCGCCAAGGTGCTCCAGCAGGCGGCAACCGCGCGGCGCGACGCCGCCGTCAATGCCGTGAGCGCGCAAAAGGCACAGGCGGCCCGTGATGCCGACGCCCGTCACAAGGCAACCGACCTCTACCAGCTCGATATCCCCGTCGAGTGGTACGGCAAGGTCGAGACTTGGCAAAATGGCAGCACGCTATGCATCTATCTTGCCGACGACAGCGATACGCCGATTGTGACGCTCGTCGCGGTGCGCGAGGGCGAGAGCTTTACGCCCGATGAGGGCGATACGGTTTTGGGTGCGGCCAATCTAGGCAACGGTTATACCGTCTACGCCAGCGGCCCCGTCTATCCGTACGTGGTGCCCCAGACCATCAACGGACGGACGCAGAATCCCGTGTCAACCTACCCCATGGATACGGCGATTGAGCTTGTCGAGCTCACGACCGGCAACCGCTACACCTATAGCCAGATCAAGAACGTACTGGTCGGCAAAGACGGCAAGGCAGACGCCGCGACCAAGCTCGAGACCGACTACCTCGCCCAGATTCTCCTGCCGAGCATCAAGGCCCAGGACTAGCGGACCATGACACCTGAGTCCTGGCCTCGCAAATCCATAGACGATTAGGAAAGGAGCCACTTCCATGCGGGCGCAGCATGTACCACGCCGTGTTTGCATGGAATATCGGCCTGCTCATCCATGGTAACGATTGCCGACTCGCCAAGATCAAACTGGGCCATCGCGACATCGAGCGCGGCAATTTCGCGCTCGCGCGTTTTCTCGCTTGTCATATCCACACTTACCTGAATCAGGCCGTAAGCCTGCATGAGCAGTGCATCCCCAGCCACAAAGTCCACCTCATGGCTTTTATTCTTATCTTTAATCAGCAGGCGGCAAACCGAACCGGGCCGCACGGCGGGGGTCCTTCTTCTGAGCGCATTGAACACCGCGGTCTCGAGCCTCTGACCCTGATCCAATGCCGATGCGGGGGAGAACGCTCCGAACATCGCGGGATCAACGGCGTAGACCTTAGACGCAGACCGCGTATTATTTGCAAGCGAACGCGTGAACTCCGGCACCGAAAACAGCAGGCAGGCGTCCTCGTAATACTCAAGTAAGTCGCTGAGCGTATTTCGACTGACGGGTATCTGTCTGCTCTTGAACTCGTTGTACACTTTGTTCACTGACAGCTCTCGTCCCGAAGATGCCATGCACCGCGCCAGAAACAGCGAGGCCAAACGGGGGTTCTTGACGTCGTAACGTTCAACGACGTCCATGGCGACCGTTCGCGACGCATATTCCTGTAGCAGCTGAATCGCGTCTGCGGGCGTCTGCTCAAGTGTCGCGATGAATCCCCCTCGCTCGAGATATCCGACCAGATGGTGTCGGAGCAACGCCGCATCGCTCGAGGAGAAGGGTGCGTTCGACTCAGGAACGCTCCCCGTCTTATATCGGACGTATTCCGAAAAACTCAACGGAAAAAGCTCTCGCACAAGAGAACGGCCCCTGAACTCGCTCTTAAGTTCTGAGGACAGCATCTTAGAAGAAGATCCCGTCACGTAAACGGTCGCCTTCTCCGTATCGACCACGCGTCGCAGAAACGCACCCCATTCGGGTATTTCCTGGATCTCGTCAAAGAAAAGGTAGGCGCCCTCGCCTCGAGCAGCAGGATATAGTGCATAGAATGTATCGAGCACGTCCGCTAGTAGCGATGGCTCATACGGACGCAAGCGCTCATCCTCAAAATTGAAATATAGCATCCGGTCAAGCTCGACGCCTTGGCCCTGAAGCCGCCGCATCTCCTGATACAGGCGATACGTCTTTCCACAACGACGGGCGCCCACAATCACATATACGATGTTGTCGCGCTTTGGCTCCTGCGGGGTGCCTAGATCAAGGTCGCGCTCAAAGACCTGCGGAATCCCCTGTTGCTCAAAGTCCTTTATTTTTTGAGCCACCAAGTCGTTGAATGCCATAATTCTCCAATCTTGCTCTCCTGCTAATCAAGATTATAACGATTCTTGATTAGCAGGAGAGCAAGATTATGCGTATCTTGATTAATGGATAAGCAAGTTTTCTATTAGTGGCCCCTCCCGGAGGATATCGAGCGGCCGAGGGGGCAGGCATGAACGCCTCTAGCCGAAAACAAAGTAGCTAAAAACCCCGTCCCAAATGAGCTACTTAACGCCAGGGGTCGGCTTCGAAGAGGGGCTCGCGCTCGGGGCGACGATCGCTATAAGGATCGTAGCCGTCGTCATCCTCGTTCTCGGCACGGATGTAGGGGTCGCGCGGCTTGGGTGCCGGCTTAGGCGCAGGCTTGGGTGCGGCATCGGTCGTCGACGTGTTCGTCTTGTTCTTGTCTATCATCTGCATATCTCCTTGCCGTGCAATCGTGTTCAACATCATCGATTGTCGCACGAAAAAGGGCGGCGGACCCCATTGGATCCGCCGCCCTTGGCGTTTAGAGACGGCTGGCAGATTTTAAGGCATGTCCCATAAATCTACTCGGCGTCGGGGACCTCGTAGGTGGCCGCCGGCGTGTTGTCGCACACGACGGTAAAGCCGCCGTCCTTGTCGGCATCGACCGTCACCTGATCGCCCTCGCGCACCATGCCGTCGATGATGGCGGCGGCGATGGCGTCCACGACCTCGCGCTGGACCAGGCGCTTGAGCGGACGGGCACCGAACACGGGGTCCAGGCCACCCACGGCGAGCATCTGCTTGGCCGCCGGGGTGATGGCAAGCGTCATGCGCTCCTTGGCCAGACGCGCGCGGACGTCGGCAAGCTGGATGTCGACGATCTTCTCGATCTGCGCCATGCCGAGCGGATGGAACACCACGATATCGTCGATACGGTTGAGGAACTCGGGGCGGAAGGTCTGAGCCATGGCGGCGTCGACCTGATGGCGCATCTCCTCCTCGTCCTTACCGGACAGATCGGCGATGGCCTTGGAGCCCACGTTGGACGTCATGATGATAATCGTGTTCTTGAAGGACACCTGGCGACCCTGGCCATCGGTCAGACGGCCGTCATCAAGCACCTGCAACAGCACGTTAAAGACATCCGGATGAGCCTTCTCCATCTCGTCGAGCAAGATTACGGAGTACGGACGACGGCGCACGGCCTCGGTGAGCTGGCCGCCCTCGTCGTAGCCCACGTATCCCGGAGGCGCACCGATCAGACGCTGGACGCTGAACTTCTCCATATACTCGGACATGTCGATACGCACAAGCGCGCGCTCATCATCGAACAGGCACTCGGCCAGCGCCTTGGCGAGCTCGGTCTTGCCTACGCCGGTGGGGCCCAGGAAGAAGAAGCTGCCGATGGGCTTGTCCGGATCGGAAAGGCCCGCACGGCTGCGGCGCACAGCTGCGGCGACGGCGGAGACGGCCTCGTCCTGGCCAATGACGCGCTTATGCAGCTCGCCCTCCAGGCCCTTGAGCTTGTCGAGCTCGCCCTGCATCATCTTGGACACGGGCACACCGGTCCAGGCGCTCACGACCTCGGCAATCTCGTCGGAGGTCACCTGCTCGTTGAGACCCTCGCCGTCCTGCTGCTTTTGCGCCTCGAGCGCGGCCTCGGAATCCTGAATCTGCTGCTGCAGACCCG
Source organism: Collinsella aerofaciens (assembly GCF_015554145.1). Taxonomy (GTDB): domain Bacteria; phylum Actinomycetota; class Coriobacteriia; order Coriobacteriales; family Coriobacteriaceae; genus Collinsella; species Collinsella aerofaciens_AA. Next base: position 72,639 of record NZ_JADNHZ010000009.1, on the reverse strand, counting down.
GAATCACGGAGAAGCGCAGCTCGGACGCACGACCCAGGTCGCCGTTGCGCGTCGCGCGCTCCTCTTCGCTCTTGGCCTCGTCAAGCTGGCCCTTAAGCTCCTGCACGTGGTCGATGGCGTTCTTTTGGTTGAGCCAGCCGGCCTTTTGCACGTTGAGCTTTTCCTGGACCTCGGCAATCTCCTGGCGCAGGGCTTCCAGACGCTCCTTGGAGGCGTCATCGGTCTCCTTCATGAGCGCCTGCTCCTCGATCTGCAGCTGGGTGAGCTGACGCGTGGTGGCGTCGATCTCGACCGGCATGCTGTCGAGCTCCATGCGCAGGCGGCTTGCGGCCTCATCGACCAGGTCGATGGCCTTGTCGGGCAGGAAGCGGTCAGCGATGTAGCGATCGGAGAGGTCGGCGGCGGCCACGAGCGCGCTATCGGTGATATGCACGCCGTGGAAGATCTCGTACTTCTCCTTGAGGCCACGCAGAATCGAGATGGTGTCCTCGACGGTGGGCTCGGAGACCATCACGGTCTGGAAACGTCGGGCGAGTGCCGCGTCCTTCTCGATGTACTTACGGTACTCGTCGAGCGTGGTCGCGCCGATCGCATGCAGGTCGCCACGGGCGAGCGCAGGCTTGAGGATGTTGCCGGCATCCATGGAGCCCTCGGTGGCACCCGCGCCCACGATGGTGTGGAGCTCATCGATGAACAGGATGACCTTACCCTCGGATTTTTGTACTTCCTTGAGCACGGCCTTCAAGCGGTCCTCGAACTCGCCGCGGTACTTGGCGCCGGCGACCAGCGCGCTCATGTCGAGCTCGATGAGGTCACGGTCGCGCAGGGTGCTCGGCACGTCGCCGGCCACGATACGCTGGGCGATGCCCTCGACGATGGCCGTCTTGCCGACGCCCGGCTCGCCGATGAGCACGGGGTTGTTCTTGGTGCGGCGCGACAGTACCTGGATGGTACGGCGAATCTCGTCGGTACGGCCGATGACCGGGTCGAGTTTGCCGGCGCGGGCAAGGTCGCAGATATTGCGGCCGTACTGCTCCAGCGCCTCAAACTGGGTCTTGTCCTCGGCAGACGTCACGCGGTCATCGCCGCGCAGCTCCTCGTAGACCTGCTCGATACGCTCCTTGGTCACGCCGGCGTCGCGCAGCACACGACCAGCCTCGCCCTTGTCCTCGGCAAGCGCCATCAGCAGATGCTCGGTCACCACAAAGCTGTCGCCCATCTTGGTGGCCTTTTTCTCGGCCTTCTCGATGACGCGGACGAGCTCGTTAGACAGGCCCATCTGCTGACCCTCGCCCGAAACCTTGGGCGCGTGGTCGATGGCATCTTGTGTGGAGCGTACGAGCTGGGCCGGGTCGGCGCCGATGCGCTCGATGATCACGGAGATATTGCGCTCGCCGGCACCGAGCAGGGCGGACAGCAGGTGAATCGGCTCCACCGCGCCGGCCTGCGCGTCGGCAGCCGTACTCATGGCGGTCTGCAACGCCTCGCGCGACGTCATTGCTAGCTTATCGATTCTCATGGAATCACCTCTCTTGGGGTGGCCGCCCTACGGGGCGGCTTCACGTTGTTCGAGAAGTATTGTTGCCAGCTTTGCGCGATTATATACATAAATCTAAGTCTCTATATATAAGATTTTTTGAGTGCTCTCATGACATGCGAATCACCACAAAGAGGACAGGCACCTTTGTGGTGGTCGCGGTCTCTACTCCTTCGCCGAACCCGTACTTCCCGATTCGACGGTCCAGGGCATCTCATCCTCGAACAGCCATGTACGGGCAGACCCACTATCGCGTGCAGCCTGCGGGTCAGGCAAGCAGGTCTGTTTATAGGCATCTTGGATACACTGACCCATAAAATCGTTGAGCTCGGTCTGGTCGCCCTCCATGACATAGGCGACATCGCCGTCCATGATGTAGATGCCCGGCCCCTCATTGCCCTCGTAGCCCGGATCGTACGAGACATCACATAACTTTGCGCCGTTTGCAGTGTCCAGCTCGATGGAAGAGTGGCATCCGCCAACCATGTCGTTCGCTTTTGCCCGATAGGACGCATATCCGTACCAACGCTTAAATGTTTTGCCCTTGAGTAGCTCGGACGCCCTATCGATCAGGCTTGTATCCGTGGTATAGCGCATGGCCCCAAGCTGAATACGCGGATAATTACTAATGCCCAGCGCAGCCGGTTGCTCATCAAAATCAACGGTAATGGTCTCGGGCTTGTCGTCGCCGGTCAGAAGTTCGACAGATTGAGTCACAGGCTTGACCACCGGCTCCGTCACCGCAGCAGGTAGAAACGCCATGCCGACAGCGCCCATGCCAACCACAGTGATCGCAAGCGCCAAAACAATCAATCCAATACGGGCAGGACTTCTCACAGCAAAGCACCTCGCAACGCAAACCTTCGCTACCTGCACTAATGATATCGCCAGCCAGCACTATTACCAAAAGAAGCCGCGCGCTCCTCACCACCACAAAGGGGACAGGCACCTTTGTGGTGGTTTTCGACGCTAACGGTCGACCATCTCGCGCCATGAGATTAAACTTGAATTGTTCTCTGAACATATCCATTTCTGCCTATCCTCAACAGATCTTTGTCTCGAGGAGCGCATATGAAGCCGTCTCATTCCACCGGTCGCAACGTCATTACCATTTTCGCCATACCCATCGCGATGTTCTTCTTTATCGTCGTCACGCCCTTTTCCCTCGGTATCGCCTCGCCCTTCGATTTATGCGGAATGGTCGACGCTGGCTCGCGTGCCACCTCGCTCTCCTTTATCTGCCGCGGTGTTTTCTACGAAGATAGAATTCCCACCGGACTTTGGCAGTCCAAGTTACCGTTGCTCGGCCAGGTCGACGGATGCTCTCCTTATTTCTGCCTTGACCCTCAGGCGATGAATTATCTGATCGACGACCAGCCACTCGACTCCATCACCCTCGCCTACGACTACGCACCAAACACCGATGAGCGCCACATGAACCAAGTCCTCGACAAGATGCTTGGACAGTGCGGGCTCACCGAGGAGGCCGGTCGAACCATCTATAGCAACCAGAAATTAAAGCGAACAGAACTCCGCCGTGTCGGAAAAATCAAAGGGCGAAACGGGGCCGCCTACTGGGATGCCTGGGCAACACGCGACAAGGGCGAATTCGGACACAGCACCTATACGGTCACTGTCTACACCAAAGACGGAATTAAGGACAATGTTGACGATTTCGCGTCATCCAAACTCGGCATCCCCAAAACAACCAAACCCGTCAACCCAGATGAAATCCTGTAGAGGCGCTTATTGGAATGTCGCTCAACGTGCACACCGACATTGAGCTCACCCCCACCACCACAAAGGTGCTTGCCCCTTTGTGGCGGTTTTCGGCAAAAAGAAGCCGCCCCAATAAAAAGAGGCGGCATCAAGCAAGTCTATTTATTAGCGTCCCTCAAGACCCAACAAGAACGCAGAAATGTAGCCCGGGGCTTACCCTTTCCCGAACGCGACCCTCGCGAAGCGCGTGAGCGAGCGGGAAAGGGTAAGCCCCGGGCGGACAATTAAGTGCGCTACTCGGCAGCGGCCTTGAACTTGTTGTAGTTGATCAGGCAGCCGGCCTTGACGATGGCACGCTCCTCGGCCGTCATATCGGCAATGTAGAGCTCAATCTGCTCGACCGAACCGTCGGCACGCACCACGTAGGCAGCGATGTTCTTCAGGTCGCCATCGAGCGCAGCGCGAATCCCCGGCACAAAGACGTAATCGCCCACCTCAAAGTTGGGCTCTGCCTCCATCTGGAAGGGCACCATGCCCCAGTTCATCACGTTGGAGCGATAGCGCTTGGTGGCGTACTCGTGCACGATGTTGGCCAGGCCGCCAATGACGCGCTGGCAGCTCGCGGCCTGCTCGCGGGCGCTGCCGTCGCCCGGCTTCTTGGCGCAGAGCATGGAGCCGTACTCGGTCGCCTTGGCATCGGCCGCGACGCCCACGCCGGCCAGTGCCTCAAACACGCCGGCAAGCTCGGCATCGAGCGCCGCCAGGTCGCCCGCGGACTCGCCGGCAACGCGGCGCTTCTCCACGGCGTCGACCTCTTTGCTGCGACCCACGTAGGCCGGGTCGCGGCGGCTGAGCGTAAACTCAGCCAGACCCAGCGGGTTGGAGCGGAAGGAGCTCGTCTCGCCCGAGGGAATGAGCTCGTCGGTCGTGGTGACCGGGTCCATGATCTTGGAGCACACCTTGAGCAAGATGTCGTCGCCGAGCGGTTCCATCGTAGGCCACGGCTTGATGTTGGGACCCTCGACCAGCTCGTCGGCCGGCTCGGCCTTGCCAAAGCCCCAGTACACGCGCTTCTTGTACGGCGCGTCGTCGAAGGTGTACTCGCAGGCCTCGTCCCAGGTGTCCTCGGGCAGGTCGGTCGCCGGCGTCAGGACGCCGCCGTTGGCTGCGGTCGCCGCGATGGAGCGAGCGTCCATCAGGGCCACGGCGCTTAGCTGGCCATTGCCCGGCTTGGAGCCCTCGCGGTTGGGGAAGTTGCGCGTGGTGTGGCGGATGGACAGGCCGTTGTTGGCAGGTGTGTCGCCGGCGCCAAAGCACGGGCCGCAGAACGCTGTGCGCACGATCGCGCCGGCCTCCATAAGGTCGTACATATAGCCGCGGCGCGTAAGCTCGAGCGCCACGGGCTGGCTCGTGGGATAGACCGACAGCGAGAACTCACCGCAGCCGGTGTTAGCGCCCTTGAGCACGCGGGCAGCCTGGACCACGGAGTCGTAGTTGCCGCCTGAGCAGCCGGCGATAACGCCCTGCTGCACATGCAGCTTGCCGTCGACGATCTTGTCGAGCAGGCTAAAGTGCGTCTTGCCCTCGCCGATCTTGGCGGCCTCGAGCTCCACCTCGTGCAGGATGTCCTCGAGGTTCTCGTTGAGCTCGTCGATCTCAAAGCCGTTGGAAGGATGGAACGGCAGCGCGATCATGGGCTTGATGCTCGACAGGTCGACCTCGACGCAACCATCGTAGTAGGCGACATCGGCGGGCTTGAGCTCGCGGTAGTCGTCGCCGCGGCCGTGCATGGTCAAAAACGCGTGCGTGTCCTCGTCGGTGGCCCAAATGCTCGACAGACAGGTGGTCTCGGTGGTCATGACGTCGACGCCGTTGCGGTAGTCGGTCGTCATGCTCGCGATGCCGGGGCCCACGAACTCCATGACCTTGTTCTTAACGTAGCCCTTGGCAAAGACGGCGCGGATGATGGCAAGCGCCACGTCGTGCGGGCCGACGCCGGGACGCGGGGCGCCCGTGAGGTAGATGGCCACGACGCCGGGATAGGCGACGTCGTAGGTGTCGCGCAGCAGCTGCTTGGCCAGCTCGCCGCCGCCCTCGCCCACGGCCATGGTGCCCAGGGCGCCGTAGCGGGTGTGCGAGTCGGAACCCAGGATCATCTTGCCGCATCCGGCGAAGTTCTCGCGCATAAAGGAGTGGATGACCGCGATGTGCGGCGGGACGAAGATGCCGCCGTACTTCTTGGCCGCAGAAAGGCCAAAGACGTGGTCGTCCTCGTTGATGGTGCCGCCCACGGCGCACAGCGAGTTATGGCAGTTGGTGAGCACGTAGGGCAGCGGGAACTGCTCCATGCCCGAGGCACGCGCCGTCTGGATGATGCCGACGAAGGTGATGTCGTGGCTCGCCATGGCGTCGAAGCGAATCTTGAGCGCCTCGGGGTCGCCGGACGTATTGTGTGCCTGGAGGATCGAATACGCGATGGTGCCACGCTTGGCATCCTCGGGCGTCTGCGTAATACCGCGCTCAGCAGCCTCGGCCGCAGGCACAACTTCGCTGCCACGGCGCAGGTAGATGCCGTCCTCGTACAGCTTGACCATACTGTCTCCCACTCTGCCCAAAAGATTTGGGCGCATAGCATACATTCGTTCAATATCGTGCCATAGAACGGTTGCGAGTGGGTTACGAATCTGCACGTTCACTTTATCTCAGTAAAGCATAGGACGAGTCCGGTGTGGGCCGGCAGATTTGGTGCAAGAGTGTCCCTTTCGACTAGTCATTTAAGAACGTCCCCAATGACTAACGCATCCGGAGCAAGGCAACGCCGCAGGTAGAGGACGGACAGCGAGCGACGTCCAGAGCGAACAAGTTGGCATGAAAAAGGCAAGGCATAGACCTTCTGGTCATGCCTTGCCTTTTGAATGACAAATTGTCGCTCTGGGCGGCGCGCAGCGTCGAGCCGTTACGCCGTTCGGTAGAACGGCGTAACCTACAAGTCCCCGCCGGTGCCCAGTAGTTTGCGCATGACTTGCTCGGGGTTGACCGAGCCGTCGCGCGGGGCAAGGGCGGTGATCTTCTTCTGCATCTTGTACTCGTGCAGCTCGTCCTCGAGCTGGCGCACGCGAGCGCGGAGCTTTTCGTTCTCGTGCTCACGCTCCTCGGCGCGCTCCTTCATATCGAGGATACGCACCACACCGGCAAGGTTGATGCCCTCGTCGGTCAGCTGGTTGATGAGCTCCAGGCGCTCGATATCGGCACGCGAATACAGGCGCGTATTACCGCCCGAGCGCTGAGGATTCACCAGGCCCTTGGACTCGTAGACGCGCAGAGTCTGCGGGTGCATGCCGGTCAGCTCGGCCGCCACGCTGATCATGTACAGCGGTTTGTTCCTATTGTCCTCGGCCATGCTACCTGACCCCTTTCCGTCTCGTTATCGTCCATCATAAACCCGCGGGCGCGGGCGTGCGCCACGACCGCCCTAGTACGTCGCCTTGTAACGGTTGACCTTCTCGCGATAATCGCGCGTGTCGGCCTCGCGCAGCTTGGTCATGGCATCGCGCTCATCGTCGGACAGGCTCGTGGGAACCTGCACCTTGATCTCGACGAGCAGCGCACCCGTGCGGCCGCGATGCTTAACGTCGGGTGCACCCATCTCCTTAAAGCGGAACTTCTTGCCCGTCTGGGTACCCGCGGGCACCTTCAGACGAACCGTTGCACCGCCTGGCGTGGGCACGTCTACCGTGCAGCCGAGTGCCGCCTCGTAGACCGAAATCGGCACCTCCATGGTCACATCGGCGCCCTTGCGCTTAAACAGCGGGTGCTCCTCCACGTGCGTGGTCACGACCAGGTCGCCGCGCTCGCCGCCGGCGACGCCGTACTCGCCGCGACGCTTGTAGCGCAGCTTGCCGCCATCCACGGCGCCCGCAGGCACCGAGACCGTGATGGTCTGCTGCTCGCCCGTCGAGGGAATGCGGTAGGTGACCTTGTGCGTCACGCCGCGAAACGCGTCCTCGGCCGTCACGTCGACGGTCAGCGACAGGTCGCCGCCCTTGCGCGCGCGACTGCGGCCCGCGCCGGCACCGGCATTACCCGCAGCCCCAGCAAAGCCAGAGCCCCAATCGCTGCCCCAGGCGCCGTTGCCGCTAAAGATGCTGTCGAAGATATCGCCCCAGCCGCTCGCACCGGCGCCGGCACCGTAGCCGCCGCCGTACGCGCCGCCCGCGCCCGGCATGCCGCCGAACATGAGCATCTGGTCGTACTCTTTGCGCTTCTTCTCGTCCGAAAGCGTCTCGTAGGCCTCGCTGATCTCCTTGAACTTGGCCTCGTCGCCGCCGGCATCGGGGTGATATTTTTGCGCGAGCTTGCGAAACGCGCTCTTGATCTCTTTGTCGGAGGCGCTCTTGGATACGCCCAGGATGTCATAGAAGGTTTTGCCTGCAGCCATCGTAGCTCCTCTCCTGTTTCATCCACCGTCCAGCGGGCGGCGGCTCATGCTTTCATATGGCACTAGGCCAGAAAGGGCCCCGGGTGTTGCCCCGGGGCCCTTCTCAATTACTCCTCGGTGCTCTCGGCCGTGTCGGCCGCAGCATCCTCGGGCGCCGCTTCGGGCTCCGGTGCGGGGCGCTTCTCGCCACCGTAGGTCACCGTCACCATCGCGGAACGCAGGATGCGGTCCGCCATGCGGTAGCCCTTCTGGTACACGTCGTTGACGGTCTCGTCGTACTGCGACGCGTCCTCGACGCGACCCACGGCCTGGTGCTCGAGCGGATCGAACGCCTCGCCCTTGGGGTCGATGGGCTCAACGCCCTCGTGCGCAAACACATCGAGCAGCTTGGCATGCACCGCATCGACGCCGTCGACGAACTGCTTAAAGTCGTCGGCAAGCTCCTGGCTGCGGGCATGGTCGATCGCACGCTCGATATCGTCGACCACCGGCAGCAGCGCGGTGACGAGCTTCTCGGTCGCGCGCTCGCGCTCGGCGATGCGCTCGTTGGCGGTGCGACGACGGAAGTTCTCCCAGTCGGCCTGCAGACGGGCGGTGCGCTCGGTGGCGTCCTTTGCCTTGTCCTCGGCGGCCTTCTGAGCCTCTGCCGCAGCATCGAGCTCATGACGAACGTCGGCAAGCTCCTTCTGGGCCTGCTCGAACTTGAACTTAAAGTCGTTGTCGGCGGCTTCCTCACCGGCGCGGATAGCGGCTTCCACCATCTCGTCCTCGGTCATCGTCGCCTCCTTGTTGGAATCCTCTACCTGGTTCTCGGCAGCCTCGGCGGCCGGGGCCTCGTTGGCCTCGGTATCGTCTACGGCCTCTACGGGAATCTTCACGTCCTTCTCCTCAGAGTCAACGGGGGCGGCGCTGGCGGCAGCCGCCTCCGTGCGAGCTTTACGGGCGGACATGATTACTTGTCCTCGTCGTCTACAACCTCGTAGTCGGCGTCGACCACATCGTCGTCGGTCTGGGCGCCGGCGGCACCGTCGGTCTGCTGCTGAGCGTCGGCGTAGACAACCTGAGCCAGCTCGTAGGCCACGGACTGCAGGGACTCGCCAGCGGCCTTGATGGCCTCGACGTCAGAGCCCTCGAGCGCCTTCTTGGCGTCGGCGATAGCGGCCTCGGCCTTGGACTTCACATCGGCGGAAACCTTGTCGCCCAGCTCGTTGAGGGTCTGCTCGGTGGAGTAGCACAGGCTGTCGGTCTGGTTGCGGACCTCGACCTCTTCCTTCTGCTTCTTGTCCTCCTCGGCATGAGCCTCGGCGTCCTTGACCATACGATCGACTTCGTCGTCGGAAAGCGCGGTAGAGCCGGAGATGGTGATCTGCTGCTCCTTGCCGGTGCCCTTGTCCTTAGCGGAGACCTTGACGATGCCGTTGGCGTCGATGTCGAAGGTGACCTCGATCTGCGGCACGCCGCGGCGGGCGGCCGGGATACCGGTCAGCTGGAACTTACCAAGCGACTTGTTGTCGCGGGCAAGCTCGCGCTCGCCCTGGAGCACGTTGATCTCGACGCTGGTCTGGTTGTCGGCAGCGGTGGAGTAGACCTCGGTCTTGGAGGTCGGGATCGTGGTGTTGCGGTCGATCATCTTGGTCATGATGCCGCCCATGGTCTCGACACCCAGCGACAGCGGGGTAACGTCGAGCAGCAGGATGCCCTCGACGTCGCCGGTGAGCACGCCACCCTGGACGGCAGCGCCGTCGGCAACGACCTCGTCGGGGTTCACGGACATGTTGGGCTGCTTGCCGGTCATGGTCTTGACGAGCTCCTGGACGGCGGGCATACGGGTGGAGCCGCCGACGAGGATGACCTCGGTCAGATCAGAGAGCTTGAGCTTAGCGTCGCGCAGGGCGTTGGTGACAGGCTGCTTGCAGCGCTCGAGCAGGTCGCGGGTGATCTTCTCGAACTCGGCGCGGGTCAGCGTGTAGTTGAGGTGCAGCGGGCCGGACTGGTTCATGGTGATGAACGGCAGGTTGATGGTGGACTGCTGGGCGGCGGAGAGCTCCTTCTTGGCGTTCTCGGCGGCCTCCTTCAGACGCTGCAGGGCCATGGGGTCCTGACGCAGGTCGACACCGTTCTCCTGCTGGAACTTGTCGGCCATCCAGTCGATGACGCGCTGATCCCAGTCGTCGCCGCCCAGGTGGTTGTCGCCCGAGGTGGACAGAACCTCAAACACGCCGTCGGCGAGGTCGAGGATGGAGACGTCGAAGGTGCCGCCGCCCAGGTCGAAGACCAGAATGCGCTGGTCGGAACCCTGCTTGTCCAGGCCATAGGCCAGAGCAGCAGCGGTCGGCTCGTTAACGATACGCTTGACGTTGAGGCCGGCGATCTTACCGGCGTCCTTGGTGGCCTGACGCTGGGCGTCATTGAAGTAGGCCGGGACGGTGATGACGGCGTCGGTGACGGTCTCGCCCAGATACTTCTCGGCGTCGGCCTTCATCTTTGCGAGCACCATGGCGCTCACCTGCTCGGCGGTGTAATCCTTGCCCTCGATGTCGACGACGGCACGGCCGCCCTGACCCTCCTTAACCTCATACGGCACGGTCTTGAGCTCGGAGGTGCACTCGGAGTACTTACGGCCCATGAAGCGCTTGATGGAGAACACGGTGTTCTTGGGGTTGGTGACAGCCTGGTTCTTAGCGGCCTTACCCACGACGCGGTCGCCGTCGGCACGGAAGCCCACGACGGACGGGGTAGTGCGGTCGCCCTCGGCGTTCACGATGATGGTCGGAGAACCGCCCTCGAGGACGGCCATAGCGGAGTTAGTAGTACCAAGGTCGATACCAAGAATCTTGCCCATTAGAAATTTCCCTCTCTCTTGTGCGTTTGCGCCGCCTCGGCGGTCTGTCGCGCGGTGCTTCGGCTTGTCTTTCAGGATGTAGTGTATCCCCTTATGGGCCGGAATATACAAAATCTAAGTCAATTCATATAAGATTTCTTATTACTCAGAGTTTAGGTTCGCAAAATCTCAGGTAGAAGCGCTATTTGAGTTCTCGGCAAATCTATTGAGATCTATGTAGAGATGGCTGAGGTTTGGGTCCCGGAGCTCTGCATGTCATTTCTAGCCCGTCCACAAATGGCAGGATACTTGCTCAATCGCTCAATATTTTGAGTCACCTTTAGCTAACATTTGCGCAGCTCGGCGACCCCACCTGCGTGTTTTTTAGTAAGCCGCGGCATACTCGGCGAACGGTATGAAGATGCCGGCCAGAGGGTATTGCAAACGGTCGCTCCCGTGGTATGTTTTTGCCCGAATCAAACCGACGCGCATCGCCTGTAGCGTCGGTCAACAGAGAGGAAACTACCATGGCTCATCCCGTAATTGATGCCGACGAGTGCATCGCTTGTGGCGTTTGCGTCGACTCCTGCCCCGCTGGCGTTCTGGAGCTCCAGGACGTCGCTACCGTCGCTGACGAGGACTCCTGCGTCGCCTGTGGCGCTTGCCAGGACGCTTGCCCCGCTGGCGCGATCACCGAGATCGTCGAGGAGTAACAACTCCCCCACTTGCACACTCAAAAGTACACCGTGCACAATAAGGAGGCCTCCGCATCGCCGCGGAGGCCTCCTTATTTTGTTTGTGCGGATAACTAATTTGGCACCGCCGCAGGTTGAGCATAAGTCAGCGAAAACGCCCCTAAGCGAGCAAGGTGACGTGAAAGAGGAGGGAAGCGTACTTTGGTACGCGACCGACGATTGAACGTCAGATTGCCGCTTAGGGGCGTTTGCAGCGTCGGCTACGATAGGTCGCCCTCGTAGGGCATAAGGTCTGCGAGGTAGCCTTTCTCCTTGAGCATAGTCTCGATCTCGTCGAGGGTCTGCTCGTCTTCCGCCGCGATGCGATGGAAGTGGTAGCCGCTCGTCACCGTCAGCAGCGGGAAACTCTTGCCGCTGGCAATACCCTCCAGATAGCGCTCGATATCGCGGCGGTTACGAATGTCGAGGTCGGCTGTGATCTTGCCGTACACGCGGTGGTTGACGATCACGTTGAGCACGGCGCCGCCCGCGTCGACGATACTCGTGAGCTCGTCACCCGCCTGCTCAACACCATGGTGCACCTTGACCAGGCGCGTGGGCACCGCCGGGCTGCTCGGAGCCTCCTGCAGCACGTAGCCGCGATTGGTGGCAACGATGTCGTGCCCATCGGCACGCAGCAGGGCGATGTCCTGCACGACAACCTGGCGGCTCACACCCACCTCGCGCGCAAGCGCACCGCCCGATACGGGGCCTTTGGCTCCCTCGAGCACGCCCATGATGGCACGGCGACGCTCGCGGGCATCCATTATTTACCGTCCAGCAGACGCAGGTGCTTAAGCGAGAGGTCGAGGATCGGCGCGGAGTGCGTCAGCGCTCCCGAGCTAATAAAGTCGACGCCCAGGTCGGCAAGCGCGCGAATATTGCTCGCGTCCACGTTGCCCGAGCACTCGGTCTTGGCGCGGCCGGCGATAAGCTCGATGGCGGCAGCCATGTCATCGTGGGTCATGTTGTCGAGCATGATGATATCGGCACCGGCCTCCACGGCCTCGCGCACCATGTCCAGGTTCTCGCACTCAATCTCGACCGTCGTGGTAAACGACGCGTGGGCACGCGCCATCTCGATCGCGCGTGGCACGCCACCGGCGGCGTCGATATGGTTGTCCTTGAGCATGACGGCCGTCGACAGGTTGTAGCGGTGGTTGCTGCCGCCGCCGATCTCGACCGCCGCCTTCTCAAACACGCGCATGCCCGGCGTGGTCTTACGTGTGTCGACGAGCACGGTCTTGGTTCCCTCGAGCGCCGCGGCCATCTGGTGCGTGTAGGTAGCGATGCCGCTCATGCGCTGCAGGTAGTTGAGTGCCACGCGCTCGCCCGAAAGCAGCACGCGCGCGTCGCCGCGCACCTGACCCACATGGTCGCCGGCGTGCACCTCGTCACCGTCGGCAACATCAAACAGCACCGAGCTCTGCGAATCCAGCAGCTCAAAGGTACGAGCAAACACATCCAAGCCGGCGATGATGCCGTCGGCCTTGGCGATAAGCTCAACGGTAGCGGGACGCGCCGTGGGGCACACGCTCGCCGTGCTCACGTCCTCAAACGTAATGTCCTCGCGCAGAGCCTGCAGAATCAGATCATCGACGACGAGCTTCATGGTAATGGGATTCATGGTCTACTCCTCCACGGCCTGCGTGCCGGCGGCACGGGCCAAATCATCGATTGCCAGGGTGTCGGCGCTCAGAGCGCGATGGCGGCCATCGAGCGCGGGGTCACCCGCCTGCTCCACGGCCAGCGACTCGCCGGTACGCATGTACCAGGCGGCACGGCGGCCCCAGACCAGCGCCTCGAGCAGGCTGTTTGAAGCCAGGCGATTCTTGCCGTGAACGCCGTTGCAGGCTGTCTCGCCCGCGGCATAGAGCTCGGGCATCGAGGTGCGGCCGTCCTTATCGACCCACACGCCGCCCATAAAGTAGTGCTGCGTGGGCGTAACGGGAATGGGCTCGTCCAAGATGTCGCGGCCGTCCTCCAGACAACGCGCGCGGATGTTGGCAAAGTGCCCGGTCACCACGTCGCGCTCGACGGGGGCAAAGCTCAGCCACTCGTGCTCGGTACCGTCGAGCTTCATCTGCTCGCGAATAGCGGCGGCGACCACATCGCGCGGCTGCAACTCGTCGGTAAAGCGCTCGCCGGCGGCGTTGAGCAAAATCGCGCCCTCGCCACGGCAGCTCTCGCTGATCAGGAAGGTGCGACCCGGCTGCGGCGAGAACAGCCCCGTGGGGTGGATCTGCACGTAGTCCAGGTGCTCCATCTTAATGCCATGCTCCTGCGCGATGTAGCAAGCGTCACCCGTGAGCTGCGGGTAGTTGGTCGAGTGGTCGTATACGCCACCGATGCCGCCCGTCGCCCACAGCGTATGGCGGGCATGGATCTTAAACGGCTCGCCGGCATGCACGCCCTCGGCGGCACTTGCCAGTTCGTCGGCGGGACGAACCGAGTTGTCCTCGTCCACGGAAACGGCGACGACGCCGATACACACCGTGGCGCCGTCACGCTCGCCCGTCAGGATGTCGGTCATGGCCACGTGCTCCAAAATCTGCACGTTATCCAGCTTGCGAACGGCCTGGAGCAGCTTGGTCGTGATCTCCTTGCCCGTAATGTCGGCATGGAAGGCAATGCGCGGGCGGGTGTGCGCGCCCTCGCGGGTAAAGTCGAGGCTGCCGTCGGCCTTGCGCTCAAAATCCACGCCCATCGCCAGCAGGTCGTTGATGACCGAGCGGCTCGAGCGGATCATGATGTCGACGCTCTCGCGGCGGTTCTCGTAATGGCCGGCGTGCATGGTGTCCTCAAAGAAGGCATCGTAGTCCGTGCCCTCGGGCAGCACGCAGATGCCGCCCTGCGCGAGCATCGAGTCGCACTCGTCGACCGCGCCCTTGGAGAGCATGATCACGCGCGTGCTCGTCGGCAGGTTGAGCGCCGCGTACAGGCCCGCCACGCCGCAGCCGGCAATGACGACGTCGCACTCCATATCGGGGTATTGCTTGGTTTCCACAGGAATCCTCTCCCTTGAATGTGGCATAAGGGACCATCCCTCATGCCACATTGTTCTAGCGCGCTGCGTACTCGAGCATACGGTCGAGCGTAAGTTTGGCCTGTTCGGCGGCCTCGTCCGACACGCCGATCTGCACCTCGCCCTCGCCCGTCTCCAGGCAGCGCACGAGCTTTTCGAGCGTGATGAGATCCATGTTGACGCAGGTGGGCTGCACCGCGGGGAAGTAGAACTTCTTGCCGGTGCCCTGGCAGCGGCGCTCGAGCTCGTAGAGCACGCCACGGACCGTCACGATAATGAATTCGCTCGCGTCCGACTCCTCGGCATACTTGATGATGCCGGCGGTGGAGCCAATGTAGTCGGCCTCGGCAAGGACATCGGCCTTGCACTCGGGGTGCGCCAGCACGAGCGCGTCGGGATGCGCCTCTTGCGCATCGACGATCTGCTCGACGGTGATGATATGGTGGCGCGGGCAGTAGCCATTGTTGAGGATGACGTGCTTTTGCGGCACCTGCTCGGCTACAAAGCGGCCCAGGTTTTGATCGGGGATAAACAGGACGTGCTGCTGCGGCAGCTCGGACACGATCTTGACGGCGTTGGAGCTAGTGACGCACACGTCGCTCCAGCTCTTGATCTCGACCGTCGAGTTGACGTAGCAGACCACGGCCAGGTCGTCGCCATACTCGGCGCGGGCGGCGTCGACCGTCTCGCGCTTGACCATGTGAGCCATGGGGCAGTCCGCGCCTGGCTCGGGCAGCAGCACGGTCTTAGTGGGATTGAGCAGCTTGGCGCTCTCGCCCATAAACTCCACGCCGCACAGCACGATGGCCTGCTGCGGCAGGCTCTTGGCGAGCTTTGCCAGGTAGAAGCTGTCGCCGACGTAATCGGCTACGGCCTGCACCTCGGGCGCCACGTAATAGTGTGCCAAGATCACCGCGTCGCGTTGGGTTTTTAGTTGCCGAATGGCCTCGACGAGCTCTGCGGGCACCAATGCCGCGCGCTCCGTTGCCGTCGTTGCCGATGCTAGGCCGGCCGCGATATCGCGTGCAAGCTCCGATGCATCCATGTTCGCGCTCTGTGCCATCAAGGCCCCTCTCTTTTGGCGAATCTTGGGGCTTTAGTATGACACCTAGGTTTACAGCTGACAAGACAGCTGTAAACCTAGGTGTAAAGTTGAAATAATAATTCAATGATGGACGTACCCGTGTCGCCCGTAATCGGGACTATGGGCTAACTAGACCGTTACAGCGGCGCGGCCGCCGGGGTCAGCTGCTTGATGTAGGCCCACATGCGCTGCTTAGCGGCCTTGTCGGTGAGTGCCGCCTCAAAGCCGTCGAGTGCGAGCACGCGGCGGCCCTGCACATGGGCGACCAGACCGGGCTTGAGCATGGCGGTGTCGAAGTCATCGATCGCCACGAGCATATCGGCGTAGGTTTCGCGCATGACATCGGCCGCGCTGTTGTCGAGCAGTAGCACCGCCTCGGGGTCCAAGGCCTCAAGCGCCTCGCGGAACAGCTCGCACGGCAGAGTCTCGCCCACCGTGACCGCTCCGTCACCTGTGCCGGCGACGCTTGCCAGCACGCAAAAATCCTCGGGCGCGTAGCCGATGGCCCCAAGCGCCTTGCGCAACGCCGCGCCATCCGGGCCGGCGGCAAGCTCGCCACCCGAACGCTCGGCCTCGTCCAAATCGCCTTTGACCAGCACGATCGGCGAGCACGCGTTGCCCACGATGCGCACGCCACGGACCGCAAGCGATGCGAGCTCCTGCTCGGCCGCCTGGGCGATGGCTTCTTTTTTCTGGCTTTGTGACGTGGACATGCGCTCTCCAATCGTTTGCGTGCCCACCATTATATAAAAGAGCTGCCCGCGAGTGGTTGCTTTGCGGGCGGCTGGGTATAAGCACGGTCGTACTGAGTTTTACGCGGCCGAGCCGCATCGCATTATGGAGGTCACCATGGCTGACATTAAGCAGATTACCCCCGAGAACTTCGATTCCATCGTTAACGACAACCTTCCCGTGCTGGTCGATTTTTGGGCGCCCTGGTGCGGGCCCTGCCGATCGCTCTCGCCCATCGTGGACGAGGTAGCCGACGAGCTGGCCGGCAAGCTTGCCGTTGCCAAATGCAACGTCGACGACAACCAGGACCTGGCCATGAAGTATGGCGTCATGAGCATCCCCACGCTGATTGTGTTTAAGAACGGCGAGGAGATTGACCGCTCGGTTGGCGCTCTGCCCAAGGCGAGGCTGCAGGCGCTGCTGGAGAAGCATCTGTAATACGCTTGTTACTTACCCGCCGTCCATGAGCGGTTTTGCACCGCTCGCCGGACTGCCGGGTGCGGCGCGTGCGACCACGGATAGTATGGTAGTCACAAACAGCCCCCAGTGAACGGGTGCGAGTCGCACAGACTCGCACCCGTTTTCTTATGCAGCTGCGCATAGAGCGAGCGTAGTAAAATCTGAACCACTGAACTGCCCCATACAAAAGGAGATTTCCCATGCATGACGTTGGAATGAACATGAGCCAGCTTGCCATGAGCGTCAAGCAGGTCGACGACACCATCGAGCTCGCTCACGAGTGGAGCCATCAGCTGCTGCATGCGACCGAGAATTTTGACATGGAGCGCATCGGCGCCAAGCTCGAGGCAGCCATGACTGCGCTGCACGAGGCCCACGACGCACTCGAGGGCTACGAAGAGGCCATCGAGGCCGACCACAACTCCGTCGGCTCCGTGAAGCTGGTGTAACGTGGCCGAACACGAGCACGGCTGCGGGTACGAGCACGAGCATCCGCACGGGGCGGACGGTGACGCGGGCTGCCACTGTAGTGGTTCCGGCTCCGAGCTGGTCCGCTTTTCGGTTACCGCACCGGACGACCTGCTGCGCCGTTTTGACGAACAGATCGCGCGCCGCGGCGACGTGGCCAACCGCTCCGAGGCCGTGCGCGACCTGATTCGCGCCTCGATCGCCAAGGAGCAGATGCGCACGCCCGATGAGCATGTTATCGGGTCGCTCACCATGATCTACGACCACCATACCGGCGACCTGACGCGCCGTCTGGACGAAGTGCAGCACGACTACACCGACGAGATCGTATCGACCATGCACGTGCATCTGGATCACCACAACTGCTTGGAGATTCTGGCGCTCAAGGGTCGCGGCGAGCGCGTCTACGAACTAGCCGACCGTCTGCTGGGCCTGCGCGGCGTTAAGCACGGCGAGCTCACGTGCGCCGCCACCAAGCAGAGCCTGGGGCTGTAGCGCACCTGTCCCTATTTGGTCGGTTTTGATGAGGGGTGTCGCATGCGGCATGTGCATATTCATGTAACGGGCATTGTGCAGGGCGTTGGCATGCGGCCGTTTGTGTATCGCGAGGCCATGGCGCATGGCATTTGCGGATGGGTGCTCAACGCGGGCGACGGCGTGCATATCGAGGCGCACGCTCCGGCCGATGCGCTCGATGCTTTTGTTGCCGCGCTTTCTGAGCATGCGCCTGCGGCAGCCCGCGTTGAGCGAGTCGATATTGCGGATTTGGGGCCTGGCGGTTGGAGCGCTGCCGGTGAGCAGGGCTTTCGCATTGTGGCATCGCAGGACCAGACCGCGCACACGACGCTCGTCTCGCCCGATATCGCTACCTGTGACGATTGCCTGCGCGAGTTGTTCGATCCCGCCGACCGACGCTATCACTACCCCTTTATCAACTGCACTAACTGCGGGCCGCGCTTTACCATCATCCGCTCGCTGCCTTACGATCGAGCGGCCACCTCGATGGATTGTTTTCCCATGTGTCCCAAGTGCGCCGCGGAGTATGCCGACCCACTCGACCGGCGTTTTCACGCGCAGCCCGATGCCTGCTTTGATTGCGGGCCGCATATCACGTGGCGCGAAGCGAGCGTGGGCGATGAGCCGGGCGAAGCCGCCGCGTTGCCGGCCGTCGGCACCACGCGCGAGACCAGCGACGCCATTATCGACCGCTGTGTTGAGCTGCTGGCCGGTGGCGGTATCGTCGCCATCAAGGGTCTGGGCGGATTTCACTTGGCATGCGACGCTTCCAACGAGCAGGCGGTAGCCGAGCTTCGCCGCCGCAAACGCCGCAGCAACAAACCGCTTGCCGTTATGGTACGCGACCTTGCCGACGCTGAACGCCTGTGCCATGTCAACGACGTTGCACGCGGCTTGCTGGCCGGCAGCATTCGCCCCATTGTGCTGCTGCGCCGACGTGCTGCTTGCGAGAGCGGCGGCTCCCCCGACGCCCTCGCGCTCGCGCCGTCCGTCGCGCACGACCTTCCAGAGCTCGGTGTTATGCTCCCCTACACCCCGCTTCAGCATCTGTTGCTTGCCGCGGCAGAAGCCCGCGGTATGCACGCGCTCTTCATAACCAGCGGAAACCTGAGCGAAGAGCCCATCGAGACCGATGACGATCTTGCCTGGGAGCGCCTCGTTGCCGCCGGCATTGCCGACGCGCTGCTCGGCAACGACCGCGCGATTCTCTCGCGCTACGACGACTCCGTGGTGCGCGTGGTCGACGGCGCCGTTATGCCCGTGCGCCGCGCTCGCGGATATGCACCCCAGCCGCTGCCGTTGCCGGCGCTCGACGGCGCTCCGTCCTGCGTGCTCGCCTGCGGGCCACAACAAAAGGCCACGATTGCGCTCACGCGTGAAGGGACGAACGGCGAGGCAACCTGTTTTGTGTCGCAGCATATCGGCGATGTTGAAAACGGCGAGACCTTCGATGCCTGGAACGCCGCGCGCACGCGCTTGGAAGATCTCTTTGACTTGGCGCCCGCCGCCTTGGCCTGCGATTTGCACCCCAGCTATCTATCGAGCCAGTGGGCGCGCGAGCAGGCACGGGAGCACAATCTGCCACTCGTCGAGGTGCAGCACCATCATGCGCATATCGCGAGCGTAATGGCCGAGGCCATCGCCGCGGGCCAGCTTACAACCGACGCGCGTGTCCTTGGCATCGCCTTCGACGGCACCGGCGCCGGCACCGATGGGACCATTTGGGGCGGCGAGTTTCTTGTTGCCGGCCTTGGCGGCTTTGAGCGCGCCGCGCATTTGCTCACCTGGGCGCTCCCCGGCGGGGCGGCCTCCGTGCGCGGCGGCCGCCGCAACGCCTTTGCCCTGCTCAGTGAGCTCGGTCTGCTCGAGCACCCAGGCGCCGCTCGGCTTTTGGACAGCCTCGACGAGCAAACGCGCAGCGTGACAGCCACCATGATCGAGCACGGCATCAACAGCCCGCGCACCAGCAGCATGGGGCGTCTCTTTGATGCCGCGGCAGCAATTCTGGGCATCTGCGACAAGGCAACCTACGAGGGCGAGCCTGCCATAGAACTCGAAGCCGCCGCCTGGCGCGCGTTCAGCAGTGAAAGTGCCTGCCCCACCGGCAATATGGCCAGCTTTTCCGTAACCGAATCATCCCGTCCGGACGACTTCCATGTTCTGAACTCCAGACCGCTTTTTGAGGCGCTTTTGGAGGGAATCAGGACCGGCGTGCCCGCCGACAAGCTCGCGCTCGACTTCCATGTCACCATCGCCCGCGCGTCGGCCCGCATCGCAAGCGAGATCTGCGTCCGTGAAGACCTCGACACCATCGCGCTCTCGGGCGGCGTGTTCATGAACCGACTCCTGCTTCAGTTCCTCACCCGCGAGCTCAAAAGCGCAGGCCTTACTGTCCTTGTCCCCCACACCGCACCCGTCAATGACGGCTGCATCGCCTACGGTCAGGCGGCGGTCGCAAGCGCTCGTCTTGCGCAGACAACATCGCGATAGGCTGTTTTGCCAGCCTGCGCGCCGCCGTCTCACAGGTGTAACGCGTTTGCTCGTGACTCCCGCGAGCGCTACCATCAACTGATGGGTAATTAGGCGCCTATCCAGCGCAAAACGTATAAAAGGGGAACATTATGTGCCTTGCCGTTCCCGGTAAAGTGGTCAAACGCGACGACGACCTTAAGGCGACCGTCGACATGATGGGCATCGAGCGCCCCGTTTCGCTGCGCCTCGTGCCGACGGCACAGGTAGGCGACTATATTCTCGTGCACGCCGGCTTTGGCATTCAGATTGTCGACGAGCAGGAGGCGCAGGAGACGCTCGACCTGGTCAACACCATGACCGAGCTGGTCGAAGAGGACCAGCTCGCCACCAACCCGGCCGAGGCATACTAGTGGCGGCGGCGCAGCCGGCTCGCTCCGGTATCGACTTTTCGGCATTTCGCGATTCCAAGCTGGCTCGCGAGCTCATCGATCGTATTCATGAGCTTGTCGGCGACCGCGCCATCAACCTTATGGAAGTCTGCGGCACGCATACCGTGAGCATCGGGCGCTATGGCTTTCGCTCCATTATGCCGGCCGGGCTCAAGCTGCTGAGCGGACCGGGCTGCCCCGTCTGTGTTACCGCCAACCGTGACATCGACCACGCAATCGCGCTCGCCAACATAGACGGCGCCATCATCACCACCTTTGGCGACATGATGCGCGTGCCCGGATCATCCACCTCGCTCGCTGCGCAAAAAGCGGCAGGGCGTGACATTCGCATCGTCTACTCCCCGCTCGACGCGCTCGATATCGCCGAACACAACCCCGACCGCCCGGTCATCTTTATGGGCGTGGGTTTTGAGACCACAACGCCCACCATCGCCGCCGCCATTTTGGAGGCCGATGCACGCGGACTCCAGAACTTCTCGGTCTACTGTGCCCACAAGACCACGCCGCCGGCGCTGCGCGCCATCGCCAACGATCCCGAGACCACTATCGACGGCTTTATCCTGCCGGGCCACGTCGCCACCATCACGGGCTTAGCCCCCTTTGGCTTTTTGGTCGACGAGTTCAATACCCCGGGCGT
Source organism: Collinsella aerofaciens (assembly GCF_015554145.1). Lineage (GTDB taxonomy): Bacteria > Actinomycetota > Coriobacteriia > Coriobacteriales > Coriobacteriaceae > Collinsella > Collinsella aerofaciens_AA. Next base: position 51,548 of record NZ_JADNHZ010000009.1, on the reverse strand, counting down.
GGTCACAGGATTTGAACCGGTCGATATCCTGCAGGGCATCTGCATGCTGGTCCAGATGGTTGTCGAGGACAGGCCCACGATCGACAACGCCTACCGTCGCGGCGTCAATGCCGACGGCAATCCCGTGGCGCGCCAGCTGGTCGAGCAGGTATTTGAGCCGTGCGACACCACATGGCGCGGGCTGGGGCTGATTGCCAACTCGGGCCTTTCCATCCGCGCCGAGTTCTCGCGCTTTGATGCCCGTGCTCGCTTTGACGTGCCCGTTGAGGCGACGGTCGAGCCGCGCGGGTGCCGCTGCGGCGACGTGCTGCGCGGGGCCATTACGCCGAGCGACTGCCCTCTGTTCGGCCGCGCTTGTACACCCGAGCATCCCATCGGCCCCTGCATGGTGAGTTCCGAGGGCAGCTGTGCAGCATATTTCCGCTACCGAGGCTGTTAGGTTCCGCCGTTCTAACGAACGGCGGACCGGTCGACGCTGCACCTCACCCATATAATTCCGTCCTCGATTGGAGTTTTCGATATGTCCCGTACTGCCACCGATAGCACTGTCCTGTTGGGCCACGGCTCTGGCGGTCAGATGATGAAACGCATCATCGATGAGGTCTTTTTGGATGCCTTTGGGTCGCCCGAGCTGCTCGAGGGCAACGATGCCGGCGTCGCCGCGCTGCCCACGAGCGGGCGCATCGCCATGTCGACCGACAGCTTTGTAGTCTCGCCGCAGTTCTTCCCCGGGGGCAACATCGGCCGCCTCGCTGTATGCGGAACCGTCAACGACGTCGCGACCTCGGGCGCCAACGTACGCTACCTATCGTGCGGCTTTATCCTCGAAGAGGGCTATCCCATGGATAAGCTCCGCCAGATTGTGCAAACGATGGCCGAGACGGCGCACGAGGCGGGCGTGGCGATCATCACCGGCGACACCAAAGTGGTCGAGCGCGGCGGGGCCGACGGCGTCTACATCAATACCGCCGGCGTGGGCGAAGTGCCCGTGGGCGTAGCGCTCAGCGGCGCCAACTGCCAGCCCGGCGATGTCATTCTGGTATCGGGTACGCTGGGCGACCACGGTATCGCCATCATGAGCCAACGCGAGGGCTTGGCGTTTTCGAGCACCATCGAAAGCGATGCCGCGCCGCTCAACCACCTGATTGCCGATGTGCTTGCCGCAGCACCCGAAACACGCTGCTTCCGCGACCCCACGCGCGGCGGCCTGGCGTCCACGCTCAATGAGTTTGCCCAGGCCAGCGGCGTTGCCATGGAGGTCGACGAGGATGCCGTGCCTGTGCGCCCCGACGTGCAGGCAGCCTGCGAGATGCTCGGCTATGACGTGCTGCAGGTAGCAAACGAGGGCAAGATGGTTGCCGTGGTGCCGGCCGAGCAGGCCGATGCCGCGCTGGCAGCCATGCGCGCCGCGCGCTACGGCGAGAATGCCGCTATTATCGGTCGCGTGCTGCCGCTTGCCGAGGACGCCCGCCCCGCCGTGCGCGTGCGCACCGGCTGGGGCTCGACCCGCATCCTCGACATGCTCGTAGGAGAGCAGCTGCCGAGGATTTGCTAACGACAAAGGCTCAGGGCTATTAAAGATATTCAGATTCCAAACATGCCCGGCACGCATGCCAAGTATCATGGGGTGCGTTTTACAACTCAAGCGGCAGGAGCACCCATGGCAGCAGCTTTTTCCCATGTGATCTTTGATCTGGATGGCACCATCCTCAACACGCTCGAGGACCTGGCGGCCGCCGGCAACCATACCTGCGAGACGCACGGCTGGCCCACGTTTGCCGTAGACGAGTACCGCTACAAGGTGGGAAACGGCATGCTCAAGCTGGTCGAGCGCTTTATGCCTGCCGAGTATGCGGGCGACGGCCGTATGTTTGAGCAGACGCTTGCCGAGTTTAGGGCTTACTACGGCGAGCACAAGGAGGACCACACCGCACCGTACGCCGGTACGATCGAGATGCTCGACCGCCTGCGCACCGCGGGCGTGCAGCTTGCCGTGCTCACCAACAAGGACCATGTTTCGGCCGCTCCGCTTATCGAAAAATACTTTGGTTCCGAGCGCTTTGCGCTGGTGCAGGGCCGCGTCGATGCGTTTCCTCCCAAGCCCGAGGCGCCTGTTACGCTGCATGTGATGGAAGAGCTAGGCGCCGACCCGGCAACCACGCTCTATGTGGGCGATTCCAATGTCGATGTTCTGACCGGTCACAACGCCGGCCTCAAGAGCGCCGGTGTCAGCTGGGGCTTCCGCGGCCGCGCAGAGCTGGAGTCCGCCGGCGCCGACTACGTGGTGGACACCCAAGACGAGCTCGCGGCGCTGATTCTGGGCGAGTAGCGGGGCTGTCGCTCAACACGGCTGCATAGATTCTGTCGCGCGGAAAGCGCATCCCGTTTTGCCGCCCCAGAATGGGATGCGCTTTCCGGTTGAGCCTTGTCGGGGAAACGGCATCCCGTTTCAGAGCAATATTCCGGGTCGCACTTTCCACAACCCACCCCATCCGGAAACCGCGACCCGCTATTCGGCCAAATACCGGCTCGTATTTTCCCGAGCATTCGATGCAACGCTGGCGCAAGGAGTGTCCCCAACTGCCGGCAGAAAAGGAACGTCCCCAAGTGCCGCCCCAATGACTACCATGGCAACGCCGCAGGTAGAGGACGGACAGCGAGCGGGCACCAGAGCGAACAAATTGGCATGAAAAGAGGACGGCATAGACCTTCTGGTCATGCCGTCCTCTTTGAATGACAAGTTGTCGCTCTGGTGCCCGCGCAGCGTCGAGCAGTTGCGGCGTTTGGTAAAACGCCGCAACAAACTAGCTCAGCATTGCATCCATCATCTCGGAGTTGACGGAGTCGTCGGCAGACCACTCGCCGTCGTCGTTGCAGGTGTACTTGAAGATAACCGTGGTCTTCCTGGGCTCGGTGGCCTTGGTCACATCGACCATAACCTGACCGGCCATCTTGTACAGCTCGTCATCGGAAGGAACCGTATCAAGCGCGGCGACCTTCTCCTGATACTGGGTGGAGAAGTCCTCGACGATCTTGTTCATGGACTTGCAGGTGATAGAGACCTCGGCGGTCGCGACACCCTTGTCCTCGTCAACCGTCACGTCGCCGATCTTGTAGTCAAAGCCCTCGAGATAGGTCTTGGCATACTCCTTGGGATCGATACCCAGCTGCTCGAACTCATCGCCCGAAGCCTCCTCCAGACCAGAGAGGAAGTCGTCGCCACCGTTCTTGACCTCGTCAAACTGCGTCGTAAGATCCTCGGTGATGAGCTCCTCAACCGAAGGACCTCCACAGCCGGAAAGCACGACCACGCATGCAACCAAGACGGCCATGAGGGGCGCAAGCAGCAGCTTCTTTTTCATGTTGTTCCTCCCAATGAGCGGCACCGCGCTTCCCAGACGCGGCGCACGTCGTAACAGCAAGTCCATATTAGCGGCCAGGCCCAACCCCCTGCGTCACAAAAGCGCAGGCGGCTCAATTTGACGAACGAACGGCCTATAAAGCAAGCCCCCTGCAATAAAATGCGCCCACTCGGCCCATTAAAAAAGGGCGGCCGGATAACCCGACCACCCTTGCACATCCTTATGTTGTCGCAGTTTACTTGCGGACGACCTTGACGATGGCGTCGCCGGCGGCGACAGCGGAGTCGGCCTCGACGGCGAGCTCAACGTCGGCAAACTCGGCGGTGTTGGACACGGCCACGACGACACAGTCCTTGTAACCGGCAGCAGCGATCTTGGCGCGGTCGATCTTGAGCATGGGCTGGCCAGCCTTAACGACATCGTCGGCCTTGACGAAGCCCTCGAAGCCGTCGCCGTTCATGTTGACGGTATCGACGCCAACGTGCACCAGAACCTCGATGCCGCTATCGGACTGCAGGCCCACGGCGTGACCCATGGTGACGGTCACCTTGCCGTCGCAGGGAGCGTAGACCAGATCGTCCTCGGGCCACACGGCGCAGCCCTTGCCCAGAACCTCGCCACCAAAGACGGGATCGGGCACGTCGGCCATCTTGATGACCTTGCCCTTGACGGGCGAGCACAGCACGTCGGCGCCGGCAGAAGCAGAGATGGAGGCCGGAGCAGCGGCAGCCGCGGGCTCAGCCTTCTTCTTGAACATGTCAAACAGACCCATACGTTTTCTCCTCTTGATTCAGCGCAACGTTGTGCGCATGCCTATGGTGATTATAGTGCCAAATGGTTCAAATGCTAAGGTGGGGACTCGAATCACGAGCCCATCCCAAGGCTTTTCCCCGGTGGCACTCATCTTGTCGATTAAGCCAGGCCCTCGGCACCGTTGGACTTGATGATCTTCTGGTAGGCGAAGAAGCTGTCCTTGCGGCGGCGCTCGTAGGTGCCGGTGCCGTCATCGTACTTATCGACGTGGATAAAGCCGTAGCGCTTGCGCATCTCGCCGGTGCCGGCCGAGACCAGGTCGATGGGACCCCACCAGGTATAGGCAATCAGGTCGACACCGTCCTCGATGGCCTCGCCCATGGCTTTGACATGGCTCTGGAGGTAGGCGATGCGGTACGGGTCGTGGATGGAGCCGTCCTCCTCCACCTCGTCGTAGGCGCCCATGCCGTTCTCGACCACCATCAGCGGAATCTCGTAGCGGGCGTAGATCTCGTTGAGGGCGATACGCAGGCCCGTCGGGTCAATCTGCCAGCCCCAGTCGGTGCTCTCGAGGTAGGGATTCTTGCCGCCAAAAGCCATGTTGCCCTCGGTCATCTCGTGGTCCTTGTGGGTGCCCACAGTGCCCGACATGTAGTAGCTAAAGGTGTAGAAGTCGACCTTGCCGTCGGCGATGTCCTGCAGGTCGCCGTCGGCGATGTTAAGCTCGATGCCGTTCTCGTCCCAGAAGCGCTTGGCGTAGAACGGGTATTTGCCGCGCACCTGCACGTCGGAGCAGTACCAGTTCATGGTGTTCATCTCCTGCTGGGTGGCAAGGACGTCGGCCGGGTCGCACGTGGCGGCATAGGACAGGCTAAAGCAGTCCATGTTGCCCATCTTGAGTTTGGGGAAGTGCTCGTGCGCATAGCGGATGGCACGGCCGCTCGCCACAAACTGGTGGTGGAGAGCCTGGAAGCGCTGCTGCGGGGTGGTGTGGGCGCCGGAGGCCGGGCCCTCGTAGCCGCGAATCATGCTGGTCTCAAAGAGGTTGCCTAGGTCCAGGGTGCCACAGTTGATCTCGTTGAAGGTGAGCCAGTAGGTCACCTTGTCGTGATAGCGCTCGAGCACGGTCTGGGCATAGCGCTCAAAGAATCCGATAAGCTCGCGACTCTCCCAACCGTTGTACTTCTCGACCAGGGCATAGGGCATCTCGTAGTGGCTAAGCGTAACAAGCGGCTCGATGTTGTGCGCGCGCAAGCAGTCGAAGACACGGTCGTAGAAGGCGAGGCCGGCCTCGTTGGGCTCGGCATCGTCACCGTTGGGGAAGATACGGCTCCAGGAGATGGACATGCGGAACATGCTAAAGCCCATCTCGGCAAACAGCGCGATGTCTTCCTCGTAGTGATGGTAGAAGTCGATACCGTCGTGATTGGGGTAGAAGCGGTTGGGGTCGATGTCAATCGTAATCTGACGTGGCTCCTTGTAGCTGCCGCCCAGGAAGTGGTCATCTACGCTGGGGCCGCGGCCGTCAACGTTCCATGCGCCCTCAAACTGGTTTGCGGCCGTGGCGCCGCCCCAAAAGAATCCCTCGGGAAATCCCATATGTGCCTCCTCGCAACGGGTTTTATGTACTGAACCGAGTATCGCGCGCACTTGGGCGCCCAAGGCGCGGAGACGCCGCATTGGACACTTCTTTTCGCCCCAGCGCTTCCGCCGGCTGACACTTTTTGATACCGAGGCCTAGACGAGGCAAAAATCGACCTGACGGCCACCCTCCGACCCGGGTAGATGAAACGAAACGACCTATTTAGATGTGGCATATCGATAGCTAAAAGCCCGCCCCGCCTTGCTCATCCACGGTATGTTGCCGGCGTGCAGCCGTAGGCGGTGCGGAACTTGCGATAGAAAAAGCTCATGTTCTCATAGCCAACGGCACGCGCCGCCGCCTCGGCCGTGGCACCCGCGCGCAAGAGCTCCGCGGCACGCGCGAGCCTGCGCTCCTGGACCAGCTGTCGGTAGGTCTTTCCCACATGCTGCTTGAGCAGCGCCGACGCGTAGTTAGGGCTCACATGAAAGCGTGCCGCCATCTCCTCGAGCGAGCAGGCGGCAAACGAGCGCTCGATGTAGCCGAGCATCCCTGCCACGAGCGAGGCCGCGCGCCCCGACTCATCGCGCCCCGCCACCGCGCCGTGCACGAGCTCGCGCTCATAGCAATCCATGAGCTCGGCCAACAGAAGCTGAAACAGGCGCAGAACGATCTCGGCGCTGTTGAGGCTCGGCTCGTAGCGTTCGCAGAGCATCTCCTGCATGTAGCGCCGCACGCGCCGGCTCTCCCCGCAGCGAAAGCGCACGTGCCCGCGATGGTCGGTCTCGCTGTTGAGCGCGTTAAACAAAAACCGCGATACCGCACTCCCGCGCGAGAGGCTCGCCTCGAGGCTGCGCTGTAAAAAGGTGCGTGAAACGGTCATACTCAACATGATGTCTTCCTCGCCGAGCGCCGCCACCGCATGCGGGCAGGCGGCATCGAGCAGCAGCACCTCGTTGCGTTCGAGCACGAGCTTCTCCCCCGCAACCGTCTGCGGACAGCGCCCCCGGTACACATAGCTGATCTCAACGTAGTCGTGCACGTGCTCGGGTACCGCGTTAAAGCGCGAGTTTCTCCTGATCATCAGGCCAGCTGGCATCCCAGCCTGAGTATATTCCGTCCCAATCTGCCCGATCTTTCGCACCGACCGTCCATCGACCTCAACGCGCTCGGTCATGATCGACCAGTCAAAGGGAGCCTCGTCCCTATATCGCCTCTCGCTGACGCTCAGCTCGCTCAGCCGGCGCTCGAGCTCCAAGATCTCCATGGCCCCACCAATCGTTGATTCGGTCATATTCTGCCGTGATTTGGATATTAGCACGCCGCCGCCTGCACGCCAGAATGGAGCCATGCAACATACGCTGCCCACCATCGGCTTGCAAGGAGGATCCATGACCGCGTACTACCAGCAGGTGCTCAACGGTGCCTACGACAACCACGTACTCCCGTTTTTGTGGATGAAGGGCGAGGACCAACAGACCATTGCCGAGTATCTGGAGAAGATCGCCGGCGCCGATATCCACGAGGTCTGCCTCGAGAGTCGTCCGCATCCCGATTTTTGCGGTGAGGGCTGGTGGCGCGACCTGCGCTTTGTGATCGACACGTGCAAGCAGCTGGGCCTCAAGATCTGGATCTTGGACGACGCACACTTTCCCACTGGATACGCCAACGGCGCCGTCAAGGAGGCGGCGCCGGAGCTCCGCAAGATCGTTCTCACCCACCGCACCATCGACGTGGTGGGCCCCACGCCGCAGGCGAGCATCGCGCTCACCAACATGTTCGACAAGACGGAGCGCTTCTATGGCGTTACGTTTATGCAGGAAGGGCGCGCCGTCGAGGTGGAGCACCGCGTAATCGAGGACGAGCACGGCACGCCCTGCCGCTTGGTCTTTGATGCGCCGGCTGGCACCACGCAGGCGTGCGTGATGTTCACGAGCGGCAAGACCTCCTACAACGAGGACTACATCAACGTGGTCGACCGTGCCTCGGTGGCGCAGCTCATCGATGCCGTGTACGAGCCGCACTTTGCGCATCTGGGCGATGAGTTTGGCAAGACCATCCTGGGCTTTTTCTCCGATGAGCCCGGCTTTGCCAACGAGAAGGGCGTCACCGGCGCCGACGGCATCTCCGACACACTCATCGGTAAGGCCACCGCGCCGCTCCCCTGGTCGGCTGAGCTCGAGCGCCGCCTGCGCGCGGCGCTGGGCGAGCGCTACCTGGACGAGCTCCCGCACCTGTGGGATCGCATGGACGCCGGCGCGCACGTGCGCCACGTGTACATGGACATCGCGAGCACGCTCTACAAGGAGTGCTTCTGCGACCAGCTCGGCGACTGGTGCCGCGCGCACGGCGTGCAGTATATCGGCCACGTGATCGAGGACAAGGACTGCCACGCGCGCCTGGGTGTGGGCGCCGGGCACTACTTTCGCGCCGTAGGCGGCCAGGACATGGCGGGCGTGGACATCGTAATCAACCAGCTCATCCCCGGCATGGACCAGGGACTCCACTCCTACGGCCGCGGCGTGTGGGACCTGGAATTCTACAACTACGTGCTGCCCAAGCTGGGCTCCTCGGCAGCGCATCTCGACCCCAAAAAGCAGGGCCGCTGCATGGCCGAGGTCTTTGGCGCTTTTGGCTGGCATGAGGGCCTGCGCGAGATGAAGTGGATCACCGACCACGTTATGGTGCGCGGCGTCAACTGGTTTGTGCCGCACGCCTTTAGCATGGCCGCCTTCCCCGACTTCGACTGCCCGCCGCACTTTTACGCGCACGGTCAGAACCCCCAGTTTGCGCACTTTGGCAAGCTCATGAGCTACATGAACCGCACCTCGAGCCTGCTTTCGGGCGGGCGGGCCGTCACGCCGGTGGCGCTTCTGTACCACGCCGATGCCGAGTGGGCGGGCGAGGCCTCGTTTATGCAGCATGCCGCCGCCGAGCTTGTGCGTGCGCAGATCGATTTCGATATCGTGCCGGCCGAGGCGTTTGAAGATACCGAGCGCTACGCTGTGGAGATCGCCGCAGACGGCAGCGGCTTTAGTGTGAACGGCCAGGCGTACCGCTGCCTGGTGATGCCCGACGCCGAATATGCCGGCGGGGCCGTACTCAACTTTGCCGCGTGCGCCGCAGCCGCAGGCGCTGGCGTATATGCCCTGGACAAACTGCCGAGCAAGCGCTATGACGGCGAAACTGCCAGCCGCGCGGGCTTTGCCCCCGTGGAGGCCAACGAGCTTGCAGGCGTTTGCGTTGTTGCAACTTCCGAGCTTGCGGGTGTGCTGAGCGCGGCCGGTATGCAGACCGCGGTGTGCACCGAGCCGCAGCCGTGGCTGCGCGCACTTCGCTACGACCGCGCCGACGAGAGCTACCTCATGCTGGTAAACGAGCATCCCAAGCAGGGCATTCACACGCATGTTGAGCTCGCTGACGGCGCGCCCGTGCACGGCGTGCGCCTCGATTTGCTCGACGGTAGTGCACCCGTCGCCTTTGACGGCACGCTTGAGCTCGCGCCCTACGAGAGCTGCATTGTGGTGCTCGGGGCCGAGGCGCCCGCTGCCGGCGAGCACGGAGGCTCCGATGCCGAGCATGCGGTCACGCGCGTTGACGGCCCCTGGAACGTCTCCTTTGCCACGCCCGACGCCGATGCCACGCACCTGGTCTTTGACGAGGCCGTCGAGCTTGGCGACCTGCACGATCTTTCCTGCGCCGAATTCCCCGGCAAGGCAGGCACTTTCCGCTACCAGGCAAGCTTTGCCGTTGCTGAGAACCTCGCCGGCGCCGCGCTCGACCTGGGCGAGGTCTTTGAGACCGCCACGGTCGCACTTGACGGCGCGGATCTGGGCTGCCGCATCTGTCCGCCCTACCGCTTTGAGCTCGGCACCCTTGCCGCCGGTGAACATGCGCTCACAATCGATGTAATCAACACCCTCGACCACGCCATCCCCGACATCTTCGCCCTCACCGAACCCTCCGGACCCAGCGGCCTGCTCGGCCCCGTGCGCCTGCTTGGCTAACGGCATCGAAGCCCACTTCAATCAAGGCAAAATCCTTGGTTGAATCTAAGTCAGCGAGCGGGTTCCAAGTGCCCCAGGTTGCCACGAAGCAAGGCGGCATAGGGCTTTTGCCCATGCCGTCGAAGCTGAGCGGCAAGATGGGGTGCTTGGGGCCCGCGCAGCGTCAAGCGGTCCGCCGTTCGTTAGAACGGCGGAACATAGAAAGGGCTTGCTCCCCGGCGTTTTGTTTACCGCTATGATTGATACATAGCGACACGAACGCATAGGAGTCATATGGACATCAAGCGCAAGATCACGCAGGGCAAGGAGCTCACCCCCACCGAGCAGCAGCTCGGGCAGACGGTTCTCGCCATGGGCGAGGACGTCCGCGGGCTCTCCATTAAGGAATTTGCGCGCCAGGCCAATGTCTCCGTTGCGAGCATCCACCGCTTTTGCAAAAAGCTCGGCCTCGAGGGCTTCAAAGAACTCAAGGTCGAGCTGATGCGCGCAGCCTCGCGCGCAGACTCCGCCCCCGAGGTGGATATCAACTTTCCCTTTGATGCGACCTCCAGCGCCCAGGAGATCTCCGAGCGCATGGCGCGACTGTACGAGACCACGCTTTCCGAGACGCGCGAGATCCTCGACCCGGCACAGCTCGACTACGCCGCCAAGCTCGTCTTACGCGCCGGCACCGTGGACATCTACACGGGCTCGCACAACCTGTATCCGGCGGGAATGTTCCGCGATCGCCTGCTTTCCGCCGGTAAGAGCTCAACGTGCTACGACAATATCGAGGCCCAAGTGCGCACGGCGCTCGCCTCGGGCCCCGACCATGTGGCAATCGTCATCTCCTACAGCGGCCTTGCCCCCAACCTCAAGGAGATCTTGCCGATCCTCTGCAGTCGACATGTCCCGGTCATCGTCATCGGCACGCCATACTGTGCCCGCATTCACCCCGGCTTTGCGGCATATCTCACCGTAAGCGATATCGAGAGCCTGAGCCACCGCATCACGCAGTTTGCCAGCCACATCGCCGTGCAATACGTACTCGATTCGCTCTACAGCAGCTACTTTGCCAAAGATTACGCCCGCTGCTCCGAGTTCCTCGAGCAGTCCTTCCCCTTTACCAAGCTGCCCGGGCTCAAATAAAACGAGAGAGGATTTTTGGTCACTTAAATGACGAGGGTGGATAATCTCCCACTTTGAGCCCGTACACAGGCAAAAAACGGGAGATTATCCACCCTCATTCTGTAGTCGTTACTCGGGCCTTTTTGCCGCCGGTCGCGTTGGAACCGCGCGCTACTGAGCGGGCGAGACCACCAGGAGTGCATCGTGCTCGAAGGGATGCTGGGCCACGCGCACGGCACCGTCGACGGGCACAACCGGCAGGTTTGCCACGCGCTTGTTCTCTAGGTCAAACGCCACAGCATTCCAGGCGGTGGTGCCGCCCTCGAGTTTGAGCTTGACGGACGTGGTCCTCGGCAGATAGACCACCACGCGTTCGCCCACGCGCGCCACGCGGATGGCCTCGCGTGCGTCGTCGAGCAACTCCTGCGCGGGTTCAACAGCTACCGCCCCATCCGCGCTCGTGGCACCCAGGCCGCGCAGCACGTGCTCGATCAGGCCAAAGTCCCACACGCCCGCAAACTGCAGGCACTCTTGCCAGCGGAACGGCATGTCAAAGCCCTCGCCAAGGGCGCTGCCACGGCTCTGAGAGGTCTGCCAGTTCCACACGCCGTGCGCACCGTAGGTAATGCCCGCCGAGGCACCGGCCAGGATGCTCGACCACACGCTTGCACGGCAATCCTGCGCGGTAAAACGCCAGTACACGTTGCGGCTCGCGCCCATTTGCTCGTAGCAGGGCTCGGAATTGACCATCGGCTTTTTGGGATACTGCGCGCGAAAATCCTCGGGCAGCTTCCAAGCTTCCTCCTGACCGCTATAGTTGTGGCCGGGCTGGAACATGTAGAAGTCCAAGCGATCGGCAAACTGCTCGGGCAGGGCGCGGTTGCCACGGTTGATATGCATGGTGTGCAAGGACTCGGGAGCCAGCTTGGTGACCTCGTCGAGTGCATCCCCGTAATAGGCGATAGCCTCGTCGGTCTTAAAGTCGGTGTCGCCTGTCACCACGTAGACGGGGTCGAACTCGCCCAGGTTCTCGACGACGCGGGCAACGTGGGCGCGAACCTCCTCGCGCGGCATGACCTCGGCACCCAGGCGCTCGGCGATCACGGAGCCCCAGGTACCGGGCACGTAGTTGCACCACATGAGCACGAGCGCCGGGCGAATGCCGTGCTCCACGGCTGCCTGGCACATGCGGCGGGCGCGGTCCCAGTACTCCTGGTTGGGTGCACTCCAATCAAAGTGCACGCCGTCCTCGCTCGCATAGGGCCAAATGCCCAGGTCGGGCAGGCAGCGGTCCCACTGCGGAAGGGTATTGATCTGCAGTACGTTCATACCCTGCTCGGCACGGCGGGTGAGGTAGTAATCCCAATCGTTCTCGGTGATGCTCGTAAAGGCACTCCAGCACGTATCGGCAAACCAAAAGAATGGTTTGCCGTCGCAGAGGAACCCGTCCTCACGGGTATTGACGGTCAGTTTTCCCAAGCTCATATGGCACCTTTCTCTTGGGGAGACTTGCTAGGAGGGAGGTAAAGAAGTCGCCTGCCGCATTATCACAGTAGGGTCTGCGGCTGCAGTTGCTCAGCTCAAATTGAACGCACGCGAAGCACAGGGCCCTTACGTCTCTCCTAAAAAGTCTACAGGAAGGCCCCGCCGGGCTTATGCCAAGCGGAGCCCTGTCGTGTAGGGGGTCTTATTTAGACCAAGGCTGGGGCGACTAGGCCTCCATCTCGGCGAGCTCCTCCTTGGAGAAGCCGGTGACAAAGACGACGGCAGCGGCAATAGCAAAGGAGATTGCCATACCGACGATAGCCCAGACGGTGTTCATCTGGCCACCTTGCAGATAGTTGGTGAAGACCAGGAAGTTGGAGGCACCGCCTGCGAGGTAATAGGTGACGCCCATGAGGCCCGAGAACACAGCGCCGATGGCACCGCCGATGAACATGCCGAGCATGGTGCGGCGGAAGCGCATGAGGATACCGAAGAGCGCGGGCTCGGTGACGCCGCCGGCGATGGCGGAGATGACGTAGCCCAGGGCAAGACTCTTCTCGTCAGCGTTCTTCATCTTGAGGAAGGCACCGAAGGCGCAGCCCCAGACAGCGGCCATAGCGCAGTTAGTGGAAACAAAGACGAAGGGATCGTAGCCAGCAGCGATGATCTGCACCTGAGCGAGCAGGATAACGGGCATGTGCATACCGCAGACCACGAAGAGCTGCCAGAAGGCGCCGAGGATGGCCATCACGATCAGGATACCGATGCCGCCAAGGTCAGCAAGCCCGAAAAGAATGTTGGCGATGAGGCTGCCGAGCTCGTTGCCGATCGGAGCGAGGACGATAAAAGCAATGGGAATCGTGACGATCATGGTGCAGAACGGCGTGAAGACCGTGGAGAGCACGTCGGGCATGACCTTCTTAAAGAACTTCTCGATGAAGTAGAGGACCGGCACCGAAAGGATGATCGGCAGGACGGACTGCTGATAGTTGGCAGCGGCGATCTGGATGCCGTAGACCGAGATGATTCCGCCGCCCTCCTGGGTGGCGACGCTCACCACGGACGGGGCCATAAGGGCACCGCCGAGAAGCATGCCGAGAACGGGGCTGGCGCCGAGCTTCTTAGCCGCAGCATAACCCAGGTAGATCGGGATAAACGTAAACGTGGCCTCATACAGTGTGGTGTAGAGGAACGTATAAGTCGGGTCCGTGTCCGAAAAAACGCCCAGCATGGTGGGGCCAAGGACAGCCGCGATGGTGCGGAACAGACCGCCGGCCATGAGCAGCGGGATCAGCTGGGTCATGGAGCCCGACAGATAGTCGAGGATGATGTTGGGCAGGTTCTTGAGCTCGAACTTCTCCTTGGGAGCATCGAGATTCTCGTCAACGGCGGCACCCTGCTTGACGCCGGAGATGGCGACGAACTCGGTGAGCACCTTGGGCACGTTCTGGCCGATGATGACCTGGAGCTGGCTGCCGGCGAACTGGCAACCCAGAACACCCTTGACCTTCTTGATCTTCTCCACGTCGGCCTTGCTGTTATCCTTGAGCGTCAGACGCAAGCGCGTCATGCAGTTGGTGGCGACGGTAACATTCTCCGCACCGCCCACGAGCTCGAGGACATCGGTGGCAATCTGCTTGTTATCTACTGCCATGGGACCCCTCCCCATATCTTCGTGTGCCTACTCGCTTGTGTAAGCACGCCTTTGGCTCGGCGACTATAACCCCTTACGGTTGCCGAACCCTTGGATACGCTGTCGTAAACAATTTGTTTACTGAACGTTTACGGGCTTTAGTTTACACGGAGTGCCTGATTTGTGGCAATTTTGCCGTCTGGAGTCCGGTGAACGGTAGGAAATCGGGGGTAAGCGTATTTAGACGGTAGAAGATCGTCTATTTGACCCGATATTGATATATGGCTATTTACGTGGGCTTTTATTTTGATAAACACCTTTGTAACGAGCTAGCTCATCAACAATAGTCCTGCTAGTTAATAGTAAACATATGTTTAGTAGTTCATTGCGTGTTCAGTTTTACCGTTTACCGAGTTCATCTGCTCATTCTACAGTTCTGCATTAAACTAAACATGTTTAGTCTGTATTGCCGCCCTTGTTTAGTACTTGCGGCACAAAGGAGTAGCTCATGGAACTCAAATCGTGTACCTACGCAACCGTCACCACGCTGGGCGATTTTGGCCCCTGGATCAACAAAGTGGTGCTCGACCTGCCGTGCGTTGTGCGCGCCAACGACGTGAACGAGCACACGTTCAATATCTACTGTGCCCGCCATGAGCGCACGGGCGAGGTCCTGATGCGCAAGGAGCACGGGGCCGATCACGCGGCGCCCTCCGTGGGCTACGTGCCGGTGCTCGCCGCCTACCCCTGCGATGAGAACGGTCAGCGCCTGCCCAAGGGCACACACGTAGCGCTCGAGACGCCCGAGGTGCGTCTCACCAAAGAGATCGAGGGTGGCGTGCTGGGTTCGCGCTATATAGAGAACCACCTGCACGTGACGCAGCTTGTGGCGCTCCCGGGCGAAGACGGCGACGACCCCACCGCGGGCCTCGTCTTCGATCGCAGCCGCGGCGACATCTGTCCCGCGCTCAAGGGCTGGCATAACGCCGTGCAGCAGACGCCCGTCGACGGCATCGCACTCGAGTACGGCTATTTTGAGCCGAGCTTTGAGCCCGCTGACTCCGCGCTCTTCAACCCGTTTGCGCCCAAGGACACGCCCGCCGTCGAGAAGGCGCCACTGATCGTGTACCTGCACGGCGCCGGCGAGGGCAAGGGCACCACACAGGGCGAGGGCGCGACGCGTGCCTACACCGGCAATCGCGTGACAGCGCTCTCGCAAAAGCAGATCCAGCGCTACTTTGGCGGCTTTGTCTGGGTGCTCGTGCCGCAGTCGCCCACGTTTTGGATGGACAACGGCGTCGAGCAGCTCGGTCGCTCCAACCAGAGCATCTACTCCCCCGTGCTCAAGGCGCTCATCGACGAGTTTGTCGCCGAGCATGCCGACCGCATCGACACCGATCGCATCGTGGTCGCCGGCCTTTCCAACGGCGGCTTTATGACCCTGCGCCTGTGCGCCGACTACCCCGATTTCTTCGCCGCGGGCCTTCCCTGCTGCGCGCCGTGGTACAACGCCACGGACGAGGACGTGGCCGCACTCTCCAAGACGCCGCTGTGGTTTACGCACTCCAAGGGCGACGAGCTCGTGTGCCCGCAGCAGACGGTGCTGCCGCTCACGGCGCGCCTGCGTGATGCCGGCGCCAACGTGCACCTCACCTACTTTAGCCATGTCGAGGACCTGACCGGCGTGTACCGCGAGGCCGACGGCTCGGCCAAAAAGATATTCAACCACGGCGTGTGGATCCACCAGTTCAACGACCTGTGTTATCAAGACTTCGACGGGGGCAACGTACTCATCGACGGCGAGCCGGTGGGCTGCTGGGAGTGGTCGGCCAGGGTTTCGAGGTAACCATTCCATCGGGTGCCCCGTCTTGCCTTGCGCGTAACTGGCTGAAAAAAATCTTGGTTGGAGTTGTTCCTATGTCTCAGAATTTGACTCGAGTGATTGTTACCACCGATATGGAAGTCGATGATATGAACTCTCTGGTTCATTTGGCTCTGTATCTCAATGTGCTCGATGTGCAGGCTGTGGTGTACACGGCTTCGCAATATCACTTTCTTGGCGATGGTGTCCATACGCTGGGCGAGGTGAATCCGCATTGGCGGACCAAAGGCGTGCGCTCCTATACCTGGGACGTCGTTCCGCACGAGCCCGACCCCGAAGCTGGCTCGCTCATGGAGTACCGCCCATTCCCCAAGGGTTGGATCGAAAGCCTGTGGAGCAACGAGTATGCCCAGGCCTGGCCGCAGCTGCAGGCCAATGCCGCTGCCGCCGGCGAGCCGTCCTTCCCCACGCCCGCTCAGATGATCGAGCGCACCTATATGGGCAACGCCGCCTTTGAGGGCGACGTACGCGAGGAAACGCCCGGTTCGCGCGTCATCGCCAACGCCATCATGGATGATGACCCCCGCGCGCTGTGGCTCCTTTCCTGGGGCGGTATGAACACTATCGTTCGCGCCCTCATGTCCATCGCCGAACAATGGCAGAACACACCCGAGTGGCCCGCCGTGCAGCAGAGGGTCCATCAGAAGGTGCGCGTGATGGGTGTTGCCGATGGCGTAGGGCAGGACAACTCATGGCTCGACCATGGACGCGAAATCTTTCCCGAGCTCGTCTTTTGGCGCGTGCCCTATAGGTACGGCGGCTATATCGACGCCAAGACGGCTCAGCCCGATACGCTGCCGCTATTTAAGGCCCCTTGGCCCGAGCAGAATCTCACGCAGGGAAACGGCCCCCTCATGGCGCGCTATATGCTCTATGGCGATGGCAAGGTCTACGAAAACGAGCCCGAGCGCTTTCAGTTTGGCAAGCATGCCCGTCTGGATTGGGGCCTGGAGGGCATGCCCGCGATGCAGTTTGAGCGCG
This sequence comes from Collinsella aerofaciens, assembly GCF_015554145.1. Taxonomy (GTDB): domain Bacteria; phylum Actinomycetota; class Coriobacteriia; order Coriobacteriales; family Coriobacteriaceae; genus Collinsella; species Collinsella aerofaciens_AA. The sequence goes on along the minus strand of NZ_JADNHZ010000009.1, from coordinate 34,756 downwards.
GCGACTTTATGGCCGAAGGCGACAGCATGACCTATATTCCGCTGCTGCCGTTTGGCCTGCGCGGTATCGACGACCCCGACTTCGATACGCTACTCGGCCGCATGTTTCATGATGGGCGCCCCGATGCAGACGCACCCACCGTTTTTGCCGCCATCAGCACGCCTGCAGACGACAACCCCAATCCCTACCTGCGCGCCTATCAGGAAGACTTTGCCGCCCGCGCGCAATGGTGTGCCCATGATCCGGCAGCCTGCTCGCATCCGGCGCATGTTGTCGAAGTTGTGGCCGATCGCAGTGCCGTAGCCGGCGAACGCGTCGCCCTTGCAGCGACCATCGTCGACCCCGACGACAAGGGCTTCGATGCGCATTGGGATGTCGCCGTGGACCCGTCGAGCTATGCGGGCGCCCAAGACCTGTCGCTGTGGCAAAAATGCACGCCGGACACCACTTTCGTCGTGCCCGCCGACGCACGGCCCGGCGATCGCTTCGCGCTCACCCTCACCGTGCAGACACGCGCCGAGCGCCCCTGCAGCCGCTACGCCCAGGTCGCCATCACCGTCGCGTAGCAACCGACGGCGCCCACATTCGGCAAGGAGTGTCCCCAGGCGCCGGCACAAAAGGAACGTCCCCAAGTGCCGCCTGTTCGCCGAGCGAGGATTTTTGGACACTCAAATGACGAGAGTGGATAATCTCCCACTTTGAGCCCGCAAACAGACCAAAAACGGGAGATTATCCACTCTCACTCTACGGGCACTCATTTAAGTACGTCCCCAATGAGTACCCCCACGGCAACGGCACCGCCGATGTTTTGGCAACGACAGCGAAAACCCGCCAGAGCGAGCAAGGTGCCTTGAAACGAGGCGGCATTGACCTTCTGGTCATGCCGCCGAAGTTGAAAGGCAGATTGCCGCTCTGGCGGGTTTGCAGCGTCAAGTGCTTACGCGGGTTGGTAAACCCGCGTAACTAACGAACTCCGTACTGCTCGTAGTAGGCGTCGATGGCGGTCTTGAGCTCGTCGTCGATGACGACCTTACCGTCGATCTCGTGGTTGTAGAGGGTCTCGACGACCTCGGCCATGGAGACGATGCTCGCGACGGGGAAACCGTACTTGGCCTCGATCTCCTTCTGCGCGGTGGTCACGCCACCCTTGCCGACCTCCATGCGGTTGAGGGACACGATCAGGCCCTTGATCTCGACATCGGCAGCAGCCTTGACCTTGGGATAGGTCTCGTCGATGGACTTACCGCTGGTGGTGACGTCCTCGACCATGACCACGCGGTCGCCGTCCTGGGGCTCATAGCCCAGCAGGTTGCCCTTATCGGCGCCGTGGTCCTTGGCCTCCTTGCGGTCGCAGCAGTACTTGACCTCCTTGCCGTACAGCTCGTGGTAGGCAATCGCGGTCACGACGGCCAGCGGAATACCCTTGTAGGCCGGCCCAAACAGCACATCAAAGTCGTCGCCAAAGTTATCGTGGATAGCCTGGGCGTAATACTCGCCCAGCTTCTTGAGCTGGTAGCCCGTCACGTAAGCGCCGGCGTTCATAAAGAACGGGGATTGACGGCCGCTCTTGAGCGTAAAGCTGCCGAATTTAAGAACGTCGGACTCGACCATAAACTTGATGAACTCTTGCTTGTAAGCCTCCATGCGGGCTCCTCTCGTAATCGCGTACGTGCCTTCCAGTTTAGCGCAGGCGAAGCGTCGATGCGGGCGCGCTTTGAGGCCACGGCATTCTGTAAAGGCTTTGTCAGGGGCAACGGTTTTCCGAACAATGGGGGTTGACATGTCAAACCCCCTCATCAAGAATACGGGCGGATTAAAACGGGTACGAGATACCCAAAGCGCGCTGCGCCCGTCCATAAGGAGGTGTGCCATGGAAGGCAGTCATAGTCGAAAAACCTGCATGCCGCCCTCGGCACGCCGCGAGGACTCCGCACACGCATAAGCACCAATAGCCGATCGTCAAAACCACCACAAAGGTGCCTGTCCCCTTTGTGGTGGCTCGCAAGCATGACGTGAGCGACATCTAGGTTTTTTTGAAGCAAATACGACACGTACGCTAACTCCCTTCAACAAGGAGGACCCTATGCTGATGCTCAAAACCGCTACGGTACTCGAAGCTATCTCCAAGCGCCGCCGCACGGCGCGCCCTGCCGCCCACGCCGGCCTGTCCAAGAACACCATATTCGCCGCCACCCATTGTGCTGAGGACACTCTCGTACTGCTTGACGCCACGGCAAACGGCCTCACCGCCGAGCACGCCGCCGAGCGCCTGAGCGCCGTCGGCCCCAACACCATCGAAGCGCCGACCAAGACGCTCGCCCGCCGCATCGCCGACGCGTTCGTCGATCCCTTCGCTGGCATCCTCGCCGCCCTCGCACTGGTCTCGCTCTACATCGACGTGCTCGCCGTGCCCGAGCTGCAGCGTGACCCCTCCACGGTCATCGTCATCGGCATCATGCTGCTGGTATCGGGCGGCATGAAGTTTATCCAGGAAGCCCGCAGCGGCAATGCAGCCGAGGCCCTCAAGGACCTGGTCTCCAACACCTGCTGCGCCCTGCGCAACGACGAGCATCTCGAGATCCCCTTCGACGAGCTCGTCCCCGGCGATATGATTCGCCTCTCTGCCGGCGATATGGTGCCGGCCGACGCCCGCATCATCACCGCGCGCGACTTGTTTGTGATCGAGTCGGCACTCACGGGCGAGAGCGAGGCCGTCGAGAAGACCGCCGCTATCACCGTCGTCGAGGGTGCCGACGGCTCCGCGCTGCCGCTCTCTGCCTGCAAGAACATCGTCTTTACCGGCACCTCCGTGCAAAACGGCACCGCCATGGCGCTTGTCGTTGCCACCGGCTCGGACACCTACCTGGGCGGCATCGCCAAGATGCTCAACGGGCGCGGCGAGAAGAGCGCGTTTGACCGCGGTGTCTCGAGTGTCTCCATGTTGCTCGTACGCCTCATGCTCGTTATGGCGCCGGTCGTCTTTACCATCAACGCCGCCACCAAGGGCAACGTCATCGACGCGTTGCTGTTCGCCACGAGCGTGGCTGTGGGCATCACGCCGCAGATGCTTCCCGTCATCGTGACCACGAGCCTGTCGCAGGGCGCCAAGGACCTCGCCCGTCGCCAGGTAATCGTCAAGGAGCTGCCGGCGATCCAAAACCTGGGTGCCATGGACGTCCTGTGCTGTGACAAGACCGGCACCCTCACCGAAGACCGCATCGTGCTCGAGCGCTACCTCAACACCGACGGCAACGAGGACGCACGTGTGCTGCGCCATGCGTTTTTGAACAGCTTCTTCCAGACCGGCCTCAAAAACCTTATCGACCTGGCCGTCATCGACCGTGCCGACGTGACGCCCTCGACCGTCGCACCCGATGCCATGCTGGGCCAGAGCCTGCGTGACCGCTATACCAAGGTCGACGAGGTGCCCTTCGATTTCTCGCGCCGTCGCCTGAGCGTAGTTGTCGCCGACGCCCAAGGCAAAACCCAGATGGTTACCAAGGGAGCTGCCGAGGAAATGCTCGAGATCTGCTCCTTTGTCGAGGTCAGCGGTATCGTCCAACCGCTCGCCGACGAGGAGCTCGCCCAGATTCGCAAGCAGGTCGCCGGGCTCAACGCCGAGGGCCTGCGCGTGATTGCCGTGGCGCAGAAGACCAATCCGCGCTGCGTGGGCGAGTTTGGCATCGCCGACGAGTGCGACATGGTGCTGATGGGCTTTTTGGCCTTCCTCGATCCGCCCAAAGCAAGTGCCGCGGGCGCCGTCGCCACCCTCGAGGCCAAGGGCGTAGCGGTCAAGGTCCTGACCGGCGACAACGACCGCGTGGCCGCCACCGTCTGCGAGCAGATCGGTATCGACGCGAGCAACGTTTTGCTCGGCTCCGAGATCGATGCGCTCGACGACGCAGAGCTTGCCGAGCGTGCCGAGAAAACCCATCTCTTTGCCAAACTCTCGCCGCTGCAGAAGGCGCGCCTGGTGCGCGTCATGCGCGAGCTGCTCGGTCACACCGTAGGCTTTATGGGCGACGGCATCAACGACGCCGCCGCCATGCGCGCAAGCGACTGCGGCATCTCGGTCGACTCCGCCGTCGACATCGCCAAGGAATCCGCCGATATCATCTTGCTCCAGAAGGACCTGGGCGTGCTCGAGCGCGGCATCATCGAAGGCCGCCGCACCTACGGCAACCTGCTCAAGTACCTCAAGACCACGGTGAGCTCCAACTTTGGCAACGTACTGTCCGTGACCGTCGCGAGCCTGTTCTTGCCGTTTTTGCCCATGAGCGCCCTGCAGCTGGTACTGCTGTCGCTGGTCTACGAAATCGTGTGCATCGCACTGCCGTGGGACACCGTCGATGACGCCTGGACTGCCCGTCCGCGCACCTGGGACACCGCGTCCATCAAGGGCTTTATGCTTGAGCTGGGCCCCGTGAGCTCGCTGTTTGACATTGTGACCTTTGCCGCGCTCTTCTTTGTGGTATGCCCCGCCGCCGTGGGCGCAAGCTGGTCCGAGCTTGCCGCCGCGGGCGACGTCGCAGGTATGGCGACCTTTGCTGCGCTCTTTCAGAGCGGTTGGTTCGTTGAGTCCATGTGGTCGCAGACGCTCGTGATCCACATGCTGCGCTCCCCGCGCCTGCCGAGCCCGCGCGACCACGCCGCGCCCGCGTTGTGCGCGCTCACCGTGCTGGGCTTGGCGCTCGTCACCTGGCTGCCGGCAAGCCCCATCGCCGATGCACTGGGCCTCATGGCGCTGCCCGCGAGCTTTTTCGCGCTGCTCATCGGCATCGTTACCGCCTACATCGCGCTCACCCAACTAGCAAAGCGCCGCTACATCGCCCGCCACGGCGAGCTGCTGTAGTGCCGCAGGTACCATCGTCAAGAATGCTTGGGCCGCTACGACCTGTCCCTGCTGGCCGCAGCGGCCCAAAACAGCTAAAAATGCCCCGTCCCAAATGAGCTAGTCATTTGGCGTCCAAGACCAGAAGAAATTGATAAGGGCCACGCGCGACTCGGCACCGGTCTTTTTATTGATCGAGGCGATATGGCGGTAGAGCGTGGAGCGCGAAAGGAAGAGCTTCGCGGCGATGTCCTGAACGCTCTCGTGCGATGCGACCAAGGCCTCCAAAATATCGCGCTCGCGCTCTGTAAGCTCAAAGGCGGCGACAAAGGCATCGAGCCGCTCGCCGAGCGTGAGCTCCGGAACCTCCGCGAAATCGGGCTCGCTCTGAGCAGACGCGCGGTCCGCACCAAGATCATCGGCAGCAAACGCCAGCTCGCCGGGCGCCGCAGCGTCATCGGTCCGATGCCCAGACTGCCCCAGCAGCGAAATCGCAATGCCCACAAACAGCACGAGCACCGCACTCACCGCCAGCAGCACGTTCTGGCTCGAGACAATCGCCACCGCCGGCGCCGTCACGAGCATCGCGCAAACGTTGCTGATGACACGACCCATGCACGGCCACAGATACGACCAGTGCGCATAAACCGAAATGGCAGCAAATTTCGTCGTGAAAAACACCACGAAGAAGCCCGAACCCAGATAGAAAATCGCCATGGCCGCAAGCGCATTGCCGCCATTGCCGTCGATGAGCAAGACAAAGAACGAAAGCGTGGACAACATGGCAGTGCAAGTCATGGTGATGTTCATATACGAACGACCGTGCAGGTCAAATAGGGCGCCGGCGACTAGAGCGCTCACGCCCATCAGCAAGCGCGGCCAATCGCCCAAGTCGATGGCCCCGGCGGCGTGCGAGGTCGTGAGCCCCGCGTTGAGGGCGGCAAACACGCCAGCAAGACAGGCGGTTGCGACCGTCAAACGCACCACGGCGCGCCGAAAAGCCGCCGTTGATTCAGAATCGTCTTGCCATTTGGCGCCAAATTCCGACGCATCCACCGAAAGCTCGGCGATATCGGACTCGCGCCCAGGCTCAGATTCACCGCGCAGCTTGGCACGACGAGCGTCGTGGAGCAGCGCCACCTGCACAACCGCACAGGCAACAAGAACAAACTGTTGCGGAATCCCCGCGGGCATCACCATATGGTTGAGCACCTGCACCAGAACGCCCAGGGCATACGAAAGCGCCGCCGCGCGCGCCAAATACGGCGTCCGTGCAAAGCGTCGCGCAAAGTTGGCATGGGCGGTCGATCCGCAGTAGCCCAGTGTGCAGAACGTCAGCAACCCGCCGGCAATGAGCATCTCAAATTGAGCCGCCATCATCAACAGCAGCAACGCCGATGCCAGCAACACGCCCGCGATGTCGCTTGTCGTATCGATCGCACGGGAACGGCGGTAGTACAGAAGGGGACGCACAAGAAAGCCGATTGCGCTCGCGCCGACGATGAAGCTCTCGTAGACAACGACCTCGCTCGGCGGCACAAACTCGGCAACGCGCACGTCAAAAAGATACTCGCCAGCCAAATACGTAAAATAGAACAGCGCTAGGCATATAATCTCCCGAATGCCCCGACGTAAGTATGCGGCTGTGTCTCCCATGCCTCTCATGAATCCCCCCCCCCCCGCCGCCCAACTGTTTGGATTTCAATTTTAATAAAGAATCAGTCCCGATAACGAAGCCAAGCTCGAAATGCCGCGAATTTGACCCCAGTAGTCCACGGCGTGCAGCGTTTTTGAGCCGTCTGTCCCAGAAGGAGCACGACGTGGACTGCTTGCTCGGCAAAGAGTGTCCCCGGCGACCAGTCGTTTAAGAACGTCCCCAATGACTACCCCAGAGCTCTCAACCCTTCATCTATGGCATTTCTTTTAGCAGGCCCGCCATATATAGGGGCAAATACAATATCGCCTTTCCATCCACCACGTTGTCCCGGTGAAGCACGACCGCCCGAGCCAATCCATAGTTTTCAACGCTCATCAGGCGATCGAGGGCAACGTGCTTTGTGCTGTACCTACCCGATTTGACCTCGATAGGCAAAACGACGGGGCTCCGCTTATCCTCGATAATAAAATCTACTTCTCCAACCTTGGCCGCGTTAAAGTAGAACAACGAAGAGTAGCCGCATGCGCGCAGCTCCTGGGCGACCGCATTCTCAAAAGCCTGCCCAAAGTTGATCGATTCCCGCTGCGCAACAATGGCCTCGACATCAGCGGGAGAAAAAGTAGAGAACAGCAGCCCCACATCGCTCAGGTAGAACTTGAAAAAACTGTCTTCCCGCGAGAGACCCAAGGGGAACATGGGCTCGCTCACCCTCTTAACCGGGATCGCAACGCCCGCATTAACAAGCCAGTCAAAATCAGGCTGCAAATCCAAAAATCGTTTCCGCTTGTCTATCCCGGTAACGAGAAAGCGCTTGTTCTCTTTATTGAGCTGCGCGGGCATGGCATCGTAGATCGTCCTGATCCGTTGAGCATGCGCGGGGGCTTCGGCGTACCGTGCGATATCTGCGCGATATGCTTCGAGAATGCCCTGCTGACGAGCGCGCATCGCCTGTGTATCATGAGTTGAGACGAACAGCTGAACGGCCTCAGGCATGCCACCCACAAGGACATACCGATAATACGTCTCGATCAACCGTTCATGAATAAACGGAGGCACTTGTTCCCGTTTGCGATAACAGGCACGAACGACATCCCATAATGATTCGTCGACTCCCAGAGCCCAGGAGAATTCCTCGAAATCCATGGGAAACATCTCGAGGATATCGATAGTACCTACCGGCAACGACCGAAAATGGAACGCCTCAATCCCGAGCATGGAGCCGGAGTAAATGACATCGAAACGATCGTCTTGCGCAAGATAACGCATCCAGGTGATGGCGTCTCCGCAACGCTGCACCTCATCAAAAAACAGAAGCGTCTTTGTATCCGAAGCGATGGGCGATGAAGCCAGTGCGGTGATTCTCACAATGAGGTCATCGAGGCTCCTTGCCTCCCCTATGAGCTCGACCGCGTCGGGTCTCTCCACGAAGTCGATTTTCAGGAAGCTTCTATAGTTGTCACGGGCGAACTGCTCGACAGCGCTTGTTTTGCCAACTTGTCGAGCACCGGTAATAAGCAGTCCCTGCCCGGTTTTAGTCTGTTTCCAGCTTTCAATTTTCTCGATTATTTTACGCTTGAGCATAACTTGCCTCCCTTTTCCTATTTTAACTGGGATAACTGCAAAATTCCAATTGAGTATTTATATATTTCAACATAATCTCAATTGGAATTGACCTCTATTGAACATTTTTAGAAAGCGTTGATCGAATTTCCGACAGCGGGTGGGGCCATAACCAACCTGTCTCTCGAGAAGAGCCCCCCACAAGGAGTGTCCCCAGGTGCCGGCAGAAAGGAACGTCCCCAAGTGCCACCCTTTGGCAAAGAGTGTCCCCGGCGACTAGTCGTTTAAGAACGTCCCCGATGACTGCCCAAAATGGGCCATGTGTCCCAGTTGTGGAGACTTCTTGAGCCGCTTGGGTATCGTGAAAGGCCGCGCACTCACCCATCATCAAAAGTGACACACGCTACCAGTTGATGGGAGGCAGCCATGGGCTTCTTTGACAAGATGTTCGAGAAGAAAGAGTGCGCGATTTGCGGTACCGAGCTGGGTCTTTTGGGAAAGACCAAGATCAACGAAGGCTACCTGTGCAAAGAGTGCGCCGGCAAGCTCTCCCCCTTCTTTAGCGGCTGGCGCTCCAGCACCGCAGACGACATCCGCGAGCAGCTCGCCTACCGCGAGGCCAACGCCGAACGCCTGGCGTCGTTCAACCCCACGCGCACGCTTTCTGCCGGACGCACCAACATCATGCTCGACGAGGACGCGGGCCAGCTGATCATTACCTCGCAGAGCCGCTGGCGCGACGCCAACCCCGACATCATCGAGTTTTCGCAGGTACTCGGCTGCGACATGGACATCGACGAGCATCGGACCGAGGTCTATCGCGAGACCAAGGACGGCGAGCGCAAGAGCTATGATCCGCCGCGCTACGACTTGGATTACGACTTTAACCTGACCATCCACGTCAACACGCCGTACTTTACCGAGATCGGCCTGCGCGTGAACGACTCCACCATCGAGCAGCGCGGATCCGTTGAGTACCGCGAGGCCAAGCGCCAGGCAACCGAAGTCCGCGACGCGCTGGTGCAGCTGCGCCAGGAGACGCGCGATAGCGTCGCGGCCGCCAAGGCTCCCAAGACTGCAGTCACCTGTCCCTTCTGTGGTGCAACCACGATTCCCGATGCCAGTGGGCGCTGCGAATACTGCGGCGGCGCCATCGGCGCATAGTCCCCGGCGCAGAAAGGACCGATCATGGCCTTCGAGAGCGTCAACTATCAGTGCCCTGCGTGTGGCGGCCCCCTTCACTTTGCCAGCGCCGAGCAAAAGCTCGTCTGCGACTACTGCGATTCGCGCTTTGAAGTCGAAGAGGTCGAGGCTCTCTATCGCGAGCGCCAGGGCAAGGCGGATGCCAAAGCCGACGCCGCGGCCACGGCGTCCAAGCCCGCTGTCGACGACGCGGTACAGGAGCTTGCCCAAAACGCCGGCTATATCTGCTCGTCGTGCGGCGCCGAGCTGGTCTCGGACGGCACGGTCGCCGTTACCACCTGTCCCTACTGCGGCAACTCCGCCGTGGCACCCGGCCAGCTCTCGGGAGACTTCTCCCCCGACCTGGTGATTCCGTTTAAGCTCGAGCGCGACGACGCGCTGGCGGCGCTCAAGGAGCATTACAAGGGCAAGATCTTGCTACCCAAGAGCTTTATCACCGGCAACCACATCGACGAGGTTCAAGGCGTCTACGTGCCGTTTTGGCTCTACGGCGCCCGCGTTGACGGCGAAGTGTACTTTGACGCGACCAACGAGACCGTGACCGAGGAATCCGACCGCACCGTCACGACCACCGACCACTACGATGCCTATCGCAAGGGCAATATCTCGTTTAAGCGCGTGCCCGTTGATGGATCGACCAAGATGCCCGACGGCCATATGGATGCCATCGAGCCGTTTGATTACGAGGCTCTGCGCCCGTTCTCGGTCGCCTACATGCCCGGTTACATCGCCAACCGCTACGATGAGGATTGCGAGACGTGCAAGGCGCGCGCCGAGCGCCGCATGGAGGAGAGCACGATCTCGGCCCTGCGCGAGACCGTCGTCGACGAATACGACGATGCCACGGTCGAAAGCAAGCAGCTCGACTACACCTGGGAAGACAGCGACTACGCCCTGTTCCCCGTCTGGATGCTTTCCACCTCATGGAACGGCAAGAGCTACCTGTTTGCCATGAACGGCCAGACCGGCCGCTTGGTCGGCGAGCTCCCCTGCTCCAAGCCCAAGCTCGCTATTGCCTCGGTGCTGTTCTTTGTGATCGGATTTATCCTCTCCCAGATTCTCTTTATGGGGGAATACGCCTTCGATCCAGATTACCTCACCTTCGATGTCGAGGGCATTCTCATCAACATCATCGCGCCGCTGATCATCGTGATTATCGGAGACGTGCTACTGGTAGGCCAGCTCAAGACGGCCAACGAGGCCACCCACGCCGACGAGTACTGCGGCGAGCTCGACCTGACCGAGAAGCACGACACCTTCAGCCACACCGAGACCACCGTTGTCATGAAAGACGACAAGGACGACTAAGCAATCCAACCAATACCACCCGGCCTTTGACGAGAAAGGAAGATCACCATGGGACTCTTGAAAGCTGGATTGGGAGCTGCCGGCGGTGTCATGGCCGACCAGTGGAAGGAATTTATCTACTGCGAATCGATGCCTGCTGACGTCTTGGCCTGCAAGGGCAGCAAACGTACCGGTGGCCGCAGCTCCAACACGCGCGGCGAGGACAACGTCATCTCCAACGGCTCGGTCATCGCCGTCAACGACGGCCAGGGCATGCTCGTGGTGCAAAACGGCAAGATCATCGAAGTCGCGCTGGAGCCCGGTGAGTTCGTCTTCGATACCGGCAGCGAGCCGAGCGTCTTTAGCGGCAACCTGGGCGATTCCATCAAGGAGACCTTCGCCAATATCGGCAGCCGCTTTACCTTTGGCGGCGACGCGGGCAAGGACCAGCGCGTCTACTTCATCAACACCAAGGAGATCATCGGCAACAAGTACGGCACCGCCTCGCCCGTACCCTTCCGCGTGGTCGATAACAACATTGGCCTGGACGTCGACATCTCCGTGCGCTGCAACGGCGAGTATTCGTACCGCATCACCAACCCGCTGCTGTTCTACACCAACGTATGCGGCAACGTGACCGATAGTTACACGCGCGACAAGATCGACAGCCAGCTTAAGTCCGAGCTGCTCACCGCCTTGCAGCCCGCCTTTGCCAAGATCTCGGAGATGGGCATCCGCTACAGCGCCATCCCCGGCCACACCACCGAGCTCGCCCGCGCGCTCAACGAGGTTCTCTCTGCCGACTGGCGTGACCTGCGCGGCGTCGAGATCGTGAGCTTTGGCGTTAACTCCATCGCCGCCTCGCAAGAAGACGAGCAGATGATCAAGGATCTGCAGAAGGCAGCGGTCATGCGCGACCCCACCATGGCGGCCGCCAACATCGCCAGCGCCCAGAGCGACGCGATGCGTGCCGCGGCGGCCAACCCCAACGGCGCGATGGCAGGCTTTATGGGCATGGGCATGGCAGGCGGCATGGGCGGCATGAACGCCAGCCAGCTGTTCGCCGCCGGCCAGGCGCAGCAGCAGACCGCCCCGCAGCCGGCTCCGGCACCCGCTCCCGCACCGGCTCCCGCCGCACCTGCGGCCGGCACGTGGACCTGCAGCTGCGGCGCCACCAACACCGGCAAGTTCTGCTCCGAGTGCGGCAGTCCCGCACCCGCCCCGGCGCCGGCCAAGTGGTTCTGCCCCAACTGCGGTAGCGAAAACGGCGGCAAGTTCTGCAGCAACTGCGGAACGCCTAGGCCCTAACCCCTTTATCTGGTAATTGGCGGGGGATCCGCCACCCCCGCATTTGCTTCTATGGGTTTTCACACAAGAAGGAGGACACCATGAAGACAACGTTCAAAAAGTCCGCACTCGCATTTCTGACATGCGTCTTGGCGCTCGCCTTTGCCCTCACGGGCTGCAGCGGCGGCAAAGACCCCAAGGCCAACTTTGTCGGCAGCTGGAAGCTCTCGGGTGGAACCACGGAGGGCGAAGAGCTGACCGATGAGTATATGGATATGTTCGAGGAATGGGGCATCAGCTGCATCTTGGTCCTGGACGAAGACGGCACGGGCAGCCTCGATTTGTTCTCCGAAGTTTCCGACCTAAAGTGGGAGGCCAAGGACGCTACCACCGCGAGTATCACCGTCGACAAGGAGACGACCGACGTGAAGCTCGAGGACGGCAAGCTTGTCCTTGAGGACGGCGAGGACAAGCTCATCTTTAGCAAGTCCGATAAGGACCTGTCCGGTACCGTGAAGAAGGATCGCGAGGCCGCCGAGAAGGAAGAGGAAGTCGAGGAGGCCGTCGAAGACGGCGATGTCCAGAGCGTCGAAATCTCCCCCGCCGTCACTGTCGCCGATGACGACCTGTGCACCATCACCATCACCGAGAAGTTCCAGGACGACTGGGGCGACATCGGCTTTGTCGTCAACATCGTCAACAAGAGCGACAAGGACCTGACCTTCTACGCCCCCACCGGCAAGACAAACGTCAACGGCACCATGAAGGAAGCCTGGTTCTCGGCCCACCTGATGCCCGGCACCAACGCCACCGAAGAGTTCACCTTCTCGAACGGCACGCTTGACGGCTTCGACAGCCTAGTCAACACGACCATCGGCATCGACGCCTACCTGACCGATTCCTACGAGGACGTCGCTTCCTACAGCGCAACCATCGCGTAGCGACAGACATCGACAGCCGCGGATTGGCGGACAAACCCGCGCGCGTACCAGACGGGGCCGCAGGAAATGATCCTGCGGCCCCGTCGCTTTGCGTCGCAACGATCTGCCCACGCAAACAGGCCGCCCGCCGCTTCCAGGTGCGATGCGGCGGGCGGCCTGCTTTTTAGCGTCGAAGCGCGGTCGAGAGCATCGATTACGGACGCTCCATATTGGGGACGATGCTGCCCTCGGTCACCGCATGCACGGCCAGGCGCATGATATTGTCGTAGCCGGTCTTGCTCAGAATCTCCGAGATGCGGCGCTTGACGGTGCCCTCACTCATAAACAGCTCGCCCGCAATCTCGCGACGGCTCTTGCCCTCGCAGGCAAGGCGCAAAATCGACAGCTCAACATCATCGAGGGCCGCCGTGCCCGAGAAAATGCTCTCGGGCGGTTTGGGAAACGTGCAGTAGCCCGCCAGCGTGGAGCGCATCACGCCAAACAGCTCGTCGATACCGACATTCTTGTACACAAAGCTATCGACGCCCGCCTCGCGCGCCTGATCGACAAAGGTGATCTCGGGCATACCCGTCATAATGATGACACGGCACTCGGGCAGTTCCTCTTTAATACGCGCTGCCGCCACGATGCCATTGGAATCGTGCTCGGTGCACACGTCCATCAGTATCATGTCCGGGCGCTCCTTGAGCACGACATCGAGGGCTTCGGAAGCATCGGCTATCGCGGCGACGACGGTCATATCGGACTGGTCGCCAACGGAGCGTGCGAGACTCTCGCGCAAGATGGCCTGGTCTTCGACGATGAGCACGCGGATCATGAGCTTCTCCTTTGGACCGTGGCGTTGGAGTGCAGCGGAATGGATACCGCAAGCGTAAAGGGCGGGGCGGGGCGGACTTCCAAGCTGCCGCCCAGATCTTGCGCGACACGCCTCATACCTGGGATACCCGTTCCTTCGCGATACGATACGGGGGCTGGGGACCCGTCGTTAGAAATAGTCATGTGCGCGACGGCACCAGCATCCGTCCCCTCCTGCCACAGGCGCACGTGGACCTGATGCGCCTGCGCATGCTTGGTAGCATTGGTCGAGGCTTCGCGGATAATCTGCAAGAATGCTGCGGCGACACGTGCATCCTGGGGCAGTGCACCCTCGACATCGATCTGCACGCTCACCAGGCCGAAGGCGTGGACGATATCGCCCAGCTGCTCCGAAGGCTCGCCGGCACCGCCACGGCGCAGATCGGCGGCGATTGAGCGCAGCAACGGGTCAATCTGCTCGAGCGACTCGTCGTCCAAACGCCCCTCCTCCAGATAGCGATGAAGGATAGACAGGCGCTGGCCGATCACATCGTGAACGCGGGCACGCATGCGCAGATAAGCCGCGTTGTCGGCAACTTTTTTGACTTCTTCGATCTGAGCCTGGAGCTCTTTGCCCGCAAGCGCAAGCAGGTGGTTGGCCTGCGCCAGGCGGTCATGCGCATGCGCATACTCTGTCACATCCAGACCGATTATGCGCTCGAACGAACGGCCCGAGACCATAACGTCATCGCACACAAACAGGCGAATCTCGGCGGGAGAAACCTCGACCACAACGCGCGCCTCACCAAAGCGGTCTAAATTGATGCGCACGCGGCTCTGGCTGCTTTCGGGCATTTGCATACTGAGTTTGCGCAGGTCGTTCCATGTACCGCTCATATCGCCTAGGTCGGTGGGCATATGAAGCTCCACCAGGTTTTTGCGCATGCAGCGGTTCATGAGCAGCGGATGGCCCCTCGGGTCTAGATACAGAATGCCCACGGGAATCACGTTGATGGTTTCAATCGTCGAGAACGCGGTGATGTCCTCCTGGCGGTTACGGACGTCCATCAAAAGCGCCGCGATGGAGCGGAACAGGAAGAACGCTCCCTCTGCGATAAGGACAACGGCCCACGCCGAGCCCATAGCAAAAACCACCGGCGGTGTAACGGCGACAACAAGCAGCAGCTCGGCCAGCATGACAGGGCGACGATAGTGCACCATAAGGACCACGCCATAGGCAAAGATCGCGGCATTGAGCCACAGCACTCCGCCCATTGCCCTGGCGCAAACGTCAAGCGGCGCCACCAGATACGAGCCAGACGACGCGAATAAGATGAGCGCCGAAATCATCAGGTGAAGCACAAGGCTCGCCTCGTAGGCGCAAATCACCTTGCGGTTATAGGACGAGCGCCGCGACGCGATGAACGGAACGTGAATGGTCTACAGGCATGCCGCTAGGGCAAAGACGACGTCGAGCGCGACAATCTGAGGAAGGATAAGCGGAATCTGCATGGTCACTCACCCGTCCGCGGCATCAAGACGATCATGCGCAGCTGACCGGGCTCGCCCTCAAGACGATACGCCACGTTTCGCCCCTGCAGCGCGACCTCGAGCTCGTGGGCGGCGGGTGTTCGCGAAAGATCGTCCTCATCGTTGGAAAAGAGCGTGGCGCGCAGCTCGACACTGCACGAGTCGTGGTCGCCCAAGTGATACATAAGCGCCGGATGATCGGTGGTGTAGGCAAAAAACGCAAAGTCGTACACGCAGTCGTACAGCGCGCTTACCGTACTGGCGTGCAGTGGGCGGCGTATGGCGACAATCGAGGCGCAGTCGACATCGATGGTGCGCAGATCGCTTGCGAGCTCGTTGGCAATCAGCTGAATACGGTCGCGGTCAAAGCCGCTCTCCTCGTGCTGCGCCAGCGTAAGTGACCCTTTGCGCTTGCAATAGGCAACGAGCATTTTGGCGCACTGCAGCATGCGGTAACGCTCATGCGAGGACGCCTCGTCGGTAAGCGGAGGCAGCGAGCTCAGCAGGCTGTACATCTCATTGAGCGCGCGGGCAAGCGCCCGGTCCACATCTTGAACCAGCAGCGCCTCGGCCTCCTGGTCTGCCAAATGCGCCTTAAGGTCATAGTCTGCCGCGAGCAGTTCGTTTTGACGTTGCAGTTCCATACGCCGATACGCCAGCTCGCGATTGAGCTCGTTGAGCTCCGAGACCTCCTGGGCAAGGAGAGCCGACCCGCCCAGCAGCGGAAAAGCTCGATACATCACATCGGGGGCAGACGCCACGGTAAAGGCGTGGGCACGCCCGTACTCCTGCGCACGAAGCTCTTCGCGCACATCTGGCGTGATTGGTCCCGACATCGGCGTGGCATATGCCACCTGCAAGTCGCGCGTCAGAACCTTGAGATCGAGCGGCAGGGTATCGAAGATGCCGGCGATATCGTGATACGACGGGATAACGCCACAATCGAGGCAAATCTCGAATGTTACCACGCACAGCACGCAATAGACCAGCGAAAAGTTGAGTTTCCACGCCCAGGGCACACGCAGGGCATACGAAGCGGCAAAGAACGCGCCGCCCAGCAACACGAGTGCTGCCGTGCCTGAAAAGCGCTGGATTCTATAAGACGAGGACCGTCCCACCAGGACAAAAAAGGCAACGACGTTAAAAGCCGTCCACGCCAGAAAGACAAAGTAACCCCAGCCATACGTGTAGTCGTTGCTCCAGGTTTCGCTTGCGCGGTCAAAGTGGAATATCTGCCGGTGCGCATCGTTGGTTAGCACAAACGCGATAAGCAGGGCGGCCGTAATCCACAAGGCCGTGCGGTAGCGGCGGCCCGCGCGATGTTGCTCCACGCCCACGAGGCGCATGCCGCATAGCTGAAAGAGCAGCGGGATGAGCGTCATGGGCACGTAGTACAGGTACCAAAGCAGCGTGGCGTAGCTTGGCGTGAATGATTTGTACTTAAAGATGACCTCAATCATCCACAGGGCGCAGATGGCAGCGATGGCAACAAGGCGGCGGCGCAACACATAGTCCAGGCAGCGCAGGTAAGCGAGAACGCCCCAGATTGAAAACGTGACTGCGGCGACAAGTAGCGGAAAGGAGCTCGTATGAGCGAGCTCGTCCGCGACCTCTTTGGACACCTCACCATAGACGGGCACGGTGTTGGAAAGCTTGGGGTCCGAGGCGAACAGCGCCGGCAAGACCGCTAAAAGCATAAGGAACAGCGCGGTGATGGCGCCGGCGATAGCAAAGACGCGGCGGCGGTATACACGATGCGATATGCCAACAAGGAATCGCGGCATGGCAAAGAGCTTGCCGCCCCTGGGATCCGCCGCGGGTGCGGATCGGGCGGCCGCGTGACCGATATGTCGCTCGCGGGTACCCATAGTGCCTTTAGTGTACCGACAGATGGGCCCAAAAATCGGGCCGCATGTCCCAAAATCCGCAGACGGCAAGGCGCCCGGCGGGCATAAGCTGCTCGCCGGGGGTATCGGTTCGACGAAGAGGCCTCAGCCGTAGCAACGGATTGCCCAGCGAGAGATTTCCCAAGTGCCAACTCAAACAGTACATGTTTAATCTGTTTCGTTAATTGAAATGCGTAAATATGGTTAACCAAAGAATTGATATTTGGTTAATTGGTAACTGTAAATTCGGTTAAACGCGCTGGTAAACAATGGTGATAATTAGGCAAGTAGTCATTGGGGACATTCTTAAACGACCAGTCAAACAAGAACGTCCCCCAATGACTAATCGACAGCGAGGGTCTCCTCTAGGTATTCCTTAAAATACGGAAGGTCAAAGCCAACCCTTCCTCGGCCGCGCTCACCAATAATCCCTTGCTCAATCAGGCGAGCGCGGTATTGCGACGCATAATTGCTCTTTACGCCCATTCGCTCTGCAACGTCCGCAATCTTGCTCTCGCCCCCGTCTGCAAGCATTGCCTCCAAGAACGCTTTATCGCCTTCGGACAGTTCGTAATACGTCGGCGCCAACACGCGCTGCTCCATGTCAGAACGCGCAAGCGCAATGCCCCTTGCAGCATCTTGGGAGGTTATCTCTTCTGCCTGAGGCCGTATATCCCAAGAGCGGAAACCGACGAGCTGCATAAGAAACGGAAAACCGCCGATGGCATCTACCATCTTCTGAAGGCCGTCAGCACTCACGCGCCTGCCACCGCCCTCGATGGTCTCCTTCAATGCAACGGCAATTTCCTTGTCGCTAATATTCCCCAAGTGGTGCTGAACTGATCGACGCAAAAATGAAACGGACTGGTTGCGCAGCAGCATTGACACCTGATGCGGCAGCCCCGCCATCAGCACTCCCACACGTCGGCCTTCGCGCACAAACATCTGGTACGTAGAGGCAAAACTAATCATTTCATCGAACGAAGCCGACACCTCATCGATTGTGAACAGCAAACCGATGTCATATTTGTCCAAAGCTTTTATAAGGCGAGTCATCCGCGTGCGCCAGTTTGCCGAAGGTGCCTGCTCCGGCTCCCATTCCACGCTAAATAGCTGGCCCACACTCAAACCTCTGAGCCTAGGATTTAAGCCGCTATCGATATATTCAGCCGCAACTTCACGCGTTTGCTCGTAAATGTCTTCCAACATTCCAGGAGCAGCAGCCACGCCGACCGAAATCCAACCATGCCTTTGCGCCTCGGAGCTAAGGTATGAGAGCAGGGCCGTTTTACCTGTTCCTCGTGCGCCAACATAGATTGTTGCCAAGTTGGGATCGCCGGGTCCGCGGTCGAGCGCTCGCACAACATCATCAATAAGATACGTGCGGCCGGCCATAATTGGCGGGACGATGCCAAATGTCGGCGTAAACGGATTAATGGGCACATCCATGGAACACTCCCCCGTCAGCTCTATCCTGCTTTCACTAGTTTTGCAAGTTTTAACTTCTTTTGCAAGTTTTAACTTCTTTTGCTTTCTTTCACTTCTTTTAACAAAGCACCCGGCGGGCATAAGTTGCTCGCCGGGCGCCTTGGTTAGGAAGCTATAAAGCATAACTTTCGAAATGCGGCGGTCAGGTCCACCTCCTAAGGGCCTGAGGTGCTCAAGATTGGGAGCGACAAGCCCGACGAAGCGTACTTTAGGTACGCGAGGAGGGTTGGAGCCCCAAGGTTGAGTGCCTCAGTGCCCTTAGGCCAGGTCTTCGCCGTTGGTGGCGATTACCTTCTTATACCAATCAAAGCTCTTCTTCTTGAAACGCTTGAGGGTGCCGTTGCCCGCGTCGTCGCGGTCGACGTAGATAAAGCCGTAGCGCTTGGACATTTCGCCGGTGCCGGCAGAGACGAGGTCGATCGGGCCCCAGGTGGTGTAGCCCAAAAGGTCCACGCCGTCCTCGGTCACGGCATCGCGCATGGCGGCGATATGCTGGCGCAGGTAGTCGATACGGTAGTCGTCGTTGATGGAGCCATCCTCCTCGACAACATCCTTGGCGCCCAGGCCGTTCTCGACCACAAACAGCGGCTTCTGATAACGGTCGTACAGGTCGTTGAGGGTAATGCGGAAGCCCAGCGGATCGATGGCCCAGCCCCACTGGCTCTCCTGCAGATAGGGATTCTTGGCGCCGGCGAAGGCGTTGCCCTTGGTCTTCTCGACATCGGGGTTATCGGCACCGGCGGAGCAGCGGGTGGAGTAGTAGCTAAAGCTGATGAAGTCGACGGTGTTTTCGGCCAGGATCTCGCGGTCCTCGTCAGTCATGCCGACGTCGATGCCCAGACGCTCGAGCTTCTTGACGGCATAGGCCGGGTAGTAGCCGCGGCTCTGGACGTCGACAAAGAAGTAGTTGTCCTGGTTGTCGAGCTGCGCCTGGCGCACATCGCCCGGACGGCAGCTGTAGGGGTAGTAGGTGCCGGCAGCGAGCATGCAGCCGATCTTGACCTCGGGGTCGATCTCTTGGGCAATCTTGGTTGCCCAGGCGCTGGCGACGAGCTCGTTGTGGGCGGCCAGGTACTCGACGGCCTCCTTGTTCTCGCCCTCCTCAAAAACCAGGCCGGCACCCATAAACGGCAGGTGCAGGATCATGTTGATCTCGTTGAAGGTGAGCCAGTACTTCACCAGACCCTTGTAGCGGGTGAAGATCGTGGTCGCGAGGTTCTTGTAGAAGTCGATGAGCTTGCGGTTGCGCCAGCCGCCGTACTCCTTGATGAGGTGGATCGGGCAGTCGAAGTGCGTGATGGTCACGAGCGGCTCGATGCCGTGCGCTTGGCACTCGCGGAACACGTCCTCGTAGAAGGCCAGGCCGGCCTCGTTGGGCTCGGCCTCGTCACCGTTGGGGAAGATACGGGTCCAGGCCAGGCTCATGCGGAAGGTCTTAAAGCCCATCTCGGCAAAGAGGGCAATGTCCTCCTTGTAGTGGTGGTAGAAATCGATGCCGGTCTGCGCGGGGTAGTAATAGCCGTCCTCGAAGTCGAGCATTTTGCGCTGACCGGAGACCACCGCATAGCGCTCGGGGCCGTGCGGGGCCACGTCCACGTTGGCCAGGCCGCGCCCGTCCACGTCGTAGGCACCCTCGCACTGGTTGGCAGCCGTCGCGCCGCCCCACAGGAAGTCTTTACGGAAAGCCATGCATCGATCCTTTCATACGCTGTTTGTCGTGGCTTCAGTATCCCCGCAAGCAGCGCACTACTCAACGGCAGCGGCGCAGGCCGACACTTCTTTTCGCACACAGGCGCCCAGCAGCCGCCCGAGCCTGACACTTTTTGATACCCAACCACCACAAAGGGGACAGGCACCTTTGTGGTGGTTTGGGGGGCGGCGATCCCACATAGCCGCCCTCGGCCAGCAGGCAATTTGACTGAATAGGAAAAAAAGGAAAAAATAGGAAAAAAAGGAAAGGAGACTTATGACTGAAACCATCTTCTCCCCTTCATTTGGAAATCGCCCATCCTATCTCGTTGGGCGAGGAAGTGTAATTTCAACATTCATCTCCGGCCTTGAGCAGGAGCCGGGCAATCGAGACCGCGCCATGCTCATGCTCGGCCAGCGAGGAAGCGGCAAAACGGTTCTCCTGTGGGAGCTCGCCGATCGCGCTCGCAAGCTTGGCTTCGTCGTCGCCACACCCACCGTTGCCTCCGAGGACATGCTCGAGCGCATTGTTGAAAAAATCCAAGAGGCGGGCGAGCCCTATGCCAACAAACGTCATCTCCCTAAACTCACGGGCGGTAGCCTGAGCGTCTTCGGTTTCTCAGCCGGCCTCGAGTTCACGCGCGACGTACAGGAAACCAAGAGCTTCCAGTTCAAGCTCACGCAACTGGCGCGCAAACTAACCGAGCAAGGACATGGCATCCTCATCCTCATCGATGAGCTCCAGGCCAATTCGCCCGAGATCAGACAACTCGTCACCGCTTATCAAGAGCTCGTCGGCGAGGGACTCAACGTCGCGCTCGTTATGGCGGGCCTTCCGGGAGCGGTCTCGGCAACACTCAACGACCGTGTGCTGACGTTTCTCAACCGCGCGCGCAAAGTCACGCTCGAACCGCTTTCAGTCGGAGATGTCGATGCCTATTACCAGCGGGCCTTCGAAGAGCTCGACCTTGATATCCCAAGCGATCTTCGGCTGGATGCCGCTCGCGCAACCCAGGGCTCGCCCTACATGCTGCAGCTCATCGGCTACAACATCGCCAATCGTTGCCAGGCAGGAGAGCGCGTAACACAAGGGCTAGTCGACGGAGCCATTGGGGCGTCAAAGGTCGATTTCGAAAACGATGTGTGCGAGACGACGCTCGCCGCGCTCTCGGACCAAGACATTGCGTTTCTTGCCGCAATGGCGGATGACGAAGACACCGTGTCGCGCATTTCTGATGTAGCCGAGCGCATGTCGGTCACACCCGACTACGCACAAAAGTATCGCCGGCGCCTTATCGACGCCGGCGTGATCGAACAGGCCCGCCGCGGGTATGTGCGTTTCGCTGTTCCTTATATGGCTGACTACCTGCGAAGTCAGCTGTAACTGCAGACAAACCACCACAAAGGGAACAGGCACCTTTGTGGTGGTTCGGGCCGGTTTGTCTTGATCTGTAACAGTTAGAGACGATTTAGCCCGCTAGATGTTACAGATTGAGACAGAGGACTCTAGTCGCAGGCGATGTCGAGGTTCTTGCCGATGAGGCCCACGTAGCCGCCTTCGGCTGCCTTGGGGCTATCGGCGTGGCAGAGGACCCACTTGTCGGCTTTCCAGTAGCAGTAGCTATCACCGGCGGCGGGCATACCGGCTGCAGCCTCGGGGCGCGGGCCGTTGGTGCCGGCGGGCAGCGCAACCATCACCTGGAAGCCACAGTCGTCGACCATGCAGGGCGTGTAGTGGAGTGTCGTAGCATAGACCTCGACGAGCGTGCCGGCCGGCGCGCGGAAGGCCTTGACGCACGTAGTGTCAAGCTTGCCGTCGACGATCTGCTCGCGCTTGGCCAACAGCAGGATAAAGTCGCGGGCACCCAGATTGAACTCGCTGGCGCGGTGATACTCCAGGCAGTTGAGCTTCGTGTTGTGGCCGTTGCACCAACCCAGCTGGAAGGGACGGCCACCGTACATGAGAAAGCCCAGCTTATCGGCATCCTTGACGCCCTCGAGCTCCGGCGCGCTTGCTACGTACTTGCTGCCCTCGGGGATGGGCGTGGCAGAGAGCGCCTCGAGCACGGGCGACGTGAGCACGGACGGAACGTCATCCCAAACGTTGCCATAGGATTTGAACTCGGGATCGTTGACAGAGTAGATATGCATGTTCACTCCTGTTCGTTTATGTGACAGTACGAACATTCTAGAACAATTTCTTCGCGTTTTGAGCGCTCAGTATGAAAAAGCGCCACCGCTGACAGCGGAGGCGCTTCTGGTGCAAACGATATTTTGCGAGCAGCTTTATGCCTGTTGATAGTGCAGATGCTTCTCGTCGATATCGGCCAGGTCACGGTCGAGATAACGGCGCGCAAGCCAGTTTGCCATGGGGAGGTTCTGGTCCAGGTAGTTACCGCACTCCTCGGGAGCGGCACCGGGGACATCGCCCTCAAAGTCGGCGACAAACTCGAACAGCTCACGCACGATCGGCAGGATCTCCTCGCTCGTCACTTCGCCAAATACGACGAGGTAAAAGCCCGTGCGGCAGCCCATGGGGCCAAAGTAGACAATGCGGCTCGACCACTCGGCATGATTGCGAAGGAACGTCGCGCCCAGGTGCTCGATGGTATGGCACTCGGCCGTGTTCATGACCGGCTCTTTGTTGGGCGTGGTCAGGCGCAGGTCAAACGTGGTGACGGCAGCACCGGTCGCCGGATCGCGGTCGATGCGGCTCACATACACGCCGGGCTCAAGCAGCAGATGGTCAACGGAAAAGCTGGCGATGCGCTCCATGGCAGATCCTCTCGGTAGTCAATTTGGGACGGGGCTCTTTTAGCTGGTTCGAATGGTCGCACCAATCATACCAGTCAAAAAAGCCCCGTCCCAAATAAGCTGCCTAGGACGGGGATCACTGAGTTTTTTAATCCCAGTCCCAGAAAAATCATTCTAGGCCGTGTACGCGATTGTAGCGTCGACGGCGTGGCGCCAGCCGGCGATCTTTTTGGCGCGCTCGTCGACGGACATGGTGGGCTCCACGATGCCGCGGGCGCCATAGACGTCAACGACATCGCGCGCGTACATGCCCAGCGCAATGCCGCAGGCCCAAGCTGCGCCCAGACCGCTCATCTCGTCATTGCTCGCAATGCGGATGGGCGAGCCGACCAGGTCGCTCTCAAACTGCATCAGGTACGCGTCGCGCGTGGGACCGCCGTCAACACGAAGCTCGGCCAGTGCCGCGCCCGAATCCTCGACCATCGCATCGATCACGTCGAAGATCTGATAGGCGATCGACTCGTCGGCGGCCTTTACGAACTCCGCACGGCCCGTGGTGCGCGTCATGCCAAAGATGCAGCCCTCGGCATCGCTCGCCCAGTGCGGCGCGCCCAGGCCAGTGAACGCCGGCACAAAGTAGACACGGCTTGCCGGATTGGCGGCGTAGCACAGGTCGGTGACTTCCTCGGGATTGTTGATGAGTTCCAGGTCGTCGCGCAGCCACGTCTTGACGGCGCCGGCGTAGCTCACGTTGCCCTCGAGCACGTACTCGGTCACACCGTCCATACGCCATGCGAGCGAGCTCGAAAGCCCATGCGAGCTGGCGACGAACTCGTCGCCGACGTTCATCATGACCGAGCTACCGGTGCCATAGGTCGCTTTGGCCATGCCGCGGCTGTGGCAACCCTGCGCAAACAGGGCCGCATGGCTGTCGCCCAGCACGCCGTGTACCGGCACGGGTGCGGGCAAAAAGCCATCCAGGTCCGTTGTGCCGAACAGGCCGTCGGAATCGGTCACCTGCGGCAAGCACGCCGGATCGATGCCAAAGGCCTCGCACACCGGCTCGCTCCAGCAGCCACGGCGCAGGTCGAAGAGCTGCGTGCGGCTGGCATTGGACCAGTCGCAGCGAAACTCCGCGCCGCCCGTGAGCGTCCAGACCACCCAGGCATCGATGGTGCCCAGGCACAGCTCGCCCGCCGCCGCGGCCTTGGCAGCCGCCGGAACGTTCGCGAGGATCCAGGCCATCTTGCCCGCCGGATAGTAGGGCGAGAGCACCAGGCCTGTCGTGTCACGCACCAGCTCGGCCACACCCTCGCGCGCGGCCAGCTCGTCGCACAGCTCGCGGGCGCGGGCGCACTGCCACACCACGGCATCGCACAGCGGCTCGCCCGTCGTGCGATTCCAGGCAACGGTAGTCTCGCGCTGGTTGGAGATGCCGATGCCGGCGACGTCGGCCGGATCGACCCCGGTCTCCTCCACCACGGCGCGCGCCACGGCCAGCACGTTGGCGGCGATCTCGGCTGGATCATGGCTCACCCAGCCGGCCTCGTTGACAATCTGGCGATGCGAGCGGTCGGCGCGATGGATCAGATGGCCGCCCTCGTCCACCAGCAGCGCCTTAGTACCCTGTGTGGACTGATCGATTCCGATGATGTATTTGCTCATGTACTCTCCTGTCTCCCCCGTCGATTCAAAAACTAAAATCCGACGGACAAGGAGCGAGCGACCGTCAAGTGCCGCAGATTGCCGTGAAAGAGGAGCGCCGCGTACTTTGTGTACGCAAGCGACGGTTTGAACGGCAAGGTGCGGTGCTTGGCGGCCGCGCAGCGTCTGTTTCTACTAGTTGCCGAGGAACTCGGCGACCGTCTTGGTGATTCCGGCACCCGTCAGGCCATAGTGCGCAAAGACCTCGGGGCTCGTACCGGTGATGACCGGCGCGTCGGGCAGGGAGAGGCACTTGACCGGACGCGGGCAATGCTCGCCCACGACCTGCGCGACCATGGAACCCAGGCCGCCGAAGGGGCTGTGCTCCTCGACGGTCACGACGGCGCGCGTGGCGCCGGCGGCCTCGATCACGGCCTCGGCGTCGAGCGGCTTGACGCAGTACATGTCGAGCACCGTTGCCGAGATTCCCTGCTCGGCCAGCAGATCGGCGGCGTCCACGGCGTGGCGGACCATCTCGCCGGTGGCGACAATCGTCACATCGGTGCCACGACGCACCCAGGTGGCGCGGTCCATCTGGAACGGGCACTCGTCCTCGGTATACACGTCCTCGACCGGGTTGCGGCCCACGCGGATATAGGCCGGCTTGCTGTCGGCAACCAAGGCGCGCACGAGCTCGGCGGTCTGGAAGCGGTCGCTCGGCAAATACACGCGCATGTTGGGAATCGCGCTCATAGCGGCGATATCCTGCGCAGAATGGTGGCTCATACCCAGGGCGCCATAGGACACGCCGCCCGAGATGCCGATGAGCTTGACGTTGGTGTTGGAGTACGAGACATCGACCTTGCACTGCTCATACGAGCGCGTGGTCACAAAGGACGCCGGCGAGGCGGCCCAGGCCTTCTTACCGCACGAGGCCATGCCGGCAGCGATGCTCACCAGGTCCTGCTCGGCAATGCCGACCTCGACGGACTGCTGGGGATACTGATCGAAGAACGGCGTGAGCGACGCGGAGCCGCGGGAGTCGGAGCACAGGACGACGATGTCCTTATCGGTCTTGGCGGCCTCGAGCAGCGTGTCGCAGATAACCTTGCGGTTGGCGATCTTGTTAGCCATTGATGGCCTCCTTATGGGCAGCGAAATCGGCGATGATCTGGGCATATTCCTCGTCGTTGGGCAGGTGATGATGCCAGCCGGCCTTGTCCTCCATAACGGGCGAGCCATAGCCCTTCACCGTGTTGAGGATGATGACCGTAGGCTTTCCCTTAGTCTCGGCCGCAAGCGTCAGCGCGGCGTCGATGGCCTGGACGTCGTTGCCCGGAATGGACAGCACGTTCCAACCGAAGGCGGCCCAGCGCTCCTCCTGCGAGTCCTGCTTCATGACGTCCTCGGTGCTGCCGCTAATCTGCAGGCGGTTGCGATCCACGAGCGCGCACAGGTTATCGAGCTGGTAGTTGCCGCCGCTCATGGCGCCCTCCCAGACCGAGCCCTCGGCAAGCTCGCCGTCGCCCATGATGGTGTAGACGCGGTAGCCGCGGCCGTCCATCTTGCCGGCAAGCGCCATGCCAACGGCCACGGGCAGGCCATGGCCCAGCGAGCCCGAGTTCATCTCGATGCCCTTGAGCTTGTTGTTGGGATGACCGATGTAGGGGCTGCCGAACTTAGAGAAGCGGGCCTTGACGTCATCGAGGTCCAGATAGCCCTCGTGGCAGAGCACCGCGTAGTAGGCCTCCATGGCATGGCCCTTGGAGAGCACGAAGCGATCGCGATTGGGATCGTCGACGGTCTCGGGCGAAATGTTGAGATGGTTAGCGTAGAGGGTCATCAGCGCATCGATCACCGACATGTCGCCGCCGATGTGGCCGCCAGCGCCAGCCATGATGATATCGACGCAATCGCGGCGAAGGTCCCAACGCAGGGATTCAAGCTCTTCGATAGTTGCCATTTCTACTCTCCTCGCAGGTAGGCTTTGACGTCTTCTTCAATCGGGTCGTATAAGTCGGGGGCAATGCCGATGTACTTGCATGCCTCGTAGAGCACCGGCACCACGTTGGCGTGAATGGCGACGCAGTGGTGGATGTAGGGACCCTCGACGATCTTGGCCTCGAGGCGCTTGAGGTTTTCGACCTCGACCCACAGGTAGGTGCCCATGCCGGCCGGGCCGTCGATGCCGCGGGCGTTGCCCAGCAGCAGCGAGTACTCGCCGTTGTCGCCGTCAAAGCGAACAAGGGTGAGGTCGCCGTGCTTGGCCTCGGCTGTCAGCGCGCCGGGGTGATCGAATGCCAGCGGGTAGGTGAGCTTGGGCTTGACGGCCGCGCAGCTGCAGGGCCAGGGGCCGCAGTGCTGCAGCAGCTCGCCGTTCTCGTTATCGGGATGACGCACGGTCCAGTCGGCGAACATGCCGCGGTGACGGCCCAGGTCGGCAGCCTCGACCATCAGCGCGGTGATGGCTCCGTGGATATCGGTCTCGCACACGACGGGGATACCCATCTCGTTGAGGATGGCGTTGGCGGCGCAGGGCATAATGCCCAGCTCGTCCTGCAGGGCGTTCCAGCACTGGATGGCACCGGCGTTGCAGCCGTACTTCTCGACCAGGCGCTTCATGGCAATGGCAAGTCCTGCGACCGCAGGAACCTTGTCCTCGGGAATGCAGATCTCAAAGCTGTCGTTGATGTGGGCAAGCATGGCGGCCATGGCCTGCTCGTCAGCCTGGGCGTCGCGCACAGCCTGGACAAGCTCGGTCATGGGAATGGGCGAAAGCTGGATGTTGAACTTCTCGAGCAGCTCGCCCTCGTTGCACATGGTCGACCAGAAGTCGAACGGGCGGGTGGCCATCTGCAGGATGCGGGTGTGCTTGAAGGTCTTGACCACGTTGCACACGGCCAAGAAGTCCCAAACGCCGCGCTCGAACTCGGGGTCGGTCAGGCGGCAGTTGGTCATATAGGTGAAGGGAACCTGGAAGCGGCGAAGTACCTTGCCGGTGGCGAACAGGCCGCACTGGCTATCGCGCAGGCGGGTGCCGTCGGGCTCAGGGCGCTCGTCGCGCGGACCCCACAGCAGCACGGGCAGGCCGAGCTCGCGGGCAAGGCGGGCGCAAACGTACTCGGTGCCAAAGTTGGCGTGGCACAGCATGATGCCGTCGACGCCCTCGGCGCGGAACTTTTTGACGATAGGCTCGATATGGCTGTCGTCGAACAGCAGGCCCTCATCGTTGATGTCGTCGATATCCACGATGTCGACGCCGATCTCGCGCAGGCGATCAGCCGTCAGCCCGCGATACTTGATCGCGTCCGGCGCGCTAAAGATGCTGCGGCGCGTGGGCACAAAACCGAGCTTGATCTTATCCATGTACGTCCTCCCCTAATCACATGTTCAGTAAACAGATGCGTGTTTCGTTTTGTTCTGTTTACTAAATGTTTTACTCTTCTGTTTAGAAGTTTAGCGCGAAATACCCGTAGACGGTAGAGAAATCAGCCTAAACGGTATGTAAACGGATTGAACATACAAGGGAAACAAAAAAGAGGGCCCAGAAGGACCCTCTTTTAAATGGCGTTGTATTTGCTGCCCTAGCGTGCTTTGACGCGAAGCGGGCGATACCGCCTCCGCCTAGATTTCGCGCACGCTCTGGCGCTCGACAAAATAGGTCGATACGGCCGTCTTGCAGGTATAGCTCTTGGGATTGCGGATGTTGCCCACCAGACGACGCACCGCGATCTCGCCCACCTCGTGTTTGGGAACATGCACCGTGGTGAGCGGCGGGTTGGAGAAGGCGCCCAGCGACAGATCGTCAAAGCCGATGATCGAGACGTCCTCGGGCACGCGAATGCCGTGCTCGTTCAACGCGCGCATGGCACCCACGGCGAGCACGTCGTTCTCGGCAAAGAAAGCCGTCGGCAGGTCGTCGCGCGAGACGCTGTCGAGCCATGCACCCATATCGCGATAGGCACCTTCGAGCGTAGTGCCCAGCGTGACGCGCCATGTCGAGTTGGCCTCGAGGTCCGCATCCTCAAGCGCTTGACGATAGCCGCGCTCGCGATCCTTAAAGTTGCGGATGCGAAGGTCGCCTGCTAGGTAGCCAATTTGCTTGTGACCCTTCTCGATAAGGTAATCCACGGCACGCAGCACCGAATCGGTGTTGGCAATGACTACGGCATCAAAGTACTGGCGGTCGCTCCAGCCGTCGAGCACGATCAGGTGGGCGGCGGCGTTGGCGAACAAGGCGTAATCTTCCTCACCCAGCTCGGTGCCCATCAGCACGATGGCGGCAGCCGGGTCGGCGATAAGGCCCTCGACCTGCGGGCGCACGGCGTTCAAGTCGCTAAAGTCGAGCGAGACAAAGCTCGTGCTCATGCCGTGGCGACGCGCCTGGCGCTCCACGCCCTCGATGACCGCGGGGTGAAAGGTGCTCTCGTCCAGGATGGCGCCCGTCTTGCGCGCGAGCACAAACTGAATGCTCTCGAGCTGCGTCGATTGCTGGTAGCCGAGCGATTGCGCGCACTCCAGGATGACCTTGGCGGTCTCCTCGCTCACGCTGCGCTTGCGGTTGAGCGCGTTGGACACAGTCGCAGGCGAAAAACCGGTGATGCGGCTGATCTCGCGAACACTTGCTTTAGCCATTGTTCCCCCTAGTAACGGTCGCGGTCGAGCATCGTGGCCTGACCGCCCCGTGACTCGACAACTAAACGACCGCAAATTCAATCTAAACAGAATAGTAAATGTTTATGAGCTAGTTTAGCCTGTTGTCAAGCGAAGTGGTGCGACTATTCCCCCAACGGGCACATTTACTCGGTAGCCAATTTGGGGCGTGAAAAACATTTAACCTAGGACGCGGGCCATACGCGCCTTAAACTCCGCGAGGAAGCGCGGGGCGTCGACGGTCAGCGCCACAAGCGCGCTCTTGTCCGGATCGGACAGGCGGTGCTCGTCGCAGATGGTGCGGCCGCGGTACTCGCCCAGCAGGTCGACGCGCAGGTTACAGCCGAGCGCACCCACAAGCGTGGGGTCAATCGCCACGGCAACCGCCAGCGGATCGTGCAGTGCGCAGCCGCCCAGGTAGGGTGCGTTCATCTCGTACGAGCCAATATAGTGCTCGACCATGCTCGCAAATGCGCAGCCCGCCATGGTGCCCGAGCCCGTCCAGCCGGCAATATCGCGACGCGTGAGCACCACGCGATGCGTCACATCCAGACCCACCATAGTGAGCTTGCGGCCCGAACGCAGCACGGCGTCGGCGGCCTCGGGGTCGCTTGCTATGTTGGCCTCGGCGCCCGCGCTCACGTTGCCGGGCACGGTGAGCGCACCGCCCATCACGACCACGCGACCGATAGACATCATCGCCGCTGCATCACGCTCCAGGGCAAGCGCCAGATTGGTGAGCGGGCCGGTCGCCACGTAGATCAGGTCGGGGCCATAGGTACGCGCGGCATCGATCAGATAATCGACCGCAGCGTTGCCATCGGCCGACGTCGCCCCCACCGGCTCGTACGGCGAGGCGGGCACGCTCGCGCCGCCGATGCCGTTCTTGCCGTGGATAAGCGTGGTGGACGCCGGCGGCGTATAGGGCTCGGTCGCCTGCAGAGGACGGTCGGCACCCAGGTACACCGGCACCTCGGGGCGACCCAGCAGATCGAGCACCGCCAGGCAGTTGTGCGCCGATTGCTCGACGCGCACGTTGCCAAAGCACGTGGTGATGCCCACGAGCTCCACCTCGGGGCTCGCGATGGCATAGGCCAGCGCCATCGCATCGTCCACACCCATATCCAGATCAAGGATCAGCTTCTTGGTTGCCATTGTTCTACTCCGCTTCTCCGTCTTGTACCAAATCGTCTAAATCAAACACGCGCTCAACTTCGGCACGCGTGGGAATCGACTGCTGTGCGCCCAGGCGCGACACCGTCACCGCCGAGGCGCGTGCGCCCGCCGCCATGCACTCAAAGAGCGGCAGGCCCTCCAGGCGAGCCGCCGCAAGCGCACCAATAAACGTATCGCCCGCGGCCGTCGTATCGACCACCGCGCACGAAAGTGCCGGCATGCGCAGCAGCTCACCGTCATCGCCAAGTGCAACTGAGCCGGTATCGCCTAGCGTGATGACCGCAGTCCCGGCGCCCTTGTCGAGCAGCGCATTGAGCGCGGCGACGCAACTCGCATCATCCGTGGGCAGAATGCCCGTCAGCACCTGGCACTCGGTCTCGTTGGGGCAGACCAGGTCGACCGCAGGCCACGCTCCTGCCGGCAGGTCGCAGGCGGGTGCCGGGTTAAAGATCGTATAGAATCCCAGCTCGTGAGCGCAAGAGAGCGCCGCGGCCGTTGCCATCAGATCACATTCGCCCTGGGCGATAAAGACGCTTCCGGCAGCCGGGGCAATCTCTCTGGCGTCGCCGTCGAGCTCGTCGGCCACCAGGCGCCTCAGTGCGCGGGCAACGTCCTCGCCCGCAAGTGCATGGTTGGCGCCCGGCGACAGCACGATGCGGTTATCGCTCTCGCAGCGAATGATAGTCGCGGTACCGGTCTCCACGCCATCGAGACGTGTCACAAACTCAACGCCCACGCCGGCATCCTGAAGCCCCGCCACGAGCACATCGCCAAAGGTATCGCGCCCAACAGCGCCAATCATGCACGTGTGCGCACCCATGCGCGCGGCAGCGACGGCCTGGTTGGCGCCCTTACCGCCGGCGTTGGTGATAAAACCGCTGCCACCGACTGTCTCGCCCGCGCGCGGCATGCGCTCGCACGCCACCGAAAGGTCCATGTTCATGCTGCCGAACACCGCAACGATGCTGTGATCCGCCATGGAAACCTCCTCGTCCGTGGGCTCTGCGCCCGCTGTCGACCGTCAATTGTGTGCTCTCGCACCTCCATAACTTTAATTCACTTTGATGTGGACGCGCGCTTGAGCTTGCGCCAGCAGCAAGCATTCACAGGAGCAGGCAGCTACAATGAATACGTGCTGATTATTCTCGTCATTGGATGATGTTTTATGGAACAATTCTCGCAATCGGGCTCGCGCGGCCGACGCCGCACGGGCAACGAGCCGGCGCCGCACGAACGCGTGAAGGGCGAACGCCGTGCCAACGAGCCGCGACGCACTGCGAGCCCCCATCGCGCTTCCGCCAACAACGAGGGCCGCGCCAACACTCCCGCCGCGGAGCAGACGCCTGCTCGTCCCAAGTCCCGCTATATCCCTGCGCTCGACGGTCTGCGCACGCTTGCCGTCGTCGCGGTGGTGCTCTATCACCTCAACCTCACGTGGGCGCAGGGCGGTCTGCTCGGCGTCACGATCTTCTTTGTGCTTTCGGGCTATCTGATCACACGCCTGCTACTCAACGAAGTCGCTAAGACCGGCCGCATCGACCTCAAGAGCTTCTGGATCCGCCGTATCCGTCGCCTGGTCCCCGCCGTGGTAGCGGTAGTGTTCGTGACCTGCGCGCTGTGCACCATCTTTAACCACGTGATGCTCACCAAGATGCGCCCCGACATCCTGCCGTCGCTGCTGTTCTTCAACAACTGGTGGCAGATTGCCCAAAACGTCTCGTACTTCAATGCTCTGGGCGACCCCTCGCCGCTCACGCACTTTTGGTCGCTTGCCATCGAGGAACAGTTCTACCTGATTTGGCCGCCACTGCTGTTTGCCATGGTATCCATGCATGTGAGCAAGCCCAACACGCGCCGCGTGGTTCTGGGCCTTGCCGCGGTATCTGCCCTCGCCATGATGGTGCTCTATAACCCCGCCGCCGACCCCAGCCGCGTGTACTACGGCACCGACACCCGCGTCTTCTCGCTGCTGCTGGGCGCCTGGATGGCCTTTATCCCCGATCGCGACCTGGCGCCGGTGCGTCTCGCTCGTCGTTTGGGGCTCAATCGCCTGGCTGGCGCCGCCAAGCACGGCAAGATCGCCGAGGGCAAGCATGACGCTACGACCGACGACGCAGCCGAGACCGTCCCGGCACAGCCGAGCGCCCTCGTGCGCTTTTGGTCCTCGCCCGCATCCATCGATGTGTTGGGCGTCGTGGGTCTGGTTGGCCTTGCCGCCATGGTCGCGCTCACCAACGGCTACACCGCGTTCCAATATCGCGGCGGCACGCTGTTATGCTCCATCCTCACGCTCATGGTCATCGCGGCCTGCGTGCAGCCCCGGGGAATGGTTGCCCGCGCACTGTCCGCCGAACCGCTCGTGTGGGTTGGCAAGCGCTCGTACAGCATCTACCTGTGGCACTATCCGCTACTGTTGCTCATGAACCCGGTCGCCAACATCAACGATACGCCGTGGTGGCAGTACATTTTGCAGGTGTTGTTGGTGGTCGCCGTAGCCGAATGCTCATATCGCTTTATCGAGACGCCGTTTAGAAAGGGCGCCTTCGGCCGCACCGTCGCCGAGTTCCGCGACGGTACCACCACGCCCGCCAACTGGGTGCGCGCGCATATTCCTGTGTGCGCCACTTGCGGGATCGTGCTTGTCATCGCGCTGGGCGGCCTGATCTTTGTGCCGGAGACCTCCGCGCTGAGCGGTGAGGGCGCCGAAGTCCTCAACAAGGAAGCCAAAAACACCGCGCCCACCGACCAGCAGGCGGCCGACGATACCGACAAGGACAACGACGGCTTCCCCGATGGCTCCTACGACCTGTTGATGATCGGTGACTCCGTGTCGCTGCGCGCCGTTGATTCCTTTGACGGCGTGTTCCCGCACAGCCATATCGATGCCGAAAAGGGCCGCCAGTTTGATGCGGGCCGCGCGACATTTGAGGGCTATATCCAGCAGAACCTTGCCGGCAGGATCGTGGTCTTTGCGCTGGGCACAAACGGCTTGGTAACCAACGATCAGATCGACGCCATCATGGCCGATGCGGGAGATAAGCGTATTGTCGTGTTTGTAAACACGCGTAGCCCGCAGCCGTGGGTCGGGTCCACGAACCAGGCCATCGCCAACGCCGCCACGCGCTACAAGAATGTACGCGTTATCGACTGGTACGGGCACAGTGCCAACCGCAACGACCTGTTCGATGGCGACGGCACGCACCTGTCGACTACCGGCGTGACCGAGTACCTTAACCTGATCCACGATGCGGTCAAGAAAGACCTGCCCGTGCACCCCGAGGACCACGTCAACGATCCGCAGCCGGCAGCCGTCAAGTCCGCCGCCGACGCGCTCGTCAATGCGCTCGCTCTCAAGCCGCACAAGCTGGGCACCGACAAGTAACCTGCAGCGCAAACTCCCCCCCCTCCGGCAGTTAGGGACGTTCCTTATGTGCCGGCACCCAGGGACACTCCTGACACAGCCGAGGAACGCCCTCCTTGCGACCGAATTCTGGACGCCTCGCCACCCCGAGCGTTGTTTCCAAGCCCACACCCGCAGCAAACAACCCAAAATCACTCTTTTCGAGCCGGCTCCAAGAGGTCGTGGACAAAAAGAGGCAAATATGAGTACTGTTACAATTTTAGTAGCAGGCAAAACCACCCAAAATGGCGCACATGCGGTAGCGCGCGAGGTGGCGCGCGCAGACGTGGTGTAAGAGTGTCCTGAGGTCCGTCGCTGCAAGCTCCGATGTTACTCCTTCTTGAGGCCGCGCTTCTCGACTATCTCGTCCACTATCTCCCTGGCGCGCCGCCCGAGCGCGCGGCGCCTCCCCTCTGTCGGGGCCGGCCTGTCCGCGGGCTCGGCGAAGCCCTCGGCGGCCGAGGCCTCGGAGAACACGCGCTGCTGGGACCACTGCCCCTCGGTCTCCATGAGGCTCGCGCACGTCAGGCGCAGCATCGACTCCCTCGAGGGGAAGGACTGCACGACCCTGTAGCGGCGCTTGATCTCGCGGTTGGCGCGCTCCTGGACGTTGTTGGTGCGGAGCTTGGCCCAGTGCGCCCTGGGGAAGGCCGTGAACGCCAGCGCGGAGTCCTCGGCCTGCTCGAAGACCTCGCCGGCCCTGGCGGACACCGACGCCACCCAGGGCGCCGCCTCGGCCCACACGCAGCGCGCGAGGTCGGGGTCGTCCTGGTAGACCGCGGCGTGCACGAGGTCCCTGACGGCCGCCTTGGAGTCCTCGGGCCTGCCCGAGCAGGCGCTCTGGAGGTTGCGCTGCAGGTGCGTCACGCAGCGCTGCCAGGCGCAGCCCTGGAACAGGTGTTAGCGTCAATATATTTTTCACCATTTTCACCAACGTATTTTCGCCAATCGCGCCAACGCGGATGCGCCGGATTC
>NZ_JADNHZ010000008.1 GCF_015554145.1 Collinsella aerofaciens | reverse complement strand
GCAAATGGCGGGATTGCGTTGGCATGATTGGTTATTGAGCGTTGGTCAAAATGGTTGTTTTTACAGTAGCGCTAACAGCTCATCACGGTGAAGGCCGTCTCGCGCGCCTCCTTGCGCGCGGACTGGTAGCTGATGTCGGAGAACTCGACCGTCTGGCTGAACATCCCCGGCATCACCTGGGCGATGCCGTCCCTGTACATGGCGTCGTAGCCGACGTAGGCGGCCATCTCGCTCGAGCGGTCGCGCTCCCGGCGGCGCCTCTGCCGCTCGGCCTCCGCGCCCTTCGAGGCGTCCTTGCGCCCGCCCGTGCCGCCGAGGAGCAGCCCGAGGGTGCTCGGGCGCTTCGGCCTATTCTCCTTGTTGGTTCTTGCTCGGCTCATAGAGCTCGGCTCCTTTCTTCCTGGCACTGCGCCTCGCGCGCCGTCCCGGGCGGCCCGGGCGCGGCGAGCCCTCGGGGAGGCTCCCGGCGAGGCATGGCTCGTACGCGAGCAGCTGCGGGGAGAGCTCGTGGGCCGCCAAAAGCGGCAGCAGCTCCTCGGCCCGCATGCCGAAGGGCCGCCAGAACCCGGCGAGCCAGAACGGCATGCTGCAGAGCATGATCGGGAAGGCCGCGTCCGCGACGTCGGCGCGCAGGCCCAGGTGGACGAAGGCCGCCGCCCCGACCGCGCTGCCGAAGCCGAGCGACACGCAGGCGAGCGTGCGCAGGCTCATCTTCCCGACGATCTTCTCCTCGTACTCTCCGATGTCCTTCTGCACCGGTATCCGGAGCGCCATTCGCGACGCCCCCTATGCCGGCAGCCAGGACGTGTCCAGCTGCCCGAAGTAGACCGACGCGGCGATGATGATCGCGCCGCCGGCGATGGTGGATATGGCGGTCGCGATCTGCGGGCCGCCCTGCTGCTCCCTGATGGCCAGGCCGAGCGAGACCGCTCCCCACACGACCAGGAAGCCGCCGAGGAAGGTCACGCAGCCCGACACGAGCTTGATGACGTTTGCGAGCATGCTGCTCTCCTTTGCTTTCGGTTGACGATGTTCCTTGCCGTTCCTCCCCCGCGGCGGGGGAGGCCCGCGCCCGCCGCGGCCCCGTCACGAGAGGCCGCCCTTCCGCCTGCGGTACTCCGCGAAGTCGAACGGGCCGCGGCGGGCTGCCTCCTCGAGCAGGCGCGAGCGCGGGTGCCGCTCGAGCCGGTACTTCCGGTCCATGAGCGGCATGCAGCCGTTCACGAGCACGAGCGCGTCCTCGCGCGGCATGCGCGCCACCTCGGCGGGTTGTATGAGGTCGCGCTCGGAGACGCCCCGGTTCACGGTGCGGGTCCAGCCGGCGCCCCGCGAGTCGCTCTGCGTCTCGCTCGCCACCGTCTGCTTGCCGGCCATCTTGCTGATCTCCTCGTTGGTCTCGTTCGCCTTGCCGCCCAGGTAGAGCAGCGTGTCGCAGGCGTTCACGATGGTCTCGGCGTTGTTGTCGCCGTAGGTCTCCTTCAGCTGCGAGAGCGACTGGGCGATCATCGAGACCGCGATGTTCCGGCTGCGGGTGACCGCGATGGTGCGCTCGAAGTCGGGGATGCGCCCGATGTTGGCGAACTCGTCGAAGACGAAGTGCACCGTCGTGGGCAGAGAGCCGCCGTGCGCCTCGAGCGCCTCGGCGCAGAGCGCGCTCACGGCCGTGTCCATGAGCAGGGCGAACAGGAAGTCGAAGGTCGAGTCGGTGTCGCTCATCGACGCGAAGAGCGCGACCCTGGCGCCCTCGTCTCCCATGTGGGCGAGGTCGAGCTCGTCTTTGGAGGTCAGGTCGCGCACGGCGCGGATGGACAGCGGCTTCAGGCGGACGTTGCAGCTCGAGAGCATCGACTTCATGGTGTCGCCGGCGGCGACGCGGAACTCGCGGTAGCTCGCGAGCGCGAAGTCGTCGGGCGGCGCCGGCTCGCGGACCTTGACCCACTCCCACGCGCCGTCCTCCTCGGAAAAGCCGCGCAGCGAACCGCCCTCCGCCGAGGCGCCGCCGCGCCTGACGTAGCGCTCGCCGGTCTCCAGCTCGCGGAACACCATGTCGAGCGGGCTCATGTAGCCCGGGTCGTCGCGTGCGTCGGCGAGCGAGAGCAGCGTGAGCAGCCCGTCGAGGTTTCGGTCGGCGGGCTCGCAGTGCATGACGAGGTAGGCCGTGAGCGCGGTGTAGACCAGGCGCTCGGCCTTCTCCCAGTAGGGGTCGCCCTTGTGGTCGGCCTCGCCCTCGGTGTTGGCGACGATGCCGCGGGCGAAGCGGATGACGCCCGCCTCGTCGCGTATGTAGGCTATGGGGTTGAAGCGCATGGAGCGCGAGAAGTCGATGGTGTCGAATGCGCGGATCTCGTAGCCGAGCTCCGCCAGCGCGCCGCCCATCTCGCGGATGAGCGTGCCCTTCGGGTCGGTCACGAAGAAGCTGGCGTTGGCCTGCAGGAGGTTCGGCTTGACGTAGTAGCGTGTCTTGCCGGTGCCGGGTCCTCCCACCACGAGCACGTTGTCGTTGGTGTCGGTGGAGAGGTCGAACCTGCGGCTCACGAGGCGGATGCGCGCGCTGTCGGTGAGGATGATGTTGTTGTCGGGGTCCTTGGCGTCGCCGAAGGGCGCGATGTCCTTAGGCGTGGCCCACCTGGAGCTCCCGTGCTCCTCGCCGTCGCGTCGGGCCCCCTTGGTCCCCAGTGAGCGGGCCCAGGCGAGGAGCGCGCCGCACGCGCAGGCGGTCCCGGCGCACAGGGGAAGCGCCTCCGCGGAGAAGACGCGCCCCGCGCGGAGCGCCGCGGGTATCGCCGCCATGGCGGCCTCCGGGTCGAGGATCGGGTTCGCGCCCGACGCCGCGATTGCCGCGGCCGCGAAGTCTCCCGCGGCGAACGCTGCCGCGGCCAGCGCGGCCGCCGCCTGCCACCTCATCTCTCGGGCCCCTCGATATGTCGCGGGCCGCGGTCCCGGCCGATGCCCTGGCTGTGGGCCCTCGACGCCTCGCGCGCCCGCTCGGCGCGCTCCGCCAGCCGCTCGGGCGCCTGGCGCCTCTCGGCTATCTCGGAGAGCCGCTCCCTTGCGCGATCGGCGGCCTTGCCCGTCTCTTGCTCCAGCTGGCGGAAGGCCTCGTCGACCTCGGGGGCGTCCTCCACCTTGAAGAGCAGCCAGTCGCGGCCCTCGCCGGGGATGATGTGGTGCTCGACCGACGCGGCGCGCAGCTTGTCGGAGACGACCTCCTTGATCGTCGCGTACTCGGGAAGCCCAGAGAGCTCCTCGAGGCTGAGCTTCGCGTAGGCCGGCACGCCGTCGGCCGCGATGGCCTCGGCGCGCCCGCCGGCGATGGTCCCGCGGATTCCCGCGAGGCGCTCGGAGAGCTCCCTCGCGCTGCGCGCCATTGCCTCGGCGCCGGCCTCCTGGCCGATCCTCAGCATCCAGTCGAGCAGCTTGCCGCCCGCCTCGTCCCCGTAGTCGCTCGCCATCCCGCGCCTCCCTTCCAGTCGAGATGAAAAGGGGCGCCTTCGCGCCCCGGTCGTCCCTATTCGGCCCCGACGGCCCTCTCGCGCGCCATTGGGGCGCGGGCTTCCTGCCCGGCGTGCGCGCGGCTCGCCTCGCGGGCGGACGCGGCGCGCTGCGCCAGCGGCTCGGGAGCCTTCTCGTGCAGATGGGCCCACTCGCCGCTGCGGCACTGCTCTGGCGTCGCCTCGCACATGTCGCGCATGGCGCGCTCGAACCGCTCGGGCTCCTGGGCGATGGCGCCGAAGCTCCAGCTCTCGAAGCCGGTCCACGCGTCGCCGTCGCGCTTGAGCGTCCACCACTCGTCGCCGCCGTTCACCTGCTGGATGAACGCGAGGTCGCGGTAGCAGAACCCCTGGCGTATGGCCCAGTTGCCCGAGCCGATCGCCTCGCGGAGCCTGTCGACGCTGTCCGTGCGGGAGAACTCGTAGGGGTACTCCTCGAGGAACGGGTCGTCCTGCCAGTCGAAGCCGCCGACCTTGAGCCAGCCGTTCTCCTGGCACTTCTCCACGAGCCCGTCGTGCTCGCGGCCGGTTATCCTCTCGAAGCCGTCCATGGGCCCTCCGCCTTTCGTTTGTTGCTTGGCGGGCGGCGTCCTCGCGATGGGGGCACGGTGCGAGTCGGAGCAGGCGTGCGTGCTGGCGCGTCGGCGCCGCCCAAGACGTGTATAGCGATTTCGATTGCGGCGGCGACCGGGGCCGCCCGCGATGGGTCGAGCTGGGTCGAGCCGTCCGCGCCTCCACGGGAAGCGCACAAGCTAGCCGAGCCGGCGCCTGTCCCTTCCGCCCAGGTAGACGGGCCTGCAGGTCTGGGAGATCCTGCTCGCGATCGCCTCTGCCGTTACGCGCTCGCCGCGCCTCGCGAGCCTGTCCGCCAGCGCGCCCGGCGCGTAGTTCGACGTGACGATGGTCGGGCGCATGTCCTCGTAGCGCGCGTCGAGCACGCTGAACACGGTGCCGACGGACCATTCCGTCGCGTCCTCCTTGCCGAGGTCGTCGAGCACGAGGACGTCGCACTTGGCGTACCGCGCGACGGCGGCCTCGGTGCCGCCCTCGTCGAACGTGGCCTTCACGCGCTCGAGCATCCCCTTGGCCGTCGTGAAGGCGACGTCGTAGCCGGCCTCGGCGAACAGCCTGGCCATGGCGGAGGCGGCGTGCGTCTTGCCGGCGCCGACGCCCCCGTGTATGTAGAGCCCGGCGCCCCCGTTGCCCGCGAACGAGGCGATGTACTCGGCGAACTCGGAGCGGTCGGCCTCGGCGGCCCGGTAGCGCCTGGGGATGCCCGCGCGCGAGAGCGCCTTCTCC
This sequence comes from Collinsella aerofaciens, assembly GCF_015554145.1. GTDB lineage: Bacteria > Actinomycetota > Coriobacteriia > Coriobacteriales > Coriobacteriaceae > Collinsella > Collinsella aerofaciens_AA. The sequence continues at coordinate 93,635 of NZ_JADNHZ010000008.1, read as the reverse complement.
CGGCGGGCGGCCTCCTCCTTGGCGGCGAGGGCCGCGCGCCTTCGCGCCTCGGCCTCCCGCTCGCTGGCTGCGCCCTCGCACGGGCAAGGGGCGGCGGAGACCCAGGCGACCCTGCCCGCCAGCGCCGCGCCGAGCGGATCGAGGGCGGCGCCGCAGTGCGGGCACGCCCTCGGCTCCGGCTCGTCGAAGGAGAGCCCGGCCGCCCGGGCCTGCTCCAGGGTGATGAGTCCCGCTCGGTCCATCGGGCGCCCCTTTCTTATCTTCTGAAGTCCTTGTTGTCCCTTTTGCTTATTGGGTGGCATATCGTCAGGGGTTTCCCTGTCATTTCGTCAGGGGTTCTGGCTGCGAACCCTGACGGTTCGTCATCCTTGTTCGCTGCGAACCCTGTCATTTCGTCACCCTTTCGCGCCGGAAACCCTGACGAACCGTCAGGGGTTGCCAGCGCTCCGGGCGGCAGCCTCTCGCGCACGATGCGGTACCGCTTGGTGGCGTGCCCGCGTGCCGGGGCGTGCATGCCGCACTCTTCGATGAGGCCCCGGTCGAGCAGGTCGCGGATGGCGCGGTGGACGCTGCGCTCCTGCACGTTGAGGAATCGGGCCAGGCCGCCCTTGCTCTCGAAGTAGCCGCACCCGGCATCGCAGAAGCCGAAGATGCGCGCGTAGACGAGCAGGGAAAGGCCGGAGAGGCCCAGGTCCGCCATCATGAAGTGCCGTACCGTCGTGAACTCGCGCGGGGAGGGGCCGTCGCGCCCCTTCGGGCCTGCGGCCGCCATCGGCGCTAGCCCCTTCTGGGCGAGCCGACGATGCTGTTCCGCTCGACCCATGCGACGAGCTCGTCGTGCAGCACGATGCCGTCGCGCGTCTTGCCGCCGATGTAGCGGATCGGGAACGGGTCGTCGGGGTCCTTGGCGAGCCGGTACATGGCGTCGCGGCTGATGCGCAGCATCGCGCACGCCTCGTCGGCGCCGAATATCGCGTTGGTCGATGCGATGAGCCTCACCTGGCTCCTGCTAATGCTCTTGGTCATGGTCGTCCTCGAGCTCCTTTCGTCTCGAGGCTCCCTCGCGTGCCCGGCCGCGGGCGGCTCCTGGGGCGGTCGCCGCCGTCATTTTCTCCCGCTCCTCGACTCGATGTAGGCGTCCACTGACGCCCTCGACACCAGGAGCTTCCTTCCGAGCCTGTACGAGTCGATCTCTCCCGACCAGATGAGGTCGTATGCCTTGTTTCGGCTCGCCCTCATGTACTCCTGCATCTCGATCACCGTCATCCATTCGTCGCGATCTTGGTTGCCCTCGGGCGCGACGCATTCGGCTGTGCGTGCCATGGTTCCTCCAATCTTCCCGTGCGGCACCGCGCGAGCACACCGCACGGCACCGTGTCCCTTTTCGTCTGCGCGACGATTGAACCGCCTGATGTCGATTGGTGAGCACGGCAGGAGCTGAGACGGGTCGAGATGGGTCGAGCTGGTCGTGTCTTCACGAAACGGCCATGAGCCGCGTGCCTTAGCTGGCAGCTAAGCCCCCGAAAAGTAAAAGGCGCCCATGCGGGCGCCTGCCTAGTAGCTGGAGTTGTTCGGTTGTGGTCGGAATGCTCGTCTTCCGCGGTGCTGTCGTCCGGGGTCCGGCATCTGTCGTTCGCCTCTTCTGTCGTGTTTGATGTTGCGTGTTCTGCGAGCGACCTTGCGCGGGCCTGCCGGCCCGTTGCCCCAGGTGCACCCGGATAAATGGTACCCATCCGTTGGAACACGGACATCGCGGGAGGGCTTTCTGGGCAAGCTAGGATGGACGAGCGGCGGGGTTCTAAATGCAATAATTCGAGCTAAAGGGCCTTGTGCTCTATTTTGCAAAACGCGAGGGTGCAATAAACTCGACAATCCCCCTGAACCTTTTCTGAACGAATCAGCTCTTAGGCGGTATGACGCGACACGCATCGGTAGTGCTCGGACTGGGTTAGTCATCGAGTGGGTATAGAACATACGTTCTGTATAACGTTATAGCACCAGGTGGCAGGCGTAGTTTCAATCGAAGCTACGCCTGCTGCTATATATGGGTTGATGGTGGTATCAATGACCGCGATGCTTCTGTTTGCGCTTCAGTTTTCGCTGCTCGAAGCGCGCCTCCGCCTCATCCGCGCGACGCTGGCTTCTTGCTTGAGCCGATTCCCGCTTCATCGTCTCCCGCTGATTCGCGAGCGCCTGCTGCGCCTTGGTGCTCATCGCCGGCTGCTTGAGGGCTTTCGCCGCCTCGCGGGCGCGTCGCTTGGGGTTCTTCGCGGGCTTGCTCGCCTCGGTCGGACCGTGACCGAAGAACGAGAGCTTCGCCCATTTGTTGACAACGAATCGCAGGATCTCCTCATCGGACGGTTCTGCGCCGAAGACGATGCGGGCGACGCCGTACCTTCCGTCCTCGACATGCTCCGCCAGCCCGACCCAGAATTGGCCGTCGTGATATACGGTCAGGGTGGACGACACGCTGATCTGCATGGCTGGTTCCTCCTTTATGTAGATGACCATGCAGAGAAGGGACAACCAAGGAGGCAGGTTACTGATGCGGACTCCCGCACGCCCACGACTACCCGACGGGGACTGTGTTTTCATCTCTGGTGCCCGCATTGTAGCACGCGCGGATTCACGATGTTGATTGCCGGCGCCTAGACGGAGATGAAGGCGGTTCGATCTAGGTCAAGCCGGTCGCTCGTTCATGAAGCGGCCGATTCCCTGAAAATAAAAGGCGCCCACGAGGACACCTACAGGCTATCTTCGAACTACTTGGTTTGGGGCAGACGGAGGAAAAAATAGGGCAGAATCGCTCTCACGATCCCGCCCCGCAAACCCGAGGGTTTCTAACTGGCTCCATTATTCCGGGCTTCTCAGTTCTGTCATTGACCCAGGTATCACCCGTCTCCTATAGCGAGTGAATATAAAAATAGGGCAGAGTCGCTTGCGCAAGTCCGCCCCTAAAACCGTGAAGGTTTTGCTATCTGCAGGCTATTCTACCAACCCGAGCGATTCTGTCAACCTGCGAAGGAACTCGAGCGCGGAGCGAGCTGCGGCGTCGGGCCCCTTGTCGGGCAGCGCCTCGGTTTCGCCGTCGGCCCTGGCGAACATCTCGGCGAGCTCGGATGCGGCGCGCGAGCGCGAGGAGCCCTCGGGTACCAAGCCGGAGTGCGCCACGAGCACGGTCGCGACCTCCTGCATGGCCGTATTCCCCATCCACTTCCTCCTGGTCGCCTTGGGAATTCCCACGGCGGCGACCCTTCGGGAGACGCCGCTGGACGCCGAGCCCCGGGCGGCGCCCCTCTCGGCGAAGCAGTTGATCAGGCACGAGCCGTGCGCGGCGCAGTTGCGGACGGACTTCACGCGCTTGAGGTCGTAGTGGGAGGCCTCGAGGCGCCTGTCGCCCCATCGCCTGGCGCAGAAGCGCACGAAGTCGATGAGGGTGCCGAACGAGGTGAGCTCAAGGAAGGCCCAGGCAGGCATGTCGCCGGAGTACTTCGCGTAGAGGCTCGAGCTGTAGGGGCTGCGGCCGCTCATCTTGAGCTCGCGCAGGCGGTACTCCCTGTTTGCAGTGGTAAGCGATGCCATGTAGTCGGCCACGATGGCGTAGCCGTCCTCTCCACGGTCCTCCATCTCGCGAAGCAGTGTCACCTTCTGGAAATGCTCGATGTCGAGCGTCATGCCGAGCAGGGCGTGGCGCAGCTCCTGGTCGAGCGCCGCGAGCAGGCGCAGCTGGCCGAAGTCGAGGTCTACGTAGCGGCCGTCGCGCGGGCCTCCCTCGTATTTCGAGAAGAGTTTGCGGTAGGATGCGAGCTTGAAGAAGTTGCACTTGTCGCGCAGGTAGTCCGCGGCCTCTTCCTCGGAACACAGCTCGAAGGCTACGCCCTTCTGCTTGAGGTGCTCTATCTGCTGCTCGATCGTGAGGATCGGCTTCCTATCGTGGGGTTCGGCCATGCTCGGTCTCCTGTCGTTGATTTGAGAATCCTATTCTACCAGCATGTTTGCCCTGAATCCTGAAGGCCCGTTCGCCAACTCATAAGCAAGCCACCTGAGACTACTCACTTTGTTCACGAATGGCGAAGACCTGCGACCTGGGGTTTTGCAAATGGCGCGCAAGCCACCCGCGTTAATTCACTTGCGATTGCAGCTGGCGGCTTGCGGGCAAAAGGGCGGTTGAGTTTCAAAACGGGCGTTTTCGGCGCCATCGAGCCTCCAAAGGCGACCCGCCGCGCACTTTGGGACAAAAACAAAAACTCAAAGCCCTGAGTTTGAAAAAAGTTTTTGAGGTTGTCCCAGCTTTTGTCCCCGAAGCCGACGAAACGCGACATCGCGTCATTCGGCGGCACGCGTTCCGTGTCGATGCCGAAAACTGGGTGTAACTGGAGTGACGGGACGGCAGAACCGACGCCATCGAGTGGGAGTAAACTTCTACTCTTTTGGGCGAATTGCATTGACGGAGAGGGGTCCCGCGCAAACGTGTGCGGGACCCCTTTCGTTTTACTGTTCGGTTAATGCTGCGGATCGTTTTGGAAGGCTTGCGAGCATAGTGGTCCCGTTCTCGGAACTTGCTTCGACCTCTACGGCGCCACCGTGAAGCGCTGCAATCTCCCAAACGAGCGCTAGCCCGAGTCCTGCGCCGCCGTATGCCCTGCTGCGGGATTTATCCAGGCGAAAGAACGGTTGGAAGATGCTCTCACGGTACTGTTTGGGTATTCCCGGGCCCTGGTCCTCGACTCGCAGGAACACGCGGCTGTCGTTGTCGCAGATGGAGACGTTGACAGTCGAGCCGGGGCGGCTGTAACGGATGGCATTTTCGACCAGGTTAAACACCAGCCGATAGAGGAGCGTGTCGCTCCCGATTACTAAAGCGTCTCCAGCACAATTGAGGGCTATGCCCTTATTTTCGGCAAGTGGCGCTAGGTCGGTGAGGACCTCTTCGGACAAGGGACCAAGTTCAACATCGTCCTCGCAAGGAACGCTGCGGAGCTCACTCATCTCGAGCAATACCTTGGCCATTCGAGACATGCGCTCGGTTTGTTCTTGTAGCAGGCCGAGCAGCTCGGCTGTTTCGGGTTGCAAACCGGAGTGTTCGGAGATGAATAGTTCAATCTGTGCTTGCATAAGGGCGAGCGGGGTGCGCAGCTCGTGTGCGGCGTTGCCGGTAAACTGACGCTGTGCAGAGAACCCTTCGCCAAGACGAGCGATCATGTCGTTGAAAGAGGCGCTGCATCGTTGTAGCTCGGTGGGCACATCTTCATTGAGTCTGATTTCGCTTAGGTTGTCAGGTTGCACACGCTCAACCTGAGCTGCAAAAGCCCGTAGCGGTTTGAGTGCACGGCCGCTCACAAAGTATGCCAGCGCGCCGCCAAGGAGTGTGACTCCAGCCGTGATGTACCAGGCTGTCGTGCCAAAAGACTCCTGTGCGTCGTTTACGACGATCGTGACCTTGTCATCGAGGGCTGCTTTCGTTGGGTCGAACGCCTGGAGCGAATCTTCGCCGGTTGCGTTAAAGGCCGAGATGTCGCTGCCGATGGCATCCATGTAGCGCATGCCCGTATAGCCGACCAGGCAGTTCGTCAGCACGCATGCCGCACACGTGAGCAGTGCCGTCATAATCGTTATGCGCCATTGCAGCGAAAGCCCTTTCATTCTCCATCCTCCATAACGTAGCCCTCTCCAATCCGATTGCGAATCGGGTCGTATCCCAAAGCGCCGCGCAACTTTTTTCGGAGCGACGAGATGTGAACGCGGGTTGCGTTGCTAAAGCTGTTCACGGTGCTATCCCAAACGTGCTCTATAAGCTCCTCTTGGCTTACCGGTCGCCCCTGATTAAGCATCAGGTATTCCAAGATTCCCGTTTCCTTGCGTGTAAGAGATAGAGCCTCACTGTCCACGGAAGCGATGCGCGCCTTGGTGTCAAAGTTGAGCTTTCCGCAGGTTAATACTATGTCGCTTTGTGCGAAGCGCCTGAGGGTAAGGCTGCGGATCCTTGCCGCAAGTTCGTCCAGATGAAACGGCTTGGTAAGGTAATCGTTGGCGCCGGCATCGAGTCCGGCGACTTTATCGGATACTTCGCCACGTGCGGACAGAATCAGTACCTTGGTCTCGCAGTCGGTTTTCCTAAGTTCCCTGAGCACGGTCATGCCGTCGATACGGGGGAGATTGAGGTCGAGCACCACGAGGTCAAAGACTTCGACGCCCAGCAGGTCGAGCGCCTCCTGTCCATCGTGACAGCAGTCGACGCTGTACGCCAAGTTTCGCAAGCTGCGCGCGATTGCATCGCACAGTGCTCGCTCGTCTTCGACGATCAAAATACGCATAACAGTCTCCTTGCACATTCCAAATCGCGCTTAACACGGATTTTATAGTCGATATGGTCCAATGGTCGCGTAACGAAAGGAGTGGTCGGATTGTTCAAAGCGGTAAAACCCGTGGTACAGGTCGCTTTGTTGATCGTCGGAATTGCCATGGTGTGCTTTGGCGTTATGCGTGGCGAGGCGGATGCCGTGCTGGCCAAAGCGATTAGGCTGTGCTTGGAGTGTATCGGAATTGGATAAAAGAGAAAACACTGCGTCGCATGTTTTGGCCCGATTTCGCGGATTCATTCAGGCGGCGGCGACGCTCATCACCAACATTCACCTGCCAAACTTTGCCAAAGGCGGCATCTATCAGGGCGCGGGAAAAACAGTCTGCGTACCTGGACTTAATTGTTATTCGTGCCCCGCGGCATCGGGTGCGTGCCCCATCGGGTCGTTCCAGTCGGTGGTAGGTTCATCCAAGTTCAACTTCTCCTACTACGTTACCGGTACGCTCATTTTGCTCGGCGTGCTGCTGGGACGATTTGTATGCGGGTTTTTGTGCCCGTTTGGCTGGCTGCAGGAGCTGCTTCATAAGATTCCCGGCAAAAAGTTCTCCACGAAAAAGCTCAAGCCGCTCACGTACATCAAGTACGTTGTGCTGCTGTTTGCCGTGGTGCTGCTGCCCGTCTTGGTGGTTAACGACGTGGGCATGGGCGACCCGTTCTTTTGTAAGTACATCTGTCCGCAGGGTGTGCTCGAGGGCGCCATTCCGCTGGCCATTGCCAATGCCGGCATTCGATCTGCGTTGGGACATCTCTTTACTTGGAAACTTGCCGTTCTCGTTGCCGTGATAGTGCTGAGCGTTTTGTTCTATCGCCCCTTCTGCAAATGGATTTGCCCGCTCGGCGCATTCTATGCGCTCATGAATAGGGTGTCCTTGTTGGGGATTCAGGTCGACGCGTGCAAATGCGTCTCGTGCGGCAAGTGCTCAAAGGTTTGTCAGATGGACGTTGATGTGGTCCGCGCGCCCAATCATGCCGAATGCATCCGGTGCGGAAAGTGCATCGGGGCCTGTCCTGTCGATGCCATCAGCTATCGCTATGGCCTGGATGTGTCGGCGGAAAAGCTTCCCTTGACCGCCGATAAAAAGTAAACAAGCTTCGACAAAACGGAGGAATGACTATGAAGCTTTCTAAGATTGCGGCCCTGTTTATGGTGCCGGTATTGGCCTTGTGCCTTGTGGCATGTTCGGCGCCCGGTGGCAATGCGAGCGAATCTGCGAGCTCCGATCCTAAGATCGCAGAGCTCACTGCGCAGAAGCCGGCCAATGCCGACGAGGCCGCCGAGCTGTATGCGAAGCTCATGCAGAAGGAGAACGAGATCTTTTCGAGTGATAACGCGCTGTGGGAAAAGGTATTCAATGCGGCAAATAAAGAATCGGCAATGATTGAGGACGGTAGCAATTACGGCGATTTCCTGCTCAAAACCATCGACGGCGCCAAGGATGAGTTCACGGCGGATGAGCTTAAGACGCTCAAGGCCGGTGCACAGCAGATCAAGGAGATCGAGGACAAGCTCGAGAGCTTGGAGAAGGAGTTCCCCGGCTGTGGAAGCACGCCGAGTGCAGGCGAGAGCGTCGACGCTTCGACCGCTGGCATGACGGCTGGTGCCAATGCTTCGAGCGAGGCGACGAAGTTCCCCAGCTTTACGGGCAAGGACCTGGATGGCAACGACGTGAACAGCGACGAGCTGTTCTCTAAGAACAAGGTCACCGTCATGAACTTCTGGTTCACCACTTGCAAGCCGTGCGTGGGTGAGTTGGGCGACCTTGAGGACCTGAATAAGGAGCTTGCCAAGAAGGGCGGCCAGGTCGTGGGCGTCAATTCCTTTACGCTCGATGGCAACAAGGGCGAGATTGCAGACGCCAAGGACGTGCTGAGCAAGAAGGGCGTGACATATAAGAACATCTGGTTCAAGTCGGATAGCGAGGCCGGTAAGTTTACGTCAAATTTGTTCTCGTTCCCGACAACGTATGTCATCGATCAGAATGGCAACATCGTAGGGGATCCAATCGTGGGAGCCATCAGCTCCGCCGAGCAGCGCGCAGCACTCGACAAGCTTATCGACCAGGCGATTGCGAATAGCGAACAGTAAACAACGCGTAAAGCATAGCGAGGATCGTGTGTCGCTGTGCGAAGTAGTCTGCTACCTTTCAAGATAAGCTCCACCATATAGAGGTCCCGCTCGGGACCTCTTCTTTTGGGCGTCGTCCCGTTCGTTTTTTGGCGCGCTTCGTTACATTCCTCACTGGCGCCGGCAAAAAATGGGGATAGAGTAGGACAAACGCGTCGAATACGAACGGCGGGGGAGAGCGGGCGAGCGTGCCCGCGCGGGAGAGGTTGTCGTCCATGCTGGAGCTCAAAGGTATTTGCAAAAGGTACGTTACGCAGTCGTTTGCGCAGGTGGCGCTCGACAGCGTAAACCTGTCTTTTCGCGATAACGAGTTCGTGGCCATTTTGGGTCCCTCGGGCTCGGGTAAAACTACGATGCTCAACGTTATCGGCGGACTGGATCACTTTGATTCTGGTGACCTGCTGATTGACGGCATCTCGACCAAGGACTTCCGTGACCGCGACTGGGACGCCTATCGTAACAACCGCATCGGCTTCGTGTTCCAAAGCTATAACCTCATTCCGCATCAGACCATTTTGGAAAACGTGGAGCTGGCGCTGACGCTCACGGGCGTGGGGCATGCCGAGCGTCGCCAGCGTGCGCGCGAGGCGTTGGAGAAAGTCGGCCTGGGCGAGCACGTTAACAAGCGTCCGAGCCAGCTTTCGGGCGGGCAGATGCAGCGCGTGGCTATCGCCCGCGCCCTGATTAATGACCCTGAGATCGTCCTTGCCGACGAGCCGACCGGCGCTTTGGATTCAACGACATCCGTACAGGTCATGGATCTGCTCAAGGACGTTGCGCGCGACCGCCTGGTCATCATGGTCACGCACAATCCTGAGCTGGCGTACCAATATGCCACGCGCATCGTTAACCTGGCGGACGGCAAGATCACCGACGATTCCGATCCCTTTGATGTAGCAAAGGCCGCGCGTCGCGAGGCTAAGCCTACGCGCAAAACCTCGATGAGCTTTGTGACAGCGCTGGGGCTTTCTGCCCGAAACCTCATGACCGAAAAGGGCCGCACGGCTATGACGGCCTTTGCGGGCTCGATTGGCATTATCGGTATCGCGGCGATTCTGGCGCTGTCCAACGGCGTAAACGGCTACATCAAAAAGGTCGAGGAGGATACGCTCTCGAGCTACCCGCTCACCATTTCCAAGCAGGATTACGACCTGTCGTCCATGATGGGCGGACAGGGGGCTGTGGATGATGGTTCGCCTGAAAACGCGGATTCGTCCGACGACAGTGCCGGCGGCAAGGCTAAGGGAACCGATAAAATCCCCGTGGTCACGGCCGTAAAGGATATGTTTGCGAGCGTTAAGTCCAACGACATGACGAGCTTTAAGGCATGGCTCGATGCCGGTGGCGATGGCATCGATAAAGAGGTCAATGCCATCCAGTACGGCTACGGTGTATCGCCGGTTGTCTATCGTGCCGGGAAGGGCGATGAGAAGCCTGTCCGACTGGTGCCCAACGCCATGACCGAGGCCATGAGCGGAGGCGCGAGTTCGGCGGCAACGGTGAGCATGGATTCTATGGGAACCTCGGTCTTTAACGAGATGATCGACGATCAGAGCCTGCTCGACAGTCAGTACGATGTCGTCGCCGGTCATTGGCCCACGTCTGCCAACGAAGCCGTGATGGTGCTTTCGAGCCGCGGCACGGTGGGCGACTACACGCTCTACAGCATCGGTGCGCTGGATATCGATGAGCTCAACGATCTGGTGAACAGCGCTATGACGGCTGACGGTGGGGTCGAAACGCCCGAGACCGGCACCGACTTTACCTACGACGATGCGCTGTCCACGACGTTTAAGGTGTTGTCGCCGGCCGATGCCTATCGCAAAAACGAAGAGACCGGCATGTGGACTGACATGTCTGGCGACGCCGACTTTATGGCCGCCAAGGTTGCCGACGGTATCGACGTGCACGTTGTGGGCGTGGTGCGACCTAACGAGACCGCCAACGCGAGTGCGTTGTCCCCGGGTATTGCCTATACGCATGCGCTGACTCGCCAGCTTATGGAGCGTGCCGCCGATTCGCAGATTGTGCAAGAGCAACTTGCCCATCCCGAGACGGATGTCTTTACGGGTAAAACTTTCGCCGAACTGCAGAGCGAGGCCAAACAGGGCGTGGATCTGGGCAGCATGTTCAGTGTGGACGAGGCGGCGCTCAAGGATGCGTTCTCGTTCGATACGTCTGCGCTCTCGAGTGCGGCCGGCGGTATGGACCTTTCTGGTATCGACTTGTCCGGGCTGGACCTTGACCTTTCGGGTGTTGGGAAGGACATCGACTTCAGCGACATCATGGCCAAAGCGCCAACCCCAGATTTTTCGGGTATCTTTGACGGTCTGGAACTTACGCCCGAGCAAATGCAGCAGGTGGGAACGCTAGCCAACCAGCTGTTTGAGGGCTTTTTGCAGTCTGATCAGTTTAAGGCGCTGTCGCCCGAAGATCTTAAGGACGCATCAAAGCTTGCCGCCGCGTTCTCGACGTATCTTGAGAGTGATACGGCAGCCCAGCAAATCCTGGCCCAGCTCAAGGCGCTCGGAGGCGATGCCCTGGCCGAGCGCCTGCAGCAGGCGATGACCGACTATGTGCAAAAGCAGCTGGCTCCGTATCTGCAGCAGGCTATGGATCAGGTGATGAAGTCGATCGGCGATCGGATTGCGGCGACGGTGTCAGCTCAGCTCAAGGCGGGCGCGGCAGGGCTCATGGGCCAGATGGCGACGCAGATGTCATCGAGTTTTGCCAACCTGGCGAGCGCTATGCGTGTGGATGCGAGCGCCTTTGCGCGTGCCATCCATTTCAACATGGACGCCGAGGACTTGAGTTCGCTCATGATGAGCTATGCCAAGGCATCTAAGCTCACCTACGATAACAATCTGACCACGCTGGGCTATGCGGATGAGGCAGACCCCATCTCGGTTAAGATTTTCCCGCGCGACTTTGAGGCCAAGGAGCGCGTTCTTGATCACATCGATGCGTACAACAAGCAGGTCAAAGCTGCCAGCCACGATGAACAGGCCATCTCGTACACCGACTACATGGGTATCATCATGGGTTCGGTGACCGACATCGTGAACACCATCAGCTTGGTGCTCATCGCGTTCGTGAGCATCAGCCTGGTCGTGAGCTCCATCATGATCGGCATCATCACCTACATCAGCGTACTGGAGCGCAAAAAGGAGATTGGCATCCTGCGCGCGATCGGCGCATCGAAGCGCAACGTGGCCAACGTGTTCAATGCCGAGACCTTTATCGAGGGCCTCATTGCCGGCGTCTTTGCCATTGTCGTCGTGGTGCTCGTGAGCTTCCCGGTCAATGCCTGGGCGCTTGCGGCCAAGCAGGTCCCCAACCTGATGAGCCTGCCCGTGCAGGATGCGCTGGTGCTCATCGCGATTTCGGTGCTGCTGACGGTTGTCGCCGGCCTGCTGCCGGCCCGTAGCGCATCCAAGAAAGACCCCGTGGAAGCCCTACGCTCCGAATAATGTGACAAAGGGACAGCCCCTTTGTCACATTTCTCTCCTGCGTCTAGCTTGTTTTGCCCATCAGCGTGATGCGGATGGTTGGATGGGTATACTCGTCAAACTCGTCCTTGGGATCCGTATCAAACGAGTAATACGCTTTGACGGGGCCGTCACTCGTCCTGATAGAGATTCTCTCGTAGAGTGAGCCGCTCAAAAAAGCCTGCCTAAACTCTTCGGGGAGCTTTTGCGGCGCTAGGAGCTCGGGACTTGCGGTTTTGACGTCTATGGTTTGGACGACAGAGGAAAGCTCGTCAAGATCGAGCTCGATGCGGGCGAGGTTGTCCTCGAGGCTCGCATCGGGGTCGACCTCTGCCGCGTAGCTCACTTCCGCGAGCGTCCCCTTGTTGTCAAAATCCAGGTACGTATAGGTCTTCTGGGCATCGGAGTCGCCGTCGTGCAGATAGCCGCGGACGTGATAGCCGTAGTCTTGATATCGCTCGTAGGGGTCATCGGCGGACACGTACTCGCATGAGGGCTCGAGCGCCTTGCGAGCGATGGCGATCTGCTCGGCCGCGGCCGCGGCGTTTTCTTGCATCTCGATGTTTCCCTGCGCCAGCTGTGGGATATAGGCGCCGCACACGATTGCGAGGGGCAGCGCCACAAGCGCGACGATCCACTTTTTTGCATGGGGGATAGGTACGCCACAGGCCTCTGCCATGGCCTTCGCGTTGGCAAAGCTTTCGGCAAGCACGTCTGCCGCGGTGGCGACGGCGCCTACGGCAGCGGCGACTTCTGCCGCGCCGCCCAGGTTGCGTGCAGCCTCGTTGTCGCTGTTCTTGAGCAGGCGTGCGGCGGCCTGCGTGCCAACAACGCCTGCGATTTGTGCCGAGCGGTCTTTCTCGTTCTGCTCGACGGCGAGCCGGTACTGCATTTCCTTCCATTGCTTGCCACGCATGCCAAAGCGCGGGGCGAGAGCGCAATAGCAGAATATGACGAGCTCGATGGCGGTGAGCACCAAGGCGGTCATCATGCCCGTCTCTTGAAAGCTTTCGTGATGGAAGACGATGTCGTCGATCATTTCGAAGGGAATGATCGATAAGGGCAGCACGAATGCCATGGCAAGCGCCGCTCCGGCAACCTTGGGGCAGATGCAGTATCGCTGGATGCGCTTACGTTCTTGTTCGGAGAGTGCTGCCATGGCTGGTCCTTGGTGTCGTGGCGGTCGTTGTGGCGCGATGCCGTCATATGTGACTCAGTATAGAGAATCCCGCCATCGGTGAGCGCAGGTCATACGGCAAAAGTGCCACGACAGCCCTGGTTTAGAGCGGCTGCTCCTGTGCCCACGCGATGATGCCGCCCGATACGTATGTGTGCCAAAATAAACAGCCGAATGATGATTTGCAAATGTGACAAAGGGACAGTCCCTTTGTCACATTGATGTGAGAATGGATGTCGATGTATTTATCGCTGGCCCCTATGGAGGGGATTACCGGGCATGTGTTCCGTTGCGTGCATGCGGAGTGTTTCGGTGCGCTCGATTGTTATTACACGCCGTTTTTGCCTCCGCCACGGGTGGGCAACCGCTTTGGCGGCAAGGCGTTTAAAGAGGTCGATCCCGCCAATAACCAGGGGCTTAACGTGGTGCCTCAGCTGATGTCCAAAAACGCGGACGAGTTTGTGTGGGCGGCGCAGGTGCTCGCCGACATGGGTTACCGCGAGGTCAATCTCAACCTTGGCTGCCCTTCGGGCACGGTTGTCGCCAAGGGGAAGGGTTCGGGCTTTCTGCGCAACTTGGATGAGCTCGAGGTGTTCTTGAGCGACGTGTGCGAGCGCTCGCCATTGCCCGTCTCGGTCAAGACTAGGCTGGGACTGGAGAACGACGAGGAGTACGAGCGCGTGCTCGACCTCTATTGCCGCATGCCGCTGGCGGAGCTGATCGTGCATCCACGCGTGCAAAAGGACCGCTATGCGGGCTCGCCGCGCAAAGAGTTTTACGGCGAGACGCTGGAGCGGGCGCCGTTCCCGGTGGCCTACAACGGCGACATCTTTGATCTTGAGGACATGGATGCGCTGGTGGAGGCCTATCCCGGAACGCGTCACGTAATGTTGGGGCGCGGCTTGCTTGCGAACCCCGCGCTGGCTCGCATGGCTAAGGGCGGTCCTGCTGCCACACCTGCTGAGCTGCAGCGCTTCCACGACACGCTGTTTGCGGCGTATGCAGAAGAGATTGGCGGCAATGCGGTCTTTCGCATGAAGGAGTGGTGGTTCTACGCCAAATGCGCCTTCGCCGATCCCGCTAACGTTCACAAGATCGTGCGCAAGACCAAAAAGGTCGACGAATACCGCGCCGCCGTCGAGCGCGTCTTTCGTGAGCAGCCGCTCGCGCCCATAGCCCGCTTTTGCGGCTAAATGAAGTCGTTGGGGACGTTCTTTAACGGCTAGTCATTCAAGAACGTTCCCAATGACTATGTTGAGCATCGGCTTCGTCATCTGACGGCTTGGACGGCAAGTGCGTCCAGCACACGCCCTGCGTCGGCGTTGATTAGAATGCTGCGATCGGCGATTTCTGCCGGAGCGACTGCCTCGCCAAAATTGACACATGTGTACGTTGCGCGCTCGTTTTTGGCGGTCATCTGCCAAAACGGGTACTTGATGATGACGGGCGTGTTGCCACCCACGCCAAGCTCCAAGAACAGAACGCGCATATTGCTGTGGCGGCGCAGGAAATCTTGGTAACGGTCGGCCGCGGCACACCAGCCCTTATCCTGCACAAACGTGTCGTCGGCGCGCAGGTTCATCGTGAGCGGGGAGCCACAATGGGGGCAACGGGGCACTAGCGCAGACGGAATGCGCAGGTCTTCTTGGGCGGCGACCATGTAATGTACGAGCTCTTCGTTGTCCCAAGTTTCCTGACAGCAGGGCTTGCTGCACTGGAATAGACCATAATCGCCCTGCGTGTAAAAGAGTCGCTGTTTATCGAAACCGGCGCGTTGGAAGCAATGGTCTACGTTTGTGGTCAGCACAAAGTAATCTCGGTCGCGCAGCAGGACCAAAAGCTGTTCGTAGATGGGCTTGGGTATGGGGTCATATCGGTTGCACATGATATAGCGGCTCCAAAATGCCCAGTATTCCTCGAGGGAGTCATAGGGGTAGAAACCGCCGGAGTACATGTCGGTAAAGCCGTAGCGTGCGGCGAAGTCGCCAAAGAGTTTCTCGAAGCGCTCTCCCGCGTAGGCGTAGCCAGCCGCGGTGGAAAGACCCGCGCCGGCGCCGATTATCACGGCGTCGGATGCATCGAGTGCGGCTCGGAGCTTAGCGATCTGCTTGGAGAAGGTCGCGGTAGATTGGCTCGTCAGACGCGAGAAAAACATTGAAGATCACCTTAAGGTTGGGGTCGTTATGGTCTAGATGATGACGAACGGCATCGATGGCAACGCGCGCGGCGGCTTGTTGGGGATAGCCAAAGACGCCCGTCGAAATGCAGCAGAAGGCAAGCGTGTCGAGCTTTCGGCTCGTCGCTTCTTCCAGGCAGCTGGTGTAGCAACGGCGCAGTAGCAGTTCCTCGCGCGGGCCAGGCTTATGGTTGGGCACGATGGGACCGACGGTGTGGAAGATATGGCTGCAGGGCAGGTTAAAGGCTGGCGTGACCTTGACGCATGCGGTCGGTTCCTCATGCCCCTGTTTACACATGAGGCTGGCGCACGTCAGGCGCAGCTGCATGCCGGCGTATGTGTGGATGGCATTGTCGATGCGGTGGTGTCCCGGCACAAAACAGCCGAGCATTTGGCTGTTGGCGGCGTTGACGATGGCGTCGGCCTTAAGCAGCGTGATGTCGCCACGCCAGACGGCAATGCGATTGCAGTAGGGAAGCGTGCCGGCATCGGTTGCGCCGCCGCGCTCAACAAGCCGCTGCTGCAAGTAGGCATCCTGGATATCGAGCACCTCTGTCGCGAGCGCTTCGGGCGACCGCACGTTCATAAGGGCCCTGAGCAAATCGCGCTGCTCGCCGGCTCCGGCGGGAACGGCAATGCCGCGTCCGTCCGCTCGCTCGTTGAGCAATGCATTGATAAGCCAAATACGACGCTCGGCTTGATTCATGGCTGACCTCCTGTCCAATTGAGTTGGGCGTGTTTGACAGCAGTGTGCAACCCGGACCGCTTCTTCAAAAGAAGGCACAAAAAGGTAAGCGCCGTGGAGCGGTATGCCCCACGGCGCTCAATTTGCAAAAGCCCGTAGCTGCTAGGAGCTTCGCACAAGCTGCTGGTAGTCGGTGCCCCATTCCACAAGAGAATCGATGATGGGCATAAGGCTTTGACCCAGCTCGCTCAGCGCGTATTCGGTACGGATGGGCGTTTCGGGAATGACGGTGCGCGTGATAAGTCCCGCGGCATCCATTTCCTTTAGGTTTGACGAGAGCACCTTTTGACTGATGCCGGGAATAGAGCGATGTAGCGCGTTGAAGCCCAGGGGCTGCTCAATGAGCTGCTGGATGATATAGATTTTCCACTTGTTACCAAAGAGCTGAAAACACGTGGCGACGGGGCAGGGAGGCAGTTCTTCTTTGGTGAGCATGGTAACCTCGCAATCGGGTAGGTTGCTTGCATTATCGCAGCTGCTGGCGCCCGCGGCTACAACTTACTTTTTGGTAACTGGCTAATAGATTAGTGCCTTCTTTTGGGTGGGGTGTATTCCTCGCATGATGTGCTTAGGCGCAAAAGCGTCTACGTCCGGGCGGCTTCGCCCAGCCGCCCCCAATCGAAAGGAATTGCCATGTCCGAGAATCTCGAGAACGTTGCCGCCTTCGCTTCTTGCGGTACCGCCGATCCCGCGCCCGCCTGCGGCTCCGCCGATCCCAAGGCCGCGCCGGCCTGTGGCACCGCTTGCGGCTCCGTCGATCCCGCGGCTGCTCCTGCTTGCGGCTCCGTCGATCCTGCTGCCGCCCCTGCTTGTGGCTCCGCCGATCCCAAGGCTGCTCCGGCCTGCGGCACCGCTTGCGGCGCTGCGGACGCTCAGTAGGCAATCGCTAGGAGGGGACTCGTAATGGATGCTCAGACTTGTCTCAAGAAGATGCAGCTTGCCGGGACGCTCTCGCTGGCAACTGTGGACGAAAATGGCGCGCCGCAAATTCGCTGCGTGAGCGCTGTACATTACGAGTCCCGCGCCATCTACTTCCTCACGGCGCGCGGCAAGGAGATGGCCCGCCAGCTTATGGCCGATGGGCGCGTCCAAACGCTCGTCCACACGCGGTTTAACGAAATGATCCGCATGTCCGGCGTTGCCACTCCCGCCTTGGATTCCGAGCAAGTTTACTGGCGTGACGTTATTTATGCCGAGCAGCCGTATCTTGCCAACGTTTATCCCGGTGATACGCGTGATATCAACATTATCTTTAAGGTCGAAAACATCGTGCTCGACTACTTTAACCTGGGGGTTCGTCCTATTGAGCGCGCTGTCTTTACCCTAGACGAGGACATGGCGTCCGCGCCCGTTAAGGGTTTTCGTATTGATTCCGATGCGTGTATCGGTTGCGGTACCTGTCTTGAGCACTGTCCGCAGAAGTGCATCGAGCCGGGTGGCTCGTATCGCATAGAGTCTGAGCACTGCTTGCACTGTGGCGCCTGTGAAGAGAATTGCCCCGTCGGCGCCGTTGAGCGCCTGTAGCCCAATACCGTCATCAATTTGAACATCGACCAAGGGAGTCCCACGATGCAAAAGCCCGCGTTTGCCTTCCAGTGGCATATTACGGATGAATGCGATCAGCGTTGCAAACATTGCTATATCTTCGCCAACGGTGCCTGCGCTGGTTTTAAGCGCATGCCGTGGGAGCAGATGGTCGAGGTCGTCGATCAGCCCCAGGCCCTCTGCGAACGCATCGGTCGTCAGCCGTACTTTTACGTTACGGGCGGTGACCCCATACTCCATCCCGATTTTTGGCGCCTTGCCGAGCTTTTGCACGAGCGGGGTTTTATGTGGTGCGTGATGGGCAATCCGTTCCACCTAACCGACGAGGTCTGCGCCCGCATGAAAGAGTTGGGGTGCCGCAAATACCAGCTCTCGCTCGATGGACTCGAGAAAACGCACGATTACTTCCGTAAGCCCGGTTCGTTTGCCGAGACCTTGCGTGCGATCGGGTGCCTTAAGCGCGCAGGTATCTGGGTTGCCGTTATGAATACGGTTTCGAGCATGAATGCCGCCGAGCTGCCGCAGCTCATTGACCTTGTGGCAAGCCTTGAAGTCGACGTGTTCGCTTTTGGACGATACTGTCCCACCTCGGGCCAAAAGCGCGATGAGTTCCATCTGGAGCCGCTGGAATATCGCGACGTGCTGCTGGCTGCGCAAGAGCGTATGGAGTTTCACCAGGCTGCGGGCTGCAAAACGTTCTTCCAGCTCAAAGATCACCTGTGGACGCTTCTTTTGTGGGAGCAGGGCAAGTTCACCATTCCCACGAGCGCCAAGCCCGGCATGATCTATGACGGCTGCCATTGCGGTACGGGCCATATGACGGTGCTGCCTACGGGCGACGTCTATGCATGTCGTCGCATGGAGAGCAAGGTGGGCAACGTTGCCGAGAACACGCTCGAGGAGCTGTTCTTTTCGCCGCAGATGGAAGCAAAGCGCGACTTTAAAAAGTTCAAGAAGTGCTCCAAATGCGAGCTTTTCGGCTGGTGCCGAGGCTGCCCCGCTGTGACGTATGGCTACACAGGCGATATGTACGAAGCCGATCCTCAGTGCTGGAAAGAGATCGAGGAATAGGATCGCCGTGTCATCGGGTAGTCGTTGGGGACGTTCTTAACCGACTACTCATTTAAGTGCGTCCCCAATGAGCGGTTGTGAGGGACCCACGCAAAAAAAGCTGTACGCCAGCATCCAAAGATGTCGAAAAATGTCGACTTTGGATGCTGGCGTACACGTTTGGGTTCGGCGGGGGACTAGGCAATCATTGCATCGAGCGTAATGAGCTCCCTGATCCGCTCTGTGCGTGTCTGCCCATGACGCTTTGCCTTTGCGTCAAACGCCTCAAGAACCGATTCACCCACGCGTGCCGACAAAACAACGCTCGGCTCATCGGAGATCGGCGGCCTCCCTAACTTGATGGTGCGGCCCTTTGGCCACTCATCTTTTTCGTATGCCTCTGCTGCCTTTTCCAGCTCTCCGGGAGCAAACCCCATCATCTTCTCGAGCTGCTTAGCGTCCATAGCGCCTCCTATCGATCGACCCCGATTTCCCTGAGCACCTTGCGCGTAGGAGGGACAAGGGCGTGGTAAATGATGTAGCCATCTCGATCGGGGCAATATCGAGCGATGAGTTCCATGAGACGGCTTCTTCCATCAAGTCCAACGAGAACGTAATCGATACCTCCATTTTCAAGATCACGCCTGAACCATGCGAAAGCGGAGTTCCAGGCGCATGTAATATCCGTCTCCGTCAGCCCGTGCTTGAGGGCATGGGGGTGGATTGCGATGAGCTCCATAAGGGCCTCTCTTTTTGTATACAGTTTTGTAGACAAAAATGCAAGCAGTTAATAGGGTTAAGCGGCCTGTTTTGATTGGACTTCTCGATGTGAAATTGGCACCGGAGGCTCCAGCACTTCTTCGCTTCTCAGCTCGGAATGTGAGCGTCCGTTGAACTCCCAGAGGGGAGCGTCTTCATAGATTATCGAGAGGAGCTTGGAGACCTCGGGTGTTTTCTTGCGTTCATAAAGCTCGGGTCGTACGACAATCAATAAGAAAGCTGCGTCTTCGGCAATTTGCTGGGCTGTCGGCATACCGTTGAGTCCAACGGAACGCAAAAGCTTTGTCATGATGAAATCGAACTCATCTTCTCTTGCATGGAGATCAGATGCCTTGAGCTCAGGGTCTCTCAGGACGTACTGCTTGAGTCGTTCGGCAGATCGACTGCACTTTATATGCCCGCAGATGACTTCGTCATAGCTGAGCCTTTTGATTGGAAGGCGTTCGTGACCGGCGAAGATGGCTGCTACTCTGATGCCAACGCGCCGTTCGCGCAGCGCGCGCATCTCGCCGGTGTATTCGCTGCGCCGTTCATATTTTCGATAAGAGTATCCGTAGTCATCATAGTAATAAGGGGCTTCATCAACAGCGTCATCGAGCTCTGGTGCTATGAGATAGAGTTTTCTATCTCTGGATATAATGCAGGGATTGTCGATTTGTCCCGATTCGTTCCTGATTTGCC
Source organism: Collinsella aerofaciens (assembly GCF_015554145.1). GTDB lineage: Bacteria > Actinomycetota > Coriobacteriia > Coriobacteriales > Coriobacteriaceae > Collinsella > Collinsella aerofaciens_AA. Next base: position 73,507 of record NZ_JADNHZ010000008.1, on the reverse strand, counting down.
AAATAGTCTCATTTATCTCAAATCTCGAGACTGGATTGGGGGCGCAGGAGTTGTAGAGCTCAATAAGTTCATCGAGTGAAATGATTCCACAGGCATCTGTGTAGGCGCGGGCGAAGCGCCGTACTTCTTGATTTGATTCAAGCACACGGCGCTCCCAAGCATCCAAAGTGTCCTGCGGACTTCGATAGCGGGCATGACGATCGATGCGCATCGCGCTCCAATGGTTATCCGCGGCAACGTTCATCAGATCTAAGCGCAGATCTTTGTCGGCGATGTGAGCGAGCGACTGATAGTGTTCCAGATCAAGCTCCGGTCGAAAACCCATGTCTTCCGGAACAATTCGTGCGAGCTTTATGCAACGCTTGAGATAAGTCGGGCCCAGGCTTGGGCTAAAGTACTGCTTGAGGTGGCAAGCGATGGGCGAGAGTAAGCCATTGAGATTGGAGATGGGGTATCCGGCAATCTCTTGCTCGAGACGGCGCCCGATGAGCAGAGCCCCTTCCGAGGAGGTCTCATGGTTGATACCTTTCTGGCCGAGGTGTTTGGCCTCGACAATCCTACTGATATCTGAGCAGGTGTTTGAAATAATGTCGGGTGAAAGGGTTGGAATCTTTTTAGCCATAGCAATGCACTCCTGTGTGACTCACGGATAACGGAAACGTTTGGTTGTGAGTGCCGTTCTTTGATGGCGACGGCGAACAGGAGCGCAACCTGTCTGAGGTGGGCGAGTGCGGTAACCACCGATCTTACTTACCGAACCCGCTCCAGCGTGTCATTGGGGACCTCCGCGGGAGCTCTCGACCAGTCTCATGCCTTGAGGCGAGTATAGCATATAAGCAAACGTATGTTCTATAAATTTGAGAAACTGAATTCCTACCTACTCATTTAAGTGCGTCCCCAACGAGTGGTTGTGAGGGACCCGCGCAAAAAAGCTGTACGCCAGCATCCAAAGATGTCGAAAAAAGTCGACTTTGGATGCTGGCGTACATGTTTGGGTTCGGCGGGGGACTAGTCATCGGGGACGTTCTTTAGCGACTACTCATTTAAGTACGTCCCCAATGAGTGAAACTACTCATTCAAGTGCGTCCCCAATGAGTGCTAGAGCAGGTTGTTCTGTGCCCAGGCGATGATGTCGCTCGATTCGTAGAGTGGTGCGCCGTCGATGAATAGGCAGGGAACCTGGCGTTTGCCGCCGACGGCGATGAGCGTCTGCTCGGCATCGGGGTCGGTCGAGATATTGCGTTCGGGAATGGTCACGCCGTTATCGGCCAAAAAGCGCTTGACCTTTATGCAATACGGGCAGCCGGTCATAACGTACAACACGAGCTCATGATCAGTAGCCATGGTGTCTCCAATCGGTTGAGGTTTCGATTGAGATACCCAAAGCCGCCGCGGTCTATGCGCAAGCCAGCGATGACTCGATGGCCTGGACCAGAAACGCTGTGGCCCCGGCGCCGCAGGGCTTGTCGTAGTAGTCGACAAAGCGCTGGTCGGCAAGATAGCCGTGAGCGAGCCCCAGGTATGCCTCGTCTTGGGGTTCGCTTCCCCAGTTGAGGCCAATCCAACGACGATGCATCGCAACAAGTTTTTGGGCCTCGCTGCTCTTTGGATCGCCGTCGCCCATGGCAATCGAGAGCTGACCCAGAATAGCGCGCTCGAGTTCTTTCATGTCGTTCCATGTCTGAGGATCCATGTCCAGTAACGTTTCGTTTGCTGCATCGATAGCCTCATCGCCATAGCGCGCCCGTGCTTCGGCGCCGTAGCGCTCCTCGTTTTCCTGCACGGTGCGCCAGCGCTCCAGTTGTGGCAGGACGGCGCCCATGAGCGAGACGGCTTCGTCGAGCGACATGCCGGTGTTTTGTGCCAGCCGCGGGGCACAATCCTCGATCATTGCCTCCATGGTGGTGTCGTAGGTGTACTTGCCGTGGTCGTAGCACCACTTGCAGTAATGGTCGGTCGTGGCGCCCGTGGCGTCGGTGCCGCAGTCGTCGGGCGTGAGTATCATGCCGCAGCTCTGGCAATAGTGCTCGGGCATTTCGAGCAGGTGAGACAGCGGCTCCCCGGTTACGGCGGCGATGAGCTTCATCATGTCGATGCCCGGTGTGACCTCGTCGCGCTCCCAACGGCTGACGGCTTGGCGTGTGACGAAGAGCTTGGCGGCAAGCTGCTCTTGGGTAAGGTGATGGGCGCGACGGACAGCAATGAGCTTTTCTGCAAAGGCCATAACGGCTCCTTTCTGCTGGTTGATGGCTTAAGCATACGCGGCAGCAGGTGCCCTTCCAAGCAACCGTTGGTTGCACGACGGGGGACCGCGGCGAAGAATTGCGCGCAATGCCCCACACCTCCATGCCGTACAATGACCGACATGGAACCTATTGCACACATACACACCGATCTGCCGCAGAAGTTCGGCATCCCACGCAACAGCTTTTTGGCGCCCCATCTGCAGGGACGTATCGTTTTTGAGCCGGAATTTGCCTCCAACGCAGCGGTTGAGGGTCTGGACTCCTTTTCTCACTTATGGCTGCTGTGGCGTTTTGAAAACGGCACGCCCGGCGGCACGGCCAAGGATATTGCCGCCGATGCCAAGACGCGGGACAGGTCCGGCACCAACGCAAAATGGTCGAAAACCGTGCGCCCGCCGCGTCTGGGTGGAGCCGAACGCGTGGGCGTGTTTGCCACACGCAGTCCGTTTCGCCCTAATCCCATCGGTCTTACCTGCGTCAAGCTCAGCCGTGTTGAGCTCACCGACGATGGTCCCATCATCCATGTGCTGGGGGCCGATCTGCGCGACGGCACGCCCATCTACGACATCAAGCCCTACATTCCGTTTGCAGACTGTCACCCGGATGCGACTGGTGGCTGGATTGAGGATGCGCCGTGGCAAGAGCTCGATGTCGAGCTCCCGCAAACGCTGCAGGACATGGTCGCGCCCGCAAAGCTCCCCGGCCTGGTCGAGGTCCTTCGCCAAGATCCGCGCCGCGCAGGCAGCAAGCACGAGCCAAACCGCGTTTATCACTTGGCATACGCCGGACTCGACGTGTCTTTTACCGTTGACGGAACCAGGCTAACGGTGGTCGCCGTCAAAGAGGCGCAGGACTAACCGGCGATTCGTCCGACCCCGCCAACTTTAAGACCAAAACCCGTGCAAAAACCGTCTACGCTGGTGGACAATAACGCCTACCGAAACAATCCGCTTTGCACGGGAGCTCAGCATGAAATACGACTTTACTTCGCTTATCGACCGCCACGGTACGGACGCCATCGCTGTTGACTCTTGGGGTGAGATCCCCGGTATGGCCCCGAACGCACCCGACGAGGGCTTCGACCGCATCCCCATGTGGGTGGCGGACATGAACTTTGCCACGGTGCCCACGGTCCAGGAGTACATCATTCAGCGCGCCCAGCACCCCATGTTTGGCTATTTCAATCCGCGTCCCGAGTACTTCGACCGCATCATCGAATGGCAGAGCCGTCGCAACGGCGTTGAGGGCTTGGCGCCGGAGCATATCGGCTACGAAAACGGCGTGCTGGGCGGTGTCGTGTCGACGTTGCGCGCATATGTCCAGCCGGGCGATACGGTGCTGGTCCACAGTCCCACCTACATCGGCTTTACCAAGTCCATCGAGGCTGCGGGCTATCGCATTGTCCACAGCCCGCTTAGGCTCGACGACCAAGGCGTGTGGCGTATGGACTTTGAGGACATGGAGCAAAAGCTCGCCCAAAACCACATTCATGCCGCGGTGTTCTGCTCGCCGCACAATCCCTGCGGCCGCGTATGGGAGCGCGACGAGATCGAGCGCGCCATGGACATCTATCGCCAGCACGATTGCGTGGTGATCTCGGATGAGATTTGGTCCGATATCATCCTGCCTGGTCACAAGCATATCCCGACGCAGTCGGTGAGCGAGGATGCCCGCATGCGCACGGTTGCCCTCTATGCGCCGAGCAAGACGTTCAACCTGGCGGGCCTGGTCGGCAGCTACCACATCATCTATAACGAGACGTTGCGCGACCGCGTGTGCGCCGTGTCCAACAAGACTCACTACAACGAGATGAATGTTCTCTCCATGCATGCACTTATCGGTGCCTACCAGCCGCAAGGCTACGAGTGGGTGAACGAGCTCAACCAGGTGCTTGCCGGCAATATCGAGTACTTCTGCGATTACGTTGACGAGCATTTTGCGGGCGTGTCCTATTCGCGTCCGCAGGGCACCTATATGGTGTTTCTGGACTGCACCGAGTGGTGCCACGAGCATGGCCGCGATATTCAGTGGCTGCTCGACGAGGGGGCACGCGTGGGCGTGGGGTATCAGGACGGCCGCCCGTTCCATGGACCCTGCCACATTCGCGTGAATCTGGCGCTGCCGCTTTCGCGCGTGAGGGAAGCGTGCGACCGCCTGGACCGTTACGTTTTTAATGCACGGTAAGTGTGCTCTGCATGCGGGGCCTTCTGCCGCGTCGGCTGGAAGGCCCCGTATGGTAAGGCATCTGTAACCATTGGGCGCTCGAGTGGTTCCATTTGCTATTATTTCTAGCATTTCAGTCTGTAAACAGGATCGTCTGGAGCTCGATGAAAAGACCCCGTCGCTCGGTTGCCGTTTCGTTGTTTGTTGCGCTTGCAGTGGCGAGTGCTTTTGTCGTAGCGATAGCTGGCTGTTCTGGGTCGAATGACGAAGCCTCGACGTCTGCATCAAAAGGCCTGGATGCCTCTCAGGTCAAAGACGACGACCTTAAGACGCTCAACGTCGGCAGCGACCTCTACCCACCGTTTGTGTATACCGACGAGTACGGCGATATCGTTGGCCTGGATGTCGAGATATTGACCGAGGCGTTGGCCCGCGTTGGTTACAAGCCAAAATACCAGCTGATTGACTGGGAAAAGAAGAAAGAGCTGCTGGCGAGCGGCGAGCTCGATTGTGTCATGGGTAGCTTTAGTATGACGGGTCGCGAAAGCGAGTATCGCTGGGCCGGTCCGTACCTTGCGAGCCGCCAGGTGGTCGCGGTCAATCCCGAAAGCGACATCTACACGCTCGCCGATCTTGAGGGCAGGGTCGTGGGGGTGCAGTCCACCACCAAGCCCGAGGGCATTTTACTCAACCGTACCAATGAAAAGGTTCCGCAAATCAAGGAGCTTTACAGCTTCTCGGACCGCTCATACCTGAACCCGGCGCTCGTCGAGGGCCTGGTCGACGCTATCGCCGCACATGAGTCCTCGCTGCTCACCTATGAAAAAGACTATGGCGTGACGTATCGCATTCTGAACGAGCCGCTGCTGGAGGTTGGTTTGGGCACCGCTTTCGATATCAACGACACGCGCGGTATCGACGTTAAACTCACCCATGCCTACCAAGAAATGCTTGCCGATGGCACCATGGAACGCCTGGTGTCAAAGTACTTTGATGACCCCTCACCATTTTTGAATATGGAGGGCCTGTCGTGATCGATGCGCCCGACTACACCGCTCAGGAGCAGGGCAATCATTCGACCTGGGTATGGCTCCTTGCCGCCCTGGTGGGTATAGCGCTCTCGGTTGTCGCCGGCATGATGAGCTACGGCTACACCACGGCCCAGGCCGAGCAGCGCTTTGCCGACGTTGTCGACTACGTGGCGACGCAGAGCCTTTCCTACGATGCGTTTAACAGCGCCTATGTGACCAAAAACCTGATTCGCGTGATGGAGATTGCCGGAGAGGTAGCGCGCGATATAAAGCGCGACGGCTCGGTGGATAATGCCGCGCTGGAGCAATATGCTGACCAGTTCAACGTGAGCGCACTGATCGTGACGGACGCATCGGGCAATTTGGTGTCCGAGTCCTCGACGGATGGCGTGGACTACGAGTCGCTTGCTACGTATCTCAAAGAGGCACCCGTGCTGGAGGTGGCAACCCATCCGCTTAAGTCCTATACCGCCCGCATCACGCTTGCGGATGATTCGGTCGCAGACATTGGCTGTGTAACCCGGCAGGATGGCGAGGGTATCGTTATCTCGGTAAGGCATCAGAGCGCGAAGGCAGTTGCAAGCAATACACTCAAACTGCAGAGCCTGCTTGATGGCTATGAAACCATCGATAGCGGCAATATCGTGATCGAAAACGATGGCAAGGTCGTTGCGACCAATGCCGTCGAACCTACCGTATTGGGCGTGTTCGACCTGCCCGCGACGGACGCCATCATTGTTGACGAAATTAAGGATCGATGCCTGCCCGGCAAAGTCCGACTGGTCAACGTCAACGGCGAGTGGTATTTGGGCACATACGGCAAAGCGCAAAAATTCTACGTGTACACCTATGCCTCGGCGCAGCGCTACTTTGAGGTCGTCGCGGCTGTCGCTGCCGGCGTGCTGGTGCTCTACAGCGGTGTTGTAGCCACTGTTGTGATGGTGCGTCGCCGCGCTGATCGTCGACGTTTGGCGGACTTGCTGCAGCAGGAGCGCGACTATGGCGACAAGCTGGCAAAGGCGGCGCGTGAGGCCTCGTCTGCCAACTCGGCAAAGACGGAGTTCCTGCGTCGCATGAGCCACGATCTGCGCACGCCCATCAACGGCATTCGCGGCATGGTTGAGGTCGGCGATGCCAATGCGGACGATCTGCAAAAGCAGACCGAGTGCCGCTCAAAGATCTGGACGGCATCGGGACTGCTGCTCGACCTTGCGAATGAGGCCCTGGATATGAGTCGCCTGGAGAGCGGGCAGGTCGACCTGGAGCTTGTTCCCACAAATTTGGTGACCCTCAACCACGAGGTGCGCGATATTCTGGAGCGCCAGGCCGAGGAGCGCCTGGTGACAATTATCTGCGATCAGCAGACGCTTAATCATCCCTATGCGCGGGTGAGCGTGACGCACCTCAAACGCTTGTTGCTCAATATTGCCGGCAATGCCGTCAAGTACAATCGCCGGGGCGGCTATGTTCGCCTGGCGTGCCGCGAGGTGGAGCCAGCGGATGGCGTTCCTGTCTATGAATACACGATTGCCGATAACGGTATTGGCATGAGTGAGGAGTTTCAACAGCACCTCTACGAGCCGTTTTGTCGCGAGGAGCAGCAGGTGGAAGGCGCTTCATCGGGAACTGGCCTGGGTGCGCCTATTGCCAAACAGTTGGTCGAGCTTATGGGCGGAACCATGAGCTTTTCGAGCATCTTGGGGCAGGGGACGACGTTTACCATACGTCTGCCGTTTGAGAAGTGCAAGTGCTCCGAGATTCCTCAGGCAGTGCGCGTGAATGCGGGCGACGGCGATGCGCTCCAGGGCTTGCGCGTTTTGCTCGTAGAGGATAACGACCTGAATGCCGAGATCGCACAGTTTACGCTCGCCCGCGCCGGTGCCGTCGTGACGCATGCTAAGGATGGTGAGTCTGCCGTCGAGATGTTTGCCGCGAGCGCGCCGCACGAGTACGACGTGGTGTTGATGGATATCATGATGCCCGGTATCGATGGCCTTGAGGCCACGCGTCGGATTCGAGCGCTCGATCGCGAGGATGCCGCGACCACGCCGATTATCGCCGTGAGCGCCAACGCCTTTGCCGACGATCGCAGGCTTTCGCGTGAGGCGGGCATGAACGCGCACCTGAGTAAACCAGTGAGTTCGCAGGAGCTCGTTGAGGCGCTTGCGCACATAGCCGCCGACGCTTCATAAGCATATGGCCCGGTTCCAAGGTGGGTTGGAACCGGGCCATATTGCTATTGATGAGGCTTGCTGAGGGGCTTACTTTTCGTGAATCTGCTTACCGCAGAGATGCTCAATTGAAATCTCGTAGAGTTGGACGCCCTTGATGTCTTTGGCGATTTCTTCCTCGACTTCTTCGGCGGAAGGGTAGTACTTAAGCGCGAGCTGGCGGACTTTGTCCTCGATAAACGCAGGCGCTTCATCTACCAGGCGGCAACGGCCAAAGACCACGGTGCTCATGACGTAAGGAGCCCAGTCGCCGTCCTTGTACCACTCGTTGCCGTAAACGGTAAAGCAGACTTTATCGTCACGCCTGAGCGAATCGACCTTGTGGCCGGCCTTGGCGCCATGGAAATAAATCTTGTCGTGCTCGGCGTCAAAGAAGTAGTTGACGGGAATGGCATAGGGGTAGCCATCATCGCCGTTGACGGCAAAGACGCCGCGCTTACAGGTGGCGAGCAACTCGCGCGCTTCCTCGTCAGTGATGGCGCGTTTCTTTCGACGTAAGGGCCTAAACATCGTTGGCTTCCTTTCTGGCTGTGCATGGTGGTTGAGCACAAACTATAGCGAAACGGATCCGTATTTCTTGATGCGGGCGAGTATGTTTTTGAGCTTGTTAAAGTCGAGCGGTTTGGGCAGATGGGCGTTCATACCGGCATCGTGTGCCGCTTTGGCGTCCTCGTTGAAGGCGTTGGCAGTGAGCGCGATGATGGGGATGTCGGCTGCATCGGCCTTTTCGCTCAGGCGAATCGCGCGGGTTGCCTCGTAGCCATCCATGCCTGGCATCATGATGTCCATCAGGATCGCATCGAAGCTGCCGGCGGGACGACTAACGTATAGGTCGACTGCTTTGTTGCCGTCGGCGGCGCGCGTTACGACGATGCCTTCGCTTTCGAGTAGAGCCTGGGCAATTTCGGCATTGAGCTCGTTGTCTTCTGCCAAAAGGACGTTCATGCCGGCAAGCGAGCAACTGTATGCCTGCTTGGACGCACGTTCTTTTGCCTGAGGGTTCTTGTCGATATCGAGCGGTATCTGGACGTTGAACGTGCTTCCCGCGCCAACCTCACTCGAAATCTCAATCGTGCCGCCCATCATATCGATGAGCGATTTGACGATAGACATGCCAATGCCGGTTCCTTGGAACTTGCTGCGCGCATCGTCGCCTTCCTGGGCAAACGGCTCGTAAATGTGCGTCAAAAACTCGGGCGTCATACCAATGCCGGTATCCGAGACGCTAAAGCAAAACACGGCATGCTCGTCGTCGACCGGTTTGATGGTCGATGAGAACGTGACGGTGCCTCCGTGCTTGTTGTACTTGATGCTGTTGTCGAGCAGGTTGACAAGGATCTGCCGAATATGGGTGGGGCTGCCGATCATATATTGATCGACAGCGTAGGGCTCGCTGGTGTCGAGCATGGTTATGCCGCGGTCCGATGCGCGGAGCTTGCACAGTACGAGCGCATTGTCGCACAGCTCTTTAAGGTTGAATGATTCGTGCTCGAGCGTCACTTTGCACTCCTCGATCCTGCCCATCTCGAGGATGTCGTTAATCAGTGACAGCAGGTGATTGGCGGCAACGCGCGCCTTGGCGCGGCTTTCGCGGGCGACCTGCATGTCGCCTTCTCTCAATTCCTCAATTTCGATAAGGCCCAGGATGCCGTTGAGCGGCGTGCGGATGTCGTGGCTCATGCGCGTGAGGAAAGCGGTTTTGGCGGTGTTGGCGGCATCAGCTTTCTGCCGTTCCTCCTGTGCGCGGTAAAGCGACCAGACAAGGATGGCGATGCTGGTGAGCAAGATGCAGATGATAACAGTCGCAATGGCGGTGCGGTTGCGATAGAAAAACTGGAACGTGTCCGATTCTTGCGCCGAGTACGATGTGGGGAAATAGCTGTTTGCAGAGAGCGATTCACCTGCATTGACGATGCCCTTATTGATGATTCCCAGCAGCTCGGGCTTGCCGCGCGAAATTAAACACGATAGCTGCGCCGTGTTGGTGAGTTCCTGTGTTTCGAAATCCTCGATGTCGTAGGTGTCGCGGAGAGTTTCCAGGCGCGTGCTGGGGACAATGATGCAACGTGCCTTCCCCTCATTGAGGGCTTTGAGCACCTCGCCGTCATTCGAGTACTCGGTTACTGTTGCGTTCGGGAAGAGACTTTCGAGCTCAAAACGGTTAACGATTGTGCTCTTTGTACAAGCGATGTTCTTAAGGTCGCTGTTCAGGTTTTTGCCACTGTGAATGGCGGTCAGCGAAACCGTTCCCATCGAGTTTGACTGGATGACCCCTGTCTGCTCGGCGAGCCAGTAGTCGCGAAACAATGGCAGGGCGACATCGATGGTTCCGTTGGAAAGGGCTTTGATCATTTGCTTGTTGTTCGAGAGTGCGATTGTTTTGACCGTAATACCAAACTTGTCGTGCAACGTCGTTGCAAGCGAGGCGAGCGATCCTTCCATCTCGCCGTCGTCATTTTGCGTACAGTAGGGAAGTTGGTTTTTAAGATAGCCGAGCGTGATGGTATTGCCGTTTGCTTTGAGCCAGGTGGTCTCGGGGCCGGTGAGCGATGACGAGCCACTGTTTTGGGTCGAGTAACTCGATTTGACTTCCTCGTTATAGCGCGGGTTATCGCGGGCGATGGTCGTCATGGCGGCGTTGATGTCGTTCATCAGATCGGGGCGGCTTTTGGGAACGGCAAAATAGTAGTCGCTCGAGCCTACGTAGAACATGGGTGACGCATCGGGCGACGAAATGGTATCGTTCATGATGACGGCGTCGACCTCGCCGTCTGCAAGCGCCTCAAAGAGGGCACTGCCGGTGTCGATTTCTTTATAGGTGCAGGTGACGCCTTCGTCGGCGAGCCACTGCTGGCCGACGATAGTTTGCATAACGCCAGAGTTGCAGCCGATGGTGAGGCCTTGGAGCGCCTGGGGGTCACCCTTGGCCAGATCGTCTCGGTCGGGCCTGGCGTAGATGTAGTAGCGCTCGGTGCCCTCGGGGTTCGAGGAAAAGAGCAGCTTCTGCTCGCGCTCTGCCGAATACGAGATGTTGGGCATGAGGTCGATTTCGCCTGCTTCGAGCATGTCCATAAGCTCGGAGAAGGTCCCGCTAACGTATTCGTATTGCCAGCCCTTTGTGTAATACGAGAGGGTCTGGAGGTACTCGTAGCCCCACCCCGAGAGTCGCTCGCCCGGCATGCCTTCCTGGAAGCCTTTGTTGTTGACGAGCCAGCCAACGCGGACCGTCTTGACCTGCTGGTCGGAGTCGGCGGCAAAGGCGGGGGCGGGCATGACGGCGCTCAGTATGGCGAGCGCGGCAAGCGCGACGGCCAGGGTGCGATATAGAGCCAAGCGAAGGACGGCGGAAGGTTTCACATGAAATCCTATCGAGTTGAGACAGTTTCGCATAAGGATACCAGCTCAGCCTGCCCATTCAGCCGCCGCACCGCTAAACGGTCACTCCCGGCAGTTGGGGACAATAACGAGCGAATGTGATTGGGCGTCTGGAAAAGGGGTCGCGATGAACAAGTTGAGGACGCTTGCCGACGTGTTGCGCCAGGCTGGCTTTGCGCGCATCACGGGCCTGTTTCTCGTCTTCTATCTGCTGTGCTCGACGGCCGTCTGGCTGTCCGAGCCCACGACCCTTACGTTTGGCGACGGCCTCTGGTTTAGCTTTGAGACCGTATCGACGATCGGCTTCGGTGATATCCCGGCCGAGACGCCGGTTGCCCGCGCTATCACCGTCGTTTTGAGCGTCATCAGCATCTTCTACATCGCCATGCTCACGGGCGTGGCGGTGAACTACTGCAACACGCTCATCAAGATGCGCCAAAAGGACACCATGGCGCGCTTTATGGATGATCTGGAGCATTTGGAAGAGCTCGATCGTGACGAGCTTGCCGACCTATCGCGCCGTGTGCGCGAATATCGCCGACGCCAACGCTAGAACGGGCGCCGCGCGTCACGACGAGGGGGACTGAATATGAATATCACGGTATACCTGGGTGCCAGCGTCGGCAATGACCCGGCGTTTCTGCCCGCGGTGCAGGAGCTGGGCGACTGGATTGGCGCTAACGGACACGCGTTGGTATACGGCGGGTCCAAGTCGGGTCTGATGGGTGCGCTCGCCGATAGCGTACTCGAGGCAGGTGGACACGTGACGGGTGTTGAACCGAGCTTTTTTATCGAGGCCGAGTTTCAACATGACGGTATCGACGACCTCATCGTGACGAGTGACATGGCCGAACGCAAGGCCAAGATGATTGAGCTCGGTGACGCGTTCATCGCCTTTCCCGGTGGGACGGGTACGCTCGAGGAGATTGCCGAGGTCATGTCCGCCGTGTCGTTGGGGCATCTCGATGCGCCGTGCATTCTGTACAACCTTGGGGGCTACTACAACGATCTTAAGGCGTTGCTCGAGCACATGATTGATAAAGGGCTTTCGAGCCCGAGGCGCCAGCACGGCATCTACTTTGCCGACGATTTGCGCGAGATTGCCTCGATTATCAACGGATAAGTCTTGAGCCTGCCCCACTATGACTCCCAATGGTGCCGTTTGCGGCGCAGACGGTTGGCTCGTTCGGGTAACGCTCGCTCTACAATAAAACGTATCTTTGCCGAATTTGACCACGGGAGGTCCCGATGGATAGTCTTGCAAAACCCAAAAACCGTGCGCTGTTTTTAGTTAGCGTTGCCGTGACCGGTGCGTTCGCAGGCGCCGCGGTCTGGCTGTTCTTTTTTGCGATGGAGCACGGTGTCGACTATCTATGGACCGAGATTCCGCACGCGCTGGGCGTCGCTTCGCCTGAGCTCGCGAGCGGCCCGTTCGGTTTTCTGCCGTACCCGTTTTTTGTCTGCTTGCTGGGCGGCCTGCTGATCGGTCTGTACGAAAAGATTACGGGCACCAAGACCGATGACCTCAACCAGGTGATGGCCAAGGTTAAACAAGACGGTCGCTACCCGTACGACAACCTCGGCAAGCTTTCGCTTGCGGCATTGCTGCCGCTGCTGTTTGGCGGAAGTATTGGACCGGAGGCCGGCCTGACCGGAGTTATCGCGGGTCTGTGCAGCTGGGTCGGCGACCGCATGCGTCGCTTTGGCGCCGAGTTTAGGGAGCTCACGCTGCTGGGCACCCAGGCTGCCCTGACGGCGCTCTTTACCGCGCCCGTGTTTGGCTTTGTGGCGCCGCTCGCCGGTAGCGCCGACGGCCAGGGCGCTGGCGAGGACTCCGCGTCCGATGAGATCACCATCAAGCTGCCCAAGGCGCAAAAGACCGTGGTCTACGGCATCGCGATTGCCGGCGGTCTGGGCACCTATCTGCTGCTCGGCCAGCTTATGGGCGGCGGCATGGGCATGCCCAGGTTCGAGGCCGCCCAGGTGGGTAACCTGGAACTTGTCTGGCTCATTCCGCTGGCGTTGGTCGGCACCGTATGCGGTTGGCTGTACTTTGTCTCCGAGCATGCAAGTGAGGCGCTGTCCCATGCAATAGGGGAGCGCCCCGTCGTCAAGGCCATGCTGGCTGGTCTGGCGCTCGCCATCTGCGGCACAGTTCTGCCTTATACCATGTTTGCCGGTGAGACCCAGGCCGACGTACTTATGGAGACCTACTTGACCATTCCCGCCGGCGTGCTTATCGCGACCGGTCTTCTCAAGGCCATGCTGACACCCGCCCTCATCAACATGGGCTGGCGCGGCGGCCACTTCTTCCCGGTTATCTTCTCGGGCGTAAGCCTGGGCTACGGCCTTGCCATCCTCACCGGCGCAGATCCGGTCTTTTGCGTCGCCGTCTGCACGGCATCGACGATGGGCGCCGTTATGCGCCAGCCTGTTATGGTTGTGGGCCTGCTGCTCATGTGCTTCCCACTCAAGGGTATCGTTTGCATGATCATCGCGGCCGTCATCGCCGCCGGCATTCCGCTGCCCAAGCCGCTGCGCAAGTAGCGTATTGCGCTTTACGGTTGTTCAGAACTTGTTTTAAAGAAGCCGCGTGAGGCCGTTTGTTTACGGCTCGCGCGGCTATTGTTTAGAACTTTCTCAGCACGATGGCGATGGTGTTGAGGTATTCGAGCGCGCCGGCTTCAACGGCAGCGCGGTCGCCTGCTGCGTACTCGTTGTCGCAGGCGAGCCAGTCTTCCCACGCTTCGTCCGTGCAGAGCATAGGCTGCATCGAGACAATCTCGACGCCGGGGGTCGGCTCGATCATGGCGCGCCACCAGGCTATGTCGTGCATATAGTCGAGCTGCTCGGGTGCCCAGGATTTGAGCAGGCAGGCGGGCAGGTTGTCGTGGCAGTCGCGAACCATGCCGGGGATGCTTAAGTAGAGCATCCCGCCTTGCTTTACGTAGGGGAGCAGGCGCTCGCCCAGATAGTGCGGGTCGCGACCGTAGTAGTTGTACGAGTCGATGCTCACGACTGCATCAAAAAAGTCGTGCTCAAACGGCAGCCCTTGTGAGGCGTCCGCCTTAACAGGGTGAATAGTGTCGCGGGGGATGCCGAGCGAATCGAAGAACGCGCGGTTTTCCTGTGGGTCGCTCCACAGATCGACAGCGTACGTGTCCAACCCGTATTCGTGGGCAAGCAGGGCGCTGGTGATACCGGTGCCCGATCCAAGGTCGCAGACGCGGACGCCGCGGGGGATGCTTGCGCCGCGAAGCAGCTCTTCGCAGAGCTTGAGGGGGTTCGGCCCCATAATCTTAGAACGTACAAGTGCCGCGTCGAAGCTGGTGGCTTTTGGGAAGGATTGAGATTTCGCAGAGTTCATTGTTCTTTCCTATCAGGTGCATATGTGGCAGATGACGGAGGCGGAACGGCGCAACAAACCACGGCCGCAAGACGGCCGTTTTCAATTTGTATGCGATTGACCGTTCCCTAAAGAACAATGACCAAAAAGACATCCCCTTGGATGATCGAAATTGGGCTGAGGCCCGTGACGTTTTTATTATAGAACGTCACACACGGGCCGGGGACATGCCATTTGTCACGGATTGGCGGATGGGCGATTACGACCGATTGTGGCCAGCATGGGTCAAGTTTCGCGTGGCTACAGATCGCGTACTCGATAAACCTTGGTGCTGACGATGCAGCTAAGTGCACATAGCACGAGGGTCAATACCGCGATTCCTGCGCACAGACAGCCAAGAACAGCAGGGTCGGGATTCGCCCCGGCAATCGACATGAGCCAGTTGCTGATGGGGTTGGAGGAGCTCAGCGTGGCCATGGCAAGGCATCCGAGCAGGGCAAACAGGCCGACGGAAAGGCGCAGCGCCTCCATGTGTCCAAATCGAAAGAACAGCGGCTGTGCCAGAAACACCATCATGAGGGAGATGAGCATCGATGCGGCGGAGGCTATTGTGGTCTCAAAGACGATCTGTCCCGTCGAGGGGATACCCACGCTGTTGAAGAGCGGGATGGAGACGATGCTCAGAAGCGCGGCGGCGCACGCCATGACGGCCGAGAAGACAATGATGCTCAGGTAGCGTGCACAGATGATGTCTTTGCGCGAGAGGGGCAGCGTTGCCCGATAGCGCTCCCATCCGTTTTGATTGTCGTAGCCGGCCAGCGAGTTCATGACCATGATGGGCGACATGGCACTGACCGCACAGGCGCCGGCGCTCATACCGGAATCGCCATCCGATGCGTTGGCGAGGGTCAGTACGACGAAGATGAACAGGCCGACGCCCGCGATGCTCGGGACAAGCGTGCGGACGATGGCGAGCTCAGACATAAAGGCGCGTTTCATTTCGAAGCCCCTTTCAGCATGAGGCGAAGATAGTCATCAATTGTTGCCCGGTCGCAGGGAATCTCGGGGAAGGCCTCGAGCGCCTCGCGACGGTTGGGCACGAGCACGTCCACGCTATAGGCGTGGTGGGCGGCACGGGCGCCTTCGACGCAAGCCATGAGCTCGGACGCCTGTGCTTGGGTGCAGTGGGCGATGCCGGCTCGGTCGGTAATGTCCTCGCGCGGCAGGTCAAACACAATCGAGCCGTTATCGATGCAGATGACGCGGTCGGCAGTGCGATCGAGGTCGGATGTAATGTGGCTTGAGAGCAGCACGCTGTGCTGGCCGTCGGCGACAAAGGCAAGCAACTCGTCGAGCAGTTCCTCGCGCGCCATGGGATCGAGGCCCGCGGTGGCTTCGTCCAAAACGAGCAGCTTAGCATTGTGACTGAGCGCACAGGCGAGCTGCAGCTTCATGCCCATGCCGCGGGAGAGGTCCTTGACCTTCGTCTTGGGATCGAGGCCAAATCGGTCGATGAATCCGGCGAACGTTTCGCAGCTCCACGTGGGGTATGCCGGGCCTACGAGCCTCTCGACCTGGCCCACCTTGAGCGTGGAGGGGAAGGGACACGTGTCCAGGACAAGCCCGATGCGGGAGCGCAGGTGGCGCTGCGTCTCGTCGGGCGCGTTGGCGTCGCAGCGCTGTCCAAGCAGATGCACCTCGCCGGCATCGAGCTTTATAAGCCCAAGCGCGGCGCGAATGGTCGTCGTCTTGCCGGCGCCGTTTGCGCCCACAAAGCCGACGATCTGGCCGGGCTCCACGGCGAGCGTGACATCACGCAGCGAAAAACGGTCGCTCACACGGCGTGAGATGCCTTTGAGTTCTAAAAGGTTTTGCATGGTATAGCCTTTCTTGCAGATGGCTACTGCATGGTTTCGGGGGCTACCAGGTCGAGCATCTCGTGCAGCTTGTTGCGCGTGACGCCTAGGGTTTCGGCTTGCGTTGCTGCCTGTGCGAGCAGCTCTTCGATATGGCAGAGCTGGTTTTCGCGCAAGAGTTCTTGGTTGCCCTCGGCGACAAAACAGCCCTTGCCCTGCACGGTGCAGATGAAGCCGAGTTGCTCCAGGTCGGCGTAGGCGCGCTTGGTGGTGATGACACTCACGCCAAGATCGCTCGCGAGTGCACGGATACTGGGGAGTTTGGCTCCCGCCGCGAGCGTGCCCGAAAGGATCTGAGCTTTGACCTGTGAGGATATCTGTTCGTAGATAGGCTTATCGCTCGAATTGGATAGGATGATGTCCACAGCGGCTCCTTAGCTGTTGGGCTACACGTGTATATAACCGGTAAGCACAGTATATATACACTATGCACAGTTACGCAAGAGACAAATTCGGATTGGGCCGGCTACCCGGGCCCTAACTGATGAATTTGTCCTGATAGGTGCCCTATGGCGAGGTTTCGCGGCTACAATAGTGCGGTTACAACGACGTAATGCACTCAATGCAAGAAAGGATCCGCATGGCAAGCCTGTCGGATGAAATCTCGTCGCGCCGCACATTCGCGATCATCAGCCACCCGGACGCCGGTAAGACCACGCTTACCGAGAAGCTGCTGCTCTATACCGGCAGTATCCAGACTGCCGGCTCGGTCAAGGGCAAGAGCTCGGCCAAGCATGCCGTCTCGGACTGGATGGACATCGAGAAGGAGCGCGGCATTTCCGTTACCTCCTCGGTGCTGCAGTTCACCTACAACGGCGCCTGCGTCAATATCCTCGATACCCCCGGCCACCAGGACTTCTCGGAGGATACCTACCGTACCCTTATGGCCGCCGACGCCGCAGTCATGGTCATCGACGGCGCCAAGGGCGTCGAGGCCCAGACCAAAAAGCTCTTTAAGGTCTGTACGCTGCGCCACATTCCCATTTTCACCTTTGTGAACAAGCTCGACCACGAGGCTCGCGATCCGTTTGAGCTCATGGAAGAGATCGAGAACGTCCTGGGAATCAATACGTATCCCATGAACTGGCCGATCGGTAGCGGCCGCAACTTCCGCGGCGTGTTCGACCGCCAGACCCGTCGCGTTATCGCCTTTGAGGGCGACGGCCACGCCAACGCCACCAAGAAGGTCGCCGAGGTCGAGGCCGAGTTGGGCGATCCCGCTATGGACGAGCTTATTGGCGAGGAGAACCATAAGAACCTGATGGATGACATCGAGCTGCTCGATGGCGCCGGCGATGAGCTCGACTTGGATGCCGTGGCCTGCGGCAAGCTGAGCCCGGCGTTCTTTGGCTCGGCGCTCACCAACTTTGGCGTGGAGCCCTTCCTCAAGGAGTTCCTGCGTCTGGCCCCGACGCCGCGCGCCTATACCGATACGCTCACCAGCGAGCCGGTCGACCCCTGCCGCGACGACTTTAGCGGCTTTGTGTTTAAGATCCAGGCCAACATGGACAAGAACCACCGTGACCGTATCGCCTTTGTGCGCATTTGCTCGGGCAAGTTCGAGCGTGGCATGGACGCCTTTCACGTGCAGGGCAACCGCAAACTCAAGCTGGCCACGGGCACCTCGATGATGGCCGATGACCGCGCGATTGTTGACGAGGCGTACGCGGGCGATATCGTGGGCCTGTTCGATCCGGGTATCTTTAGCATCGGCGACACCGTGTGCTCCGGCAAGCGCCACGTGCAGTATCCGCAGATCCCGACGTTTGCCCCCGAGATGTTCGCTCGCATTACGCAGGTCGATACGCTCAAGCGCAAGCAGTTCGTCAAGGGTATGGAGGAGCTTGCCCAGGAGGGTGCCATCCAGATCTTCCGTGAGCTGGGTGCCGGCATGGAGAGCGTCATTGTGGGCGTGGTCGGCGTGCTGCAGTTTGAGGTGCTCGAGCGCCGTCTCAAGGCCGAGTACCGTGTTGAGGTTCGTCGCCAGCCGCTGCCCTATACGGACATCCGCTGGATCCAGAACGACCCCGATACCATCGATATCCCGGGCCTTTCGCTCACGCGCGACACCCTGCGCGTCGAGGACATGCGCGGCGGTAAGCTGCTGCTGTTCACGAGCCCGTGGAACGTGGACTGGGCAACTGACCACAACCCCGACCTTATCCTGTCGGAGTTTGGCAACGTGACCTTTTAACGCATCGGCGCGGTGGCCCTGCGGGGCTGTCGCGCCGGTTGCTTGCCTGATGCCGTGTGAGCGGCTATCATACCCACCGTCGTCTCAAGACCGGGGCGTCCGAGCAGTTCGGGTCCGATATCCTGCTCGTTAAACCTAAAACCAAAGGAGTACATAATGATCAGGAAGGTCATGGAGGACTATAAGGTCCTGTTGCGGAGCATTCCCGCGGCAACGGTTTCGCTGTTTTTCGTGAGCGTCATCATGATGAACCTGCTGGCCAACAAAGAGCTCATCAGCCTGCCGTATCTGGCACTCGATTGCGGCTTTGTGGTGAGCTGGGTTTCGTTTTTGTGCCAGGACATGATCTGCAAGCGCTTTGGCGCCAAGGCATCCATCAAAATCTCTATCCTCGCGCTGCTGGTCAACCTGGCCGTGAGCCTGTGCTTTTGGGCGTGCTCGCTCACGCCCGGCATGTGGGGCGCCTACTACGACACGGGCATGATCGAGGTCAACAGCGCCCTTAACGCCACCATCGGCGGCACCTGGTATGTGGTGCTGGGCTCTTCGCTGGCGATGCTCGTTTCTGCCGTGGTTAACTCCACGCTCAACCAGTCGCTCGGCCGGATGCTCAAAAAGAATAATTTTGCGAGCTTCGCCTTCCGCTCCTATGTGTCTACGGGTGTTGGCCAGTTTATTGACAACCTGGTCTTTGCCATTGTGGTGAGCCACACGTTCTTTGGTTGGACCTGGGTGCAGGTCCTTATGTGCTCGCTGACCGGCGCCGTTGCCGAGCTGCTGTGCGAGGTCTTCCTGAGCCCCGTGGGCTACAAGGTCGTGCGTGGCTGGGAGCGCGAGAATGTGGGCTCCGAGTACCTCGAGCGCCACGCGACCGCCTAAGGAGCAAGTATGCGGGTTTTGATCACGGGCGCTTCGGGCGGCATCGGAGCCGCATGCGTGCGGCGCTTTTTGGACGAGGGTCACGAGGTCGTGGGCTTTGACCTGCTGCCGGCGGCGATCGAGCACGAGCGCTACCGCCATCTGATTGTTGATGTCCGCAAGCCGGACGCGTTCCCGGACGACCTTGAGCCCCAGGTGATCGTGAACGTTGCCGGTACGCAGGATTCGGCCGATGACATCGTCGCCAACCTGTGTGGCACCATCAACGTGACCGAGCGTTACGCCTTTGTGGGGGAGGGGCTTGCCGCCAAGCCGGCGCCGGCTATCAAATCCGTGGTCAATGTGGGGTCGGCGAGTGGACATACGGGATCGGAGTTTCCCGCCTATGCTGCCAGCAAGGGCGGTGTTATCGCCTACACCAAGAACCTTGCAAACCGCCTGGCGCCGCAGGCCATCGCCAACAGTGTGGACCCGGGCGGCGTTATCACGCCGCTCAACCGTTGCGTGATGGAAGACGAGCACCTGTGGAACCAGATTATGGAGCTTACGCCGCTTAAACGCTGGGCCACCGCCCAAGAGATCGCCGAGTGGATCTACTTTGTGGGCGTGACCAACCGGTTTATGACCGGGCAGAGCCTGCTGATCGATGGCGGCGAGGCCGGCCGCACACAATTTATTTGGCCTGAATAGGAAACGCGCCCGATGGGAAGCCGTCGGGCGCGTTTTTGATGTATCGATTTTTAGCCGAGGCAAGTCCAGTTGACGGGGGTCGAGCCATGCTGTTCGAGTAGCCGATTGGCAGCGGAGAAGGGGCACGACCCCATAAAAGCGGGGAGTTCTGCCGTGGCACGGTTGGCCGAAAGCGGTGAGGGATGCGTAGAGGCAAGGCAGAACTTGCCGCTTGCCTTGCCCGCGCCGGTCGCGGCGAGCTTTCCTTCGACCATCTGCTGGGCAAAGCGACCCCATGCCAAAAAGACTACCGGTTGGGGTAACTGGCAGCAGCGTTCGATAATATAGTCGGTGAGCGTGCTCCAGCCCAGCTTGGCGTGCGAATTGGCGGCATGCTCGCGCACGGTGAGCGTAGTGTTGAGAAGCAGGACGCCCTGTTGTGCCCATGGGGTCAGGTCTCCCGTGGCGGGGATGGGGCAGCCCAGATCGGCGCTGAGTTCCTTATAGATGTTGCGCAGGCTCGGCGGCAGTTTGGTTTGCGTCGCGGGGACCGAGAACGAAAGCCCCATGGCCTGGTTGGGTCCGTGATAGGGGTCTTGACCCAAGATGACAACTTTGGCTTGGTCTGCCGGCGTGTAGGCGAGGGCATTGAGGATGTCGTCTTGTGCCGGGTAGATAGTCTGCTCGGCACGTAAAAGGGCGATGCGCTCGAGCAGCTGGTTCGTCGTGTCACGTACCGGCTGCGGCGCATCGCCCAACCAAGTTGCTATGTTGCGGTCGCGGGTTGCGGTGTCCATGGGGCTCCTTTATGGCAGATGCTCTGTTGGCATCTATTGTAAAGGCGCACCGGTTGCCTTTATGCCACGGCTGTATGAAGAGTGGGGTCTACGAGACGCGCTCGGGCGCTCCTGCCATGCGAGCGTGTTCATGTGCGCGAAGACGAGGAAGCTCGACGGTTGCCACCAAGACACCGGTGAGGATGAGGGCGGCGCCAAATAAGGCGATGGGGCTCAGGACCTCGCCGACCAGGAAGAACGAGAAGACGGCGGAGCAGACCGGCTCGAGCGAGAAAGCGAAGCCGGTGGTCTCGGCAGGCACGTGGGGCTGCACGAGCGTTTGGGTGATAAAGCCGTAGGCAGAGCAGATGAGTGCGAGCGCGACGACCACGACGATCTCGTTGGGCGTGCTGGGAAGCGTGAAGCCGCCAAAGGTGCACGCGGCGATGCCCGAGAACAGGCCGCCAAAGCCCAGCTGCCAAACACCCAAGGCCAGTGGGTCGACTTCTTCGACGAAGCGCTTCGCCACAATGATGTGACCGGCATAGATAAAGGCCGAGAGCAGCATGATGATCGCACCGGGATTCAGGCTGGTAAAGTCGGCACCCGAGAGCAGTAACATGCCGCAGGTGACGATAGCGGTGCCGATGAGCACCTTACGCTCGGGGGCGCGACGCAGCAGGGCGGCGTTGGCAAACGGCACGATCACGACCGTCAGGCTCTGCAAAAAGCCAGCGGTGGAGGCGGAGGTGAGGCTGGAGCCCAGGCACATGCAGGTGAGCTCGGTTGCCATGATGGCGCCGATGATGGCGGCGCGAACCATCAGGTCACGGTTGATGCGCAGCGCGTGCTTGTGAAAGAGCACAAGGCAAGCTGCAAAGGCGATGATGCAGCGCAGCGCAACGATGCTCGTGGCGTTCATGCTGTCCATGCCGATCTTCATGAGGGGGTACGAAAAGCCCCATGCGACGGGAACGGAAAATGAGAGCGCGATTGCTTTTTTGCGATCCATGGGACTCCTTTTGTTACAGAACGGTTTCGCAAAAAGGATTCTGCTCCCAGATATGGATGTAGTAAAGCGAATGTATCTTCAGTATGATTAAGAAATACTAATGCTAGTAGAAAAAGCCCTGGCAAAACGTTTTACGGCTGCATTGATGTGGAGGCACGATGGCATCGCGGTATCAGATTGTTTGTATGGTGGTCGATCGCGGCAGCCTGAAGGGCGCGGCCGACGAGCTAGGCTATACGCAAAGTGCGGTGAGCCAGGCCGTCAAGGCGCTCGAGCGCGAGCTGGGTACCACGCTTATCGAGCGCGGTAAGCAGGGCGTCTCGCTTACGCGCGACGGCAAGCAGTACCTGCCGTATCTGCGCCAAATCGTAACTGCCGAGGCCGAGCTTGAGGGCAAGCGTCAGGAGTTGCTGGGACTCTCCTCGACTGATATTCGAATCGCGACGTTTACTAACGTGAGCCGCACCGTATTGCCGCGCGTGATTCGCGACTTTGGGGCTCTGCATCCGGGCGTGCACTTTACCCTCAAGCAGGGCGATTACACGCGCAACGCCCAGTGGGTGCACGATGGCGTGGTTGACTTTTGCTTTACGGCACGCGGATTTACCGCCGGGCTCGAGAAGCGCGTGGTCTATCACGACGAGTTGGTGGCGCTGTTGCCGGCCGCGCATCCGCTGACGGCAAAGGAAAAGGTGACGCTTGCCGACCTGGCGTCAGAGTCGTTTGTGCTGCTGGACGAGGGCGAACAGAGCCTGGTGCTCGATGCATTCGCGGCGCACGGGCTGTCGCCGCACGTGACGAGCGAGGTGACCGACGACTACACCATCATGGCGATGGTGGAGGAGGGCCTAGGCGTGAGCATGCTGTATCGTCGTACCGTCGAGGGCATGCGGGCCGATATTCGCGTACGTCCCATCGTGCATGCTCCCTCGCGCGACGTGGTGGCAGCTTGGCGCAGCTGGGACACCATGCCTATCGCCACGCGGCGTTTTATCGACTATATGAGCTCGCATATTGTCAATTAATGACTGGCGTGACATTGAGTGCGGTGTTTAGCGGGCTGTCGCTTTGGCTTGGGCGGCGCGATAGGTGCGTGCCGGGTGGCAGAGTAGTACCGCCACGACCATAAAGAACGCCGTGGTGCCCAGGCTGATGGGGTAGACCATCATGATGTTCGCAAAGGTGCGGAAGTTCGGGAACACACAGAAGACCCAATAGAAGCGGATGCCGCAGACGCAGATCATGGTGATGAGGGCGGGCATAAGCGAGATGCCAAAGCCGCGTAGGTAACCGGACATGTTTTCGTAGAACATGCTAAAGGCGTATGCCGGGAAGATCGAGCACACGCGGATATAGCCGATCGAGACGATGTTGGGATCGCTGTTAAAGAGCGCTAGGATCTCGCGCCCCAGACCGACGATGATGACGATGGTGGTGAGCGCGACGATGCCGCCTTCGACCAGGCAGACCTTAAGGGTCTTGGTGCAGCGGTCGATTTGGCGGGCACCGTGGTTTTGTCCCACAAAGGTGGTGCAGGCCTGGCTAAAGCTGTTGAGCAGGTTGTAGCACACGTACTCCAGGCTCATGGCGGCGCTCGATGCCGCCATGACCTCGGTGCCCAGGCTGTTGATAGCAGACTGGATGATGATGTTGGCGACGGCGAAGACGGCGCTTTGGATGCCGGCGGGAAGGCCAATCTTGACGATGCGCTTGAGGGCGACGGGGTCGATAGCCAGGTCGCGTGGGGTGACGCGGACGACGGAGTCGGTCTTGAGCAGGTGGACAAAGAGTGTGGCGGCGCTGACGGTGTAGGCGATGGCGGTGGCGATGGCGACGCCCGCGACGCCCCAGTGGAGCACGGGGACAAAGATGAGGTCCAGGCCAATGTTGAGGACGGTGGACACGGCGAGCGCCTGCAGCGGCATGCGGGTGATGCCGACAGAGCGGAAGATCGCGGCCTCAAAGTTGTAGAGCAGGATCGAGGGCATGCTGAGCAAAAAGACGCGCAGGTAGAGCGAAGCGAGCGGCATGGTTTCGGCGGGAACGTTGAGCGCGGCGAGCATGGGCTCGGCAAAGATCTCGCCCAGCGCGATGACGACAAAGCCCACAAGCGCCATGAGAATCGAGGTGTGGACGGCGCGGTTGACCACGTTCTGATCGTTGCGGCCGATAGCGTTGGCGATGACCACGTTGGAGCCAAGCGACATGCCAATAAAAAGGTTGAGCATAAGACTGGTAAGCGGAACGTTGGAGCCGACCGCTGCCATGGCGAGGGTTCCCTGGTCGCCCGAGAAGTTACCGATGATGACGGTGGCGATGAGGTTCGACAGCTGCTCCAAGATGCTCGTGGCGGCTACGGGGAAGGCGAACAGGGGAATATTGCGCCACAGCGAGCCGGTGGTCATGTCAATGTGCTTAGATGCGGTGTCTGCCATACGCTCTCAATCTCTAATATGCTCTTTCGTGCTTATTTGCGCAGACGATGATACTCCTAATGCAGCCAGCCGGCGCTTAGGGACGTTCCTTTTCTGTCGGCAGCTGGGGACACTCCTTGTCTCTTCTATGACTAGGTGGGGAAGGCGTGCGACAATGGTGGGCGTTGTGTTGTTCGCGCTAAGGAGTTGCCATGTTGTTGTGTCCCGTTTGCCATGAACCGTTGGTGGACGACGAGCGCGGTGCTGCATGCACGGGCGGACACCGTTTTGACCGTGCGCGCGAGGGCTATCTGTACCTGTTGCGCTCGTCCAAGAGCGGCGACTCCATGGGTGATCCCAAGTCGCAGGCGCGCAGTCGTCGTGACTTTCTGAACCGCGGATACTATGCACCGTTGCACGATGCGATGGTCGAGCTGGTGCGCGAGCGGGTGTCTGGTCGTGCCGCGTCAACGAACTGCCCCATGACGTTGCTCGATATTTGCTGCGGCGAGGGCTACTACACCAGCGCTATGGGCGCGGTGCCGGGCGTAGATGCTTACGGTTTCGACCTGGGCAAGGAGATGGTGCGCCTTGCCGCCAAGCGCGGCGATGCGACGTACTTCGTGGCCAACATGAAAGATATCCCCGTGGCTGATGGCGCCTTTGATATGGTGACCGAGCTCTTCGCTCCCTTTAACGAGCGTGAGTTTGCCCGCGTGCTGGCGCCAGAGGGTTCGCTCTACACCGTGGTGCCGGGTGCTCGGCATCTGTTTGGCCTCAAAGAGGTGCTCTACGACACGCCATATCTCAATGACGAGAAGCTGCCGAAGACCACCGAACTCGAGTTGGTCGGAACGCAGCGGGTGACAGCTTCTATCACCCTCCAGACGCAGGCCGACATCGAAGCCGTATTTCAGATGACGCCCTATTACTACCGCACGCGCCCTGCCGACAAAGAGCGCCTGGCAAATTTGGATACCCTTCAAACCGACATCGACTTCATCATCGCCGAGTACCGCCACAGCTAACAACCTGCCAAATAGGGACAGGTTTATTTTGGTAGGTTTTATCTGGGCAAACGTAAAGGGCCGACCGCGGAAATGCGCGATCGGCCCTTTTTAGTTGCTTGGCTGCAGAGGTTATGAGAAGCGAGCGCTTATAGGCGGTCCTTGTTCTCGGCCTTAACGGCGTGTGCCTGCTGAACAAAGAACAGGTCGTACACCACGATGACAAAGGCGCCAAAGTTGATGGCGTCGCCGCCAAACGCGGGAAGCGTGAGCACCGCTTGGGCAAGCGTGGCGACCGCGGCAACAATACCGAGCTTAAACGCGCCGTCCACCTGCGAAGGCTTGTTGGCGCCCTTGATACCGGCGACGCCTGCGGCAAGGTCGACGAGACCCTTGGCGATAAGCACGACCGCTGCGAGCGTGGCGTACGAACCGTACGTGGAATCGAGACCGCCCGTGGCGATACCGACGCCGGCGGTGACGAGGCTGGCGATGCCCAAAACAAAGTAGATGAGAGCAAGGATTTTGAGAGTCTTGCGAGTGAAGCTCATGGCTGGTCCTTTCGATACGAGTACGCCAACTTGGCGTACCCAATGTACTGCACATATGGTGAAGCACATTGTAGTTCAACGCGGCGATGCATGCGTTTGAAAGCGCATTGAGCCCGCGCAGCCAAACCCAACCTTTCAAAAAGGAAAGCTGGGCGTAAGTCAAATCGATGGCAGCGTATGCGCGGCGCTGCGATGATGGGTCCATGGTAAGAGCTGGTCTCAAGGAGGAGCCATGATGTACGGAGCAGGGCAAGTGCATGAGCCGCGGTCGTTGGGAAGGCGCATGGGTGATTCCGTGATCGCTGCCGTGTGCACGGGATTGATGGCGGTGCTTTGCATTGGGATGCTGTGGGCCATGTCGCATGTGGGACAATAGCGGACGGTTGGGTGCCGACATAAACGGCGCTCACGTATTCGTTTTGCTTGTTAAGGAGTACCCATGGACGTCGTCGATCCCTTTTCTATTGCTCGGGCCGCGGGGCTTGAGCTGACCGGGACGTCCGAGGGCCTCACGCTCACCGACGGCACGATGGAACTGCGTGCCGATTTTACTCGCATGCTTCCGCGGCTCAAGCAGGGCCGTCTGCAGCAAGAGCTGCTGGTAAAGGCTGCGCGCGCAAAAGGCATCGAGAGCCCATGGGCGATTGACGCCACGGCAGGCTTTGGCGAGGATTCGCTGCTGCTGGCGGCCGCGGGTTTTACCGTCGATCTGTATGAGCAGGATTGCGTGATCGCGGCGCTTCTCAAGGATGCCCTGGATCGCGCGGCAGATGATCCGGCGCTTGCGACAGCCGTGGCCCGCATGCGCTTACATGCGGGCGAGGACAGCATTGCCGGCCTTCGCCATACAGCTGAGCTGATCGGGCAGGGCGAGCTCACCGCTCCCGACGTGGTATATCTGGACCCCATGTTTCCCGGGCGCACCAAGAGTGCGGCGGTCAAAAAGAAGTTCCAACTCTTGCATCATCTGGAACAGCCGTGCGCCGACGAGGAGACGCTGGTCCAGGCAGCGCTTGCGGTGCACCCGCGCAAGGTCGTTATCAAGCGGCCGGTGAAGGGGCCACTGCTTGCCGGCGTTAAGCCGAGCTATCAGCTTGCGGGCAAGGCCGTTCGTTACGATGTGTTGGTGCCGCCGCGTCCATAGCCCGTGCGCAATGGCCGGCATTGCGCCAATGGGGAGCCTATTTCCAAGGGTGCGACGTCAGGTGCCAGCCGCCGCAGTATTCGCATTTGTAGCAGGCTAAGCCGCGCCGCCCGCGGTTTTCGCAGTCGGCCATAACGGCCTCGGCCTCGGCGCGCGTGTCGTAACGGTTTTTGCGTTCGCACGACTTGTAGCGCCAGGCTTCATCGCGCTCGGCGTCCAGGGCGTCGCGGCGCTCGTCCTCGCGGGCAAACAGGTCGCTCATATCGCCGCCGGTGGCAGCGCCCAAAAACTCGCTCTTTGCCTTTGACCAGGCGGCTCGCTTTTTGCTCCCCATCTGCTTCGCGCCCCTCTTCAAACGCTGGTATCATTGCTCAATCAAAGTGATACCAATAAACGTGAGGTCGCCGCGCGATGATCAGAAAAACCCTCGATACCGACATTCCCGCCGTCATGGCTATCTATGACGCGGCCCGCGCGTTTATGCGCGCGCATGGCAACGCCACGCAGTGGCCGGTAGGCACGCCCTCGGCCGAGCAGCTGGCTGCCGATATCGCCGCTGGTGGCAGCTACGTGTGCGAAATCGACGGCCGCGTGGTGGCGACGTTTGCCTTTCTGCCGGGCCCGGACGAGTGCTATGACGTAATTGAGGACGGTCAATGGCGTAGCGACACTCCGTACGCCGTGCTGCACCGTGTGGCATCCGACGGCACCGTGCACGGTATCGCGGCTGCGATGTTTGCCTTTGCCAAAGAGCGTGCCGATCACCTGCGCATCGACACGCATCAGGACAACCTGCCCATGCAGGGTGCGAGTATTAAGGCGGGGTTTGAGCGTGCCGGCGTCGTCTATGTGTCCGACGGCACGCCGCGCATTGCGTTTGACTGGCTGCGCGAGGCATAAGCGCCCAGGCGCATGCCGACACTCCATCTAAATGAAAATGGCCCCGGGTTGGGCCATTTTTGGTAAAACGCGTCATCTGGGGCATTCGCCGCTCGGGGCGTTGCGCCTTCGCGGCTACTTCTTGGGCAGCTCGCTTCCGCAGTGACAACACTTGGTCGCGCCCTCGTGGACCTCCTCCAGGCAATAGGGGCAGGTGGGTGCGGGCGCCGTCTCCTCGGCGGCATTGCCGGCCAGCTTATCGCCAATCTCCTGGGCCTTATTGAAAGCCTTGACGATGGCAAAGACAATCGCCGCCACAATCAAAAAGTTGATGCACGCGCCGATAAAGGCGCCAAAGTCGATATTGGTGCCCGGCACCACCAGCCCCGAGATCTCGGTGGCGCTGCCGCCGGCAATCACGGAGATGAGCGGATTGATGATGTTGTCGGTGAGCGAGGTCACGTTAGCGGTGAATGCGCCGCCGATAATTACGCCGACGGCCATGTCTATCACGTTGCCGCGGTTGATGAATTCCTTGAACTCGTTGAGCAATGCCTTCATGGTGGCTCCTCGCTGTTGTGAGGCTCACGTTGTTACTGCCCCAGATGAGTCCGGGCGGGCAAAAGGGGAGGTGCCGGCTTTCGCAAGGCGCGAACCTACGAAAATCGCTGCGCGGCAACGCGGGGCGATGAGCTCGGTCGGGGGATAGGGCCCGCTTCGCCCGCCGGCCCGTAAATTGTATCATCCAGTGTGGAACGAGGATGCCCGTTGCCGCGTGTGATGGGCTTGCAATAAGAGGAGAGCCATGTCGAAGCAAGCGGTCGTTGGAATCTTGGCGCATGTCGATGCCGGCAAGACCACGCTGGCCGAGGCCATGCTGTTCAACGCGGGTCGCATTCGCAAGCGCGGCCGCGTGGACGATGGAGATTCGCACCTGGACACTGACGCGATCGAGCGCGAGCGCGGTATCACGATCTTCTCGTCGCAGGCCGTACTCGACCACGGCGATACTCACCTCATGCTCGTGGATGCACCGGGGCATGTCGATTTTTCTGCCGAGGCGGAGCGCACGTTGCGCGCGCTCGACTACGTGATTCTGGTGGTGGGCGCCAACGATGGCGTGCAGGGGCATACCGAAACCCTGTGGCGCCTTCTTGCGCGCTATGACATCCCGACGTTCATCTATATCAACAAAATCGATTTGGAGCATCCCGGCCGCGATGTTTTGCTGGCACAACTCGGGCAGCGTCTTTCCGAAGGCTGCCTAGATGCCAACGAACTGCTGGCGGGCGGCGCCGTTCAGGAGGACGCTGCTGCGTTGGACGAGGCGGCGCTCGAGGAGTTTCTTGAAGCGGGTGAGCTTTCCGTCGCAACGCTGTCGCGCATGGTTGCCGAGCGCAAGCTCTTTCCCTGCTTTGCCGGCTCGGCGCTCAAGAACCAAGGCGTTGACGAGCTGCTGGATGGCATATGCGCGCTGATGCGTGAGCAGGCGTGGCTCCCGGAGTTTGCCGCGCGCGTCTATCGTGTTAGCCGCGGGGATCGTGGCGAGCGCTTGGCTTGGGTTAAAGTGACCGGCGGCACGCTGCATGCCAAACAGATGATTGACGGACGTTCCGGTGCCGAGGCATGGGAACAGAAGGTCGATCAGGTACGCATCTATAACGGCGAGAAGTATGAGCTTGCCCAAGAAGTTGCTGCTGGCGGTATTTGTGCCGTGACGGGTCTTGCGCACGTTCGCCCGGGGGACGCCTTGGGCGCGGAACCCGCGGGCGATGCGCCCGTCATTGCGCCGGTCCTCACCTATACGGTGCTTCCGGGCGAACACGATGTCCACGCGGTGTTCAAAGCACTGACTGAGCTGGCGGACGAAGATCCCATGCTCGGCGTAAGCTGGAATACGCATCTTGAGCAGATTCATTTGCAGCTGATGGGCGCCGTGCAACTCGAGGTCGTGCAGCGGGTGTTGGCTGATCGCTTTGATCTTACGGTTGGGTTTGAGCCCGGCGGCATTCTCTATAAGGAGACGATCTCGCAGCCGGTCGAGGGCGTGGGCCACTTTGAGCCGCTGCGCCACTATGCCGAGGTACATCTGCGCCTGGAGCCGTTGCCAGCAGGTTCGGGCGTGCAGTTTGGCACCGTGACCTCGACCGACGAGCTCGA
The DNA here is from genome assembly GCF_015554145.1 of Collinsella aerofaciens. Taxonomy (GTDB): domain Bacteria; phylum Actinomycetota; class Coriobacteriia; order Coriobacteriales; family Coriobacteriaceae; genus Collinsella; species Collinsella aerofaciens_AA. Next base: position 43,514 of record NZ_JADNHZ010000008.1, on the reverse strand, counting down.
TCTTAACTGGCAGCGTTTGGCACTCACCAACGCCATGGAGCGCGATCACCTGGGCGTGCTGACCGGCTCGCCCATCACCGATGTGCGCATTACGCTCACGGGCGGCCGTGCGCATGCCAAACACACCGAGGGCGGTGATTTTCGTCAGGCCACGTACCGTGCGATTCGCCAAGGACTCATGCAGGCGCGTGAGGCCGACGCGGCGGTACTGCTGGAGCCGTGGTACCACTTTGAGCTCGAGGTGCCGGGGGAGTGCGTGGGCCGGGCGCTCTCGGATGCCACGCGCATGGGTGCCGAGTACGAGCCGCCGACGATGACGGGAGACCGGGCGAAGCTTGTGGGTCGCGTGCCGGCATCCGAGGTGCAGGATTATGCGCTGGAGGTGGCTGCCTACACGAGCGGGCGCGGTCATCTGTACCTGGAGTTCGCCGGTTATGCGGCTTGCCATGATGCCGAGCGCGTCATCGAGACGGCCGCCTATGAGCCCGAGGCCGATCTGCCCAACACGCCCGATTCGGTCTTTTGCTCTCACGGCGCCGGTTACACGGTCAAATGGTACGACGTACCCGCCGCGGCGCACGTAAAGATCGATCCCACCACCTTCCGCCCCTGGCGAGCGGCAGACGCCGAGTTTTTCGGCCACATGTGACAAAGGGACAGTTCCTCTGTCACATGCTATTGGTATAACTCGGTATAAGTTGGTATAACTATTACAAGGGTTTGCCAATCCGAGGAGGCCGACATGAATCCAAATCCCTTTAAGCCAACGGCAGGCAAGCGGCCCCCGATACTCATCGGTCGCGAGTCGGTCATTGAAGATTTCGAGGAAGGGCTCGATAACGGCGCCGGAGCGCCGGGCAGGCTCATGCTCATTACGGGAAACCGCGGCTGTGGCAAGACGGTTCTCCTGAGGGAGCTGCAACGTCTGGCCGGCGAACGCGGATGGGCGGTTGTCTCCGATTCCGCTTCGCTTGGCTTATGCGACCGCTTGGCCGACGCGCTTCGCTCGAATAAACCCGTTGTGACGTCAATGGAGTTCGGTCCGTCGTTTGGTCGAATGTCGGTCGAGGCGGCGCGAGCAAAGGGCGAGACGTTGCGAGGGCTGGTCGACGAGCGTCTCAAGAAGCTCGGTCCAGGCAAGGGCATCCTGTTTGCGATTGACGAGGCACAATCTGCGTCTATCGAGGAGCTGGCGGCTCTTGCCGTTCTCTATCAGCAGGTGCTCGGAGATCAGGATGCCACGGGCTTGTCCGATAGCGACCAGCGCGGTCTTACGCTGGTGTTCGCCGGCTTACCCAGTATGGTTGACGATCTGCTCGAAGAGCCGAGCGTGACGTTTTTGCGGCGTGCCCAGCAGCGTACGCTGGGGGCGATATCTTTGCCCAAGGTGCGCGATTCATATATCCAGACGGTTAAAGACTCTGGCCTTTGCGTTGACGCGGAGACGGCGGACCTTGCGGCACACAAGAGCATGGGGCATCCCTATATGGTTCAGCTGGTGGGATATTACATGTGGCGCTCTGCTGTCCGACGCAACTCGCGAGTCATTGAAAGACGCGATGTCGAGGATGGCCATGCGGATGCCGTCTCCGAGTTCTACGAAGCGGTCGATGCGCCCCTGTATTACGGGCTGCGCAGTCCACAGCGCCTTTTTATCGAGGCCATGGCTACTGACGAGGGTAAGCCGACGCGCATGGCGGATATCATTGAGCGCTGCGATCGCACTCAGAGCTGGGCGAGTAAATATCGCGCAAGCCTGATTCGCGAGCGCGTCATCGAGGCCGCCGGATACGGCCTTGTGCGGTTTACCGTGCCCATGCTGGGCGAGTATATCCGCGACCGCGTTTTATGGCATGAGTAGGGTGATAAAGGTGACGGAACAGAAGATGAGCCCGCAGGCTATCGAGGTGCGCGGTGCACGTGTCCACAATCTCAAGGACATCGATATCGATATTCCGCTGGGGAGGCTCGTGGGCATTGCCGGCGTGTCGGGCTCGGGCAAGAGCTCGCTGGCGCTGGGAGTTCTTTATGCCGAGGGCTCGCGCCGTTACCTGGAGGCGCTCAGCACCTATACTCGACGTCGCCTGACGCAGGCCGAGCACGCTCAGGTGGATGAAGTGCTGCACGTGCCGGCGGCGCTCGCGTTGCATCAGCGCCCTAGTGTGCCAGGCGTACGCTCGACCTTTGGCACCATGACCGAGCTCAACAACAGTCTGCGTTTGCTCTTTAGCCGCTGTGCCCATCACGTGTGCCCACATTGCGGGGCGCGTGTGGAGCCGAGCCTTAACGTGGCCGCAGGCCTGTCGCTCACGTGTTCGACATGCGGCCGCGAGTTCTACGCGCCGAGTGCCGAGGATTTGGCTTTCAATAGCGGCGGTGCATGCCCCACCTGTGGCGGCACCGGTGTCATGCGCGAGGTGGACGAGGCGAGTCTGGTGCCCGACGAGTCAAAGACTATCAATGAGGGCGCAGTGCTTCCCTGGGGTACGCTCATGTGGGATCTGATGAAGCAGGTTGCCGGCGAGATGGGCGTACGCACCGACGTACCGTTTAACCAGCTCACGCCCGCCGAGCGCGATATCGTGTTCCATGGCCCGGCGGTTAAGAAGCACATTCTCTACGTTCCCAAAAACGGCGAGGGCGCCACGCCGCTCGACTTCACCTATTACAACGCTGTCTATACCGTTGAGAATGCGCTCGCCAAGGTTAAGGACGACAAAGGCCTCAAGCGCGTGGCTCGCTTTTTGCGCGAGGGCCCGTGCCGTGACTGCGGCGGCACGCGTCTCTCCGAGGTTGCGCGCCAGCCCCAGGTGCGCGGTATCAATCTGGCACAGGCCGCGGCCATGACGTTGGGTGAGGCGATTGAGTGGGTGCGCGGGGTGCCCGCATCCTTGCCGGCCGAGATGCAGCCCATGGCAGCGGATATCTGCGATTCGTTTTTGAGCACGGCTCGTCGCCTGGTCGACCTGGGGCTCGATTACCTCTCGCTCGACCGCGCCGGTGCTACGCTCTCCACGGGTGAGCGCCAGCGTGTGCAGCTCGCCCGCGTGGTGCGCAACCGATCGACGGGCGTGCTTTATGTACTCGATGAGCCCTCGATTGGCTTGCATCCTGCCAATGTCGACGGCTTGGTGGGCGTAATGCGCGATCTGGTGGATGACGGCAACACCGTGGTTGTTGTTGATCACGATACGCGCGTTCTAGCGGAAGCTGACTATCTGGTCGAGATGGGCCCCGTTGCCGGAGCAGGCGGCGGTAATGTTATCGCTGCAGGTACGGTGGACGAGGTCGAACAATCGCAGGGCAGCCGCATCGCGCCGTTTTTGCGCGCAGAGTCCAAGCGCTTGCGGCCGCAGGTGGCTGACGACGAAATGTTCGACCAGGGCCATATCCGCATGGCGACCGATACCATTCATACCGTCAAGCCGCTCGAAGTCGATATCCCGCGCGGTCGCTTGGTCGCGGTGACGGGCGTTTCGGGTTCGGGCAAGACGACGTTGGTGCTCGAGACGCTCATTCCGGCACTCAAGGCGCAGGCAGCCGGCGAGCGCCTGCCGGGGCACGTGCGTTGGGTCGATGCCGAAGGCATTGCTCGCGCCAACCTGATTGACGCCACGCCCATCGGTGCCAACGTGCGCTCGACGGTAGCGACTTATGCCGACATCCATGACGAGCTGCGTCGCGCCTTCGCCCGTACGCCCGAGGCCAAGGCAGCCGGCTACAAGGCGGGCGCCTTTAGCTACAACACTGGCACTCTGCGCTGCCCTACGTGCGATGGCACGGGCTCGATATCGCTCGACGTGCAGTTTTTGCCCGATGTCGAGATCGTCTGTCCGGCATGTCGCGGCTCACGTTATGCAGACGCGGCTTCGCATATCCATCGCGAGGGCAAGGACGGGAGCTTACTGACGTTGCCGCAGCTCATGGACATGAGTGTGGACGAGGCCCTCGACGCCACGCTGGGACTCAAAAAGGTACAGGCGCGCTTGCAGACCTTGCACGACCTGGGCTTGGGTTATCTCACGCTCGGTGAGCCCACGCCGGCGCTTTCGGGCGGCGAGGCGCAGCGTCTTAAGCTTGCGAGCGAGATGGGCCGCGTGCAGGACGATGCCGTATTCGTATTTGACGAGCCCACGATCGGCCTGCATCCGCTCGATGTTCAGGTGTTGCTGGGTGTGTTTGACGGCCTCGTCGCCAAGGGCGCCACAGTTGTCGTGATCGAACACGATCTCGACCTTATCCGTAATGCCGATTATGTGATCGATATGGGCCCGGGCGGTGGCGATGCGGGCGGGCGAGTCGTCTGCGCCGGCACGCCGGGCGACATCGCGGCCTGCTCCAAGAGCATCACCGGTCGCTACCTCTAACCGAATGTGACAAAGGGACAGTTCCTTGGTCACATTCCCGGAAAGCCTGTTTGGCGCAGGGCCTCGTAGAGGACGATAGCAGCGCTGTTGGAGAGGTTGAGTGCGCTGATGCGGTAGTCGTCCGGGTCGACGAAGTTGCCGCAGATATCCTGTTGAAGGATGGCTTTGTGGCTGTCCTCGGTATGTCCGAGCGATTCCTCGTGGGCTTCCCAGGCCTCGGCGTTGTCAAGCGAATCGCAATCGCGCAACATGGGGATGCGTTCGCAGCGCTCGGGCGCCGCGGCAAGCAGCGGCTCGGGAATGCCCGAGCTCTCGCTGCCAAAGACCAAGTAGTCGCCATCGCGGTAGGTACTCTGCGCATAGGTGCGGCGTGCCTTTTTGGTCAGCAGATGCAGGCGCTCGTCGGCGGGGGAGAGGCCGCTGCGTGCAAGGAAATCCTCCCAGCCGGCATAGGTCGCCACGTCCAAGTTTTGCCAGTAGCCCAGGCCGGCGCGACGTACCGTCTTGTCATCGAGCGAAAAGCCCAGCGGCTCCACCAGATGTAGGCGGGCGCCGGTGACCACGCAGGTACGGCCGATATTGCCCGTATTGGCCGGAATCTCGGGCGCATACAGCACAATGTTGAACATGAATCTCCTTGGCTCAGAACGAAAAACCACCACGAAGGGGACAGGCACCTTCGTGGTGGTTTGGCGGTTACGTAGGCGGAAAAATGCCCGCTTGGATAAACCTAGGCGCGGTGCCAGTCGGTCAGGCAGGCATCGAGGGAGGCGATGAGCGCATCCTTGTCCATGTGACGGCCGATGATGCACAGGCTCGTCATGCGGTCGCCCGTCTCGTCGTCCCAAATCTGCATGATCTCAGGGTTCTCGTCGATGATCTTCTGCTTCTCGCCCTCGGGCGCCGAGTCGACAAACAGGCCGTTCTCCATCAGACGCATCTGGTGGCCGGCCTGCTCAAACATGTAGCACATGTCCGGATCGCCGGTCTGCCACAGCGGACCCTTGACGCGGATGACCTCGTCGGGCCACTCCTGCTCAACAAAATCGGTGAACTTCTGCAGGTCAAACGGCTTGCGGCGCGAGTACACAAAGGTCTCGATGTCGTACTCGAGCACCTCGGGGTCGTCGTGCTCCTCGGGATGCTCCATGGCCTCGATCCAAGCGGCGGAGTTGTAGGCGCGCATAAAGTCGAAGCGGTCGGTGTCGAGCAGCTCCTCCATGGGAACCTCGCCGTTTTGCGCCTCGACGATCACGGCGTCCTTCTGCAGGCTGCGCACGATGGCCTTGAGCTCGGCGATCTGCTCAGGCGTCACGGTGTCGGTCTTGTTGAGGATCAGCGTGGAGCAGAATTCAATCTGCTGGATGAGCAGGCTTTCGATGTCGTCCTCGTCGATATCCTCAGCCAGCAGGTCGCGACCGCCGTTGAACTCGTCGTACATGCGGGCACAGTCGACCACGGCCACGATGTTATCGAGCGCGAGCTTGGGCTCGCCGCCTACCTTGGCCTCGTCGCAGAAGCTCGAGATGGTGTAGGCGATGGGGATGGGCTCGCAAATGCCCGATGCCTCGATGATGATGTAGTCGAACTTGCCCGAATCGGCGATGCCCTGCAGCTGGTTGGCCAGGTCATCCGAAAGCGTACAGCAGATGCAGCCGTTGGTGAGCGGGATGAGGTCGTCGGTCTCGGAAAGGCCGCCGTCGGCGATGAGGCTGGCGTCGACGTTGATCTCGCCGATATCGTTGACGATCACGGCGGCGCGGATGCCGCCGTCGTTAGCGAGGATGTGGTTGAGCAGCGTGGTCTTGCCGGCACCGAGGTATCCGGTAAGCATGATGATCTTCACGGGTTTGTTGGGCATGTGCCCTCCTTTGTTAGACATGGCTTACAGTTGAATCTTATGCCAAACGCCTGCTCTTATACCCACGCGCCGGCAAATAACACAGGCTACTCCCAGGCTCCCCACACGTCCGGGCAATAGCCGACGGTTGCCTTCTTGCCGTTGCGCACAATGGGCTCGGCCAGGACCTGCTGATTCTCGAGCAACTTATCGAAGCGCTGGCTGGGGGTAAGGTGCTGGATGAGCGCGAGCATCTCCTCGTCCTTGGCTTTGGGGTTGAGTAGCTTGTCGATGCCGCCGACTGCCTGCATCACGCTCGTGAGCTCGCCCTTGCTCATCTCCTTTTCCTTTAGGTCAATAAACTGCACCTTGATGCGACGCTCTTTGAAGAAGCGCTGGGCCTTCTTGGTATCGAAGGACTTTTTGGTGCCAAAAATCTGGATATTCATATAATGTTCCGCCGTTCTAACGAACGGCGGTCACCTCGACGCTGCAAAGCCATCTGATGGTCAATCTGCCTTTCAATCGTCGGGCGCGGGTAAAAGCTCAGCGCCCTCCTCTTTCAAGGCACCTTGCCTCATCAACTGGCTTATCGCTGACATTGATAGAACATCGAGGTGACCACCGCTGGACTTATCGAATGAAGTTGGTGCGCTCGCGATCTGCTTCGGGGGCGTCGATGCCGGCTGCCTGTCCAGCTTCGATACAGTGCAGGAGCCAGGCCATGTTTTTGCCGATGTTTCGCATGGTGGCAAGGCCTTCGGCATCCTGGGCGGCCTCGCCCGGCATGGCACCAAAGACGTTGTTCCAGTATGTGGAGGCCACCACGGGCATCTGGTTGATAGTGAAGTATTTGTTGAGTACATCGAAGGTGGTCGACGTGCCGCCGCGACGGGCGACGGCGACCGCGGCACCCGGCTTGTGCACAAAGGCCTTGCTGCCAGCATAGAATGCGCGGTCGAGAGCCGAGAGGATGCGTCCGCTGGGATGCGCATAGTAGACGGGGGAGCCAAAGACAAAGCCATCTGCCTGCTCGGCGGCAGCGATGAGCTCGTTCACCACGTCGTCGTCAAAGGTGCAGCGACCGCCAAGCTTGCCGCACTGACCGCAACCGATGCAGTCGCGGATGGGCTTGGCGCCCAGTTGGAATACCTCGCTGTCGATGCCCTCGGCTTTAAGTTGCTCGGCGACTTCGGCGAGCGCGCGAGCGGTGTTGCCGTTTGCCTTGGGGCTGCCATTGACCAAAAGAACCTTCATCACAAACTCCCTCTGCTGTTGGTGACTTCTGCAGAGGATTATCGCACGATGGGGGAGGCGGTGCGGGCGTGGTGCTAATCCAGTTTGGTACCTGGCACCTGCACGGCTTTCCCGAGCAACACTTTGAGCTCGTTCAAAATGGAAACGGGCTGTCGGTCGACGGTATCCAGATGAAGCGTGGCCACGCGAAGGGGCGGCTGATATTCAAACGAGCCAAAGAGCACGGGAGAGCCCAGGAACCGCTCGATTTCCTTTGCGATCGCGTCGGTCTCTTCGGGATCGAATTCGTCGAAAAGCGCCACGAACATCGGTCCGGTCGAGCGGAACAGACGACCCTTGCCGCGCGAACAATCCATGAGGCAGGCGGCGCTCTCCGCCAAAACGCGGTCGCCTGCATCAAAGCCAAAGCGGGCATTGACCTGAGCGATATCGTCGATTTTAATGGCGACCAAGCCCGCCTTGCGCGCGACGCGACGCATTTCGCCAATGGCGTTGACCAGGGCGTGGATGTCGCCCAGGCCGGTCACGGAATCGGTCGTATCTGCCAAGCTGCGGTTGATAATCATGCCCACGTACATGTTGGGCTCGGTATCGGTGCCGTCCAAGCGGTAGCCCGTGCAGTCGCAAAGCACGTATGCTTCGGTGGCATCCATCACGCGATACTGCATGTAGTGGAAGTGCCACGTACCGTTTATCACCATGTCGAGCTCGGAGCGTACGTTGTCGCGGTCCTCGGGGTGAACGCGGGCAAGCCACAAGTCGAGTGAGTTGTAGGGATGCTGGGAGGGCAGGTCAAAATCGCGTACGGCATTAACCGACCATTGTGATTCGCCCGTATCGAGATTGAGGATAAACGGATAGCGCGTCTCGGAGCTCATAGAGATCGCTTGGAATACGCGGTCGTTGCACGGAAGCTGCTCGGCAATTGGGTGTGGCGGCGCGTCATTGTCTTTCGGTTGCTGCACACGATGCATAAGCTTATAGCGATACATCTTGCGATCGGCATCCATCGTCATCTGGCGACGCGTGTCGCCGGCAAGTGGATTGACGCGCGAGCAGCCAAAGCTAAAGCTAGCGATCATGGGCGCCTTGCCACCTGAGCTCGCCTCGATCAGCCCGGCACGTACCTGCTCCAAGCGCTGCTCGAGTTCAGTCTCGTTTGCAGAGAGCGAGATAAGCACAAACTCGTCTCCACCGATACGGAACAGCATCTCATCGTGCTCCATGGTTTCGGAGAGCGTGCGACAGATGCTCAGAATATAGCGATTGCCTTCGGCGTGGCCAAACCTATCATTGCAATGCTTGAGATGGTCGATGTCAATATAGGCGCAGGTGAAGGGGTCGCCTTTGCGCCAGAGCTGCTCGACGTGACGGTCGAGTCCGCCACGGTTGTCCAAGTTGGTGAGCGGATCGATATAGGCGTTGCACTCAAGCAGCTGGCGCTCTTGTTGCAGGATGGCATGCGTCTTTTGCAGTTGCTCACCAACGGCGCGTAGCTCAGCAGGCAGCACGGAAACATCGAGTTCGGCGGTCGAGACACCATTCGCAAGTCGCTGAAGATAGGCAATAATCGATTGCTCGCCCAAGCGATACGACTCGTTCATGATGAATAACCTCCTTGGGCAGAACAACGGTTTGTATCATATCCCCAATTCGGTTTGAATTGGGGATATAAGTTAGCTAATGGAGACAAATGTCCCCTCCGGCGGTGGTGTTTTGCGCGCGAGCGTATCAGTTGTTTTTGCCACCATCGAGCAATGCCTCAAAATCATTCGCCGGCATGGGGCGGTAGTAGAGGAAGCCCTGAGCGTAGCGGGCGCCCATGTGGCGTAGTATGTTTGCCTGCTCATTTGTCTCGACGCCTTCGACCACGACGGGCAGATGGAGCGACTGCGCCATCTCGAGCATCGATGACACGATCTGCGCGCTGCGGCCTTGATCGCGGTCGGTGGGCACAAAGGTGCGGTCGAGCTTGATGACGTCGACGTTGACGTTCTTGAGCATCGCGAGCGTGGACTGGCCGGTGCCAAAATCGTCCATATAGGTCGAGAAGCCGCGGGTGTGCAGGTCGGCTGTCAGTTTGTCCACGGCCTCGGACTCCCCCGTATAAGCCGTCTCGGTGATCTCGATACGCATGAGCTCGGGCGGTAGGTTGTATTGGGCGGCGAGCGCCCCCATATGTTCGGCAACGTCGCAGGCAAGGATATCCACGCGCGACACATTAAGCGAGACCGGAACCACGCGAAGTCCTCGATCGATGCGCCCGCGCAGCCACGAGGCGACACCCTGCCAAATGTACTTGTCGAGCGTCACCACAAAGCCGCTTTCCTCGAGTGCGGGGATAAACGTTGCGGGCGAAATGAGAGAGCCGTCCTTGTCAATCCAGCGGGTGAGTGCTTCGGCGCCAATGATCTCGCCGGTTTCCATATCAACCTGGGGCTGCAGGTAGTAGGTGATGCGGTCGTTTGAGAGCGCATACTGGAACTCGGTGAGGGTGCGGTGAAACGCCACCTCGCGCTTGTATTCCTCGGGGCGAAAGACGGCGATGCGATCCTTAAAATCGTTTTTGGCGCGCCGATTGGTAAACATGGCCTTGGCCTGCGCGTCGATGGTGATTTCCTCGTTGGGGTCGATGGGGCAAACGCCCATGGACGGCCAGAAACCCACGCCGTCATCATGCTTGGCCACGGCGGCACGAACGCGGTTATAGATTTGATGGACGGTGTTGTGCTCAAAGGGGATGAGAATGCAAAAGTCGTCTTGGCCCCAGTATCCTGCGACGCCCATCTCGGCATTCTCGATGTCTTTGAGGACCGTGCCCACATCGGCGAGCACGCGGTCGCCCTCGGCCTGTCCGTGCCATTCGTTGAACAGTCGCATATGACCCATGTCGACGGTGGCGATACACCAAGCGGCGTCGCGCCTTGTCTTAAGAAATGCGTTGGCACGCCGCATAAACTCGCTGGGTCGATAGAGGCCCGTGAGCGTATCGATGCGTTCGGCGACGGCGCTTTTACGCTCAATCTCGGGTATGGGGAGGCTGTCGTTGGGTGCAAGCCCGCCGGCGGCGCGAAGACGACGGTCGAGTTCGCCTAAAACAGCGGTCGCTTGATTGATTAAGCGCTCGTAAAAGGCCGGGACGACAAGACAGACGGGGGTAATGGTGTCGTTCGCGATTCGAACAGGAGCGAAAACGGCCTCTTTAAGATGATGGGTCAGTTGCTCGAATGCCTCGTGGTCCAGATCGTTGCTGAGCACGACGAACTGGGCGTTTCGCGAGCGGAAGACGCGACTTCTGCCGCGGGTGATCGATAGCATGCGGCCTGCGTATTCGGCGAGCATGTTGTCGACAGCCTCGGCCCCGTAGAGCTCGTTGAACTTTGCCGTGCCACAAACGCGGACCGCTATAAGCCCCGTCTCGCAACGGTCGCGACGGCAGGCATCGATAGCGTTGATCAGCATACGCTGCGTTCCGAGGCCCGTGGCGGCGTCGACGGTCTCGGCGAGTGAGTGGTTAACAAGTTCGCCGACATAGAGCGAGGGGGTATTTCCGTCGCCGTCGATGCGAAACCCGCGAGCGCGGCAGAGGACGTAGTCGCCCGCGGCATTGCGCATGCGGTACTGCATGACGCGGCGGTGTTTGGAGCCATTATAGATTTGGTCGATGTCGTTGATGTAGGCCTCAAGGTCATCGGGGTGGACGCGCGTTTTCCAGTAATCGTGGCAGTTGCCTACATGCTCAGAAGGAAGACCGAGATCGCGCAGGGCGCCTTGTGACCATAGGGTGCGATGTTTGTCCAAGTTCTCGATAAAGCAATAACGGCCTTCGTTGAGCATCGAAAAGGCGTCAAAAACGCGATCGCTTATTTCGAAGTCGTCGGTGTGGACTTGCGCGATATTGCGTCGATCAAGATGCATGGCATGGCGTAGCTTGTAGTCGTACATGCGATGGTCGGCATCGAGTGTCATGCGATTGGAGACTTCACCCAGGGCGGGGTCGGCGTGCGACACTCCGTAGCTAAACGAGTGAGGCATCTCGGAATTGTTGTTTTTGAGTAGGACCGTTCGGCAGTGTTCCAGGCGCTCGGCGAGGTCGTCCTCGGTCGCAATCGTAGACAGGATGGCAAACTCGTCGCCGCCTATGCGAAACGCCGCCTCGTCCACTTTCATATACAGCTTGAGATAGAGACTTACCTGCAAGATATAGCGGTTGCCCTCGTCATGCCCAAAGACGTCGTTGCAGTGCTTAAGGTTATCGATGTCGATAAACGCCATGGTCACGGGCAGTTCCTGCTCCCAGATTTCCTCTAGGGAATGGGCAAAGCCGCCGCGGTTGCCAAGTCCGGTGAGCTGGTCGGTAAAGGCCGTCCTAATCAGATCATCCTGACGCTCGAGAAGGTCACGGACGGTCTTTTCGAGCGTTTCGGTGTAATTGCTGGCGGTGTCCATGTTGTAAGCGGCTTTCTGAGGTCGGGGCGGATGGCGTCGGGCGAGCTCGTAGTGTACACGCGTCGTTGCTCGGCGCCTTGCGTGTATCCAGGCCCCTGCCTTGCTGCGTTGTTGAGTTACTTTGCCGGCTAATGTTCGCTGTTGATAACAGCTGAGTAGTATAGACAACAGTGCACAATTATATATGGGCGCACATGCTGTGGGCGGCTATTATTCGCCAAACGGCAACGCCTGGGTGCGCATGAAAAATGCGACTGAGTCGATATATGTTGACGGGTATACTTGTCCCGTTTTAAAACGCAGGAACGGAGATGGTCACATGGCACAGCCGGATACGACGCGCACGGTGGGGCTTGCGCTCGAGGGAGGCGGCTACCGCGGTATGTATACGGCGGGCGTGCTCGACGTTTGGATGGAGCGCGGTTTGACCTGCGACCATATGGTGGGTGTCTCGGCGGGCGCGGCGTTTGGCTACAACTTTAAATCGCGCCAGATCGGCCGTGCCATTCGTTACAACAAGGCTTATTGCGCCGACAAGCGCTATGCGAGCGTGACCAGCTGGCTGCGAACCGGCGATATGTTCAATGCCGATTTTGCCTATCACGAGGTGCCTATCGAGCGCGATCCCATCGACTTGGAGGCGTATCGCGCCTGCCCCATGCGATTTACGTGCGTGTGTACCGATATCGAGACGGGCAAGGCCGTCTACCACGATCTACCGTATGGCGACGAGCGCGATATCGAGTGGATCCGGGCGTCGTCTGCCATTCCTGTGGCGACGCGTCCTGTCGCCATTGAGGGCCGTAAGTACCTGGATGGCGGCGTGGCCGATTCTATTCCCAGCGCATGGCTGTTTGCGCAGGAATATGACCGCAATATCGTGGTACTCACGCAGCCGGCGGGCTTTGTGAAGCAGCCCAACAGCGTGATGCCCATGCTGCGGCGCGTGTTCCGTCACTATCCGGAGTTTGTTGCAGCGCTTGAGCATCGGCATGAGGTCTACAATGCCACGCTCGATGACCTGGCACGTCGAGAGGCTGCCGGGGAAATCTTTGTGGTGCGGCCGAGCGAATCGGTGAAGGTGCCGTCGCTGTGCCGCGAACCGGATGAGCTCGAGCGCATCTACCAGGTCGGCCGCCACGATGCAGAGGCGACTTTGCCGGCGTTGGAAGCGTATCTGGCGGGGTAAGGGTCGCATACGGAAAGCGCATCCCGGAATGGACGTTCGAACCGGGATGCGCTTTCCACTATTGAAGATATGAGGTTGCGAATCAGCTGCTCGGCCTATGCCTATGCCTGCTGCCAGGTGTCGACAAGCTCCTTGGCCGCGGCGTAGGGATCGTCGGCGCTGCAGACGGCGCTCACCACAAAGAAGCCGTCGACGCCGGTTGCCTTAAGCTGCGGCAAGTCGGCCGTCTTAACGCCGCCGCCCACCACGATGGGCACGGGGCTTGCCGCGTGGAGTGCGGCCAGGTCCTCAAAGCTCTTGGTGATGATGGAGCCATCGGCTGCGCGTCCGCAGTCGCGCTTGGTCTCGGTCTCGTGGAGCGGGCCGATGCCCAGGTAGTCGACCAGACTCATGTCGGCGGTCTTGACGTACTCGAGCATTTCCTCGCAACGGGCCGAAAGGCCCACGATGGCGTCGGGGCCCAGCAGCTTGCGACAGACCTCGACGGGAATATCGCTCTGGCCCACGTGCACGCCGTCGACCGCAATGCCCTGCTCGCGTGCGGCGAGTACGCAGTCAAGGCGGTCATCGATCAGCAAGGCGACCTGACCGGTCTTGCCGGCCTGTGCGATTGCCTGCGCGGCGTCGCCGGTCAGCGCAATGATCTCGCGGGCGCTTGCCACCTTGGAGCGCACCTGAATGCAGGTAAAGCCGGCGTCGAGCGCCTGGGCCACCACATCGCCCACGGGGCGTCCGAGGGTGTTTTCGGGGCCGAGCACCAGATAGGCCGAGATATCAAGGTTGTCGCGGATGCTCATTGTGCTTCCTCCTGCTTTTTGATCTGTGCTTCCATGCGCTTGAGTTTGCCGGTCATGGTGTCGGTAAATCCGGGTCGAATATCGGCTTTGAGCACGACTTCGGTGCGGATGCCCTTGCTCGCCAACACAAAGGTCGCGTCGCGCACGACCTGCATGACCTCGTCCCAGTCGCCCTCGATCTCGGTGAACATCGAGGTGGTGCGGTTGGGAAGGCCGCTCTCGCGAATGACACGCACGACCTCGGCGACCTCGGCGGACAGCTCGTCGCCGGTGCCGCATGGGGCGATGGCCACGGCGACGAGCGTGTTCATGCCGGCATTGGTTGCGGGTTCGGACATGGCTTATGCCTCCTCGAGCTCGAGTCGGTTGTCGGCAATATCCTGGGCGGTTGCGCGGTAGAGCTCGTCGATAAAGGCGACCTTAAAGCTTGCCGGGGCATCGGCGACGGCGGCGGCACGCGTGCCGGCAACGTTGTAGACGGCGGTGCCGCAGACTGCTGCCGTAAACGGATCGGTAGCACAGGCGTACACGGCCAGCACGCCGCCCTGCGAGCAACCGCAGCCGGTGATCTTGGACATGAGCGGGCTGCCGCCGTGGGATTTGGCCACGGTCGTGCCGTCGGTAATCAGGTCGACTTCGCCCGAGACCACAACGGCGCCGCCGGTGTAGCGAGCGAGCGCCACGGCGGCATCGCGGGCGGCGTCGACCGTGTCGGTGGTATCGACACCACGTACGCGGCTCAGATCGGCTGACTCGCCCTCAAGACCCCACAGGCCGGAGAGTGCGATGATCTCGGAGGCGTTGCCGCGTACGATGGCGGGCTTGTACTGCTTGAGCTCGTTTACCAGCTGGGTGCGCAGGCTACCGATGCCCAGACCCACCGGATCGAGCACCCAGGGCTTGCCGGCGTCGTGTGCCGCCTTGGCCGCGCGGGGAATCGTCTGCTCGTAGATGGGGAAGAGCGTGCCCATGTTGAGATAGATGGCGCCGCCGCCGGCAACGAGCGCCTCGCCCTCGTCGGGCAGATAGACCATGGCGGCCGAACCGCCCACGGCGAGCTGCGCGTTGGCGACAAAGTCGATCGTCACCGTGTTGGTGATGGAGCCGGCCATCGGATTGGTGGCTCGAATCTCCTCTACGGCCTTGACCATATGTTGCTTAAGCTGTTCCGAATCAATCACTGCACATGCCTCCTTGGCATAGAAAAGGGGCGCTGTGCATAGACAGCGCCCCTGTAAAGGCGGCATGCTCCCTACGCCAGCATTAACTGACAGGTTCAAAGGATTGGGCCCTATGCCCTCTCAGCCTTGTGGTTTGCACCGCCGGCACTCCCGCATCGAATCTGTTGTTCCCTATACTAGCGCACCTGCCAATATGGGACAGGTTTATTTTGGCAGGCGGCAACAGGGGCGCTGCATTTTCCCAGATAAAACCTGCCAAGATAAACCTGTCCCTTATTGGCAGGTCGTTACAATAGACGGGATAAAGAATGACCGAGGGGACCTTATGATCAAACTTGTGCTGACCGATATGGACGATACGCTGATTCCTGCTGGACACGATGGCGCCAGCGACTGCGCCATCGAGGGCATTCATGCCATGCAGGCGGCGGGCCTGCATTTTGGCCCGGTTTCGGGTCGCCAGCCGTCCGCGATGAGCTGGATGTTCCGCAATCGCTCCGAGTGCTTCTCGACCGGTGCGTTTTGCAACGGCCAGGTGATGTTTGTCGATGGCGAGGCGGTTGCCTCGCGCGCAACTGATAACGATGCCCTTATGCGCCTGGCCGACTACCTGGAGCAAGAGACCGACGATACCTATTTGAAGGTCTACCGTCTGGGTGATGACTTTTGGGACAACGACGCCTATTGCGTGACAAGCGATCCCGAGCGTGTGCGTCGCGCCATGGAGTCAGGCGGCAACGCGTGGCTCAAGGGCGAAGAGGCTCCCTGTCGCCCTGTCGTTGACGATGCCCCGGTATACAAGGCGAATATCTGGAGTACCCGTTCGCGCGAGGAGCTCGCCGAGCTGCGCGAGCGTGTTGCCGCCGAGGTGCCGGAGCTCTCGCTCGTGTTTCCCAACAACCGCGTGCGCCTGTTCGACGTTCTTCCGACCGGCTGGGACAAGGGCTGTGCTGCGCTGGAGCTGGCGCGCGCTTTGGGCCTGACGCCCGACGAGGTGGCCGTATTCGGCGATTCCGATAACGATTTGCCCATGATCGATGCCGTTCCCAATTCCGTTGCAGTCGCCAATGCCAACGAGGCCGTCACGGCTGCCGCGCGCTGGCATATCGGCGCTGCGGCAGATGATGCGGTTGCCGGGGCTCTGCATCAGATTGCCGCCTGCGCCGCGACGGGGGAGATGCCGTCGTTTATGCGTCAGATGGACGCGACGGGTTTCGACGTCACGAACGTCTAGGGAGAAAGCCATGAAGCTCCAGCAGCTCAGATATGTCGTCAAAGTTGCCGAATGCGGCAGCATCACCGAGGCCTCGCGCCGGCTCTTTGTGTCGCAGCCTTCGATTACCGCGTCAATTCGCGATCTCGAAAACGAGATGGGTGTACACATCTTTGAGCGCACCAACAAGGGCGTCATTGTGTCCGAGGAAGGCGAGACCTTCTTGGGCTACGCGCGCCAGGTGCTCGACCAGGCCGACCTGCTCGAGGGCAAGTACAAAGGCACGTCCGAGCAGGTGCCGCACTTTAGTGTGAGCTGCCAGCATTATTCCTTTGCCGTTAATGCATTTGTCGATGTGATCCGCGAGTTCGATGCCGCGCGCTACGACTTTACCCTGCGCGAGGAGCAGACCCACGAGATTATCGAGGACGTCGCGCATATGAAAAGCGAGCTCGGCATCCTGTATCTGTCGGAGCACAATCGCGAGGTCATCGAGCGCATGCTGGCGGCCAACGAGCTCGTATTCGAAGGACTCTTCTGCGCTACGCCGCATGTCTTTGTGTGCTCCGACCATCCGCTGGCGGGTCGCTCGAGTGTGACGCTCGAGGACTTGGAAGACTACCCGTTCCTGTCCTATGAGCAGGGTAGCTACAACTCGTTTTACTATTCCGAGGAGCTGACCTCGACCTTTGAGCGCCGCAAGAATATCCGCGTGCGCGACCGTGCGACGCTGTTCAACCTGGCCATGGGCCTCAACGGCTACACGGTCTGCTCGGGCGTGATTAGCCACGAGCTCAACGGTCCCGGTATTATCTCCATCCCGCTCGATGTGGACGAATACATGGAGATTGGCATCATCACACGCAAGAACACGACACTTACGCGCTACGGTCGGGCCTATATCGACGCGATTCGTCAGCATATCTAGGGTGCTGTGCTCCGCACGGTTCAAGTCTCTTTATGGCAGTCCAAACTGATATAGGAAGCATCTATATCAAACTGTTATAAACGTATATTTTACGATGGTCATATGAGCGCTCATACTCTGTCCCAGTAAAGCAACCAATGCAAAGGGAGATATCTATGAGCACTTCGATTCAACCGAACGCGCCGTTTCGCGCCGATATCGTCGGCAGCTTTCTTCGTCCGCAGGCTGTAAAGGACGCCCGTGCCGCCTATGTCGCGGGTAAACTCGACGCTTCCGGCCTTAAGGCCGTCGAGGACGAGGCCATCCGCGACTTAGTGGCCAAGCAGAAGGCTGCCGGCCTGCAGGTGATTACCGATGGCGAGTTCCGCCGCAGCTACTGGCACCTCGATTTTATGTGGGGCCTCAACGGCATTGAGCGCCGCGCCTCGCGCACGGGCTACATGTTCCACGATGAGGAGACTACCGCCGACACCGCCGTGGTAACCGGTCCCATTAGCGGCGAGAATCATCCGTTCGTCGAGCACTTCAAATTTATCAAGTCGCTCGAGGGAGAGGGCCAGGTCGCGCGCCAGACCATTCCGGCGCCGATCCAGACGTTCTCCGAAGTCACACTCGACCGCTGCGATGGCCAGCAGGAGAGTCTGCACGCCGTCTACAAGACCGACGAAGAGCTCGTCGATGCCATTGCCGCAGCATACCGCACCGTGATTGCTGACCTGTATGCCGCGGGCTGCCGCAACATCCAGTTTGATGACTGCACCTGGGGCATCTACTGCGATACCGATTTTGTTGCCAAAACCGGCATGAGCCCGGTCGACCTGCAAAAGGTAAGCGAGCTGGGCGTGGCGCTCAACAATGCCGCCATCGAGGGCAAGCCCGACGATCTGGCTATCAACACGCATGTATGCCGCGGCAACTACCACTCCACCTACGCTTTTGAGGGCGGCTACGACCCCATCGCGCCGTACCTGTTTGCGCATGAGGACGTTGACGCGTTCTATCTGGAGTTCGACACGCCCCGCGCCGGTGGTTTTGAGCCGCTCAAGTACGTTGCTCCCGGCAAGAAGGTCGTGCTGGGCTTGGTGACCACCAAGGCGGCAGAGCTCGAGAACGAGGATGTTATCGTCGAGCGCATCCGCGAGGCGGCAAAGTACGTGCCGCTCGAGAACCTGTATCTGTCTCCGCAGTGTGGCTTTGCCAGCTGCGAGATTGGCAATAAGCTGACCGAGGACGAGCAGTGGGCAAAGATTGCGCTGGTCAGGCGTATTGCCGAGCGCGTTTGGAAATAGCGCTAGCGTTTGCAGGTGGCGGCGCGTGCGAGGTACTGCATATCGCGTACAATGGTTCGGATCGTATCGTTCGGGCAGGTTATCCGATATGCCTGATCGCCCTTCCATTCGAAAGGACTTCCATGTCCCAATCCTCGACGCCCGCCGTCACCGATGCCATCTACGATGCATCGTCGCTCGGCCGCCCGCGTTCCTGGGCTCGTCGTTTGCCTTTATCGCGGGTTATGCCGCCATTGCACCCAACGGCGAGGCCGAGCTTTTGCCCTACGCTTGTCTGGGCGTTGCCTGCGCCGGCCTGCTCTATCCGGTGCTGGCAGCGCTGTTCCGCGCCTTTGGCGCCAAGCGCGTCATGCGCTTCTTCCCGCCGGTGGTGACCGGTCCCATCGTCATTTCCATCGGCCTGATCTTGGCAAGCTCTGCTATCGCCAACTGCCAGACCAACTGGTTTGTTGCTGCTATTGCCGTTGCCGTGATCATCATCTGCAACATTTGGGGCCGCGGCATGGTCAAGATCGTGCCGATTCTGCTGGGCGTTGTGGTGAGCTATGCCGTTGCGGCGGTGCTGGGCAAGGTTGATTTTTCGGGGGTTGCCGCCGCGCCGTGGGTCGGTCTACCTGTCGTGTGGGACAACACCGTGTTCGCGCTCTTTGGACCGCAGTTCGATAGCAGTCTTGCCACGACGGCCATTATCACCATCATGCCACTGGCCTTTGCGACCATGATTGAGCACATTGGAGATATTTCCGCCATTGGCTCTACCTGCGAACGCAATTACATTGCCGATCCCGGTCTGCACCGTACCCTGCTCGGCGATGGCCTGGCGACTATCTTGGCATCGCTCTTTGGCGCCCCTGCCAATACGACGTATGGTGAGAACACCGGTGTGCTTGCCCTGACGCGCGTGTTCGACCCGCGCGTGATTCGCATTGCCGCCTGCTGTGCCATTGTGCTTTCGTTCTGCCCCAAGTTCGCTGCTGTGATCGCTGCTATGCCGGCATGCGTTATCGGTGGCGTGTCGCTTGTGCTCTACGGCATGATCAGTGCCGTGGGCGTTCGCAACCTTATCGAGAACCAGGTTGATTTCCAGAACAACCGCAACGTGCTGGTGGCGGCTCTGGTGCTCGTGCTTTCGCTCGGCATTGCCTACAGTATCGCCGGTGCCATCGTGCTGGAGCTGGGCGGCGTGACGATTTCGCTTTCGGGCCTTGCCGTGGGCTCGCTGGTGGGCATTGTGCTCAACGCCATCCTGCCAGGTAATGACTTTGAGTTCGATACTTCCGAGCTTGAGGAGACTGCTGAATAGTAGCTGCGTTCAGCCAAATTAAAAATGGCGTCCATGCGTATGTACGCGTGGGCGCCATTTTTAATGCGTCAGTATCCAGTGGATGCCGCGCGCCATGCGCAGGTCAGTTTGGGCAAAGTGATTGCCGGGGTTGAGCTCCAGCATTGTTGGAATGTCACGCTCGATAAACAGCTCTTCCATCGCGCGCGTATCGTCGAGTACGTGCCGCATCATGCGGTTGGGCGTCTTGGTTTCCTTTTTACCGAGTGACAGATAGACGGCGTCGGGCGTAGCTGTCATCGTGCGCTCGCGCGCGTAGTCGATAAAGCCGGGGAACCACAGCGACCCCGATGCACTTGCCGCGCGCTCAAAGACATCTGTTTGCCAAAGTGCCCACAGTGCAAAAAGACCCGCCAAGGAGTAGCCGGCAACGCCGCGCCAGGCGGGCGGTTGCGGGAGCGATGATTCGGCCTCTGGGATTATCTGCTTCAACAACTCGTCAAGAAAACCAGCGGCCTGTCCACCAAAGGGCTCGGCATCGCGCACGGTACCGTCGCATACCCAGGGGCTCAGCTCACGATTCCAATCGAGTCCGCCAATGGCGACAAGGGTGAACGGTGGGCAGTTGAGCTCTCGGCAGCGTTCATAAACCTCCGTGCCGTCGCCCATGACCACGGGAAGATAGATGACTGGTGCGCTTTCGGCATGCTGTGCATGAACGGTTATCTGCTTTTGATGCGCTTCCATGACGGGCTTCTCTCGGCGTTGTGATATCGACGGCCCCCATTGTCGCACGCCGGCTCATGCAGGTTGGGCTAGACCAAAGACAATCTCGTGCATACCCTGCGGACGCATATGGAAAACGCCACCGCCGGAGGGGAGCTCGGCGGTGGCGTTGTTAAACGGTGCTGGGACTCGGGGCCTTCGCGGGAGCTGCCATGTGCGCAGAGGCGTCTAAGAGCGCTTGCGGCTCGCCATGGTGCCTGCGGCGATAGCGGCTGTTCCCGCAAGGACGGTTGCCACGATGGCCGCACCCGAGGTGTCGCCGGTTGCCGCGAGCACGCCGGTAGTCTTGGCTTTCGTGATTGAAGCCGCAACGGCCTTGGTCGGCTTTGAGCCCTCAGGCTTGGGGTTCTGCTTGGACTCCGCGGGCTTGCTTTCTGCGGGCTTGGTCTCGTCGGGCTTGGGGTCTTTCGGCTTGGCTACCTCGGGAGGTGCGATGACCATGCTCTTGGCGACAGCTTCGTTATAGGGGGAGTCGATCACAGCGTCGCCCGTGCCGATGGCTTGGCCTGCCTCGTAGATGCCGTCACGGAGCTTGCGATAGTCAATGACCTTGCCGCCTTCGGGCATCTGGATGGCGGCGTTCTCAATCTTGATGGTGCCGATTGTCTTGCCGTCAGCGCTCATGGCACGGGCAAAGATTGCCGCTGTATCTCCTTCGGCCGTTACCTTGCTGCGGATGATCGAGATGACTGCGGGTGTGACGCCCTCGCTGGTCTGGGCGATGATGCCGATGTTCTCGCCTTGGGGCTCGGGGCTCGTCTCACCATCTTGGTTTTCGCTGTAGGGGATGGGGCCGTCGCCGTTCTCGACATAGCGGGCTATGGCCTTGACAACGGAGTCGCTGATGTAGATGTGGCCACCCTCCTCGTTGGGTCGATCGTTTCTGGTGGAGAATGCAGCCGAAACCTCGCCTTCCGCAAACGCGTCCACGGTGGAGCCGTTCTTGACGACGATATCGTCTTGGTAGGTGAAGAGGGCAATGGCGTCACCGTATCTGCCTTTACTTGCGCGGACTGTCACGTTTGCATGATCGAGTGTGATGCCCTTGTGGGCATAGACGCCATATTCAACACCGTTTGCGTTGAGGGAGGCGTTTGTGGCTGCGAGGCTGCCCTTGGCCTCGACGGCGGCGTCTTTCTCGGAGCTCGCCTTGACCTGGCTGCCGTCCGAGATATTGATGTTGCCGCCGCTCCAAATGGCCTCACCATCGGCTGAGCTTGCCTCGACTGTGCCGCCACCCTTGATGGTGAGGTTCTTGTCGGTTCCGATACCCTTGTCCTTGGTAGCCCTGGCGGTGACGGCCCCGCTGTCGTCAATCGTGATATTGCCGTTTGCCCTGATGCCATCCGATACGCCCGTGGCGTTGACGTTGCCCGAACCTTTGATAGCGAGATCGCCCTCGGCGTCGATGGCATCAAACCCAGCGCTCGTGGCGTTGACGGATCCGGCTCCGTCGATGTTGATATTACCCGTGGAGAGGATAGCGTCCTCAGTAGATGTCACGCTGAGCGTGCTGCCCGCGTCGCCTTGGATATTGAGCTCGGCGTTCTCATTCTTGCCATGAGAAGCCTTGATGCCTTCGATCCAGTCGGCAGTGACGATGTTGTTTCCCGAGTAATTCACGTTGAGCTTGCCTGCGGCCTGGATCTCGCCGCCGTTATAGTTGTTGAGCTTCAAGTCGTCGGCGCCGTCCCACGACCAGGTGCCGGTCTCGTCGCCCGCCGCAGTGCCGGCGTTGTATTTGGTTTCGCCGACCTTGACCCATTCCGCCGCGAGCGAGACGCTCGGCATGAGCAGCGAGCTCACCGTGAGCGCGCACACGGCGCCTACGACGATGCGGCGCGTCACGCGGCGCCAGCTGCCGTGCGCGAGTCCTATGCGACGGCGAACGTCGGGTTCGGCAACATGGGTTCCGGCGGTAGTGTCATTGCGTTTGGGGGTCGTGAACAAGGCTGCCATGGTTGCTCCCGTTCTCATAGGGCCTATACGGCTAGGTTCAGCGTATCTGCTGGATGTTGCCGGCGGTAGTGCCGTTTGGAGGGCAAAATGGCCAAAATGGGGGAGAAATAGGCCGCACGCCGGCGCAGGGACCAACGCTAAAAGAAAAGCGCGGGGCCGCATGGCGACTCCGCGCTTTATTGTTCAGCTTTTGCAGCCTTGCCCTTACGCTACGAAGAAGTAGACGGGGAAGGCAAGGGCTGCGATCCACCCGTCCTGTGCGAAAAAGTGTTTACGAGCGTTTGCGACTCGCCAGGGCGCCTGCGGCGATGGCGGCTGTTCCCGCAAGGGCGGCTGCCACGATGGCTGCGTTCGAGGTGTCGCCGGTTGCCGCGAGCTTGCCGACGGTCTTGGCTCCCTTGGCTGCAACTGCAACGGTCTTGGTTGTCTTCGTGCCCTCGGACTTGGAACCCTCGGGCTTGGTCTTGCCGTGCTTTTCCTCGGGCTTGGTCTCCTCGGGAGGCACGATGACCGTGCTCTTGGCGACAGCGGCGTCATAGGGGGAGTCAATCGTGGCATCGCCCGTGCCGATGGTCTGCCCCGCCTCGTAGACGATGCCGTCGCTGAGCTCTTCCTTGTTGCGATAGTCAATGACTTTGCCGCCTGCAGGCGTCTGGATGGTGGCGTCCTTGATTTCGATGGTGCCGATCGCCTTGCCGTCCGCGCTCATGGCAAGGGCGAAGATAGCCGCCGTGTCTCCCTCGGCCGTGACCTTGCTGCGGACGATCGAGATGGTCGCGGGCGTGATGCCCTTCTCGGTCTGCGCGAAGATGCCGATGTTCAGGCCCTCGGACTCAGGGATGATTTCGTCGTTTTGGTCTTCACTGTAGTGGTCGGGGCCGTTGCCACCGGTCTCGACATAGCGGGCTATAGCCTTAACAACGGAGTCGCTGATGTAGATGTGGCCGCCAGCGACGTTTGGCTGGTGGTTTCTGGTAGAGATTGCAACCGAGAATTTGCCTTCTGCGAACGCGTCCACGATGGAACCATTCTTGATGACGATGTCGTCCCCGTCAGTGATGAGGGCGATGGCCTGGCCACCGCTCGCGCTTGTGCGGACCGTCACGGTCGCGTGATCGAGCGTAACGCCCTTGTAGGCATAGACACCATATTCAACACCGCTTGCGTCAAGGGAGGCGTTCGTGACCGCGAGACTACCCTCAGCGTCGACGGCAAGATCTCCCTGGGAGCTTGCCTCGACCTGGCTGCCGCCCGAGATGTCGATGTTGCCGTTAGCCCAAATCGCCGCTTCTTCTATCGAGCTTGCTTCTACCTTGCCACCGCCTTTGATGATCAGGTCACTGCCCGCGGCGATGCCGTAACCTTCGCTTCCTTTAGCGATCACTGTGCCAGAGGAATCGATGGTGGTCTTGCCCTTGGATTGGATGCCTTCGGTACCGCCCGTTGCATTCACGGTGCCCGAGCCCGTGATAGAGAGATCGCCCTTTGCCTCAATTCCGTCGGAAGTAGTGCTTGTGGTGTTCACAGTGCCTGGGCCAGAAATGGAGAGGTCGCCTGTGGATTTAATTGCATCGGCCTCAGCTGTCACATTGAGCTCATCCGTGCTATTCGAGCTCGTTATGTTCAACTCTGCTTTCTGGCTAGTGCCATCCTGCGCCTTGATGGCGGCTCCGGTGTAATCGGGCTCGGTTTTCACGGTGTTCTTGCCCTCGTAGGCAATGTTGAGCTTGCCCGCAGCCTGGATCGCACCGCCGTTATAGCCGTTGAGCTTCATGTCGTCGGCGCCGTCCCAGGCCCAGGTGCCGGCCTCGTCGCCTGCTGCAGTGTTGTACTGAGTGCCGCCGACGTTGACCCACTCGGCTGCGAGCGAGATGCTCGGCATGAGCAGAGAGCTTACCGTAAGCGCGCATACGGCGCCTACAACGATGCGGCGTGTCACGCGGCGCCAGCTGCCGTGTGCGAGCAGCGTGCGACGGCGCACGTCGGGCTCGACAAAATGGGCTCCAGAGGTTTTGTCATTGCGCTTGGGGGTCGTGAACAAGGCGGCCATGGTTACTCCCATCCTCATAGGGCCTATGCGGTTATATCCAGCATATCTGCAGGATGTAGCCGTCGGTAGTGCCGTTTGGAGAGCAAAACGTCCAAAACTTGCGAAGCAATACATCGCGCGCCCGTGTGGTGCCTGGCTTTAAAAGCAAAGCGCGGAGCCGCTCGATGCGACTCCGCGCTTTGCTGTTTGGTATTGCGAATCTTGCGCCTACGCTACGAAGAAGTAGACGAGGAAGGCAAGGGCTGCGATCCACATGAGCGGCTTGATCTTGGAGGCCTCGCCCTTAAAGAGCGCGACGATCACGTAGGCGATAAAGCCCAGGCCAATGCCGGAGGAGATGGAGTAGGTGAAGGGCACGCCGGCGACAATCATGAACGCCGGGAAGCCCTGCGACACGTCGGACCAGTCGATCTCGGAGGCCTCGCTCATCATGAGGTAGCCGACGTAGACCAGAGCACCGCAGGTGGCGGCACTGGAAACGATGGTGACGATGGGGGAGAAGAACGCGGCGAGAATGAACAGCACGCCGGTGGTGACGGAGGTGAGGCCCGTGCGACCACCGTCGGCAGCGCCAGAGGTGGACTCGACGAAGGTAGTGATGGAGGAGACGCCCATAAAGCCACCGGCAGCAGCGGCCACGGAGTCGACGACCAGGATGGGACGGATGTCCTCGACATTGCCGTCCTCGGTCAAGAACTCGCCCTGCTTGGCGACGGCCATCGCGGTGCCCATGGTGTCGAAGAAGTCGCTCATGAGCAGCGAGAAGGCAACGACGAGCAGCATCGGGTCGGTCAGGACCTTCACGATGGCAAGGTTGCCGTCGGCAGTGCTGGCAAACGGGGCGCCGAAGGTCGAGAAGTCGAGCGGTGCGATGAGGCCCTCGGGCGCATGGGTGACGCCCAGCGGGATTCCGGCGATAACGGCGACGATGATGCCGATGAGCAGCGAGCCCGGCACGTTGCGGGAAGCCAGGGCAACCGTCACGACGATGGAGATGATGCCGACGATAAAGGTGGGGGAGGCGATGTCGCCCAGGCCGACGAGCGTACCGGCGCCAGCGGTGATGATGCCGGCGTCGCACAGGCCGATCATGGCGATAAATAGGCCCAGACCCACCGAGATGGCGTGGCGCAGGACCACGGGGATGGCGTCCATGATGGCCTCGCGCAGGCCGCACAGGACGAGCAGCAAGATGACGATACCCTCGAGGAAGATAACGCTCATGGCCACGTGCCAGTCGCCGCCGCACATGGTGGTGGCGATGCCCGCGATCATGGCGTTGATGCCCAGACCCGACGCGCAGGCGAGCGGGCGGTTGGCGAAGATGCCCATGCAGATGGTCATGATGCCGGCGCCCAGGCAGGTGGCGCAGGCGAGCGCTCCCGCATCAATGCCAGCGCCCGAGAGCACTGCGGGGTTGACGGCGATGATGTAGGCCATCGCCAGGAATGTTGTCAGTCCAGCGCGAAGTTCGGTCCCGATTGTGGACTTGCGCTCACTGACGTGAAAAAGTTCGTCCATGCATACCCTTTCCTTGTTCGGCCCCGAGTTTAGGCCGATTGACACGAACTCATTTACTATATCGCCTTTACAACCTTGCTGTTCCTCGCATGTTGATGTTCGGCGCTTTGTAACAGACGGACGGTATTTATCGCATGAAAATGTGTGGGTACCGTATACTTAAGCGGTTACAACGACCCCTATGGAGGAACGTATGATTAAAGAGCTTTGCCACGACGAGGCTATCCTGTCCCAGCGTTGCGAGGTTGCGACCGTCGAGGACGAGTCGGTTGCTCAGGACCTGATCGATACCATCAAGTCGCTCGACGATGCCGGCTGCCTTGCCGCTAACCAGATTGGCGTTACCAAGAAGGTCTGCGTCTACCTGGACGACGCCGGCGAGCCCCACGTGCTCTACAACCCCCGTCTGGTGTTTGGCCTGGGCGCCAGCAAGATGGAGGAGAGCTGCCTGACGCACGAGGAGGTCACCAAGTCCACGCGCTATATCAAGTGCAAGGTTGCCTTTGACCAGATTGTCGACGGCAAGATGAAGGAGTGCCGCCGCGACTACGCGGGCTTTGAGGCACAAATGATCCAGCATATGATCGATCACTGCCAAGGTAAACTTGTCTAGGGTGACTACGGCACCGCACTTCGTCGTTTTTGGCCCGGGCGTGACATTGTTGTCATGTCCGGGCTTTTGTGTTTAGCGCCTTTTTGTTTGGTGACAATGAGCTTAGCAAGAACGTAAAGCTAGGAGGCGCTATGTGCACGAGCATTCGATTTACCGATAATTCTGGCCACATGTATCTAGGCCGCAACCTCGACTGGAGCTTTGACTACGGTCAACAGGTTCGCGTGATGCCGCGCGGGTTTCATATTCCGTATTCGTTTATCGACGATGCGTCGGCGGCACACGCGGTAATCGGCATGTGCATCGATTACAAGAACTATCCCATGTTTTTCGACTGTGGTAACGATGCGGGTCTGGCTGTGGCGGGGCTCAACTTTCCCGGCTATGCCGAGTATGCCGAGGGCCCGGTTGATGGAAAGACCAATATCGCGGCCTATGAGTTTCCCCTGTGGGTGGCAGCGACGTTCTCGACGGTCGACGAGGTCGAGGCTGCGCTGCGCGATACGGTGATTGTCGCCAAATCTGCAGGAGAGGGGCTGGGCGTGTCGCTGCTCCATTGGATTATCGGCGACAGCCAGCGTAGCATCGTGGTCGAGATGATGGCTGACGGCCTGCATGTATACGACGATCCGGTCGACACCCTTGCCAACCAGCCGACCTTCCCGTGGCACATGGAAAACCTGCGCACCTATATCACCGCCACAAGCGATTTTCCGCAGACGGCGACATGGCGTGGCGCCGAGCTTAAGCCCTATGGAGCCGGTGCCGGCATGCGCGGCATTCCGGGCGATTGCTATTCGCCGAGCCGTTTTGTAAAGGCGGCGTACCTCAATGCCAATTACCCGCAAAAGGAGAGCGAGACCGAAAACGTCGTTCGCATGTTCCGCTCGCTCGAGGGCGTGGTGATGATCGAGGGAGCGTCCAGGATGGGCGATGGCAAGTTCGAGAAGACTATCTACACCGGATGCTTTAGCGCGCGCACGGGCAATTATTACTACGCGATGTATGGGGATCCGTCGATTCGCTACGTGAGCCTGATGGATGCCGAGGGCGCGAGCCCCGATAGGCTCGTGGTTCCCGAGCCGCGCCGTTCGTAGCTCACTGGTCCGTTGCGACATAAAACGGCCTCGCACCTCTTATGAGATGCGAGGCCGTTGTCGTCAATGGCTGGTGGCGTGTTAGAAGTTGGCGTCGTTGAACTGGGTGCTCTCGAGTCCGTCGAGTTGCTGTTCGGGCGTATCTGCGACGCTCTCGAGCAGCTCAGTGGGATCGACGTTCATATTCTTACCGGCTTCGTTGCCGTTGACCAGGTCGTCCGAGAAGATGTCGACTTCCATTTCTTCGGCCTCTTCGATCTGAACCTCGAGCGGCACTTGGGTGCGCACGAGCTTAACGGCCGGGCGCATGCGGGCAAACAGCGGCACGTACTCGATGATGATGGCCGAGTTCTCGAGACCGTACCAGCGTGCCGGGCTTCCGCAGGCGCGGCGGACGGCGTACTTGATGGCCATCACGCGGTGGTCATTGCGGTTGATGTCCGTTTCGGGGGCGAGCATCTTGCGCAGCATACAAAAACGGAAGTCGCCCACGTTGCCGCGCGTCTCGTAGATGGAGTAGGTGTGATGCTGCGGCGGCAGCTCACCCGATGCCATCAAGTCGCCAACGATTTGGCGCAGGTAGGCATTAACGCGCTGGTTGACCTTAAAGCCCAGGTCCAAGCGCACGCGGAACAAAAAGTCCGTGCCAAAGGTCTCGACGGAATACTCGTGCGTATAGGGCTCGTCGGTAACGTGCACGTTGATGAACCAGTATGCCTTGGCGCGCTTGGGATGCTTATCCAAGATGGAATAGAGCACGTCGCGGTCGAGCGTGAGCGGGTCGGGGCTGTTGGTGAGGAACACCAGATTGTCGGCGAGCACGGGGTAGGTCTCGTCGTTGCGCAGGCGGTTGAGCTGGTCAATGTACTTGGAGACGGGCAGCAGGATCGTCTGCGTGCGCTCGATGGCGGTGCCGCGGCGCCACACGTACATAAGGCCAAACAGCAGCGAGGCCAAGAAGATCATTACGTAGCCGCCGTCAAAGAACATGGTGAGGCACGAGGCGAAGAAGCACAGCTCAATGGCACCGAAGAGCAGGGCGAAGACGCAGGCGCCCAGCTTGTGCTTGAGGATGCCGGCGATATAGCTCGTCAGCAGCGTGGTGGTCATAAGCATGGTCACGGTAATGGCGAGGCCATAGGCGCTCTCCATGCGCTCGGAGTTCTGGAACAGCAGCACAATGAAGATGCAGCCGACCCACATGATGTTGTTGACGAGTGGAATATAGAGCTGGCCCTTGGTGTCGCTGGGGTAGTGGATGCGCAGGTGCGGCATAAGGTTGAGGCGCGTTGCCTCGGATACCAGCGAGAACGAGCCGGTGATGAGCGCCTGTGAGGCGATGATGGCCGCCACGGCCGAAAGCACGATGGCAAAGGGGCGTAGGGGCTCGGGGAGCATCATATAGAACGGGTTGACGATATCCATCGCGAGCATCTGGGGGTTGGAGTTATTGGCGAGCAGCCAAGCTCCCTGACCCAGATAGTTGAGGATAAGGGCCGCCTTAACAAATGGCCAGGATGCATAGATGTTTGCCTTGCCCACGTGGCCCATGTCCGAGTAGAGTGCCTCGGCACCGGTTGTCGACAGGAAGACAAAGCCGAGCACCATAATGCCCGAATGGTTGATGGGCGAGAACAGGAACATAATGCCGCGGATGGGGTTGAGCGCGCGCAAGATGGACAGGTTGCCGAGCATGTTGAACAGACCGGCGCCTGCCAGGAACAGGAACCACAGCGTCATGAGCGGGCCGAACAGCTTGCCGATTGACGAGGTGCCGGCGCGCTGCATGGCAAATAGGCCGCAGATAATGATGATGGTGATGATGATGACGTTGGTCTGGCCGTCGCCCAGCAGCGCATGGCCCCATTCGATGGTGCGCAGACCCTCGATGGCTGTGGTGACCGTGACGGCGGGGGTGAGGATGCCGTCGGCGAGCAGCGCCGCGCCGCCGATCATGGCGGGCAGAATCAGCCATGGTGCCACCTTGCGTACGAGGCTGAACAGGGCGAAGATGCCGCCTTCGTTGTGGTTGTCGGCCTTCATGGCGATTACCACGTACTTGACCGTGGTCACGAGCGTCATGGTCCAGATGACGAGCGAAAGCGCGCCCAGGATCATGTCCTCGCTGACGGTACCGATGCCGCCGTTGTTGGCGACGATTGATTTCATGGTGTACATGGGGCTCGTGCCGATGTCGCCATAGACGACGCCGAGCGTTACGAGCAGCATGCCAGCGGAGAGGGGGATGGCTCCGTGCCCGCCTTGCCCGCGCTGGTCTTGGAGGTTTGCCTCCAGTTTGTTGTGTGCCACGAGGACTCCCTTAGACATCCGGTTATCTGTCTAGGACAAAAAACTTTATGCCGTCTTTATACATACAAGAGCAGTTTGGCACATCGGGTTATTTTAGACAATAATCCTCAGCTGGGGATTATTTATCTACGCAGGTAGCATTTCAAAGCAGGGGCTTTTAAGCACGTGCTGTCTGGGCGATGCCAGCCTTGGCGTTTGCGCGTTTGCCGGCGAGTTCGCAAAAAATCGCGCCGCCGATGATAAGCGCGGCGCCCATCAGGCGGACCGGTGTTATGGCTTCACCCAAAAGGGCGGCCGAGAACACGACCGCCGAAAGCGGCTCGAGGTAGCCGACGACGGCGACGGTCTGGACGGGCAGCTTGGCGACGGCGCTAAAGTAGAGCAGGCAACCAATGCCGGTGTTGACGACGCCGAGCATAGCGACGGCGCGCCAATCAATGCTGGCGGCGACGCCGGCGGACAGGAACGAGGGAGCGCCCTGCGTGATGAGCGTGAGGGCCAGTGCGGTCACAAAGGCGGCGCTCACTTGGAGTGCGGAGTTCTCGAGGCCCTCGATGTGCGGCGCACCCTTGCTGGCGATGACCATCAATGCATAGCAGAAGGCCGAGGCGATTCCACAGACGATGCCCGCAATGGGCATATTGCCGCCTAGACCTTGCGCTGCAATGAGAAAAGCACCGCAGGCGACGGCGACAAAGCCGGCGATTTTGCCGCCGGTCAGCTTTTCGCCAAAAATGAGCGGGGAAAGGGCCATAACGATGATGGGGCCACAGTAATACAACAGCGAGGAGATACCAACGCCGATCGTCTGATAGGCGCGGAACAGGAAAATCCAGCTGGCGCCCAGCGCGGCGCCCGAGACGATGAGCGCTGCGGCCTCGCGGGGGCGAGACGGAGCCTGCAGGTTATGGCGCTTGGTTATGAAGAGGATGGCGGCAAGGGTGAGAGCGCCCAAAAACGTGCGCAACAGTACGATATCGGAGCTCGGCAGTGCGATAGCTGCGGCGATGATGCCGTTAGAGCCAAACAACAGTAATGCTGCTAAGTATGTAAACAGTCCGTTGTTCATGCGCTGACATCCCCTCTATATCCGAACATATTCACTATGGGTGAACTGGCTTTAGAAGAAAAGCGAATATAATGCATGGAAAACATAACAAAAACTCATGCAAGGGTGGGGACGTGCCGTGGAGACCAATATCCAAAAGATGCAAGTGCTGCTCGAGACGGTGCGTGCCGGCAGCTTTACGCGTGCTGCAGAGCGGCTGAGCTATTCGCAGTCGGGCGTGAGCCGCATGGTGGGCGACCTTGAGGCAGACTGGGGTTTTAAGGTGCTTGATCGCAGCCGCGAGGGCGTGGTGCTTTCTGCCGATGGGCGGCAGATCATGCCGGCGGTTGAGGCGCTCTGCGAGGAGTTTGGCCGCCTGCAGCGACACGTGGACGAGATGCGTGGGCTCATGCGCGGCAAGATCTGTATCGGTACGTTTTCGAGTGTGGCGACCCATGTACTGCCGCCGGTGATTGCGCGCTTTCGCGCCGATCATCCGGATGTCGATTACGAGCTGCTGATGGGTGATTACTCCGAGATTGAGCAATGGGTGGCGGAAGGCCGCTGCGACCTGGGCTTTATTCCGCGCGAGCCACGCGGCGCCGGCATGGCGTCGCGACCGTTGGTGCAAGACGAGTTGATGGCCGTGGTGCCAGCGGACTCCTCGCTTGCCACGGCGGAGGTCGTTTCTCTTGCCGATTTAGCCAACGAGCAGTTTATTCTGCTAGAACGCGGCACTGATGACGAGATTACGCCGCTATTCCGTCGGGCGGGGCTGGCGGTGCGCTCAAAACTGTCGACTTGGGATGACTATGCGATTATGGCTATGGTCGAGGATGGCCTGGGCGTGAGCATTCTTCCCGCGCTCATCTTGCGTCGCTGCCAGTTCGATGTTGCTGTGCGTCCGCTCGAAGGGCATCCCCATCGGCAGATCAACGCCATATATCGAACGGCCGATGTTTCGCTTGCCGCCGCTCGTTTCCTCGAATACCTCTAAATGCGTGCACGTCGTTATCGCCTTGGGATAAATCTCGAGGTCTTGCTCATTTTATTTTTGAAATTGAACTTTTCGAAATAGCACGGCGTTATACTGCTGCCTAAATTGAACTCAGGTTCAATTCGTGTTGTATAAATTGAACTTTGCCAGCAAGGAGGTTCTAGTGGCCCAAGAGACGTTTAGCGATCGTCTGCGACAGGCTATGTCCGATCGCGACGTTCGCCAGTCGGACGTGATCCGCGCATCGGAGATGCTCGGCAAAAAACTCGGCAAGAGTCAGATGAGCCAATATGTGAGCGGCAAGACGATTCCGCGGCGCGATGTGGCTGAGCTGCTCGCCCGTATTTTGGAGGTCGATGTTACCTGGCTGCTTGCCGGCGACGCCGATCAAGGCGAGGCATCATCACCCCGCAACGATTCCAAGCCCGAACCCCATCCCTCAGCTCAAATTGCAAGGAGCACCACCATGCGTACTTTTTCTAAATCCACCAAGCTCGATAACGTCCTGTATGACGTGCGCGGTCCCGTCGTCGACGAGGCCGCCCGTATGGAGGACGAGGGCGAGCGCATCCTCAAGCTCAATATCGGCAACCCGGCGCCCTTCGGTTTCCGCACGCCCGATGAGGTCATCAAGGACATGCGCCAGCAGCTGCCCGACTGCGAAGGCTATTCCAACTCGCGTGGCCTGTTCTCCGCGCGCAAGGCGATCATGCAGTATTCGCAGATCAAGGGCTTGCCCAACGTTCAGATGGAGCATATCTACACGGGCAACGGCGTGTCCGAGCTCATTCAGCTTTCGATGAACGCGCTGCTCGACAATGGCGACGAGATTCTGATCCCCAGCCCCGACTATCCGCTCTGGACGGCGTGCGCAACCCTTGCCGGCGGTCATCCTGTGCACTATCTGTGCGATGAGCAGGCGGATTGGTATCCCGACCTGGAGGATATGGAGTCCAAGATCACGAGCGCGACCAAAGCCCTCGTTATCATCAACCCCAACAACCCCACGGGCTCGGTCTACCCGCGCGAGGTGCTCGAGGGCATCGTCGAGGTTGCACGCAGGCATCAGCTGATGATCTTTGCCGATGAGATCTACGACCGCCTGTGCATGGACGGCTACGAGCACGTCTCGATTGCCTCGCTCGCTCCCGATCTGCCCTGCGTCACCTTTAGCGGTCTGTCCAAGTCGCACATGATCGCGGGCTATCGTATTGGCTGGATGGTGCTTTCGGGCAACCAGCGCTGCATGAGCGACTTCATCATGGGCATCAACATGCTCTCCAACATGCGCCTGTGCTCCAACGTGCCGGCTCAGTCGATCGTTCAGACGGCGCTCGGTGGCCATCAGTCCGTCAACGACTACATCCGCCCCGGCGGCCGTGTCTACGAGCAGCGCAACTTTGTGTATGAGGCGCTCAACAAGATTGACGGCATCTCGGTGGTTAAGCCGCGTGCGGCGTTCTACATCTTCCCCAAGATGGATGTGAAGAAGTTCAACATTACCGATGACGAGCAGTTCGCCCTTGACCTGCTGCACGAGAAGAAGATTCTGATCACGCGCGGCGGCGGCTTCAACTGGGCTGAGCCCGACCACTTCCGTATCGTGTACCTGCCGCGCATGGAAGTGCTCAAAGAGTCCCTCGAAGACCTCGCCGACTTCTTCGATCACTACCGCCAGTCGTAACGGCAAAGGTAGCCTGTACTAAAACGGCCGGCCCGCAACGGATGCGGGCCGGCCGTTTTCTGTCTAAGCCCGTGCTGCTAACGCTTTGTCTCTTTGAGCGAGCAAGGTTCGCGTGTGAGCGGTAAGTTCTATTCCAAAATGGAATACAGTAGGCTTAAGCTGGAATTGATGCCCGGGTACCCGCTTTTCTAGAATGTTCTCAACAAGATGAAAGGCGGTTCCAACCAATGATTATCGATGCAAATTCCTACTGGTTCGACGAGCGCATCTTTCATGACGAGACGCTCTGCGAACAGTTTTTGGCCGAGGTGCCCCGCGCCTACGACACCGAAGGCTATCTGACCGTGAATTCCGCCGGCAAGCGACAGATCGTGATCGAGATGCCCGCCGGTTCTCCGGGCCTTAATTACATCGAGGGCGACTACACCCTCGAGAAGCGCTTGGCCGATATGGATGAGGCGGGGGTCGACAAGGCGATCCTCAAGCTCCCCGGCTGCCACGAGTGGATGTCGCTCGAGATGTGTCGGCGCTTCAACGACGGTATGGCCGCTGACGCGAAGGCGTCAAATGGCCGCCTGATTCCGCTTGTCGCTGTGCCACCCTTTGGCACCAAGGCAAATTTAGAGGAGCTCGACCGCAGGCTCGACGATGGTTTTGCGGGTGTGCAGCTCTGCGCTCACTACGGCAAGCGCTATCTCGACGACCGGGTTTTCTCGAGCTTCTTCGAGCACCTGAACGAGCGCAACGTCACCGTTTACGTCCACCATGTTCCCGTACCGGTCGAGAACGAGTCGCTTCTCGCGTACGACAACCTTCGCCGCTCTTATGGTCGCTGCGTCGACCAAACTACGGCGATCGGCCGCGAGATCTTTGGTGATTTCTTCGAGCGCTATCCTAATATCAAGATGGTCCACTCCATGCTCGGTGGCGCATACTTTGCGTTCAAGGAGATGCTGCTGCCTCACGGCCCCAAGCGCCCTGATGCCTCTGGACGTTTTCAGGTCGATACCGAGACCGTTTCCAAGCGCCTCGAGAACAACATCTATTTCGACATGTCCCATGCCCAGCCTTGGGGCAAGACACTCCTCGCCTGCGCGGTTAACGTGTTGGGTGCAGACCATATTGTTTTTGGCACGAGCTATCCGGTTAAACGCGAGTGGCTCACCGAGGGTGTCGCCTGCGTTCGTGCCGCGAGTCTGAGCAATGCAGACACAGATCTTGTGCTTGGCGGCACGGCGCAGCGACTGTACGGTGTCGAGTGAGCGGCAATCAGAGGGGGTGTCTGCCATGGACAAAGGAGAGATGAGGGCTGGGGCCGCCCGTGCGGCCATCGATCTTGGGGGCGTATTGCCGTTTGACGGTTTCGACGAACTCCGCCATGAGGTCTTTGCCCGTGCTCTTGTCATCGAGGGGGCGGGGCGACGCGCCTGCATTCTTTCGCTTGAGGTCACATCGATTGCTCCGGCTCTGCTCGCCGATCTGCGTGAGGTCGTCGAGGATGCCGCCGGCTGCAGTGGCGCTTACTCTTGGGTGGTTCCTACCCACACGTTTTCCATGCCTCACGTTCGCACTCCCGGGCATCTTGCCGATGCTGCTGCCCGCGATCGCAACGAGCGCTATCGCGCAGCGCTCATCGCCGCCGCCCGCACGGCTGTCGAGCGGGCTGTTGCGGGCATTCGCTCCGTCACACTCGCCACGGCGGAGGGCGACTGCCCCGTGAACGTTAATCGCGACATCGAGACGCCGGCCGGCTGGTGGTTGGGCTCGAATCCCGAGGGGTTTGCCGACCACGCGATGCCCGTGCTCGCCATGAGGGATGCCGGGGGCGAGTACGTTGCCGTACTTGCGGCGGCGGACGTCCAGTCCTCCGTGCTCGACGGGTCGCGCGACTCCGAGGGGAGACGCGTGGCGAGCGGAGATCTCTTTGGTTTTGCCGCCATGTCACTCGAGCGTGAGCTGGGCGGCGTTGCCCTGTTGCTGCCGGGCGCCGCGGGCGACCAAGGTCCGGCGGAACGCGCCATGAACGTCACGTTCGATGCCGCCGGCGTGAAGCGGACGGTCGATGCCCATGAGGACGGATACCGCATGCTGCACCAGCAGGGGCAGGTCTTGGGCGATGCTTTGATTGAGGCCGCTCGCATGGCACGTGAGGATAGCGCTGCCGGCATCGATGCTCGCACGGTCGACGTCCTCCTGCCCGCTCAGACAAGCGCCGATTTTTACTCTTTGGCTCCGCATCGAACGTATGAGTTTCATGCTGCCGGTGAGCAGCACACGAGGGTCTATCTGCTTCGGCTGGGAAACGTCGAGCTTGTCGGCGTGCAGCCCGAGGTCTCGAGTACATTCGGCGCCACCGTGCGCGTCGCCCGGTCCGGCTCTGTGCTCTTTGCCACGCTCGTCAACGGCGGACAGAAATACCTACCGGCCCCCGACGCGTACGAAAAGATCACCTATGAGGCCATGAACTCCGGTTTTGCCGCCGGCTCCCATGAGCGCCTCGTCGATATCATCATTGCCGCCTTGAATGCGGCGTAACACAGAAGGAGAACGTGCATGAACATTGGACACGCGCGCCGCAAAATCACCCCACAGGGCGACATCTACCTAATTGGCTATCGCAATCTTCCCAACCGCCTGGAGCCTGCGACGGGCATCCATGACGACGTCTACGCCAACGCCATTCTCTTCCAGCAAGGCGAACGCGAGGTGTTTCTCTTTAATGCCGATGTCCTCGAGTTCGAGGAAAGCATGGCCGAGGAAGTCAAGACAATGCTCGCCGAGCGCTACGGCATTGACCGTGATTGCGTCCTGCTCTCGGCGACGCACGACCATACTTCAATCGTCGCTTACCACCGCAGCTGGTGGACGGGAAAATTCGACGAGAACTACTATCGCTGGCTCCTCGATACCATTTGCCAATGCTTTGAGGAGTGCCGCGCCAATGCGCAGCCCGCGATTTGCCGCCTGGGCAAGCAGGTCGTCACCGGTTTCTATGACAACCGCATCATCCCAGGCGAACTCGCCGACAATGAGGTCATTGTCGTTTCGTTCTTCGATACCGAAGGCAAGCCATTTGCGGGCTTTGTGAACTGGGCGGTGCATTCCGCTTGCGTCGGGCCCGATTGTACGGAGCTCACGAGTGAGCTTGCCGGCCTTACCGGTAAAAAGCTCGCCCCGAGCCTCGGGTACTATCCTGCCATGGTCGTGGGCGCTGCTGGCGACTGCAGCGATCGCAATTTTCGCCAAGGTCGTGGCATCCCCGAGGTCGAGCGCGTGTCGACCGGTCTTGCCGAGGCGATTTCCCAAATCAAGCTCGATCGCGAGGTTAAACTCGACCGTATCGAGCCCCAGACGTTCTATCACACCGTCGCCCATGACGATTTTTCGCTCACGCTCAAGTGCGCCGTTATCAGCTTGGGTGGTATGCACCTCTTTGTGTTTCCGAGCGAGCTCGGCAGCGACCTTGGCGTTCGCATGAAGCGCGAATGTCCGGTTGAGGGGATTGTCTGCGGTTATACCAACGGCTATTACGAGTACTTCCTTCCGGCGCGTGAATACGGCCTCTCCTTTGAGACCGAGCGTACCCAGATTCCCCAAGGCGAACCGGAGCGCCTATGCGATAAGTTCTGTCAAACCGCGCGCCTTCTCGGCGCGCCAGATTCGCGCCTGTAGTTTTGCCGCCACGGCATGGGACCCATGAGGGTCGCGGCCGTGTGATCGGCGTTCTTATTTCCCTTGTTATCTCCCATCCCGGACGTATATGCGCCCGCGGATTTTAAAGGGGAGGCGGGTTCTGTGGCTCCCCACGTCGACTACGGGGGTCTGGAATCAATGCCATGCCCCGCTCAGAAAAAGGAGGAATACCATGAAATACCAGCAGCTTTGCGATGGAATCATCGCAAAGGTCGGTGGCCGAGACAATGTGCTGGACGTGAGTCACTGCATTACGCGTCTCCGCTTTCACCTCAAGGACGAATCGCTCGCCCAGACCGATGAGCTCAAGGCCATGAAGGGTGTCGTTGACGTCATCCAGGCCGGTGGACAGTATCAGGTCGTAATCGGTGCCACCGTCGAGTCCGTCTACAATGAACTCGTTCAGATCGGCGGGTTCGACGCCAAGCCCGCGCTTGATATCGATGAGGGCGACAATGTCAAGAAGGGCGATCCGTTCTCGCGCCTACTCGCCATCATTTCCGAGATCCTGCAACCGGTTCTTGGCGTGCTTATGGCCGGTGGCTTCATCAAGTCGATGCTCGCCCTCTGCACGGTTGCCGGTTGGCTCGCCAAGGACAGCAATACCTATGTGACGCTCTCGGCAATCGGAGATTCGGTCTTCTATTACTTCCCGCTTATCATCGGCTGGACGGCTGCCAAGAAGTTCGGACTTAAGCCCGTTATGGGTATGGCCCTCGGCGGCATCCTCGTCTACCCGACGCTCGTTGCCCTTATGGGTGGAGACCCGCTTTACACGCTCGGCACCGGTACGGTCCTTGAGTCCAATGTCTACGGTGATATCTTTGGCATCCCTTTGATTATGCAGAACTATTCATCGACGATTCTGCCTGCGATTTTCATCGTCTGGATCGCCTCGAATGTGCACAAATTCCTTTCTGGCGCACTGCCCGCGCTTGTGAGCTCGTTCTTCTCCAACATTTTGACGCTTCTCATTTGTGGCATCCTGGGCCTGCTTGTGGTCGGTCCGGTCATGACGGTCCTCTCCAACATCGTTGCCCAAATCATCCTGGCGCTCATCAACTTCCAGCCCGCCATCGCCGGTTTTGTCATCGGCACGTTCTGGAGCCTGCTCGTCATGTTCGGTCTGCACTGGGGCGTCATTCCGCTGTGGTTCATCGATGTCGCAACCTACGGCTATGACCTCATCAACCCTCTCGTATACGCAGGTGGGTGCGCCATCGCCGGTGCCGTGCTCGGCATGATCATTCGAACCAAGGATTCCGAGGAAAACGCTGTCATCAACATCCCTGCTCTCGTCTCGTCGATCTTCGGCGTCAACGAGCCCGCGCTTTACGCCATCCTGCTGCCGCGTAAGCGTCTCATGTGGGCGACCTTCATTTCCGCAGGTGTCGGCGGCGCCATTGCCGGCCTTATGGGTGCCAAGCTCTATGCCTTCGGTGCCTCCGGTTCGCTCGGCTTCCCGAGCTTTATCAACCCCGCTGGCATCGATTCGGGCTTTATCGGTCTTGTCATCTCCGGTCTGGTCGCCTTTAT
Source organism: Collinsella aerofaciens (assembly GCF_015554145.1). GTDB lineage: Bacteria > Actinomycetota > Coriobacteriia > Coriobacteriales > Coriobacteriaceae > Collinsella > Collinsella aerofaciens_AA. Next base: position 4,428 of record NZ_JADNHZ010000008.1, on the reverse strand, counting down.
TTTGGCGCTTATCGCCGCTATGGTGATCGGCACCAAGAAGGACGAGGGCGGTCAGACCCTCAACATCTCGGTGGACTAGTCCATCTACCCGCTTTGATTTAAAAGGCCTCGGACGGCAGCTGTGCTGTCCGGGGCCTTTTGCGTTTTGTACCGTTGCCGGTTGGTTTGTGGGGCATCTCAAAAGTGGCGGTGTGTGCTGGGATTACGACGACTGCGGCGCTTCGGAGGTCATGCGGCCGCCCTGTAGAAGCTGGCGATAGGGGAGAAAGCCGATAAACGAGACGACGGCTTGCGAGTACGCAGCGCTCCGTTTGAGGTAGAGCCTGACCTCGGAGGTCGTTGCAGACTCGAGCGGCACGAGGGCCACCTTGCCGCCGGCGAGTGATTCGGCAGGCTTGCACATGAGCAGCGAGACGCCGGCATCGCGCGCGACAAGCGAGATGATGTTTTCTGCCCGTTTGCCGGTAAACGTGACACGTGGGCTGAATCCTGCCTTGCGGCAAAGGGAGAGGGTGAGTTCGCTCACGAACGAGCCTTGGGGAAGCATAAGGAAATTCTCATCGATAAGGTCGTCGATCTCGATGGCGTTGCGCTTGGCGAGTGGATGGTCGAGCGGGATAACGGCCACGAGCCGGTCGGTTGTAAAGGGGATTTTTTTAAACTCCGGCTCGATGGCGCCGCCGTCGCGGATGAAGGCGAGGTCGATGTCCTCGCGCAAGAGCATCTGCTTGAGTGCGCTGCCTTCGCCCTCGATGAGCTCAACGGAATACGAGGGGTTCGCCTGCTGGAAATCGATGACGGCGTCCGTGATTCCATAGGGAGCCATGATGGGGATGGAGCCCACGGTGATGCGTTCGAGTGGTTCATCTGCGGCTATCTGGATGGCAGCGAGATAGCGATGCTGGAGCGTCGCTATCTTTTGTGCATAGGGGAGGAGCGCTTCGCCTTGCGCGGTGAGCGTAACGTGGCGTTGACTCCGATCGATGAGATTACAGCCGAGCTCGCGCTCCATTGCCATAATGTGCTTGGAGAGAGTCGACTGCGACATGAAGAGCAGCTCCGCCGCATCGAGAAACGTACGCGACTGCGCCAAGATAGCGAACTCACCAAAACGGCTGATATCCATAGGGTAGCCTCCGGTCCCCTCATGTCGGCAAGTGACCTAGATCACGATTCCTTGGCAGTGGTCGATTTCGTGTTGGATGATCTCGGCGGTGTAGCCCGAGAAGTTTTTGATGCGGTGGACGAAGTTCTCGTCCAGATACTCCACCTTAATGCGGCGATAACGGGTACAGGGGCGCTCTCCAACCAGCGAAAGGCATCCTTCGCTCGTCTGATAGGCATTGACCTGCTCAAGAATTTGAGGGTGTACATCAGGAGCGCCCTGTTGCCGTCCTTTACGCAGATGATGCGTTTGCGCACGCCAATCATATTGGCGGCGAGGCCCACGCACTCGTGCTCATGCTCATGGAGCGTATCCAGGAGGTCCTGCCCGGTCACGGTGTCATCGGGGCCCGCGTCTTCGGAAGGCAGGCGCAAAAAGAACTCGGATTTCATGATGGGCTTAATCATGGCGGGCTCCTCATGTCTCATGCTTTCGTGGACTTTTAATAATAGCGCGTAAGGAAAGCTGCACGTCCGCGTTACAATCTTTCGACGTTGGACCATGTTGCCAGATTCGCCGCGTGCGGCGTCTGGCGTAAGTCTAGGGCTCATGTTCGCCCTGGACTGTTCCTCTGGGGCGATGCGACTGTCGTTCCAAGAGGAAGGAAATGCATGGGGAACAAATCTCAGCAACAAGTTCAAGCAGCGCCATCGGCCGCTTCGGCGTTTCTCGTCGTAATGTATATCGCGGCCTTTGTTGCAGCCTTTAACGAGAACATCATTAACGTGGCGTTGCACGACATCATGGCGGCCTTTTCGGTGAGTGCCACCACGGCGCAGTGGCTTGTTTCGGGCTACATGATCGTGACGTCGATCTTTACGGCCGTCATGGCCTTTCTGTCCGGTCGCTTCTCAACGCGCAAACTGCTGTTTTTCGCATGCGGATGCATGGTCGCCGGCGAAGTCCTGTGCCTGATCGCCCCGTCGTTTACCGTTTTGCTGCCGAGCCGTATCTTGCAGGCTGCGGGATCGGGCATCCTGTTTCCGCTCATGATGAATGTTGTGCTATCTTGCGCTCCGCGCGAGAAGCTCGGTCTGTATCTGAGCCTGGGCGGTGCCTGCATTACGCTGGGGCCGGCGTTTGGGCCCGTGATTAGTGGTCTTATGTGCACCTTGTTTGGCTGGAGGGCAGTGTTCGTAGTGCCACTGGTGGGCGGTGTCGTGGTCGCCGCTGCGGGCGCAAGGCTCGTTCGGAATGTCGGAAAGCGCTCGAACTCCACGCTTGATATTCTGTCGGTTGTTTTGCTCGCCGTCGGCATTACGGCGTTTGTGTATTCCGTAGGCGAGTTCTCGACCAATGTGATGACCGGTATCGTGACGCTTTTCGCCGCTGTGGTGCTGCTTGGCCTGTTTGCGGTCCGCCAGCTCAAGCTCGAACATCCGGTGCTCAACGTGCGCCCCATGGCAAGCGTTCGTTTTTGGCCTGCGTGCCTGCTTGTGGTGGTGTCGATGATGACGACGTTCTCGATGAGCGTTTTGCTGCCGCTCTATTTTGAGGGCGCATACGGCATGACCGCTTTTGTTGCGGGCTTGCTCATTTTGCCGGCAATTGCCTGCAACGCCGTGACCTCGATTGTGGGCGGACGCGTGATGGATGCCCGTGGTGCGTGGCCGCTGCTGCCGGTCGGCTTTGCCCTGATCGCTGTGGGGCAGACGGCAATCTCGATGACCGCGGCAAGCATGAACATCGGCGTTGTCGTGCTGCTGACCGTTGTGGTGTATGCCGGCGTCGGTTTGGTACTGAGCCCCTCGCAGACCGCCGGTTTGGAGACGCTCCCCGCCGCTGAGCATCCTCACGGAACGGCATTGCTTAACACGTGGAACATGATTGCCGCGTCGTTTGGTCCGTCGCTGTTTATCGGCCTGCTTTCGAGTTCTGCGGTGGCTGCTGGCGCCGCAGGCGTTGCGTCGGACGTTGCCCAGGCGATAGGATTTGCAGCCGCCGTGCGCGTGGCGGCCGTGATTGCCGTTGTCGGGTTCGCGGTGTCGCTGGTGTACGCTCGCCGCGAGTCGCACATGTCGCATTAATGTGTGCACATAGATTCTGCAGTTAGATTGGGTGACGACACCATAAACTAATGGACGTTTTGCCGAGAGGCATGAATGTTTAAAGCGCAAAGAGTGCGCGACGGGCCCCGCGAATGGGGCGATGATGCCCGAGAGGGCCAAGAAGGAGTCTCATGTCTGAGAACGAAGAGATCATGAACGAGACCGAGAACGAGACCATGGCTGCCGAGGTTGAGGCAGTCGAGACTGTGGAGACCGAAGCTGCCGAGGTTGAGGCTGCTGACGAGGTTTCCGCCGAGGAGGCCGAGGTTGTCGAGGCCGCCGCTGATTACGATGACGAAGAGCTGATGGACAAGATGCAGAAGGCCGCCCGCCTGCTGCGCAGCCGTCGCTTTGCTATTTCCAAGGAGGAGGAGGCCAAGGCCGAGCGCATGGCGAACATCGAGCGCGCCATCAAGCTTCTTGACCTCAAGCCCAAGATGGAGCAGAAGGAAATGTCCGACCTGCTGGGCATGCGCCTTCGTGAGCTCGATGGCCTGATGGCCGAGGCCGAGGCTGCCGATCTGGTCGGCCGCATCGACGACGCCGAGGGCGATATGCGCAAGATCGTTGTCTTCGCTGCCGAGGATGCCGCTGAGGGCCTGGTCGAGCTTGCCAACAAGAAGGAGAAGCTCCTGCCCGAGCTTTCTTACGAGGAGGCTACCGAGCTGATGGCCGCTCTCGATAAGGTTATCGCTCCGCTCGTCGCCATGGGCCTGGACGAGGACCGCGGTCCTCGCGGCGGCCGTGACGAGCGCGGTGGCCGTGGCGGCGACCGTGGCGGTCGCGGCGGCTTTGGCGATCGCGGTGGCCGTGGCGGCGACCGTGGCGGTCGCGGTGGCGATCGCGGTGGCCGTGGCGGCTTTGGCGACCGTGGCGGCGACCGTGGCGGTCGCGGCGGCTTTGGTGGCAACCGTGGTGGCTATGGCGATCGCGGTGGCAACCGTGGTGGCTTCGGCGGCAACCGTGGTAACGACCGCGGCGGTCGCGGTGGCGACCGTGGCGGCCGCAACGGTGGCGGCTTCCGCGGCAACCGCTTCTAGTTGAGTTACGGCGTTTTACCAAACGCCGTAACTGCTCGACGCTGCAAACCCGCCAGGGCGGCAATCTGCCTTTCAACTTCGGCGGCATGACCAAAAGATCAATGCCGCCTCGTTTCAAGGCACCTTGCTCGCTCTGGCGGGTTTTCGCTCATATGACCCAATCCGCTGTCAAGGG
>NZ_JADNHZ010000007.1 GCF_015554145.1 Collinsella aerofaciens | reverse complement strand
CCGGTTCTCAAGGTGCACGCCTGGCGGCTGATCCGGTCCGACCGGGCCGCGCGGCAAGGAGATATATTGCCAGACCGGAGGGGCGCCGGGGGCGGGAATCGCGCACTCCATATTTTGTTCACAAATGAATAGGTCCCTCAGTCACGTCACTGAGGTTATAACTGAAGCATCAGCTTCTGATATTGGCGGTGACCAGCTGGTTTATAGATGTTGAGGCATCGGTCATCTCTGGAGCGCCACTTTACTCCAAAAGCATCGGTTATTTGTTTCCCGTCGGTAAAAGGCAGGTTTTGTTCGCCAAGCGTTCCTATATATAGAAGTTCGGGTTCGAACCGTGCATCGGTAACAAAAAAGCGACCAGCCGGAGCCAATCGCTTTCTATTCTATGCTGGAGCATCCAGAGGGGTTCTTCCGAACTCATTTTCTCGCTGCCATTCATGCTTTCGAAGCATCTTTCTACAGCCCTCGTTGTCTATCCTCGTATCTCACAGGTCTTCCGGAAATTCACAAGCAGTCTTAGGGTCAATTTAGTTCTGCTTTCAGAGACTTGTTTGAGAGTTTTTAAAGACAGTTCAAAACAATAAGTGAGACACCATAAAGCAGAGCAAGATGAGCCGGATAGAAAATGTAGAAGAAATATTTGAGCTTCAGCCCTCGCTTGCCATTATAAAGATTGATAAGCAGCAACGAAACGACCGCGGCAGCAACATCAGGATTAAATATATTAGCTGTAGCAAACTCAAATCCGCCGCCAACTATATGGCATGACGAAAGGAGCACTGCGCATACTGCAGCAAAGAACATCTTGGCCTTGCTGTCGTGGAATAAATAGAATGCAGCCACAAGCAGAATGCCATACACACCGCCATCTAGTTTAGTGTATTCAGCTGCCAGTGCTGTCAAAACAATCAGAGCAGTTTCTGCGATGTACCTCTTCCATTTTGAAAGGCTTTGTATCTTTTCCAGAATTATCAAGAAGACCAAGCAAAGCAGGAGCTCACACATAACATTTTGTTGCCGGAGGTTAAATAGTTGCCCGGTTTGAACGAAATCGTATATGGGCTCCGCAATGATTGCGAAGACAAGCATATTTCGCAGGTACCTCTTTATGTCATGAGTATGCAAAAATCCCTCAACTATCAAAAAGCAAAATAAGGGAAATGCAATTCTGCCAAGAACATGAAGCACATCCGAAGCCTCGCTTAGAATCGCCCACTGTTCGTCTGATATCTGATTGTACGATGCGTGAGTCATGATTCCATTGGTCAGGACGATCCTGCTTACATGATCGAGAACCATCGAAATGGCCGCTATTATCTTTAATGTGCTGCCGCTAATTCCGTATCTATCTGTTTTCATTTCGTTTTCCTTTCTTTGGGTGGGCCGTCAGAGGTTCGGCCTGCTCTGCAGACGGCCGCTGCGGCGCTTCGCGCCTTGCGCGCTGCGCTGGCAAACGCTCACGCGTTTACTCAGCTCCGCGCCCTTTCGGGTTCGAACCCATGTCGCGGCAACAAAAAAGCGGCCGGCATCCGCCAGTCGCTTTTCTATTCTATGGTGGGCCGTCAGGGGTTCGAACCCTGGACCTTGGGATTAAAAGTCCCCTGCTCTGCCAGCTGAGCTAACGGCCCGCGGGTGGCATTGTACCACGGTCTGGGGCTATTCCCAACTCCATTGGCCGTTCTGGAAAATCACAACTTCACGTCCATCAGGCGTAATGCCCGTAATATCGATATCGTCCGTGCCGATCATAAAATCGACGTGCGTGCTCGAGACGTTAACGCCATGCTCCAGGAGCTCCTCCTTGGACATGTCATACCCACCCTCGATGCATTCGGGGAAACCGACACCCAGCGCGAGATGGCAGCTAGCGTTCTCATCATAGAGCGTGTCATAGAATAGAACGCCACTTTCACGGATCGGCGTGTTCTTGGAGATAAGCGCGACCTCACCCAGATGAGCGGCACCTTCATCGGTGTCAATAATGCTCGCAAGCGTCGCCTTACCCACGCGGGCATCGTAGTCCACTACGCGGCCCGCCTCGAACTTAATCCAAAAATCGTCAACCTTGTTACCGTGGTGAATGAGCGGCATAGCCGAATACACGATACCGTCGGCACGCATACGATCAGGCGAGGTGAAGACTTCCTCGGTGGGAATGTTGGGGAAGAAGGGGTGCCCATCGGGCGTCTTGCCCTTGCCGCCGGCCCACTCGTGACCTTTCGTCATGCCAATCGTCAGATCGGTTCCATTTGCCGAGGTGTAATGCAGGTAGTCGAAACGATTGTCGTTCAGGAAACGCAGGTTCTTTTCGAATGCGGCGTCATGGAGTTCCCAGTCGCTCTCCGGGTCCTGGCCATCGGCGCGAGCGGTATGCAGAATCGCATTCCACAGCTTATAGATTGCAACCTCATCGGCGTCTCCCGGGAACACCTCGCGCGCCCAGGCAACGACCGGCGCGCCGGCGATGCACCACGGGTTGATGTTGTAGTCCAGTCCGCGGCGGAAGACCTTGCACTGCGTGTTCCTTGCCTTAGAAGCTGCAGCAGGCTTAGCGGGATCGATGCCCTTAAGAGCGGCAGGGTCCGCACCCTCGATAAAGATAAAGCAGGCACCATCCTGGGCCAGTGAATCAAGCTGCAGGCGCTTCCACTCGGGCGTCTGCTCAAAATAGCTTTTCTCGACATGCTCGTACGTGAGCCTCGTCACGGCGTCATCGGCCCAAATAACCGTCACGTGACCGGCACCGGAGGCATAGGCCTCCGCGACCACCACGCGCGCAAACGGCGCGCACTCGACCGGAGACTGAACGACAACCTCCTGACCGGGCTTGACGTTTACGCCCTTGCGGACAACCAGGCGCGCATAGTTTTTAATCTTGGGCTCTAGGGCCTTCATGCCCTCCAGAGCCTCTTCGACCGTCAGGGCAGCTCGAATCATGTGCCACTCCATCTATCTATAGAACAGTAAAAAGGCGCGCCGCAAAAACGACGCGCCTTATATCTTAGCGATAAGTATGCATGCAAACGCTACTTCTTCTTGGAGTCCTTCTTGTCCTCCTCGGCAGCCGAGCGCTCGATAAGGGCGTTGAGCTTGTTCTCGGACATGCCCTCGGCCTGCGTGCGGTACATGTTGCGCAGGGGACGAATACGAACGAAGTCGTAGATGAAGTCACCCAAAATGACGACGTAGGACAAAACAATGCCGACCATCTGGACAGGGCTGGACACCATGCCAGCGGGAGCGAAGTACAGCGAAGCCCAAATGGCCACGACGAGCACCATGCCGATAGTGAGCACGGCCCACCAGATGCGGCGGCGCTTGGTGTAGTCCTCATCCTGCTTGAGAAGGATATTCGACACCGTGTAGATGCGATCCTCCTTGGCGCGCTGCTTAGCCTTGCGGGCGCGCTTCTCCTCTTTAGAGAGGCCCTCGAGGTTCTCGCCCTTCTCGAGCTCTTTGCGGCGTGCCTTAGACGAAGCCGGCACGACGCGGACAGAGCTCGCTGCCTGACGGGCGGGCTTGGCGGATGCAGCGGACTTGCGCGCAACCCCGGTAACCTCGTGGGATTGCGTGCGCTTGTTCGTGGCGCTACGGGTACTCACTTATGCGTTCTCCTTCATGCTTGTGAACTGGGAGCCCGTGATGATCTGGAAGGCCTCGCGATAGCGCTCGGACGTGCCATCGATGACCTCGGCGGGCAGATGCGGGGTCTCCCCCGTCATATCCCAGTTGGCTTTGAGCCAATTGCGGACGAATTGCTTGTCGTAGCTGGGCTGAATCTTGCCCTCCTCGTAGCTGGCGGCAGGCCAGAAACGGCTGGAGTCGGGCGTGAGGCACTCGTCGATCAGCGTAACCTTGCCATCGATGACACCGAACTCGAACTTGGTGTCGGCAATGATGATGCCACGGGTCGCTGCATACTCGGCGGCAGCCTTGTAGATCTTGAGGGAAAGGTCGCGAATCTGCGTGGCGATGTCCTCGCCCACGATCTCGCAGCAACGCTCGAACGAGATGTTCTCGTCGTGGTCACCGATCTCGGCCTTCGTGGACGGCGTGAACAGCGGCTCGGGAAGCTTGGAAGCCTCGGTCAGGCCCTCAGGCAGCTGGATGCCGCAGACGGTGCCGTTCTCGTCGTAGGTCTTCTTGCCCGAACCGGTCAGATAGCCGCGGACGATGCACTCGATAGGAATCGTCTGGGCCTTCTTAACCAGCATGGCGCGGCCGGCGAGGTAGTCACGATACTCAGCAAACTCCTCGGGGAAATCCGCCGGGTCGATGGAAACGAGGTGGTTGGGAACGATGCCGGCAAACTTATCGAACCAGAATGCCGAGATGCGGTTGAGCACCTCTCCCTTAAACGGAATCTCGTCGGGAAGAATGAAGTCGAACGCAGAAATGCGGTCGGTGGCGACCATCAGCAGGTTTTCACCGGCATCGTAGATATCACGAACCTTGCCACGGGAATCCGGACGACGCTCCATCGTTGTCACGTGAGTCACTCCTTACCAAAATACGACAGTAATGCGGGTTCTTTCCCGCACGTTTTCGCAAACTCGGAGCGGCAGGGACGAAACCCCTCCTTCACCGAATAGCGAAAAGCTAGTGCTCCATTGTAGTAGATGCCGCGTCCGCCGTGTGCTCGCGAGGCAGATGAATCGTAAAAGTCGTACCCTTTCCAAGCTCCGACTCCACGGATATGTAGCCGTGATGGCGCTCGACGATCTGTTTAGTCACGGCGAGGCCCACGCCCAGACCGCCCGCCTCACGGGCACGGCTGGCATCGGCGCGCCAAAAACGGCCGAAGATGCGCGACAAGTCATCCTTGGCAATACCGATGCCGGTATCAGAAACGGCAATGCTGACGTGTTTGCGGTCACTGAGCACCGACACCACGACCCAACCGCCCTCGGGGGTGTAGCGCATGGCGTTGCTCATGAGATTGATGACGCATTGTGTGATCATGTCGGGATCGGCTTCGACGACATCGTCGTGACCTTGGGTCTCGTCAGCAAAGCGCAAGCGCAGATCGCGGTCGACAAACAGGCGCTCCTGGGCATTGACGATGGAACGCACGAAAGGAACCATGTCCACCGGCTCAAGGTTGAGCGGAGCCGTGCTGTTTTCCATGCGCGACAGGTCGAGCATCTGCTGCACCAGACGAGCCAGGCGACGCGTCTCGGAAGCAACAGTCTCCAAGTGCTCATCGTCGGTAGGATATACGCCATCCTGCATGGCCTCGACCGTTGCGAGCATGGCCATAAGCGGAGTACGAAGTTCGTGAGCCACGTCCGAGGTCAAACGTTTCTCGTGTTTCATATCCTTCTCGAGCGAAGTGGCCATCTCATCGAACGTCTCGCCCAGTTGATCGATCTCGTCATCGCCGCGCAAGCCCGTACGAGCAGACAGATCGCCATCGCGAATTTGCTTGGCCGTGCTGGTAATACGGTGAATCGGCTTGGTGAGCATGCGCGACACGAGTGATCCGATAACGACCGAAATGCAAACTGCAACAACCGCAGCAAGGGCCATGGCGTTAAAGGTCTTCTCCCTAAACGCAGAATCTGCCTTGGTGAGCAAGGCATCGGAGCCGATGGCCCACAGCTTTACTTGTCCGACATGCTCGCCGGAAGACGTTATGATTTCGACGTTTGCAACGCTATCGGAGCCGGTGGGAGCCGACGAGACCGGACTATGCGATGCTTTTTTCCCGCTCGAGCTGCTCGACGGCGATTCGTTCTCGCGCACATCGGCGGTCGCGCTTGCCGAAGGCCATGAGTCGTCATAAACGACAACGCCTTTCTTGTTGACGACCTGCATACCCAAATCGTCGGACACCAAACTCGATGTCGCGACCGTACGTAGCTCGCCCGCAGTCCAATTGCCGTTTTCCTCATACGACGTCGCAAGCTTTTCGGCAGCGGAATTTGCGATTTCGACGATATTGGAGCGCGTGTAATCCGAAAAGACCGTGCCCCACACAACAGAGACCACGCCCACCAGCACCAATACCGTCATGAGCGATGTCAGAGCAAAAGCAAGCGCCATGCGCGAGGGATAGCTCATCGTTGGCCGTGAATCGGAGCGAGGCGTGTTCCAACTAGCCTTGGAACCCGCCTCGCTCTCCTGCTTGTGCTTTTGTCCGATTTCAAAGCGCGCAGGTGTCATATGTGATTTCCCTATTTCTCGTCCGACTTATCGGTCTTGGCCGGAGCCTCGAAGCGATAGCCGACACCGTGGACGGTGTAGAGCCACTTGGGCTTCTTGGGATCATCGCCCAGCTTGGCGCGAAGGTTCTTCACGTGGCTATCGATGGTGCGCTCATAGCCCTCAAAGTCGTACCCAAGCACCTTCTCGACCAGCTCCATGCGGTTGTAGACGCGACCGGGGTGACGGGCAAGCGTGGTGAGCAGCTTAAACTCGGAAGCCGTCAGGTCGACTTCCTTGCCCTCGACCAAAATCTTGTGGCCCGAGATATCGATGACCAGATCGCCGAAGTCGAGTACCTCGACGGCTGGCTCGTCGGCCTGATGGGCACGGCGGAACAGAGCGCGAACGCGCGCGACAAGCTCGCGCGGCGAGAACGGCTTAATCAGATAGTCGTCGGCGCCGAGCTCAAGACCGATAATACGGTCCTCGATCTCGCCCTTGGCAGTCAGCATGATGATGGGGACATCCGAGGTATCGCGAATGGTGCGGCAAACGCGCTCGCCGGGGATCTTGGGGAGCATAAGGTCGAGCACGACCAGGTCAAACTGATGCTTCTCGAACTCCTCGATCGCGGACTGGCCGTCGCCGACACCCACAACCCAGTAGCCTTCGCGCTCGAGATAGGCAGCGACGGCGTCACGGATTGCCTTCTCATCCTCGACCAGCAGAATCTTTTTTGCATCTGAAGCCATAACACGGCCCCCCTGTCTCAATCAGCTAAGAACAAGCCCATTTTAACGCACCTGAGCCCGCCGGATGCCACTATGACGCGGCAGCTCGGCGGGCGGTACTCACAATTACAACGCGTTTATTCCCCTGTTGGCGCCTTTTTAACCCCTCTAAGCTTAAAGAGAGAATAGGCGTGCGGTGACCGTCTCGGGTATACCCTGGCTGTTGCGCACCGTGGCGTACGTAAGGAATGAGTCCGATTTTCCCGCCGTAGCTGGATAATCGCCATATTCCAAAGCGCGGTCGGGCGACAGTAGCGAGCCATAGGTCTTGGCAGAAGTGTCGATGAGAAAATGCGATGACTGTACCTTAACGAGATATTTATTCTTCTTGCCGGCAGCACATGCGAGCGGCTCGCGGGACAGGAAGAGGTACGGCCCTCCCTCATTACCGATATACGTGCCCATGTTGCCCAGGCTGCCCACGCCACTATAGGTCGCCTCGATAGAAAACACGAAGGTATCGCCCATATATACGGCCTCGAAAGGCGAGACTGACGAGGGAAGGACTAGCTGGGCACGTTTGGTGTTGTTGTCATCGGTCAGATCGATTGCCGTTATGCCGTAGTAGACGCCCTCGTCGTTGCGGACACGCGGCGAGATGGTCAAAATGCCGTCGCTCACGCGCGGGGCCGACGCAAAGCGGCCCGTCGATTTCCAAATTGTCTCGGCCTTGGATTCATCAAGCGAGCGACGATAGCAAAACGAATCACTACTCGTTTTATTGCCGCCTGCCGAAGGCATTTTATACCAGATGGCTGATGATCCGAACGCCGTAAACAGTGGCGGATCATAGTCCTTGCCACCCCGATCGAGCTCAACCGCGTCGCCAGAGAGCGAAGCGCCCGACAGATTTTGAGCGTAGAGCTTCCACGATGAATTGGCAAAGTTCATCTCAACCCACGCAAACACGCCATCGCCGGCACGGACATCGTAAAAAGCATATCCCGTGCCCTCGATAGGATCCTCGATTAATGTGGTAAGCGAGCCATCGCCCAGGTTGAGCACACCAAGCGTATTGGCATGCAGGGCAGAAGCAGGCGCCATCATCGCGGCGGCGTAGTCGCCATCGCAGTAGTACAGCAGCGTGCCCAGCGGCAGCGTCCACGACGCCGCCGGCTCAAGATCGATATCAACAGCTTCGTACTCATCAGTGATCGAGACAATCTTCGAATCGTCCTTGATAACCTGCGGCTCGCCGGCGGCATCGTCGCTGGTGCCCGTTTTTTTCGAGCAACCGGCAAGCACCGTGGCAGCGCCCGCGGCGGCACCGCCGAGCACAAAGCCACGGCGCGATATTCCATTCTTGATGTGGTCGGCGATACCCATTAGGCGATCTCGGCGCGAGCGGCCTCGATAGCGCGCGTAAGCTGATCGGCGCAAGAGGTCTTTTTCATACCGCAGGTATTACCGGCGAGAACCTCGATTACGCGATCGGCAGGAGCACCCTCGACTAACTTGGAGATTGCCTTGAGATTGCCGTCACAGCCGCCGGTAAACTCAACGCCCAGCACCTTGCTGCCATCGTCAGAGAGATTGAGGTGAATATTGCGAGAGCATACACCCTGCGGCTTGTAGTCAAAACTAATCATTGAGATCCCCTCTCAGAAAGAAATTTCAGACGTCTATTATCCCCGCCTGGGCCGACTTATTATCGCAAGCACCGATTCAACATCCTACGATGCATGGACTCGCGGGGGCAAGATTAGCAGTCCGCACCCTGTGCGTGGACCGTGCGCTTCTCCCGATACATATTGTGGTCGGCGACACGATATACATCGGCCAGCGTATTTCCAGCCGTCTCGACGGTCGCCACGCCAATCGATGCGCTGACCGTCAGGGCCTCATCGCTTACCGCGGCAAGACCGAGACGAAGATCCTGTTCCAGCCCGAGCGCAGACTCGTTGTCAGTATGGGGGCAAACCAGCAAAAACTCGTCGCCGCCAAGGCGCATCGGCAGATAATCCGCACCAGCCACCCGCCGCAGCACGGACGCCGTCCGTCGCAGCAGTTCATCCCCCATCTCGTGACCATAGATGTCGTTGGTCCGCTTGAGATAATTGCAGTCCAGCATAATCACGCTCACGGGCAAGTCCTCGTTTACCAGGCTATCTCCGCGCGATTCAAGATAGTTGCGGTTGCGAAGCCCCGTCAGTTTGTCTTGATATGACAGCTCCTCGGCATGCTTGACCATCGATATGTTGTGCGTCGCCACGACGACCGACTCCAGCCGGCCTTGCTCATCGCGATGCTGGGGGACAACCTGTAGCGAGTACCAAGCGCCTCGACAATCTCGCACCTCGGCAGCCAAGTACGGTACGCCCTCCATACGTTCACGAAGCGAACTTATATCTACGAGTCCCACAACCGCTTCGCGGCTTTCGGGGCTCACGATATCCCGGCAGACCGTGTCCATAAAGTCATATGCCTCGCTGTGCTCGGCAAATATCTTCGCTATCGCCGGCGACATATTGATCCCCTCGATCTCGAGGGTGTCGAGATGCAAAAGGAAGGTCGAATCGTAGATGGCGCTTATGGCATTGATAATGCCGAGCTGTTTATCCTTTTCGACCAAATTGCGGTGGTCAACGATATTTCGAGCCAACAGCACCACGACCCAAAACGCAAGACACACCAAGACGCCGACGGCGACAAATGAAATCCTGTCAGACATGACCTCAGATTTGGGATATAGCGCAAACAGGCGGTAGTCCTTATATGCCGCACGCACGGCATACCATTCGTCTCCTCGATATTCGATGCGCGTCAGGCCGTCGTCTTTCCACTCAACTCCTACGCTGGTGAGGAGTCGGGCGAGCGACACGTCAGCATCGGCACTGTTGGATGAGACAATCTCCGCATCCTCCATAACAAGCACCGTGGGACCCTGGTGGAAGGTACTGTTCGAAAGCACGTCGGCTATGGCATATGAATAGTCGTCCGCCGTATCGGAAACAAGTGAGCGGTATGCCAGGGCAACGCCGTCGCCATACGGAACAGCACAGACGGCAAAAACGACACCACGGCGCTCATCGACAGTTGAGTAGGTCACTTTGGAACCTTGATACATCGATGCGACCGGCGAACAGGCCAACTCATCTCGCCACAACATGAGCGGGTCGCGACCATCGATGTCGTAGTGGGCAGCCATATGGCCATCGGAGTCCATGACCATCAGCCCCGAAAGGTTCTCAGCATGGACAAATTGCTCGATAAGATCGTCGTTAACCTCAACGCGATCAGAGGACAGGAACGTCACAAACGATTCGACCGCGGCGAGCAAATCGTGCGTCGCCTCGGTTTTTCTCCCCTGTTCGTAGCGGTCATATTTTTCGCAAGCGTTCTCCAAAAACACCATGGTTTCTTGGCCAAACCCAAGCGTTTTTTCGAGGCAGCGATGGGTTCCAACCGTATACAACAGGCCTAACAAGACGGCGCTGACAATAACGCTGGCAGCTATGACGTTCAGAGTCTTTCGACTCAAGCGGTGCTCATCAGTTGTCATGAATTTCCTCCTTGCCCGCCCGTCGTCGCTCCTGTCTTGTAATTGCCCACAATACGGTCAATCGTGCCATCTCGATCCATGTCGAACAGCGCGGTATTGAGATCCTTTACGACCGATCCTTCATAGCTGTCATCAAACGCGACGCCCAGGTCAACCGTCATAACATTGTCGGCAAACACACGGTAAACGCCGGGATACTGAGCAACGAGTCGGTCAAGCGACTGGACATCCGCCATCCAGCAGTCAACGTACCCTTTGACTAGAGCGGCTTTGCAGAGTTCGGCAGAGCCATATGATTTGATTTGAACGTCCGACGAGACCCCCAGATCCCCCGCAAGCAATCGGCGTTCACTCACCGAACCCGCAATCACCGCAATGGTCTTACTTCCATCGAGATGTGCCAAGGACTTGATGCCACTCGTTTTCTTGGCGGCAACCGAGACCGTCACGGTTAGATACGGCTCGGTCCAGTAATACTTATCCTCGCGATAACAGGGAGAATAGTCACACCACAGGCAATCGATATCACCGTTTTTGAGCAGCCGGTCGCGATCGTTCCAGTCAATATCGACAAACTGTGGCTTGAGCCCCGCACGCTTGCAGGCCTCGCGGGCGATGTCGATATCGATACCGGCGTAATCGCCCGTGGTATCGACATACACATAGGGGTCGTTATCCGTAACGCCGATTTTGAGCACCGGGAGATCTCTATCGGCTTCATTCGAGGAGGAAGAACTGCTTCGAACGGTATACGTCAGGGCGCCCGCACAGACGGCAACAAGGAGTATGAGCGTAAACGAGACGATGGTGGCCCGCTTGATGCGTCTGGGCACGTGCCCCCTTTCATCGAAACGGCAGCCGAATTTTCATTCTATTACCGGAGCCTGCGGCAGCAACGAAAAAAGCGCCTCGCCCAAGACGGGCAAGGCGCCAATGGTTGAAATGTATCCGCAAGCGGTCGAATAAAGCCAGCCTACTCGAAGCTCAGCTGCTCCAGACGATCAAAGACCGTGTCGATACGGGTGAGGAAGTCCCACGGATCAAAGATCTCGTCGAGCTTCTCCTGGCTGACGGTGCAGCGCGGGTCGGCCTCGAGACGTTCCTTAAAGGTGGGGCCGGAGACACAATCCTGTACCTCATGCCAGGTTGCCATGGCGTTCTCCTGCACAATGGCGTACGCGTCCTCGCGGGTGATGCCCGTATCGACGAGGGCCAGCAGAACCTTGGAGGAGAAGATGAGACCACGGGTCTTGTTGAGGTTGGCCATCATGCGGGCAGGGTACAGCTGCAGGCCGTCGATAACGCGGATGAGGCACTGGAACATGTGGTCGAGCACGATGAAGCTGTCGGCCTGGGCGACGCGCTCGGCAGAGGAGTGCGAAATGTCACGCTCGTGCCACAGGGCGACGTTATCGAAGGCAACCTGAGCGTTGGACTTCACGACGCGCGACAGACCGCAGACCTTCTCCATGGTGATCGGGTTGCGCTTGTGCGGCATGGCGGAGCTGCCCTTTTGACCCTTGCGGAACGGCTCCTCGGCCTCGAGGGTATCAGTCTTCTGCAGATTGCGAACCTCGGTAGCGATGCGCTCACAGGTGGCCGCGGTGGTGGCAAGAACGCCGGCGAGATAGGCGTGATGGTCGCGGCTGATAACTTGCGTGGACAGCGGGTCATGAACCAGGCCCAGGTGCTCGCAGACATACTCCTCGACAAACGGCTCGATGGAGCTGTACGTGCCGACAGCACCCGAGATGGCACCGAAGGCAACATTCTTGCGGGCGTCCTCAAGGCGATCCAGATCGCGCTTGAGTTCCCAGGCCCAAGAGCCGAACTTCATGCCGAAGGTCATCGGCTCGGCGTGGATGCCATGAGTGCGGCCGGCACAGAGCGTGTTGCGCTCCTCAAAGGCGCGACGCTTGCAAATCTCGCCGAGCTTCTTGACGTCCTCGATGATCAGGTCGCAGGCCTGAGTGAGCTGGTAGCACAGAGCCGTGTCGCCCAGATCGGAGCTGGTCATGCCATAGTGAACCCAGCGGCTGGGCTTGGGGTCGCCCTCGGGAACATCGGCATCGATGTACTCCTTCATGTTGGTCAGGAAGGCGATGACATCGTGGCGCGTGACCTCCTCGATCTCGTCGACCTTTGCCTTCTCAAAGTTGGCATGGTCGCGGATCCACTGGGCTTCGTCTTTAGAAATGCCGATCTTGCCGAGCTCCGCCTGGGCCTCGCAGGCCAGGACCTCGATCTCCTGCCAAATGGCGTACTTGTTCTCGAGGGAGAAGATGTGTCCCATCTCCGGGCGGGTATAGCGATCGATCATAGCGGCTCCTTTTTGGTTATTGGCACGTTGGTCGTAACCCAACCATTGTACCGTGCGCAGGTGCAAGTATGGGCAGCAGGCATTAACCTAACATTTTGGAATTGGAGCAAGCAACGGGACGTCTGCGCATTTGCTTCGCAAATCCGCACCGGCTGCGGTCGGCAGACCCGGTCCGCACACATGCACGGGCAAAGCGGGTTGGACCCGGCGTTCCCGAAGTCTCCCGCGCTCGATGGAGCGGGCAACGGGACGTCTGCGTATTTGCTTCGCAAATACGCACCGGCTTCAGGCGCCTGCCGGCGCCTTCGCCTGCTCGCTATAAACGCTTCGCGTTTATTTAACGCTCGCACCCTGTCGGGTTCGAGTCCCGGCACTTTATTGAAAAAGGCACGGTAGCGAAACGTTACCGTGCCTGAAATTCGAATGGAGCGGGCAACGGGACTCGAACCCGCGAGTGTCAGCTTGGGAAGCTGATGCCTTACCACTTGGCGATGCCCGCTTGTGCTGGCTAGTATAACGCGGTTGTCTTGTTCGATACAAGGGTGGCGATGCTTGTTTTAGCTGTGAAGATTCGTTTGAAAATCGCGTCAATTGTGGAGACGAGGACCTTTGACCTCCTGTTCTCCTTTTCTTCTACCTGCGCTTTTGCTTGATTGTTGTATTTGAGCTCAATTTGTCAGGAATTGGGCAAGCTTTTGGTCAGGCTCCGGTACTTACCCGCATGAACCTCGGGGGTAGCCTCATCCTACGCGTCGCAACCTCCCCATGCGGCGCACGAGGGATAAGGAGCAGCCATGTCCAACGCACCCACGCACTCTGTCCACAGCGCAATCGCAACAGGTCCGCTGCTCCTGCTCCTCTTCCTGCTTTTCGGCTGTCTGG
This sequence comes from Collinsella aerofaciens, assembly GCF_015554145.1. Lineage (GTDB taxonomy): Bacteria > Actinomycetota > Coriobacteriia > Coriobacteriales > Coriobacteriaceae > Collinsella > Collinsella aerofaciens_AA. The sequence goes on along the minus strand of NZ_JADNHZ010000007.1, from coordinate 91,486 downwards.
CACCGGGAGCCGCATTTGCCGTCGATGGCTACGACCAGCTCGGCTTCCGCACTATTAGCGATGATTGTGGGCCCTTCTTCATCGGCAAGTATGAAGCTCAAGACGCCTCGATTGCCTACTGCATGAACCAGGAGCGCCCCGGCCCCACCAAGCCGGGCGGCCCATGGCTCAACTTTGATCAAGGCTGGGTGTGGCTCGACGACGAGTTCGCGGCAATCGTTTGTCACGGATATCCCACCGCCACGTCGTTTGGCGGTTACCATCTTTCACCCGATCGCGCCCGCGCCGCCACCCAGCTTGCCGTATGGATGCTCAACGGCACTACCCATGTCGACGGCACCTACTCCTACACGACCGCTCAGGGCAAAACCAAGAGTGGGCACTTTACCGCCGACAATGAAGTCGTGGCGGCAGCGCGGTGGCTCCACGACAGCGCAAAATCAGGAAGCATCAAAGCCGCTCCGCACCGCGCGCGGCGCTATATAGGAACCGTATCGGGCGGCAGCAAACGTCAAGACATGCTCTATGTACTGCCGGCGGTCTCTGTTTCCTTCCAAAAGCAGTCTGCAAACGCTGCCATTACCAGCGGAAACAATACTTATCAGTTTGACGGGGCAACATTCGATGTTTTTGAGAGCGCCAGCGGCGCGCGTGTCGGCACCGTCCAGATGGACAGCAACGGTCGAGCGCAGGCAACACTCCTACCCAACACGGCATACTACCTAGTTGAGACAACAGCGCCAGCTGGTTATATCCCCCTGCACGATCGCATTGCCTTTACCACGACGAATAACGGCGGATACGTCACCATTGATGAACAACCCGGCACCATTACCTTGCGCATTGTAAAGCTCGACGCCGCAACGAATGCAGGCCCCCAAGTTGGAGCTTCGCTCGCAGGAGCAGAATTCGTGTGCGTATCGCAATCAACCCCTGGATGGACACAAACTCTCAGGACCGATGAAAGCGGTCGAGCTACCCTCACCGATGTCCCCCTGGGAACCTTTACCATCTATGAATCGAAGGCGCCCGAGGGCTATTTGCCCTCCGGTGACAGTTGGTCTTACACCGTTGGAGCCGACCAACTCGGCGATTCAGGCGTGGTCGAGATCGAATCTCGCGTTTCCAATATCCCCATTGCGTTTGACCTTGAGATTTCCAAATTCAAGGACTACGGCAATAGCGATCAATCCGGCCTGGAGCAGCCGGCAGGAGATGTTGTCTTTGAGGTTGTCAGTAACAGCTCTCAGCAGGTTGTTGGCACACTGACTACAAACATCTATGGCTTTGCCTCCACCAAAGACCAGCCCGAAGCATGGTTCGGCACAGGCAAGCGACCAGCCGGTGTCCACGGAGCCGTCCCATACGACCGCGCCGGCTACACGGTTCGTGAGGTTCCGGAAACCGTCCCCGAGGGTTTTAAACGTGCGGGGGAATGGACCGTCGAGGCCAATCAGATTTCCGACGGCGCCGAGCTTCAATATATCGTGGACAACCACGCTCTGTCGACGCATCTCCAGATTGTAAAACGCGATGCCCAAACAGGCGCCTCTGTTCCCCTAGCCGGATTCACCTTCCAACTCCTCGACAGCAATCACAAACCTGTCTCACAAACATGCTGGTATCCAGCACATAACGTAATGGACACCTTTACGACTGACGCGACCGGCACCGTCACACTGCCCGAATCGCTCGTGCCGGGCACCTATTATGTACGCGAAACCTCGGCCAAAGAGCCCTATCTTGTCGGCGGAGAGATCGAGGTAAACATACCCGCCGATATAAACCTAACGCCCGTTGCAATCGTCTCGTATTATGACCACGCCGCGACCGGAAACATCAGGATCGTTAAAACCGATGCCGTAGACGGCAGCAGCCTCGCGGGCGCCATCTTTGAGATCCGTGCCTCAGGTGATATCGTGCGCCCCGACGGTAGCATTGCCGCGCTCGACGGCGAGGCTGTCGCTACCGTCACGACGGATGAAACTGGAGAAGCACGCGCGGACGACCTCCCGCTGGGATCTGGCACCGCACGCTACGAGGTTGTCGAGACTCAAGCGCCGACCGGCTTCTTGCTCGACCGGACGCATCATATCGTCGACCTTACCTATGCCGACCAGAAAACACCCGTTGTGGAAGCACGGCTTAACGTATCCGACGATTACACCAAGGTTGATATCTCCAAGGTCGATGCAAGCGGAGAGCAGGAAGTGAAAGGCGCACAGCTCACCTTATATGGTCCCGATAAAACCGAAATAGACTCCTGGACCTCATCCGACAAGCCGCACCGCATCGAACATCTTGCACCCGGCACCTACTCGTTGCGCGAAACGATGTCTCCGCGGACCCATGACCTTGCCGAGGAGATAACGTTTGAAATAAAGGATACGGGAGAAGTCCAATCCGTCGCGATGAAGGATGCGCCCATCGAGATCAAAGGACAGGTCGACAAGCGTCAGGAACTTGTCCAACCTATCGGGAAGGGTCTGTTGGCTAACGGCGATGGAAAAAACCGCGCCGCGATGCAAACCAATACGGATGGGCTTTTCTCCTATACCATCGATGCTCGAAACGATTCCGCTACTTGGGTTGATGAGTTTACGATTACCGATGATCTTGAGTGCGCCAAAGACGGCACGGCGAGATTCGTCTCAATCGAAACCCCCGTCGCCATCGGCGACCTCAACGGTCTGTGCAACGTGTGGTATCGCACGACGCCGTTGGACTCGACAGACGTCGATGAGCCGGCAAACGCGACGCTTGACGATGGGCACGAAAATCCTTGGCTTGAGTCCGACGAAGTAAAAGAGAGTCTGGGTGAAGATTGCCGCCTCGTCGATTACGACGGCTGGCACCTCTGGAAGGCGGATGTCTCGACCACGGAATCCGCCACACTCGAGGCGAAAGAACTCGACCTTGCATCCAATACCGTCGTGACGGGCATTCGCATTGAATACGGTGCGGTAGCCGCCGACTTTACGACTCGAAGCGATACGGATTCTTGGACCCGTGATGATCTCAAAGATGAGCACGACGACCTTGACGATGCCAAAGCAATCCTTGGCACAGATGCTCGGGGCGCAGTCGTGCACATGCAGGCAACGTCGGCTTACACACCCCAAACTGCACTCACCAACAGCGCACGCGTCGATCTTTGCCGCAACGGCGGCGGCGATAAACTTGAGTCACATGACGAGGACAGTGTCATTCAACGCTGTACCCTACCGCAGGACCTACCGGCAACAGGATCAGCTCCCATCGCCGCTTGCATCACCGCGCTCCTGACCTCGGGTGCCGCAGCCCTATGGTTCGCTCGCCTTAGGTCAATCCCAAAGAAGCGCTAGCACGATGAAAAAGCGGACGAGCCAGTCCCCCGGCTCGCCCGCTTTCAATCATTTAAATCGCCGCATCTACTCTGCAGACGAAGATCCACCATCAACGATTGCTTGCTCGGACTCAGGAATCCCATCGGCACCCGTGCTCTGTTCTTGCTCCACCTCTTCGCTGATTGCGGAGGCGGGGGTCGAGCCCTTCGCGCCCACGATGTAGGCAGCTCCAAGCCCTAACGCAATGGCAATCAAGGTCAAAATCACGTAGACAGGCCAATGGCGCTTAATATACGAAAACACGTTGACTCCTTAGAGCTCCGTCTACGAACGGCGGATAACCTCGGTCACGACCTCGGATACCGTGGCAATGTTCGTCGGGTTGACATTGTGGGGCAGGTCGTCCTCGGTACGAGCGCAAGCCAGACGCGTGCCGTCCACGCCGGCGATGGTGAGGGCTCGGCGGCTCGCCTCGAGCGCGGCGTAGGCATCGGTCTTGGCATAGGGCATCTCGAGCGCGCCACAATCGACATGGAACGACTTGCACACCTTGCTGACCAGGTTCATGATGCGGCGATCGCCCTTGAGCAGCTGCTGTTCGCCCTCAACCGTCACCACCGAAAGCCTACCGGCGCCGACGGATTCAAGATTGATGAAGAAGACGCCGCGGAGCTTATCGCGATGCGAAGCCAAGAAGGCCTTCATACCGGAGCCATCACAATCCGAGGCGCCCGTTGCCACAAACCAGATATCGTGACCGAGCAGCTCATCGTCGCCCATAGAGGCGACAGCCGAGAGCATATCTTCGGAAGAAGCGCCGTCGGAAGACGTAGCGCCGCCCTTCCAGCCATCGTTATCGTCCTCGAAATTATCCCACGAACCGATGCCGCGACCGGACTTCTTGGCATCGTAATCGTCTTCGACGCCCAGCCAGTCACTCATGCTGTCCTGTTCGTTTTTCTTTTTACGACCGAACAGGCCGCCCAGGCCGCGCTTGCGAGACTTAGGTGCCGCAGGGGCGGGAGCCGAAATGGTCTCGATCGGCTGTGCGCCCGACGCAACGGGCATAGGAGGCGCAACGGGTGCCGATGTGGGTTCGGGACCCTGAGCGGTAGCAAAGGGGTCGTTGACCTGTGCGGAGGGATCGGGAAGGTCGAACAGCGACGTGCGAGACGCAACGTTTGTCTGCTTCATCGACGGCAGCGACGGATCGGGAACCGAAGCCAGCGGAGACGAGGAGGGTGCAGGCGACGGTGCCGACGCCGGATCGGGAACATTCATCTGCGGACGCGGCGATGCTTGGGAGGAAATCTGGGCCATAAGGGAATCGACCGTTTCGTCCTGAGTGGGAGCGACATCGGCAACCGTGGCACCGGAACCACTCGGGATCGGCATGGTGAAAATCTGCGTGGAGTAAGGCCTCGACCCATCTGTCTCGGGAGCCTCGGAAACCGCAGGCACTTCCTCCTGCTCGACCTCGGTCGAATCACCTTGATCGGCTGCCGCGTATTGCTCTTCGTCACAGTTGACCTCGACGGGCTCGTGCCCGGCGACATCTTGGATTTCGGCAGCATCAATAGGCTCGTCATCGTCTGCCGCGTCGCCCTGCTCATCGGAAACAGGAAGGGGCTCGGCAATCGCGGTGCCTTGCTTTTCAAACGTTATCGTGGAATCGAACTGCGCGGCATCAAACGACATGGTGCTATCGACGTGCTGCTGAGCCTCAAAGGACGTTGTAGCTTCGGCGGCGTCGACAGGCACGGACTGCATAGCCTCGTTCTGCTCGAACTCTTGCGCCGCGCGCTCACGTGCCGCCTCGGCTGCCTGCTGCTGAGCGATAGCCTCCTGCTCGGCAGCCTCGCGTGCGGCAGCGCGCTTCCCCTCGAAATCGTCGACAAATTTCCTGCCCTTTGCAAGCGCACCCTTAAAGAAGTTGGAAGCGCTGGCGCCAATCGAAGAGAACGCGGATGCAATATCGGCATGGGGCGTTGCCGCGGGAATCTCGGCCGAGAAATCAGTATCGCTCTCGTAAGACACGCGCCTCGGCTGTTCAGCGTAATCGTCGTCAGGCTCGTCCGTAACGTCTTGCGCCGGCGCGGCGGGAGCCAAAATGTCCAGTCCTACCGCGGGATCGATCGCGGACACCGCCTCGGGCTCGGCAACGGCAGCGGCAACCGCGGCAGACTCATCATCCACGGCGACAACGGGCGCAGATGCAGTCACGACGGGGGCAGGCTCGGGCTCAAACGTCGGCTCCTCGCCTTCCTCGTAATCGAGCGTGCAGGACTCGGGAAGCATTCCGAGCGCACGGATGGCATCCGAACCAAAGCGGATGTTGCCGGCGGCATTGCGATAGAGCCTGGGCTCGGGCTCGGCCGCGACAGGCTCCTCCGCCGGCTCGGCAGTGGGAACCTCGTCATTGAACTCTTCGGCCTGGACAGCCTGATTCTGATCCTCGGGCACGATGGCGCCAATCAGCGTCTCGTCGGCAGACGCACCCTCAAAGCCCTCGATCTGCTCGTCGAAAGCCTCGCCCTGTTCGGGCTCGGTCTGAGCGTCGGGAGCAATCGGCTGACCGAACTCGTCCTCGGCGTAGGTAGGCTCTTCATACTCGATGGTGTTGCCGTAGTCGTTTTGCTGTTGGGCCGCGGCATACTCCGCTGCTGCGCGCGCCATCTCCTCGGCACGACGCTTCTGCTCCCCAAAATAGGTATCGAACGGAACATCGTCGGGAAACTCGTTTTCGCCCTGGAAGGGAGCAACGTTGTCCATAACGCCGAGCATAGCGGCGACAGAAGACTTGTTGCACACTGCGCCGGACGTATAGGGAAGCACAAAACGGTTAGAAATGATGTTTGCCGCGTTGGCGAGCGCAACGAGGGAAGCGAGGATCGCGACAATCCACAGCAGAACCTTGAGCGCGCCGGGGAGCGGCAGGATACGCAAGATGGCAACGGCAGCAGGGGCAACCGTGGCAACGGGCAACAGCTTGGCGATGAGCGCACGATACGAAGCATAGGGCTCGCGGGCGAGCAGCTCAGCACGGGGAGAGTCGTAGTGTGCGACAACGACCACCGGGCGGTTGCGCGGAGACGCGAGCGGGCCCGAGGCCTTGTGGTAGGCGATGACATTTTGGCTCACGCCCGTCTTGCCCAGGCGCGAAACCACGGGATGGCCCGTGCGCTCGAGCACGTAAAGAACGGCACCGACAATGGCCAGCAAGGTGCCGACCAAGCCGATGCCGCCGCCGATGCCCATCAGCAGGGCGCCGGCAAACGCAAGAATACCGGTAACGGCAAATGCCAACCTGCTGGGCGCCGGGGCACTGAACTCCTGAACCTCGGGATCAAAGCCGTGGTTGCGGAAGATCTGAGCGATATCCTCGGCAGCCAAGCGCTCTTCTTCGCTGCATGCCGGCGTGATGCCGGTGTTCTGCAGCAGGTGGTTAATATAGTTCTGGGTGTTCGCCATGTGCGCTCCACATCCATAATCCGACAAATAGGCCCAATGCATGCACATTAGAACCGTATATAGTCGAAAGTATACCCCGAGCGAGCGCAAACGACCGAATTCGGGCCATCTTAACGCCCCGAGCGGACAAGGATATAGCCTAATCTCCATATCGGACTAAAATCATGGCAGCAAACCACCTTCTCATGCGAGGACTCTATGACGGCAAGCGACGCGACCGCGACAATTAAAAAGGGGAATTCGGAGCCCAGTTTCGATAAAACGGCTCAGCGCATCCTCAATCTTTTCTTTGTGCTCAACAGCTCCCCCGAACCGCTGACGACCGAGCAGATCGTCTTGGATTCTGACCTGGGATATGGCTCGGGCAATATCGACTCGGATAAGCGCAAGTTTCGGCGCGATCGTGACAAACTGCTCGAACGCGGCATCTTAATCAAGGAGGTTCGCCCCGCCGGCGCGCAGGAGACCGAGGAAAGCTCATGGACAATCGACCGCGAGCACACGTTTGCGGCAGGCGGCCTCATCACCGCAGACGACGCCGATATCCTGCTCAACGCTATCGACCAGACAATAGCGGCCGGCTCATCCACTTTTGCCGCGCCGCTTGCCGATATTCGTTCCAAGATTGCCTACCTCACCGGCAGGACGACGGCGGACGAAGCACCGATCCGCCGCTCTCCCACCGTCGATGCGGTATGGAGCGCCTTTGCCGAGCGATGCGCACTGCGATTTTTATATCAGAACGGACGCGGTGAGCAGAAAGAGCGTACCGTCTGCGTCTACGGCATGTTCGAGCGCGAGGGCGTTGCGTACTTCTGCGGCCTCGACAATGCCACCGACGACATCAGGACATTCCGCTGCGACCGTATCGTTCGCGCTTGGCGTCCTTCGAAGGCCTATGCCATCCCTGCAGACTTCAATCTCAACGACTACCTGTTCTTTGAATTCGATTTTGCCGACCGCCCGCCCGTTGCGGCTACGTTCTCGTTCGCCCCGCAGACGCAGATCGATATGATCAACGGCCTCACGCGCGGGCGAGGTGAGCTCGCACACACCGATTCGGGATGGACTTGGACCGTTGACGTGCGCGATCTTGAAGCCGCCGCCTCATTTTGCATGGCCCACGCCATGGACGGCATGAGGCCCATGGCCCCCAAATCGCTCAAGCAGGCGTGGAACCACCTCATTGAAAGGACGGTGCACGAGCATGCCCGTGCGTAAACTCACCAGCGAGCAGAGGCTCTCGCGCGCCATCGACATTATGGAGGCCCTCTACGCCGCCGGCGAGAGCGGCATGACACGAACCGAGATTTGCAGTCGCTTTGACATCACGGGGGCGTCGCTCGACGAGATTCTCGAGATCGTCTCGACGCTCGCGGACCGAGAATCGGGTGCGCGTATCATCTGCGAATGCCACGGCGAGCGCGTGGTCCTCACCGGTGACGCCGGGCGTGTACTACCGCTGCGCCTGAGTGCCGCCGAGGGCGCTGTGCTCAACCACGAACTTGAATCGTTGGGGATCGAGCCCCAGGCGGCGGCTCGAATTCGACATGCTCTTCTACCCGAAGAGCTCGGCTATAACCAGCACGTCTTTGACACCGTCAACCACGGGTCGCACTGGCAGCAGCTGAGCTGCGCCATTCAGGACGGTGTTCGCTGTCGTATCTCGTATCGCTCGATGGACGATGCGCGGCCACGCGAGCGTCTGGTCGACCCCTTGCGCATTACAGCAAACGGCGACCAAACATATCTGATTGCCTGGGACATCGCGGTCGATGAGCAGCGCACCTATCGCATGGATAAAATCGAGGGACTCGCCTTGACGGAAGACTCCGTCGTGCCTCACGCACCGGACGTTGCATCCCTCCACGATTCCCTTGCCCGGACGCAGCGTAGCGCAAAGCTCTTGATGCCATTCGATATGGCGGAGCATCTGGACTGGGCCGGCATCACCCTAATCGAACGCAGCGGGACAGACATGGCAACGGTAACCGTACATTACGGCTCCGAGCGTTGGCTGCTGAGCCAGATAATCGCAGCGGGCGGAGCCATCCGCATCTTGGATGACCCCGCCCTGTCAAAGCGTCTGTGCGATATGGCAAAAACCCTCGTCTGTCCGCTTTAGCGCCGCCGCTCGTGGCGTGCACGCCACAGCTGTAGATAGTGCCCGATCTGCGCCGATTCGATGCGCTGGTAGGAGCTCGTGGGCAGCGACGTTAAGAACTTCTTTCCGTAGCCCTTCGTCACCAGGCGCGGGTCGGCCAGAATCAGCACGCCGCAATCGGTCGACGAGCGGATAAGGCGGCCGGCCGCCTGCTTGACCTCGAGCACTGCCTCAGGCAGCGAATAGCGCGCCCAAGCGCGGTCTTCGCGCAGGTTGCGCTCGCACGAGAGCGGGTCCGTGGGGCTCGAGAACGGCAGCTTGGGAATGATGACGCAGCGCAGCGTCTCGCCGCTGGCGTCAAACCCCTCCCAGAAGGCCTTAAGCGCAAAAAGCGATGAGGTTGGCTCGTTGATAAACCGGTCGCGCAGGCGACGAGGAGATGAGTTGCGCTGCTGGCAGTTGAGTTCCAGGCCCGCACGAGCCATCTTGGGCTCGACGCGATCGTACAGCTCCTCCATGTCACGCCTGTTGGTGAACAGCGTGAGCACCGAGCCGCCCATGGCAAGATGAGCGTCGACCAGCACGCGCTCGAGCGCCGTAAGATAGCTCTCACGATCGCGCGGATCGGGGATATCGCCCGCAACGACTACAGCCATGTTCGAATCGAAGTCGTAGCTCGAGTCCAAGTGCAGCGATGAGGATGTTGAAGCACCGATGCGATCGAGGCCGACCGCATGGTTAAAGTGTTCAAAGCTTTTGGACACCGTCATGGTCGCCGAGGCAAAGATAGCCGTGTGAACCTCGGGCAGCCACTCGGTTGCCAAGGCCTCGCCAATATCGATGCGCTCCGCGGTCATCGACTCGCCGCCGGCACGCAGCCTGCGATTGACCTGCAGCGAATACACGTAGTGTTCATCGGTGCCGTCAATGATGAGCTTGAGGTTCTCGGCCAGCTCGTGCAGGCGGCGCGAGATATCACCCAGGTCGACAACAACCTCTGGCTTGTCGGCGGCGACGGCTTGCACCAGCGCGTCGACGCTCTTGTCAGCTTGTTCCAATGCGTCGATGCCAGTGTAGGCCGACTGTAAGAAATCATGCCAGTCGTCAGATTCGCGCAGCTCGGGGCCAATCCATAGATTGGCATTGTCATAGCCCCCACGGGCACGGCGACCGAGCTCGCGAACGCCATCGAACACGCCGGCGATCGCCATGCTCGCGCGCGCAACCGTCGACGTCGCCTTGGCGGTAAGGCCCAGATAGAGCGTAGAGCCCTCGGAGGTTGCCAAATCACGGGAAACCTGGCTTAGCGCGCCGGTGCTCGAGCCACCCAGACGCTCAAACAGAACGCGTGATTCGTCCGCCGACACCACACGCGCCCACTGACGGCGCGCCTCGCGCTCGATGGAATGGGCCTCGTCGATTACCCAATGACGAATCGGCGGCAAAATCCTGCCCTCGGCCGCGACGTTGCGGAACAGCAGGGAATGGTTGGTGACCACCACATCGGCATGCGCCGCACGACGGCGAGCGCCGTGGACCAAACATTTATCAGGGAAAAACGGGCAGAGGCGACGAGCACACTCGCGCGAGGCCGTCGTAAAGTCGGGACGGTTGACGCTGCGCCACCGAATGCCGAGCGAGTCGAGGTCGCCATCGGCTGATTGGCAGACGTACGCCATAATGACCGCGACCGCCGTGAGCGTGTCCGCCGGATCGCGCTTGGTGGTAATCTCGACCTGGCCGCGGCTCATGCGCTCGAGCTTGCGCAGGCACGGATAGTGGTCATACCCCTTGAGCGCGCAAAATGACAGACCACCGTCCAGTTGCTCGGCAAGTTTTGGCAGCTCATGGTACATGAGCTGGTCGGCAAGATTGTTCGATTTGGTCGCAATACCAACCGTGATGTTGTTACGGCGTGCTGCCTCGGCAAAAGGCACCAGATAGGCCATCGATTTGCCGACGCCTGTGCCTGCCTCAATTACTCGATGAGTGCCCGTGACCAGCGCATCGCGGACCTCGAGCGCCATCGCGATCTGCTCATCACGCGGCTCGTAGGTGGGATACATGCGATTGACCAGGCCACCTGGCGCATAGTCTGCCTCGATCTCCTCACGACTCGGCATCTTGAGAACCGGCAGCTCATCGGCGTCCACCCGATCGTCGGCGCGATCGGCCTTGAGAACGTCAGCACGAGCGGCGCTGAGAGAGAAGATGGAACCAGGGTTCTGCCCTGCCAAGAATGAGAAGATAGGACGATAGGACCAAGGCACGTCCGGATGCATGTCGGCTAGGCGCGCCATGAGGCCCTGGGGCAAGTCGGTGAGCGCCACGAGCAACACGCGCCATACGCCACACAGGGCGTCGACGTCGGCATTGGCACGGTGTGATACCGAGTCGCAGCCAAACAGATCGGCCATAAAAGACAGCTTGTGCGAGGCCAGGCGCGGAAGCGCGATGCGCGACAGCGCCAGCGAATCGATCCAAATATCGCTCACGTTGACGCCGCCTTTGACCGACTCAATAAACGAGCGGTCGAACGTGGCGTTGTGTGCGATCACCGGGCAGCCACCGACAAAATCGGCGAGAGCGGCGACGGCCTCAACCGCCGACGGGGCATCTGCAACATCGGCATTTGTAATGCTCGTGAGCTCGGTAATCTCGGCGGGAATCAGCTGCCTGGGATGCACGAAGGTATCGAAGCGGTCGATGACCTCGCGGCCCGAAAGACGGGCCGCCGAGATCTCGATCAGCTCGTTGTCCTGCACCGAAAGACCCGTGGTCTCGGTATCGAGGATAATCACATCTTCCTCGATAAGGCCGAAGGACTGCGTTTTGGCGCGGTCGGCAAGCGTGGCATAGGAGTCGATGACAAACTGCGGCGTTCCTGACGAAACCGCGTCCTCGATTAGCATGCAATGCCCGCTCGACGAAGGCCCATACGGATCAGGCTGTCACAGACCTGCGGGAACGTCATGTCGTCGGTGTGGCGGATCTCATCCGGATACAGCGACGTATCGGTCATGCCGGGAATGGTATTGGTCTCGAGGATAACGGGGCCGTCCTCGCTCACAATAAAGTCGCTGCGCGAGATACCCAGGCAACCGAGGGCCTTGTGAGCGGCACAGGCAAGTTCCTGAGCGCGAGCGTAATTCTCGGGTGAAATCTGCGCCGGAATGCGATGGATATCCGTAGGGTCGACATACTTCACGTCCAGATCGTAGAACTCGCAGTCCTCGGGCTTACGAATCTCGACAATCGGCAGGGCGCGCACGTCATCTTCGCCGTATACGCCGACGGTGACCTCGGTACCCTCGATGCACTTCTCGACCAGCACTTTGTCGCCGTACTCAAACGCCTTGGCGATTGCCGCGGGCAGCTCGGAGGGCTCATGGACCAGGGAAATGCCATAGCTGGAACCGTTGACGGCCGGCTTCACAAAGCAGCGCTCGCCACAAACCTCGACGATATGATCGATATCGACTTCGTCGCCCACCTCGAGCGCAAGGCCGGGGGCAATGGGAATGCCCGCCTTGGCGTATAGGAGCTTAGAGACCTCCTTGTCGGCACCGCAGGCGCTGGCAAGTACGCCCGAGGCCGTGTAGGGGATACCCAGGGTCTCCATGGCACCCTGCATGGCGCCATCCTCACCGCCGGCGCCGTGCATGGCGATAAATGCCACATCGAATCCGCCGGTCGCCATGGTTACCATAAAGTCAACAGCGGCCGTGTCAAGCAGCTCCACCGAGGTGTAGCCGGCTTCCTTCAGTGCCACCACAACGTTCTTTCCCGAATCGAGCGAGATCTCGCGCTCGGCGGAATGACCGCCCGCCAAGACCGCTACGTGCATGTTCTCTAGGCTTTTACCCGGCATGGGCAGACTCCTCCTCTATAATTTCTGCAGCTGATACCATATTGTAGCGATACCCTCTACGTTTCCCCAAAATCGAAAGGCTTCCATGAATCCCAAGACTAAATCTCAGGACATTCGCGACTTGAGCCAAAACGATATTCGCGAGCTCGTGGCCGAACTTGGCCAGCCCGCCTTCCGCGCGAAGCAGCTCATCGAATGGGTCTTTGAGAAGAACGTTTGTTCGTTTGACGATATGACCAATCTTCCCAAGGCTTTCCGCGAGCAGCTTAAAGAGGCGTTTGCCTTTGATACGCCGACTGAACTCACCAAGCAGGTTTCCAAAGATGGCTCGCGCAAGTATCTGCTCGAGTACCACGATGGCATTTCCGTCGAGACCGTCGGCATGCCCCGTCGTAACAAGCTTTCCGTCTGCGTTTCCACCCAGGCAGGCTGCGGCATGGGCTGCGCCTTTTGCGCTACCGGTCTCAACGGCCTCAAGCGCTCTCTGACCGCTCAAGAGATCGTCGACCAGGTGCTTCATGTATCCAACGACTTTGGCGAGCGTGCCACAAGCGTTGTCTTCATGGGCCAGGGCGAGCCGTTTGCCAACTACGACGAGGTTCTCAAGGCACTGCGTATCCTCAACGACCCCGATGGCATCGGCATCGGCGCTCGTCACCTCACCGTCTCTACCAGCGGCGTTATTCCCGGTATTCGCAAATTTGCCGATATCCCCGAGCAGTTCACTCTTGCCGTTTCCCTGCATTCCGCCATCCAGTCGACGCGCAATAAGCTCATGCCCGGTGTTAAGAAGTACACGCTGCTTCGCCTTCACGAAGCGCTTCAGCTCTACACCGAGAAGACTGGCCGCCGCCCGACCTATGAGTATGCCATGATCGAAGGCGTCAACGATACGAATCCCGAGATGCAGGCGCTCTGCGACTTCTGCGAGGGAACGCTGTGCCACGTTAACCTGATTCAACTTAACGACATCGAGGGCAGCCCACTCAAGCCGTCGCCGATTCATAAGGTTGAGGATCTTCAGCGTCGTCTTGAGTCCCGTGGCATCGAGACCACGATTCGTAACTCCCGTGGTAACGATATTGACGCCGCTTGCGGACAGCTGAAACAGCGCTTCAAAGTTCAGAAGAACGCATAGGGGAGTCGCACTCCAAAACGTTTCATGTGAAACATCGAATGGCCCCGGTTGCAGGATATGCAACTGGGGCCATTTCATTTATTGACCTCAATTTTGGACCGTTGCTAGCTTTCCCATTTTTTACGGACAAAATAAGCGGCCCTTGTCTCATGAATCAGACAAGGGCCGCTCAAAATATGCAGGGTAATTGTTAGGTACCTAATAGCCTACATTTTCCCATTGGTTGCTAACCCAACCTTGATTAATCTTAGGATTTTTCGTTACCTGAGCAGTGCGCATGGCAACATCTTCTGTCATAACATCCATTTTCTTCTTGGATGTATCAACGATATCATGCGCACTACGAAGCAAACGACCTCGAAGTTCATCGTCTGTCGCGATCTTAAAGCCAGCAAAGGCACCAGCCGCGACAGTCGTCGCCAACGCAATCGCAGTAATAATTTTATTCCTCATCGTGGCCTCCTTGATCAAACTGAATCATTTCACCAAGAATACGAGAGAGCTCTTCCTCGTCTTTAAACTCAATCTCAATCTTATTCTTTCCACGCGAGCTCTTCACGCGCACGTTGGTATTAAATACCTGACGAAGTACACGCGCAGCCTTTTTAAAAGACTGAGGCGTTGCAGGCCTCGGCGTCTTAGGCGTCTCTCCGGCAGAAAACAATGGAGCAAGATTTTCTGTCGCTCTTACGGAGAGGCCCTCCGTAACAACCTTCTCTGCAAGTCGAATTCGAGCATCCTCATAGGGAACTGCAAGAATCGCACGTGCGTGACCAGCAGTAAGTTTACGCTCAAAAATCATCTGCTGAACTAATTCGGGGAGATCGAGAAGGCGCAGCGAGTTTGTAATTGCAGAGCGCGACTTGCTTACGGCCTTCGACAATGCCTCCTGGGTCATACCGCTAGCATCGATGAGCTGGCGATAGCCCTTAGCCTCTTCGACGGGATTCAGATCAGAACGCTGAAGGTTTTCGATAAGAGCAAGAGCCAGCATCTCTTCATCATTAACATCTTTAATGATGACAGGCAGTTCCTCAAGACCAGCAAGCTTTGACGCCTGGTAACGACGCTCACCAGCGATGATCTCATAGCCGTTTCCATGCTTGCGAACCAAGAGCGGCTGCAAAACGCCATGTTCTTGGATTGACTCGCTCAACTCGCGAAGTTCAGTTTCATTAAAGTGAATTCGCGGTTGATTAGGGTTGGGAACGATATCCTCAATAGGTAGTTTTGTTTCAGATGCGACATTTGAAGCAGATGCAGCAGAACCACCGGTCTCATACTCGGCCTCAGAGACCAAAGCATTGAGTCCACGCCCCAATCCGCCACGTTTCTTTGCACTAGGCACGCTTGATCACCTCTTTTGCAAGGTTCATATACGCTTTTGCACCCTTGTTTTGAGGTGCATAGGTAATTACCGGTTCTCCAAAAGACGGAGCTTCAGAGATTTTAACCGTACGGGGAATCAGCGTCTTAAACGCCTTATCACCAAAGTACGATTGAACTTCCTCAACAACCTGATTCGACAAAGAAGTACGTGAGTCATACATGGTCATAAGCACGCCATAGGTGTCTAAGCCCTTGTTCAGACGTGATTTGACCATCTTCATTGACTCAAGCAGCTTCGTAACGCCCTCGAGTGCGTAATACTCACACTGGATTGGAATCAAAACGCTATCTGCTGCGGTCAAGGCATTGATAGTAAGCAGGCCGAGCGAAGGAGGACAGTCAATGAAAATAAAATCGAACTCGTCCTGAATCGGCTCAAGCAAATCTTTGAGGCGGGTTTCACGAGCAATTGCGCTTACGAGCTCAATTTCGGCACCTGCAAGCTGAATCGTAGCTGGAATTACGAATACCTTTTTGCAATTTGTATCAAGAACAAGCGATTCTGCCGGCACATCATTCAACAATGCATCATAGATGCAGTGATCAAGGTCTTCTTTTTCAATTCCAAATCCACTGGTACTGTTTCCCTGCGGATCAAAATCGACAATCAGTGTCTTACGACCCTGCTCACCCAGTGCTGCTGCAAGGTTTACAGCCGTCGTTGACTTACCGACGCCGCCTTTTTGATTGATGATTGCAATGATACGCGTGTCTTTTGCGTTCTTAGAACGCTTAACGTCGCGAAATCCCACGGTCCCTCCTGGTGTGTATTAAAGCTGTCAAACGGAGGATGTTTCACGTGAAACATTCCGATTCGATATCAACCGCCATGTTTCACGTGAAACACTGCAAGTTGTTAGTATCCATTATGTTTCACGTGAAACATCTAGGCAAGCGGATTCTTCTTAGCCATGCCATTTGCACGAGGCAATGAAACGGATGCTGGATGACTCTTCTTGAGAACAATGAACTCCCTGTGGCCCAAGCCCTCAGGCAAATCGATTGCGTCATTAAGAAGCAAAGTGAAGCCGCAAATCTTAGCTGCCGACATGCCGGAAACTAGCTCCTCATCCGAAGGATTACCCTTGGTGATAACAAATAGACCTCCATCCTTGAGGAACGGAGCCGCATACTCAACAAGAATCGGTAGAGGGGCAAGTGCGCGGGCGGTTACGACAGAAAACTGCTTCTTATGGCTTCGAGCATATTCTTCAAGGCGATCATGAATCGCATGAGCATGTTTCAACCCAAGAGCATGAACAAAAGAATTGACGGCATCAACCTTCTTACCAACAGAGTCAATATAAGTAGCTTTACGATGCGTGGTTATGGTTAACGGAATACCAGGGAAGCCCGCACCTGTCCCCATATCGAGCAAAGCTCCCTCAGGAGCCTTATTGATATAGGGGAGCAAAACAAGTGAGTCGAGGATATGAAGTACCGCAGCATCTTCTACGTTAAGAATGCGGGTGAGATTAGTTGTCTTATTTGTTTCCAGAACCAAATCCAAATGCTGAATACATTTCCTCAGCTCAACATCAGATACGCTCAAGGAATACTCTTTGCAATAGGAAGTTAGACGAGTCAACATCTCGTCAGCTTGCTGATCAGTAAGTACTAACAACGAAAGCTCCTTTCTGACAAAAATCAGTATATCGAGAACTTTTGACAAAAAAAGGGGACGTGGAAACCACGTCCCCTTAGCATAAGCTCGAGCAGATTATCGAGCAACAATCACCACATGGCGATCAGGGTCAGAACCCTCAGAATGAGTATCGACGGCATCATTGCCACGAAGTGCAATGTGAACCAGTCGACGCTCATAGGCATTCATAGGCGGAAGCGAAACACTCTTATGAGTGCGGATGGCACGCTCGGCTGCAGACTGAGCCATGGAGGCAACCTTGTCCTGACGGCGGCTCTTGTATCCCTCGACGTCCACTACAACCGGATACCTAAAGCCAAGCTTGCGGCTCACTAGCAAAGAGAACATAACCTGAAGGGCATCAAGGGTGCGACCATGACGGCCAATGAGAACAGCAAGGTCGGGAGCCGTTACATCCAGAATCAGCTCACCCTCGTCGCCCTCATACTCATCGATAGGAGAGTTGGCGGCATCGAAGTGCGAAAGGATGGAACGCAGGATGGAAATCGCGACATCGGCAATGGTGTCGAGCTCCTCGTCGGTCAGCTCTTCACCGGCCTTGTAGCGCTGTGCAATCTCGGGATAATCGCCCGCGACCTGCGGGGCAACCTCCTCAAGCATATCCTCGATGATCTCTTCAGACATAACGTACTCCAAAAGTTAGGTACCTAAATAAGATTGATATCCCGCTACTTCTTCTTGTGCGGGCGCGGCTTCTTCTCGCGACGAGTGACCTCAACCTGCAGCGGCGCGTTCTTAAGGCGCTCCTCCTCATCGGCCTTCGCCTTGTCGATGACCTTCTGCGTCACAAAAATCTGCTGGATAACCTGCCAAGCAGACGAGACGTCGTAGTACAGCAGAACACCAACGGGAAGGCTCCAGCCCATCCAAAGCATCATGACCGTCATGACAACGGCCATCATACGCATGCTCTGAGCCTGCTGGCCGGTCTGGTTGCGCGACATATAGAGCTGCGGAATCAGGGTCAGGACAGCGAACAGGATCAGGCAGACCAGCGCAGGCAGCGCGACCATAAAGCCATCGGCAAAGGAGGCACTCGGCGTGGTGGTCAGGTCGGGCAGAATATTAAAGAACGAGAACGTGCCGTCGTTAAAGTAGTCCGGCAGGTTACGCAGCAGCGTAAATAGGGCGAACAGGACAGGCATCTGAATCAACAGCGGCAGACAACCAGCCATCGGGTTGAACTTGTTCTCGCTGTAGAACTTCTGCATTTCCTCGGCCTGACGCTGGGGATCGTCGGCATAGCGCTCCTGGATCTCGAGCATCTTGGGCTGCAGCACCTGCATGCGTGCCGTCGACTTAGTCGACTTGAGCATAAGCGGCGTCAGCAGCAGACGGATGATGACCACCAGGATGATGATGGACAGGCCCCAGTCGACCGCAAAGGTCTGGATGAGCTTGAGCAGCTCGAAAAGGATGTTAACGATCCAATCCCACATGTAAGTTTTCCTCCGATAGCGAGTGCCCGCTAGGGCACAGGGTCATAACCGCCGACGTGCAGGGGATTGCAGCGAGCGATGCGCCTCACGGCAAGCCAGCAGCCTCTCAAAACACCGTACTTCTCAATCGCCTGGACGGCGTATTGCGAGCACGTTGGGTAATAAATGCAGGCGTCAGGCAATAAGGGCGAAATAACCTGTTGATATATGCGAATAGGAGCGATGGCAACACGTCGCAAAACGTGATTGCTCATCGCTCCTCCCCGGCAACGCCGGCGCGTTTCATAAGCGAACGCAATGCATTGTCCATCTCCTGAGGCGAAGAAACCCTCGTCTTGGGAGTTGCGAACAAGATGATGTCATAACCCGCAACGGGAAATCCACAGCTGCGGGCGGCCTCGCGCATCACACGCTTAGAACGGTTGCGCACGACAGCACAACCGAGCCGTTTAGCACCAACGAAGGCGACCCTTCCGGAGTCGCCTTCGCCAACCGATTCACATATGGTCATTCGAATCAGAGGGTGATTGAAACGACGCCCCTGACTGAACACATGCTCGAAATCTTGCCGAGACTTAATAGTCTTCATGCGAGATGTGTGTATCGCTGCTAGACAGTGAGACGCTTGCGGCCCTTGGCGCGACGACGGGCGAGCACGGCACGACCACCCTTAGTGGCCATACGGGCACGGAAGCCATGGGTCTTGGCACGCTTACGCTTATTAGGCTGATACGTACGTTTCATCTTAAGTTCCTCCTGCTGCATTTCGAGTGTCCGCGGGGGCGCGGACGCAGATATAGACACGTGAGCTTGAAGATTGTAGGGAAATCAATGTTCAAATGTCAAGAAATCAAAGGTAAAAGGTTGCGCAGTTCACACGGTTCCCCCATAAGCCGAGCTCGATTTAGCGGTGCATGGCAACTTTTCACGATATTTCATCGAGTTTTCAACAGGTCATGTTGGCAATGTTGAGAACTTTTCGTCCGTTTTCCAAAGTTTTCAACAGGTTTTGAAAAGTTGTCGAAAGATGAGAAACATTGCGCGGTGAGCTACTATTTGTTCGAAACCTTTTGAAAGATTGCGAGCGGCATGTCTGACGACTTTTACACCATGGTCGATTCCGGAGACCCGGCACCCGACAACGAGCACATCACCGGCGTGCGCGAAGAGCGTGAGGAAGGCGAGCAGACGACCACGCAGGCGCCAAAAGTCATGTACGCCGCGCGCATCGCCGTCTATGACGACATGCTGTCGACACCGCGTGTGATCGTCATTGATCCGCAAGATGTCCGCACGTATTTGGAAGAGACGACCAACACCGTCTACCAGTGCATGAAAGAACAAGGTGGCCATATCTCGCTCATGGTCATCCGCGAGATTGTCGAAAACTTTATCCACGCGCACTTTGCCGAGCCCATCATCTCGATTCTGGACGGCGGAGACACCATCCGCTTTGCTGATCAAGGACCCGGCATCGACGACAAGGAGCGCGCTTTCGACTTTGGCGTTACCAGCGCAAACAGCAAGATGAAGCGCTATATCCGTGGAACCGGAGCAGGGTTTCCCATGGTGCAGGAGTATTTGGAAAACGCCGGCGGGGCCGTGTCCATCGAGGACAACATGGGCAACGGCACCGTGGTTACGGTAAGCCTGGATCCTAAACGCGTGCAGGAAATCGAACGCGCCGGCGGGCGCGGTGCTGCCGTGCGGCCCGAGACGGAGCAGCCCGCATATCCCCTGCCGGGAGCTTTTGCGCAGCAGCCCATGGCAACGCAACAGATGCAGCCCCGCGTGGGACAGATGCAGCAGCCCGGAATGCTTCCTACACAAGAGTCCCAGGCGGCGTCGATGTCGATGCCGCCAAACGTGCCAGAGGCCATGCCGCTGGCGGATCAGGATGCAGCAGCAATGCAGCAGGCGACGGGGGCACCGGGTGGCCAGCAAATGGGATATCAGCCGTACCAACAGGGATATCCATATCAGCAGATGCCGCCACTGGGGTATGGCCAGCAGTTCCCACAGCAGTACCAGCAGGGATATCAGCAGCCGTACCAGCAGATGCCGCAGCAGCAGTACAACCCCTGGGCCCAGCAGATGACTCCGCAGCCTTACCAACAGTGGCCTCAAAGTTTTCAACAGCAAATGCCGCCGATGCAGAGTTCTCAACAATCAGCAGCTCAAATGATGTATCCTAATGCAGCAAATCAGTATGCGCAGCCACAGCCGGACGTGTTCGTAAGCGATCGCGGCAACGCCGCGCTGGGCTATCTGGCGCAAAATCAAGCGTGCGGTGCAACCGATCTGGCGAGGGCGTTTGGAAACTCGGCCCCCACTTGGTCACGCACGCTCAATGACTTGGCGCAGGCCGGCTTGGTCATCAAGCATGGCCAGAAATACCATCTGACCGAACTCGGCGCCGCTCGCGTGCGAGCTCAGAGCTAAAGAACGGGAGAGACAGTGGACGAGGAAGCAAGCATCATCCTGGGGGATGCCATCGCCTTTTGCCAGCGCGACGGCCAAGATGCACGCCTCATCAACATGCTGGGGCAATCGCGCGCCATAAGCCTGACCGAAGATACGCTCACGATCGAGGCCCCCTCGCGCTTTGCCATCGCGCAGCTCAAAAAGCATCAGCCGACTATTGAGGCCTATCTGGAAGAAATCGCCTTTGCTCCGATCGCGCTCGACATCGTGGCACCGCAAGGCGCAACGGCCGAATCTGCTGCCGCGACGGTGCCCGCCACGGCTCCCGCTGCTTCCCCGGCGGTGCCGGCCTCCGCAGGCGACGTGCCGACAATCGAGCACCAGCACGGCGATGTTTCCCGTGAAACCATGGCACCGTTGCCGACCGCCGCTGCGACGTCAACGAACGTACCCGTCACGCACATGCCCATCGCTCATGACGCAGCGGCGGGCGCGGATTCGGGCATTGCAATCAAGAACACGCTCTCGGCCGATGATTTTCGTCGCATGATGAACCAGATGAAGGGCGGAGCGCCGACTAAGTCCACGCAAGCCGCGACCCCCGCTTCACCCATGCCAGCACCGACCGTGCCGGCCGAGCAGAATGCGGATGGAGCCCCGCTCGCCGCGAACTCAAAATTCACCTTTGAGAACTTTGTCTACGGCCCCGAGAACAGCCATGCCTATCGCTCGGCACTCAAGTTTGCCGCCCTCGCGGACGAGCGCGGCACGTGCACATCACTGTTCATCTACGGCAAATCGGGCCTGGGCAAGACGCACCTGCTGCTTGCCATCAAAAACGAGCTCGCCGAGAAGTCGCCCGAGATCAAGGTCAAGTATGCCAACTCCCAGGCATATCTGGACGACCTGATGACCGAGTTCGACCGCCAAAAGAAGAGCAACGCCCCTATCATGCAGGCATACCACGGCGTGGACGTGCTCATCATCGATGACATCCAAAACATCATCGGCAAGCGCGCGAGCGTGGACTACTTTTTCCAGCTCATGGACGAGTTCATCCGCAACAACAAGAAGGTCGTCATCGCGGCAGACCGCGCCCCCAAGGACCTGAGCATGGACGAGCGTCTGACCAGCCGCTTCAACGCCGGCATGCTCTGCCTGGTCGCAGAGCCCAGCTACGAGATGAAATACAAGATCTTGCAGCGCTATTACGAGAACACCATCGTCGCCGCTCCCGAGGCAGGCGACGACTCGCTGCTGGCGGCCTATGGGGGCGACAGCGGGCACCTGACCGACGAGCACTTTAAACACATGGCCGAGGTCTCGGGCACCAACATCCGCGAACTCGAGAGCTTTTGCGAGCGCTGCGCCGGCGAGGCGGGCGACCGCGAGCGCGAGGGCGGGGAGCTCACCTTTGACGATATCGACGCCATCGCCAGCCAGTACTTCGACACATCGGCCAAAAAGATCAACGTCCAGACGGTTCAGTCCGTCATCGAAGAGCAGTACGGCGTGACGCACGAGGAGCTCATCGGCCCGCGTCGCAACGCCAATATCGCCAAAGCACGCCATATCGCTATCTACCTAGCCATCGAGATGTGCGAGATGACGACTACGGCGGTGGGCGCCGAATTTGGCAACCGCAACCACTCGACCGTCAGTACGAGCTACAAAAAGGTCCAGAAGATGATTCAGGAAGACCGCACCGTCACCGAAGACCTCAAGTCGCTGCGCGATAAAATTACACTGCGCTCGTAGGGAAATAGAGACACCTGTTGAAAACTTGTCGAAACCACGGGCATAAGGTGTCTAAAACCCAACCCGCGGTGATGAAAAGTTTTGCGCAGGTTTTGAACGTGGAAAACCACCCCTGTTGCACACAGGTTGCTGTCGATTCTCTTTCTGGGTCTGACCTGCGTCTTTGGGAGTAATCAACAGTTTCGTCAGTGCTATTACTATTATTAAGATATTTATATCTATAGAAAGGTATTAAAAGATGAAGTTCACCGTCAGCCAGAGCTCGCTTACACAAGCCATCGGCGTCGTTATGAAGGGTGTCGCTTCGGCATCCACCCTCCCCATCCTGTCGGGCGTGCTCGTTAAGGCCCAAGACGGCATCTTGGAATTCCAGACCTCTAACTACACCATCTCGATCCGTCATCGCATCGCGGCGCATGTCGAAGAAGAGGGCGAGATGGTTATTCCCTGTAAGATGCTCTCCAATATCACCAAGACCCTCCCCGATGCCCCGGTCACCTTTGAGCTGTCCGAGCGCCAGGTGCTGATTGGTTGCGAGAAGAGCTCTTTCCGCCTGAACACGCTCGATGCCAATGACTTCCCCGAGTTTCCGGCCTATGCCATCGAGAGTGCCGTGGAGCTGCCGACCGATGTCTTGTCCGAAATGGTCGGCCGCGTGTGGCGCGTCACCTCGACCGACAAGGCTCGCCCCATCCTGGGCGGCGTGCACATGAAGGTCGAGAACAACACCGTACGCCTGGTAGCGACCGATTCCTTCCGCTTGGCCGTGTGCGATACGCAGGTCGAGACCTCGACCCTCGAGGGCTCCTTTGAGCTCAACGTTCCGGCTGACGCCTTTAACGACGCGCTGAACATCATGGCCAGCCAAGCGACCATCATGATCGGGGCTACCGACACCCAGGTCGTCTTCGAGGCCGGCAACACCACCTACGTGTCGCGCCGCATCGAGGGCGTGTACCCCAACTACAAGCAGCTCATCCCCGATTCGTGCGTGACGAGCGTCAAGATCGACGTCGCCGCCTTTAACGCCGCCCTCAAGCGCGTGGCCGTTATCGCGAGCGCCAACCCCGCCGTCAAGTTCGAGATCGATGTCGAGAACGGGCAGATGGGCCTGTCCTCCATTTCCAATGACCAGGACCTTGCGCAGGAGACGATCGATGTCGAGGCCGAGGGCGAGTCGGGTACCATCGCCTTCAACTACCACTACATCTTCGGCTGCCTCAATGCCCTGTCCAAGGAGAAGGAGATCACGCTGGAGCTCAAGAGCTACTCGCAGGCGGGCATCTTTAAGTCCTACGACAAGATCAACTACCTGTACCTGGTCATGCCGGTCCGCATCTAGCGCTGCGCCATGACCATGTTCGCCCGCGATCTTTCCGTCGCGCACTACCGCAGCTTCGATAGCTATCACCTTGCCCTGGACGAGGGCGTGACGATACTTGCGGGACCCAACGCGGCGGGAAAGACCAATCTCATAGAGGCGCTGCAGCTGCTGACGAGCGGCGCCTCGTTTAGGCATCCGACCGCAGCCGAGCTCGTCCATGACGGCGTGGGCTCGTGCAAGATCGAGCTGAGGCTCGAGGGCGACGGCCGCGTGCTTGATATGGGATTGAGCGCGGAGGACGGTAAGCGCTCGTTTAGCCGCAACGGCAAGAGATGCTCTGCCGCCGGTGTGCGCGGGGTTCTTCCGAGCGTGCTGTTTTGCCCCGACCATCTGGACATGGTTAAGCGTGGCGCCAGTGTGCGCCGCGCCGCCCTCGATGACTTTGGCATGCAACTGAGCGCACGCTATGCCGATCTTGCGAGCACCTATGGGCGCTGCGTGACCCAGCGTAACGCCTTGCTCAAGGAGACCTGGTGCTGCCGCGAGATGCTCGGCGCGTGGAACGATTCGATTGCCCGCGCGGGCTCGGCCCTGCTCGTGCACCGGTTGGCTCTGCTCGACCGGCTGGCGGGCCATGTGCACACTGCCTACGGGCAAGTAGCGTCAGGTGAGGCCGCCAACGTGACCTATGCGTCCACGCTGGGGGCTTTGCCCCAGGTCGAGGATCGCGAAGAGCTGAAGGGTTGGGCGTACGAGCGCATGCTGGCCGCCCTTGACGAGCATGCCGACGAGGAAATTCGCCGCGGCGTGACGTTGGTGGGACCGCATCGCGACGAGATTGAGTTTACCGTGGCGGGTCGCTCCGCCCGTTCATTTGCCAGCCAAGGACAGCAGCGCACGCTGGTGCTGTCCTGGAAGGTGGCCGAGGTTGCCGTGGCTCGCGATGTCCTGGGCACCGCCCCACTGCTGCTTTTGGACGACGTGATGAGCGAGCTCGACGGCGAGCGTCGCGGCGCTTTCCTGCGGCTGATTGGCGATGATATCCAGACGGTCATAACTACGACCAACCTGGGGTACTTTACCGATGACCTGCTTGATCGAGCCAAGGTGGTGAGCATGGGTGAGACGTGCTAATTACGAGCGCGAGAGCGAGACAGTCGCCTTCAGCGGGTTTTTGAACGCAGAGCGCCAGCGCATCCTGGCGGCTGCAACGCCTAAGCGCCGTGCGCAGATGGAGGCCGCCGAGGAGTCGCGCGCGGTCTATCGCGCATGGAACGCGGTGTGCTCGGGCACGCGCGAGGGGCGGCATGTGACGGGACTGCGCTACCTGCCTGAGTCCAATGAGCTGATGGTATATCTCGACTCGCCCTCGTGGACGCAGGAAATGACGCTGTTGCGCGAGATCATCCGCGCGCGCATGGAGCGCGCCGGTGCACATGTGGACGGCCTGGTGTTCAAAACCACCGCGCCCGGTCACACGCCGCCCGCCGCCAGGGAGCGCCTGCGCCCGGCGCCGACCGAGCGACCGCCGGCCCCGCACGCCGACCTAAGTGAGGCCGAGCGTACCGAGATCGAGCGCCAAGTGGCGCCCATCGAAGACCAAAAACTGCGCGAGGCCCTCGAGAATGCCATGAGAGCCAGTGCCGAGTGGGCCAAGGGCGTGCAAAGCAAAAAAGAGCCTTAAATCGCATCTGGTGGCCTTGTAGAGCCAAATACCCTCGTTCCCGAGGGTATTTTTTTACGATAAACTAGTAAGGCTGTACACATTTTCTTGACTGAAGGAGGACGTGTGGCAAACGAAAACGATTACGATGGCGGCGAGATTAAGATTCTCGAAGGTCTCGAGGCCGTTCGTAAGCGCCCGGGCATGTATATCGGCTCGACGAGCGCCAGCGGTCTGCATCACCTGGTGTGGGAGATCGTTGACAACTCCGTCGACGAGGCCATGGCCGGTTTCTGCACCGAGATCCAGGTGACGGTCCACGCCGACAACTCCATCACGGTCGTCGACAACGGGCGCGGCATCCCCGTCGACGAGCACCCTGTTAAAAAGATCCCGACGCTCGAGGTCGTTATGACGATCTTGCACGCCGGCGGTAAGTTCGATAACTCGGCCTATAAGGTCTCGGGCGGCCTGCACGGCGTAGGCATCTCCGTCGTCAACGCACTGTCCAAGCGCGTGGTCGTTCAGGTTCGTCGCGATGGCAACACCTACGAGATGGAGTTCTCGCGCGGCAAGACCGTCAAGAAGATGGAGGTCGTGGGCACCTCGGATTCGACGGGCACCACCGTCACCTTCTGGCCCGACGACGAGATCTTCGAGACCTGCATCTACGATTTCGATACGCTGCACAACCGTCTGCAGGAGACAGCGTTCCTCAATAAGAACCTCAAGATCGTGCTGACCGACGAGCGCGAGGCGACTCCCCACGTGGAGGAGTTTTGCTACGAGGGCGGCATCATCGACTTCGTCAAGTTCCTCAACGAGGGCAAGGACGTCCCCGAGGCCTTTAAGGAGCCCATCTACATCGAGGGCAGATCGGACCCGGACGCTCCCGTGGCCAAGATGGGCGAGGTCGAGGTTTCCCTGCAGTGGAATAGCGGCTACGGCGAGAACGTCATGTCGTTTGCCAACGACATCTACACTCCCGAGGGCGGCATGCACCTTGAGGGCTTCCGCACCGCGCTCACCCGCGTGATCAACGACTACGCGCGCAAACAGAACCTGCTCAAGGAAAAAGACGCCAACCTGACCGGCGACGATGTGCGCGAGGGCCTTTCGGCCGTTATCTCGGTCAAGCTGCCCGATCCGCAGTTTGAGGGCCAGACCAAGGCCAAGCTCGGTAGCTCCTATATGCGCGCGCTCACGCTCAAGATCGTGACCGACGGCCTCGCCGATTACCTCGAGGAGCATCCCAAGCCCGCCCGCGAGATCGTCAAGAAGGCGCAACAGGCCTGCAAGGCGCGCAACGCCGCCCGCAAGGCGCGCGAGGCGACCCGCCGCAAGAGCCTGCTCGAGACGGCGTCCCTGCCCGGTAAACTCGCTGACTGCTCGGTGCGCGACGCCGAGCTGACCGAGCTCTTCATCGTAGAGGGCGACTCGGCAGGCGGTTCGGCCAAGGACGGCCGTCGCCGAGACATCCAGGCGATTCTGCCCCTGCGCGGCAAGATTCTGAACGTCGAACGCGTTGGTGACCATCGCGCGTTCTCGAGCGACACCATCCAGTCGCTGATTACCGCGATCGGCTGCGGTGTCACGACGAGTGCCGGCGACGGCGGCGACTTCGATATCACCAAGGCGCGCTACCACAAGATCATCATCATGACCGATGCAGACGTCGACGGTGCGCATATCCGCATCCTGCTGCTGACGTTCTTCTACAAGTACATGCGTCCGCTGATCGATGCCGGCTACGTCTATGTTGCCTGCCCGCCCATCTTTGGCATTAAGGTGCGCAACAAGATCCACTACGTGTATCCCAACGGCCGCCAGCCCGAAGACGAGATCCTGCGCGACACCATCCAGAGTCTGGGCCTGAACCCCGACGACAACGACGAGGACGGCAAGGCCAAGGACGGCAAGATCACCAAGAAGCGCAAGGGCTATACCGTCCAGCGCTACAAGGGTCTGGGCGAGATGGACCCCAAGCAGCTCGCCTCGACGACGATGGATCCCAAGACCCGCATCCTGCAGCGCGTGTCGATCGAGGATGCCGTGGTGGCAGACCGCGCCGTGCGCGAGCTGATGGGTTCCGAGGTCGGCTATCGCCGCGAGTACATCGAGAAGCACGCGCATGACGCACGATTCTTAGATGCCTAACCTGTTCGGCTTTCCCAGCCACCGCACCTTCGCTCTCAATCGTCGGTCGCGTACCCAAGTACGCTTCCCTCCTCTTTCGAGCGAATCTGCGGCACCTGGAAAAGCCGTCTCCGTCCTAGTGACGGGGACGGGGACTATCTGATTTGAACCACGCAAACCATGAGGAGGTAACGTGGCAGACGATATCAACAATAACGAGGGCATGGGCGAGGCCGGCGACGCCGGCATGCCCGACGATCTGAGGCGCCTGCTTGCCCGTGCTGAGCAGGGCGAGGACGGCGATCCGGACGCCTATAACCCCGATGCCGATGATGACGAGGAAGAGGACGACGGTGAGCTCGAGGAGAGCTTTGGCGAAGTCGACCGTGGCGCCTCGGCCGGCGAGGATATCAATGGCGGCCAGCTCCAGATTTCGGAGTTCGGTCGCGAGATGAAGCAGTCGTTTATCGAGTATTCGATGTCGGTCATCACGGCGCGCGCCCTGCCGGACGTGCGCGACGGCCTAAAGCCGGTGCACCGCCGCATCCTGTACGCGATGAACGAGAGCGGCATCTACCCCAACCGCCCGCACAAGAAGTCGGCCTGGACGGTCGGCGAAGTTATCGGTAAGTACCACCCGCATGGCGACTACGCGGTCTATGAGGCCATGGTCCGCCTGGCGCAGTGGTTCTCCATGCGCACGCCGCTCATCGACGGTCACGGCAACTTCGGCAACATCGACGGCGACGGCGCGGCGGCCATGCGTTACACCGAGAGCCGCCTGGCCAAGCCCGCCATGGAATTGCTGCGTGACTTGCAGAAGGATACCGTCGACTGGCAGCCCAACTACGACGAATCGCTCGCCGAGCCTCAGGCGCTGCCTGCGCGCTTCCCCAACCTGCTGGTCAACGGCAGCCAGGGCATCGCCGTCGGCATGGCCACCAATATCGCCCCGCATAACCTCACCGAGGCGATCGAGGCAACCTGCTACCTGATCGATAATCCCGACGCCACTGTCGACGAGCTCATGCAGATCATGCCCGGTCCGGACTTCCCCACCGGCGCCATCATCATGGGCAGTGCCGGTATTAAGCAGAGCTACGAGACCGGCCGTGGCTCCATTACCGTGCGCGCCAAGGCTCACGTGGAGTCCACCAAGACCGGCCGCAGCCGCCTGGTCTTTACCGAGATTCCCTACATGGTCAACAAGGGCACCCTGCAGGAGAAGATCGCCCAGCTCGTCAACGACAAGCGCATCGAGGGTATCTCGGATATGCGCGATGAGTCCAACCAGAAGGGTATCCGTCTGGTCATCGAACTCAAGAAGGGCGTCATCCCGCAGGTCGTGCTCAACAACCTGTACAAGTACACCTCGCTGCAGACGACCTTTGGCGCCAACAACCTGGCGCTTGTCAACGGCGTTCCCAAATGCTTGAGCCTGCGCGAGATGCTGCAGCACTACATCGACCACCAGGTCGACGTTGTCACCCGCCGCACCCGCTTCGACCTTAAGAAGGCCCAGGCCCGCGCGCATATCCTCGAGGGTTACCTGATGGCCCTTGACCATATCGACGAGGTCATCAGCATCATCCGTTCCTCGCAGACCGATTCCGAGGCCAGCAGCCGCCTGATCGAGCGCTTTGGCTTTACGCCCGAGCAGACCACGGCCATCCTCGAGATGAAGCTGCGCCGCCTGACCGGCCTGGAGCGCGACAAGATCCAGGAAGAGCTGGACGGCCTGCGCCGCGCCATCGCCTACTACGAGGACCTGCTGGCGCACGAGGAGAAGATCCTGGGCGTCATTAAGGAAGAGATGCGCGAGATCTCCAAGAAGTTCGGCGATAAGCGCCGCACCGAGATCAGCCATGTCGAGAAGGACCTGGACGTCGAGGACCTCATCGCCGACGAGGACATGGTCGTGACCATCACCCACACCGGCTATGTCAAGCGCATCCCGGTGGCCGCCTACCGCGCCCAGAAGCGCGGCGGCAAGGGCGTCTCGGGCGTCAACCTCAAAGAGGACGACGTCATCGACGAGATGTTCATCGCGTCCACGCACGAGTACGTGCTGTTCTTCTCGAGCAAGGGTAAGGTCTATCGCCTGAAGGTGCACGAGCTGCCGGTGGGTACGCGCCAGGCACGCGGTACCGCGATCGTCAACCTGCTGCCCTTCGAGGAGGGCGAGAAGATCGCGAGCGTCATCAGCTGCCGCGAGTTCCCTGCCGACGAGTACCTGATGTTTGCCACCAAGAGCGGCATGGTCAAGAAGACCGTAATGAGCGCATATGACCGCAGCCGCCGCGACGGCCTGATCGCTATCAACCTGCGTGACGACGACGCGCTGCTAAACGTGCGCCGCGTGCGCGAGGGCGACAAGATTATCCTGGCCACCACCGCGGGCAAGGCGATCATGTTCTCCGAGGAGCAGGTGCGCGCCACCGGCCGCGATACTAGCGGCGTTCGCGGTATCGGTATGAAGGACGGCGTGAGCGTTCTGGGCATGGAAGTCACTAACGGCAACGGCGATCTATTCGTCATCACCGAGCGCGGCTACGGCAAGCGCACGCCGGTCGCGGACTACCCGGAGCAGAATCGCGGCGGCCAGGGCGTCTACACCATCCAAATGACCGAGCGTAAGGGCAACCTCGCGGCCATGAAGACGGTGGGCCCGCAGCACGAGTTGTTCATCGTGACGGAGGGCGCGACGGTCATTCGCGTCAAGACCGATGAGATTAGCCAGACTGGCCGCGCCACCCAGGGCGTCAAGATGATGACCGTCGACGACAACGACCGCATCTGCGCCGTAGCCCGCATGACGGCCGCCAAGGAGAAGCCCGAAGGCGAAGCCACAGAAGACGGCTCTGCCCCCGAAGAAACCCCTGTCGATCTAGGCGACGGCAACGACATGCCAGAGGATCTCCTAGACGAGTAAGAGGAACTAGCTGGTAGAAAATATCAGACCCCATATATCGGCGGTCGGCGCACTGCGCGCCGACCGCTTTTTTGACAAGCTTGGAGCCCCGTGTCAGACGGCTGGGCGAGATGGGTTAGGTTTGTCGCGAGTTCCGCACGCAAAGAAGGCCACTTAATGTGGCCTTCGTCTTGCGCAGGACTGCCCGAGCAGCAAACCTAACCCATCTCGCCCAGCCGTCTGACACACCCCTCAAAGATTTTCAAAAAAGTTGTTGACGCGCGCGTAACGACTCGTCTAATATATCCCTTGCGCGATGGACCTGTAGCTCAGTTGGTTAGAGCGTCCGGCTGATAACCGGGAGGTCACAAGTTCGAATCTTGTCAGGTCCACCACTTTCTTTCGCAATAAACACCCCAGCGAGAGCCGAGTCGCCGCTGGGGTGTTTATTACTGTCTCCGTGGGGGTTTAGCTCAGCTGGGAGAGCGCGGGCTTTGCAAGCCTGAGGTCAGGGGTTCGATCCCCCTAACCTCCACCATGATGGACCTGTAGCTCAGTTGGTTAGAGCGTCCGGCTGATAACCGGGAGGTCACAAGTTCGAATCTTGTCAGGTCCACCATCAAAACTGTGAAGAGCCCTGGGGCGTTGCCTCGGGGCTTTTTTCTTACCTACTGAAAGTAGTCAAAAAAGCCCCGCCCCAAATTAACTACTTTGATTTTGTGTGCTGTGCGAAAGTTTGGGTAGTATAGCTATTCAATGCGGCGGGCTGCCGCGTGTTAACCGCTACGTACCGGAGGTGTTCCATGGTTCGTGTCGACATAGAGACCATCGTCATGGCCGCCGGTCCCGTGCCATCGCTTATCGTACTTCGTGAGCGCAGCAGCAAATCGGACTCGCCCGCGCCGCTGCGTTCCCTTTCCATTCAGACTGGTTCGTTTGAAGCTGCTGCCATCAGCCGCGGCATCGATAGCGGCCGCGCCGAGCGCCCGATCACCCATGACCTGCTGCTCGACACCGTCGACGCCCTGGGCGCCAAGCTCGAGCGCATCGAGATCGTTCGCGCCGAGCCGCCGGTGTTCTACGCGACGATCGTCGTACTGGCCGATGGCGAGGAGCGCAAGATCGACGCCCGTCCCAGTGATGCCATTGCCCTTGCCGTGCGCAGCAATGCTCCCATGTTTGTGGAGGACGACATCATGAATCGCCTGGGCACTGTTTCTACCCACGCCGAGGAAGTCGACGACGAGCAGGAGTTCGAGAAGTTCGACGAGTTCGTCCATACGCTCTCCCCCGATGACTTCTAAATGTCTGGCACGCGAGCGGAGAGGTCGCTGATGGGTACCCGCGTATCGGCTGAAGTGGCCGCCATCGCGCGTGAAGCCCAGATGCGCTCGGAGGCTTCTGAGGCGGCTCGCATTGCCTATGTGACGCAGGCCCGCACGCTTCGCGAGCGCCGCGGCTCGTTTATCAAGATGGTTGTCGTCTCCGCCCTTGTCGCGGCAATCTGCTCGCGCCTTCGTGGTACAGTTGGT
The DNA here is from genome assembly GCF_015554145.1 of Collinsella aerofaciens. Lineage (GTDB taxonomy): Bacteria > Actinomycetota > Coriobacteriia > Coriobacteriales > Coriobacteriaceae > Collinsella > Collinsella aerofaciens_AA. The sequence continues at coordinate 59,334 of NZ_JADNHZ010000007.1, read as the reverse complement.
GCGCTTGGGTTTTCGATTTCAACAGGCTTGGTAATCTGGGGCGTGGTCGATGCAGTAATGCTGGCCAACCAGATCAAGGTACTCGACAAGCGCGCGATGGATATGATGCGCGCCCGCGACGCTGCCGCCAAGATCGCTGCCGAGGCACAAGAACTGTAACGACGCCGGACTCGATGGGAAGGTCTAAAGATGGCACAGGATATGCAGGACGCCGGTAACGTCTCCGCCGAGCTCGACGCCATGGTGTGTGACCTGATTGGTGCGTTCTTGGACGACCTTGCCGCCGGCGAGAATCCGGGCGTAGTTGTGGCGATCGAGGACGCTGCTTCCAACCGATATCTGGCGGCGCTCGACGAGGACGGCGAAGAGGCGTGCCTCGAGGCGGCCACCAACTTTATCTCCGAGCACAAGATGGGTCTTAAGGACGAGGGCCTGGGCCGCATCGCCCGCTATGCCATCGGCTACACCGGTTGTGTCGAAATTGACGGCGGCTATCACGACGCCCTGCTCGTGAGCTTCTTCGAAACCACGCTCGAGAGCGGTTTTTCGGCATATGTGCTGTATGAGGGCATGGGCGCCGGCGATGGTTTTATGTGGAGCGACCCTGAACCTGCAGGTGAGGAAACCCCTCTTATCTAAAATCGCTAAAATAAACGAGTTTTCGGTAAAAGGCTCAATATTCCCGTCGAGCGTTGCATTGCTGGGTGGGTCGCATACGCGTGCCGTTTGTATATGGATAGAAGATAGGGGAACTACATGCGCGTAGACAATCTGAGGAACATCGCCATCATCGCCCACGTCGACCACGGCAAGACGACGATGGTTGACAAGCTCCTGCGTGCCACGGACGCCTTCCGTGCCAACCAGCAGGTCGAGGACCGCGTCCTGGACTCTAACGACCAGGAGCGCGAGCGCGGCATCACGATTCTCGCCAAGAACATCTCTATCGAGTACAAGGACGTCAAGATCAACGTCATCGACACCCCGGGCCACGCCGACTTTGGCGGCGAGGTCGAGCGCGTGCTGCGTATGGCCGACGGCGCCCTGCTGCTGGTCGACGCCTTTGAGGGCCCCATGCCCCAGACCCGCTTCGTGCTGCGTCACGCTATCGACACCGGCCTCAAGATCATGATCGTCATCAACAAGATCGACCGTCCGGGCGCCAACCCCGAGAAGGCCTACAACGACTGCCTCGACCTTATGGCCGACCTGGGCGCCACCGACGACCAGCTCGAGTTTGCCATGGAGCATGTTATCTACGCCAGCGGCGTCAACGGCTTTGCCCGCCATGACCCCGAGGACGGCAATATGGACATGTATCCGCTGCTCGATATGATTATCGACGATATGCCCGCGCCCGAGGTTGATGAGAACGCCCCGCTGGCCATGCAGTGCGTGACCATCGACCACTCCAACTTCGTTGGCCGCATCGGTATCGGTCGCGTGTACTCCGGCACCATCCATCAGGGCGATCAGATCCTGGTCGTCAAGAACGACGGCTCCAGCGCCACCGCTACCGTCAAGCAGCTCTTTACCTTCGACTACCTGGGCCGCACCGAGTGCCAGGAAGTCGGCGCCGGCGATATCGCTGCTGTCGTGGGTATTGACCGCACCGATATCGGCGATGTTTACACCGACCCCGAGAACCCCGTCGAGCTCGAGCCCATCGAGATCGACCCGCCGACCCTGTCCATCGTCTTTGAGGCTTCGACCTCCCCGCTCGTCGGCCGTGACGGCGACATTGTGGGTGCCCGTCAGCTCAAGGAGCGCCTGTTCAACGAGGCCGAGAACAACGTGACCATGAAGATCGAGGAGCTCGAGGACAAGAGCGGCGTCGAGGTCTCGGGCCGCGGCATTCTGCACCTGTCCGTCCTGATGGAGTCCATGCGCCGCGAGGGCTTTGAGTTCCAGGTCGGCCGTCCCCGCGTTCTGTTTAAGAAGGACGAGAACGGTAACAAGCTGGAGCCCGTCGAGCAGGCTGTTGTCGAGTGCCCGGACGAGTACTCGGGCAAGGTCGTCGAGGTCTTCGGTACCTCCGGTGGCATCATGACGAGCATGGACACCTCGGGCATCGTGACCCATCTTGAGTTCAAGATCCCGACGCGCGGCATCATGGGTCTTAAGAACCGCATTATGAACGTCACCCACGGCGAGGGCGTGTTCTACCACACCTTCCTGGAGTACGGTCCCTACGCCGGCGAGATCGGCAACCGCCAGAACGGCGCCATGATCTCCATGACCACCGAGAAGGCCGTTGCCTACGCTCTGGGCACGCTGCAGGAGCGCGGCCAGCTGTTTGTTGAGCCGGGTACCGAGTGCTACGAGGGCATGATTGTGGGCGAGCGCAGCAAGGCCGGCGACATGGTCGTCAACATCGCCCGTACCAAGAACCTGGGTAACCAGCGTTCCTCGACCTCCGATATCTCCGTCCAGCTGGTGCCGCCTCGCACCTTCTCGCTGGAAGAGGCGCTGGAGTACATCGCCGACGACGAGCTGGTGGAGATTACTCCCAAGAACATCCGCCTGCGCAAGCGTCTGCTCAACGCCACCGACCGTAAGAAGGCAGCCGTCCGCGCTGGCCAGGTCAACAAATAAGCGCTGGGGCTTATAACCGCCAATAAGAAAGGGCGTCGACCGCAATGGTCGGCGCCCTTTTTGGTGCAAGGGGGACAGGTTCGCTTGCACCACCACAAAGGTGCCTGGCCCTTTTGTGGTGGTTGGCGACTAGGCGGTGGGGAGTCCTGGCGTATTAGCCGGCTGTTGCGACTTGAGGTGAGCGTTGCGCCAGATGATCTGGATAACGTAGCCGAGCATAAAGACAAATGCCACGCCGCTGATGAAGTCGCCGATGAGGGGGAGTCCTGTGAGGGCGCCTGCGGCCACACCGCCGACGGCTGCCATGGCGTAGCGGTTCTGGTTGTGTCCGACCATGCGGCCGATCGCGCACCCCGCAAAGGCGCTCGACACCAACGCGATGCCGATAACGCCGCACAAGAGGGCTCCGGCAAGCGACAGGCCGGCAATCGAGATAATCAGCAGCAGGACGGCGGGGACGACAGCAATCGTGCCCAGAAGACCGCTCACCCACAGGGGCATGGGGCGCTGGTGGAGCATGCCGGCGGCGCTGGCGGTTGCGCGCGGAAAGACGAGTTCGAGCAGTAGGGCGACAAAGCAGGTCGAGAGTGCCGCGGCGACGATACCGCCGATGACATCGTTAACGGTGGAAGTATCCTCGCTCTCGGTGCGGTCGATCTTGAGCGCGCCGACCTCGGCTCCCGCGGCGCGCTCGGGGTTCTCGGAGACGTGCGCGTTCACGGTGCCGGTGATGTGGGTGTTCTTGCCCAGGATGAGCTTATCGGCCCAAACCTCGACATCGCCCTCGACGGTGCCATCGATGGTCACGGTGTCGCCCGCGAGCACTGCCGACTTGGTAGAACCGCGCAGGGCAACCGTCTCGCCCATCGCGTAAAAACAGTTGGCGGTGCTACCGGTGTTGAGCACGACATGCTGGCCGGCAACGGTCACGCTGCCATCAACCGTAGTCTTGGCAATGTCGATGGTGCGCGCCGCCAAGCGGACGGCGCCGCCCACCGTGCAGTCGCGGATGGAGAGGCTCTCGCCTGCTGCAATTATGTCGCGGCCGATGGACGCATCGTCCAAGTTGAGGGCCTGACCTGCCCAGTACAGGTCACCTTCGACGCCGGACGGAGTGGCGTCATTGTCGGTCGCAAGTACGTTGCCTGCGGTGTCCGTGCCGGCAAGAGCCGTAGCGGGAAGTGCGGTGAGCGCCAGAGCGATGAGCGCGAATAGGATGGTGATGCGGCCCCGCGCTTTACGGCGTTGGGTCGACGGGAATTGATTGCAGGGCATAGTGAATCCTTCGTCAGATGCTCGATATGCACCTAACAGGGTACCCAACGCGTGGGCGCTCTAAAAGAACCTCTCGGTTGCATTTCGAAGGGTCGTGCCGTGCTGTTTACTTTTTACGGTGCAAGAAGCGCGCGATATCTTCTTCGGTGGGGCTTTTGATGTCAAAGCGCAGCGAGAGCCAGCGCAGACCCATGGTCACGACAACGCATACGACCAGCGCGGCGACATTGCTCATAATGCCGCTCATAACGAGACACACATAGCTTGTCGATCCGGCGATGGCGGCGATGGCATAAAAGTTAGTACGTTGGAAAATGCCCGGAACCACGCCCATAAAGCCATCGCGCAACATGCCGCCGCCCACCGCGGTGAAAAAGCCCATCATGATGCACACCGCCGGTGCAAAGCCGTAGACCAGCGCCTTGTCTGCTCCAGTGGCGGCGTAGATGCCGACCGAGATGATGTCGAGCAGGGGAATGAGTTTTTCGGGCTTGTCGACGATTGCCGGGAAAATATAGATGATGGCTGCCGTGGCAATGGAAAGCGGCAGCGCCATTGGCTGGTTGAGGATGTAGACGTTGCCCACCTGCAGCGTCATGTCGCGTAAAAGACCGCCGCCCAAGCCACAGACCACGGCGAGCGCAACTGCACCCACCAGGTCGAGTTTGTGCTCGCGCGCGACCAACACGCCCGAGATTGAAGCCGCGACGACGGCGAACATTTCGAGCCAAAACGGGATGGCGACCATGGCATCCGTGGCGTGTGAGGTAACGGTCATAGCGGCGACGACGGGCAAGATGGGGTCCTTTGGATTACGGATTTGGACAATGCCCGTACATAGTACATGTTCGGCGCCGATTGCGACCCTATTGCTCGGCAAACGGTCGGGACTGGATGCGGGCGTAGGTTCCATGTTTGGGGATCTGGGTCGATGCTGAACGCGATGGGGGCGTGGTTGAATAGGAGGGATGTCTAAATTTTGAGCAGCGCTCAAAATTTATCCGGTCGGCTTACGCCGACCGCGCTGCGCTAAAAACGCGCCCGTGGCGCGTTTTCTTTACGCTTTGCGCCCTGGCGGGTTCGAATCCCTCCTCCTCCGCCGTATTTGCTTGAACATGACTCGATAACAAAAAAGCTCCCGTTGTTGGGAGCTTTCTCAACCAAAATGGCGGAGGAGGAGGGATTCGAACCCTCGTGACCTTATACAGGCCAAACGGTTTTCGAGACCGCCGCATTCAACCACTCTGCCACCCCTCCGCGTGGGGTAAAAACAAAGCAGGCTCGAAGGCCTGCTTTGGAATTAACTGGCGGAGAGTCAGGGATTTGAACCCTGGAGACGCTTTTGACGCCTACACGATTTCCAATCGTGCTCCTTCGGCCACTCGGACAACTCTCCGTTAAATGCGAAAGTCAGTATACACGAGGAATCGCAAAGTGCAAACAGAAAAGTTGGCATTTTTTAAAACGCTTGGCCGCGCTTGGCGTTGCAGTGGGGTTTGAGGTGCCAAAAAACGGCTTCCGACCAGCGTGGTTGATCAACTCAATTGTTCAAAAGGGGTATTCATAAGCGACTTGGCAATGAATATAAAAATCTTTGGGTGGTGCTGTGGACCACTGGTATGCATTTTGCGACCACAGCCTTGTGCCCGTTGACCTGCGGCTTGGCTCAGCTTGTCCCCGCGGCACCGTATCTTGTCCACAAATCCGTCAAGCTCTTGGTCGGCATTTGGTTGGAATGCGCATGAAACGTCGTGCGAATATGGGCATATGTGGAGGTCATGAGGTTGTAGCTGCATATTCTTGCGGCCTGGGAGGTTGAAAGATATTATTACCAAGTCTTTTCCTGCTTCAGGCGCACCTTCACGACCTGAAGCCACATTTGCCCAGAGGAGGTGACAATATGAAGGCTTATGAACTGCTGTTCTTTGTTGACCCGTCGCTCGACCCCGAGACTCGTCTCGCTGTTATGAAGCGTATCGATACCACGATCGCCGAGGGCGCTGGCAAGGTCGACTCCGTTGACGAGTGGGGCAAGCGCAAGCTCGCCTACGAGATCAACGACCTCACCGATGGTGACTACACCCTCATCAACTTCCACGCAGATCCTACCCAGATCGCCGAGCTTGATCGCGTCCTGCGCATCACCGACGCTGTGGTCCGCCACATGATCGTCCGTCGTGACGACCAGGAGTAAGACTGTCGTTTTGGACTGGGCTTGTGCCCCAAGAGGAAGTAGTGAGTTATGAGCATCAATCGAGTGAACATCACCGGTAACCTCACCCGCGATCCCGAGCTGCGCGCCACCGCCGGCGGAACCCAGGTTCTGTCCTTTGGCGTCGCCGTGAACGATCGTCGCCGCAACGCGCAGACTGGCGAGTGGGAGGACTATCCCAACTTTGTCGACTGCACCATGTTCGGCACCCGCGCCGAGGCCGTGAGCCGTTTCCTGGCAAAGGGAAACAAGGTCGCGATCGAGGGCAAGCTGCGCTACAGCTCTTGGGAGCGCGACGGCCAGCGCCGGAGCAAGCTTGAGGTCATCGTCGATGAGATCGAGTTTATGAGCTCCCGTGGTGGCCAGGGTGGCTACGATCAGGGCGGTTACGCCCCCGCAGCTCCCGCGCCCGCAGCACGTCCTGCCGCACCGGTGGCTACGCCGCCCGCGGTCGACGTCTACGATGAGGACATCCCGTTCTAAGGGTTGTTCACCTATTTTTGAGTGAGAGGCGGCTTCGGTTCGCCGAAGTTGCCAAATGAAAGGTATTTTGACATGGCTAATGATTTTTCTGCACGTCAGCCGCGTCGTAAGTACTGCCAGTTCTGCAAGGAGAACACTGAGTTCATCGACTATAAGGACACTCAGCTTCTCCGTAAGTACATGACCGACCGTGGCAAGATCAAGCCCCGTCGCGTCACTGGCGCTTGCACGCAGCATCAGCATGACATCGCCAATGCCATCAAGCGCGCCCGCGAGATGGCACTCCTGCCGTACACCGTCCCCGTGGTTTCCTCTCGTGGCAACCGCGACCGCGGCTAAGAAGGGAGACGCATCATGAAGGTTATTCTTCTCGATGAGATCAAGGGCAAGGGCGGCGAGGGTGACGTCGTAGAGGTCGCTCAGGGTTACGCTGAGAACTTCCTGTTCCCCAAGAAGCTCGCTGTTGCCGCCACCAAGGGCAACCTCAAGCAGCTTGACGAGCGTCGCAACAACATCGCCAAGCGCGAGGCCGTCCGTCTGGCTACCGCCAACGAGACCAAGGCTGCCTTCGAGGGCAAGACGGTCACCGTTGACGTCAAGGTCGGCGACGAGGGCATCCTCTTTGGCTCCGTTACCGCCGCTATGATCGCTGACGCCATCAAGGCTCAGCTCGGTATGGACATCGACCGCAAGCGCGTCGAGCTCGGTAAGCCCATCAAGGTTGCCGGTGCCCACACCGTTGCCATCTCGCTGTACCGCGAGATCAAGGCCGAGGTTGTCGTTCTCGTCGGCGTTACCGCCGAGGAGCTCGCTGCCGAGGCTGAGGTCGAGGAGGCCGCTGAGGTCGCCGAGGCCGAGACCGCCGAGGTCGAGACTGAGGCTGCTGCCGAGTAGCATTTGCTGCAACGCAACAATCTTGTTCTAAGAAGGGCGCTCTGGGAAACCAGGGCGCCCTTTTGTTTTATTTGCGCTGAGTGAGTGTCATGGTGAACGTTGCGTCGAAGTCCTATACACAGGACCGTTCATCCGTTTGGTTCGGTGATGATTGGCGGCGCGCGGCGCGTTTTGGGACCGTGGCTGATACTATGGATGCTCGCAAGCGATATGAATGAGGATGCTCATGGCATATGACGATAGGGAGACCGGGCTGACGGTTGAGGACCGCGGCTCAAAGTTGGGTCTTCCCCAAAACCAAGATGCAGAGGCCAATGTACTGGCCGCTATGCTGCTATCGCCCGAGGTGGTCGAAGAAGCCCAGGTCGAGCTGCAGCCCGATGACTTCTACCGGCCCATTCATAAGACCATCTATACCGCGATGGTCGATATGTACAACAGCCGCATTCCCATCGACTCCATCTCGCTGATCGATTACCTGCGAAGCATCAACAAGCTCGATGCCGTGGGCGGCGAAGCGTACATTTTGGAGTTGATGGGTCAGACCCTGTCGCTCGTCAACTGGCAGCACCATGCCGCTATCGTTCGCCGCGATTCGATGCTGCGTGAGCTGATCGGCGCCACCAACGAGATCAACGCGCTGGCATACAACGCCCCCACCGACACCAAAGAGGTCGTGGAGCTGGCCGAGAGCAAGTTGCTCAAGGTCACGGCGCGCGAGGTCAAGTCGAGCTACAAGACGCTGACCGAGTTTATGGTCGAGGCCTATAACGAGGCCGAGGAAGTGTGCCAGGCCGGCGGCCAGGCTGCGGGCGTGCCCACGGGCTTCCCGTCGCTCGACCGCATGCTCATGGGTTTTCGCGAGGGCCAGCTCATCATCATCGGCGCCCGCCCTGCTGTGGGTAAGACGTCGTTCGCCCTGAACCTGGCGCTCAACGCCGCCGCCGCCGGTTATACCGTCGGCTTCTTCTCTCTGGAGATGTCGGGCAAGGAAATTGCCCAGCGTCTGATTTGCGCCTACGCCATGATTTCGATCAGTGACTTCCGCATGGGCCGCATTAGCCCCGAGCAGTGGGCCAATATCAACGAGGCCACGCAGACCTTGTCCAAGCTCGATATTCTGATTGACGATACGCCCGGCACCACGGTGACCGAGATCCGCGCCAAGAGCCGCCGCATGCTCCACAACAAGGAGAAGGCCATCATCATCTTGGACTACCTGCAGCTGGTGAGTCCTCCGCCGGGACGCCGCTCCGAGAGCCGTACCGTCGAGGTCTCGGAAATGTCGCGTGGTCTGAAGATCATGGCCAAGGAGCTCAAGATCCCGCTCATCGCGCTGTCGCAGCTCTCGCGTCAGGTCGAATCCCGTACCGGCAAGCGCCCGCAGCTTTCCGACCTTCGTGAATCGGGCTCCATCGAGCAGGACGCCGATATCGTTATGTTCTTGGACCGCTCCGCCGACGAGGCCGAAGCCTCGCGCGACGATCGACCCGACGAGGGCGTTACGCGTATCGTCGTGGCTAAGAACCGTTCGGGCCCGATCGGCGACGTCGACCTGATGTTCCTGCCGGCATCCACCAAGTTCTATGAGCTTGATGGGGCACATGCCGAGGAGTAGGACAGGCGCCCGTTGCACGGGTATACTGGGAATGTTTTGTGCTTCTGCGTGCCGGCGTGGCGCGTAGACAGTCCATGAATGTAAGGAGTAAACATGCCGTCAACCGTTTTGGTCGGTGCCCAGTGGGGCGATGAGGGCAAGGGTAAGATTTGCGACCTGGTCGCCGGCGACTTCGATGCTGTCGTGCGCTACTCGGGCGGCAACAACGCCGGTCACACCATCGTCGTCAACGGCAAGAAGTACGGCCTGCACCAGGTGCCCTCCGGCATCATGTATTCCGACCACGTGTCGGTGATCGGTAACGGCTGCGTCGTCAACCCCAAGGTTGTCCTTGAGGAGATCGACATGTTCGAGGCCGACGGCATCACCACCAAGAACCTCAAGATTAGTGGCAACGCGCATGTCATCATGCCGTACCACATCGATCTGGATGGCGCCTTTGAGCAGAAGCTCGGCAAGAAGAACATCGGTACCACCAAGCGCGGCATCGGTCCGTGCTATCAGGACAAGATGGCCCGCATTGGTCTGCGCATGCAGGACATGCTGGACGAGACGCTGTTCCGCGACAAGCTGGAGACCGCTCTTGCCCGCGTGAACCCCGAGCTCGAGCTCATCTACAACCTGCCCACCTACACCGTGGACCAGATTTGCGACGAGTATCTGCCGATGGCCGAGCGCCTGCGTCCCTACATCACCGAGACGAGCCTGCTGCTCAACAACATGATCGATGAGGGCAAGAACCTGCTGTTTGAGGGCGCCCAGGCGACGCTGCTCGACATCGACCACGGCACCTATCCGTACGTGACGTCTTCCAACTGTACCGCCGGCGGCGCCATCACCGGCTCCGGTGTGGGCATGAAGAACGTCGACCGCGTGCTGGGCGTCATGAAGGCCTATATCACCCGCGTCGGTTCGGGCCCCATGCCCACCGAGCTTTCCTATGAGTCCGAGGCCGGCCACACGCTGACCGAGGAGGGCTATGAGTACGGCGTGACCACCGGTCGCCGTCGTCGTTGCGGCTGGTTTGACGGCCCTATCGCCAACTATGCCTCGCGCGTCAACGGCCTCACCGACATCGCCGTGACCAAGCTCGACGTGCTTTCGGCCTTCGACACCATCAAGGTGTGCGTGGCCTACGACGTCGATGGCGAGCGCTACACGAGCGTGCCCGAGCATCAGGTGCGCTTTGAGCACGCCAAGCCCATCTACGAGGAGCTCCCCGGCTGGAAGTGCGATATCACCGGTTGCCGCAGCTTTGACGAGCTGCCGCAAGAGGCTCAGGACTATGTGGCGTTTATCGAGGATCTGGCACACACCCGCGTGACGTTCATTGGCGTTGGCGCTGGTCGCGAGCAGATCATCAACCGATTCTGGAAGTAATCGGGACCATTTGGTTATTGCGATATACCCCTTTGCAGCCCAAGTGGGCGGCCGAGGGGTATATTTGCTTGCAAAGGGCTCGCGCGGAGCGGGCCATTCATCCATAGAGGAGGCACCCTTGAAGGCGGACACTCAAACCATCGACATCCTGTTGTTGGGCAGCGGCGGCCGCGAGCATGCTTTGGCAGCAAAGCTCGCAGCATCACCGCGCGCCGGCAAGCTCTACATTGCGCCGGGTAACGGCGGCACCGCGAGCTGCGGCGAGAACGTTGTTCTCGAAGACTGCGATCCCGCGGCCGTGGCGGCGTTTGCTCAGAGCCACGGATGCGGACTCGTGGTAATTGGCCCCGAGGCTCCGCTCGTGGCGGGCGTGGCCGACGCCGTGCGCGCGGCGGGTATTCCCTGCTTTGGCCCGGGTGCCGAGGGCGCCCAGATGGAGGGCTCCAAGCTGTTCTCCAAGCAGCTCATGGAGCGTGCGGGCATTCCGACGGCAGCCTATGGTTCGTTTACCGACGAGGCTTCGGCTCTCGCCTACGTGCGCGAGCAGGGCGCCCCGCTGGTCGTCAAGGCCGACGGCCTTGCCGCGGGCAAGGGCGTTATCGTGGCGACCGAACTTGAGCAGGCCGAGGAGGCCGTGCGCGAGTGCTTTGGCGGCACCTTTGGCGATGCCGGCAGCACCGTGGTCATCGAGGAGATGCTGACCGGTCCCGAGTGCTCGCTGCTGGCCTTTACCGACGGCAAGACCGTGCGCCCCATGGCCACTTCGCAGGACCACAAGCGCGCGCTCGAGGGCGACAAGGGCCCCAACACCGGTGGCATGGGCGTCTACAGCCCGGTGCCCATCGTGACCGATGAAGAGCACGCCACGATGGTGGCGGTCATGGAGCAGACCGTGGCCGAGCTTGCTGCCGAGGGCATCGACTACCGCGGCTGCCTGTATGGCGGCTTTATGCTCACCCCCGCCGGCCCCAAGGTGCTGGAGTTCAACGCCCGCTTTGGTGATCCCGAGACTCAGGTTGTGCTGCCGCGCCTTAAGAACGACCTGGTCGAGGTCATGCTCGCCTGCGCCAACTGCGAGCTCGATCAGATTGAGCTCGACTGGCGTGACGAGTGGGCCGTGGCCGTTGTCCTGACGAGCGCGGGCTATCCCGGCAGCTACGAGAAGGGCAAGGTCATCACTGGCATTGAGGATGCCGAGGCCATGGAGAACGTGACCGTTTACCACGCGGGTACTGCCGTGGTGGACGGCCAGCTCGTGACCAATGGTGGCCGCGTGCTTGCCGTGACCGCTCTGGGCGACACGTTTGAGAACGCTCGCAACCTTGCCTACGAGGCTTGCGAGAAGATTGATTTTGAGGGCAAGACCCTGCGTCACGACATCGGCCTGCGCGCGCTGCGCGGCCGCGACGCCTGGGATGCCTAAATCCGAGAGGAATGAGACGGATGGACGAGAAGAACGAAGAGCTCGTGGACGCGCAGATCGTCGAAGAGGACAGCCGCATGTATGGGCACGCCGAGGGCGAGCCTGGTGGCGAGGTCGCTGACGAGCCGGCGCTGGTGCTGGGCGACGACGACCCGCACGATGCCGAGCTGCACGAGAAGATTCTTTCGGAGGAGTGCGCCTGGAAGGGCAAGATCCTCGACGTCCACCGTCTTGAGGTTGAGCTGCCCAACGGTCGCCGCAGCGCCCGCGATATCGTTCGCCATCCGGGTGCGGCGGCCGTCGTGGCGCTGACCGAGAGCGGCAAGATCGTACTGGTGCGTCAGTACCGCACCGCCATCGACCGCGTGACGGTCGAGATTCCCGCCGGCAAGCTCGATCCAGGCGAGGATCCGCTCGATTGCGCCAAGCGCGAACTGCATGAGGAGACGGGCTTTAGGGCTGGTCGTATTCGCTTTTTGACGTCGATTGTCACGTCCTGCGGTTTTTGCGATGAGATCATCCGCATCTACTTGGCTACCAAGCTCGAGTTTGATGCGCCCAACCCCGATGATGACGAGTTTGTCAACGTGGACCTGGTGCCGCTGCACGAGCTGATCGACGCCGTGCTCGACGGCAAGATCGAAGACGCCAAGACCGTCGTGGGCGCCTTGGCCTGCGATAGCATCGCGCATCGCCTTGGGGGTGCGGAGCTCTAGGTTACGCGGTTTTACCAAACCGCGTAACGAGTCGACGCTGCAAACGCCCCTAAGCGGCAATCTGCCTTTCAATCGTCGCTCGCGTACCGAAGTACGCGTCGCTCCTCTTTCAAGGCACCTTGCTCGCTTAGGGACGTTTTCGCTGACGCTGCCAGAACATCGGCGTTATGCTTGTTGGGACGCTTTGTTTTCAGCCTGACCGGTTCAACCGGATTTCTCACGCTATTTATTTCTCTTCGAGGATTGCATGTTTAAAAGGTTTCTCTCGTATTACGAGCCCCAGATGGGGCTTTTTGTTGCTGATACTGTTTGTGCTCTGGTGCTTGCCGCCATTGACCTGGCGTTCCCCATTATCCTGCGCAATTTGACCGGTGGGCTCTTTACCCAGGGTCAGGCTGCCATTATGCAGGCGCTCGGTATGATCGCGGTGGGTTTGGTGCTGATGTATGCCGTCCGCTGCGCCTGCCGCTATTTTGTGAGCTATTGGGGTCACGTGATGGGTGCGCGCATGGAGTCCAAGATGCGCGAGGACCTGTTCGACCAGTATGAGCGCTTTAGCTTTGCGTACTTCGACCGTAACAGCTCGGGCGACATGATGAGCCGCGTGGTCAACGACCTGTTCGATATCTGCGAGGCGGCGCACCACGTGCCCGAGTGGATCATCATCTGCGGCATCGAGATTATCGGCTCGTTTGTGATCCTCTTTACCATCGCCCCGGTGCTGGCGCTTGCCATGGCTGCGGTGACAGCAGCGTTTTCGGTCATCATGTTTTGGCAGAACATGCGCATGCGCGAGGTCTTTAGCGACAACCGCAAAAAGATCAGCGGCATCAATGCGCAGCTGCAGGATTCGCTGGCGGGCATGCGCGTGGTCAAGAGCTTTGCCAATGAGGAGACCGAGCGCTCTAAGTTCCGCGCCTCCAACAATCGCTACCTTTCGTCCAAGGAAAACATGTATCACGCCATGGGCGTCTATACTGCGACGTATGGCCTGCTCTCGGGTGTGCTCTATGTGATCGTGGTACTGCTGGGCGGCTGGCTGGTCGCCCAGGGACAGCTGCAGGCGGTCGATATGGCGACCTTTGCACTCTATATTTCGCTGTTCTGCACGCCGCTCGAGACACTCGTCAATTCGGCCGAAACGTATCAGAAGGCCATCGCCGGCTTTAAGCGTATGGACGAGGTACTCTCGACCGCGCCGGATATCCAGGACAAGCCGGGCGCCATGGATCTGCAGGTGACCGCCGGCGCCGTGGATTATCACGACGTGTGCTTTAACTACGAGGATGTTGAGCTGGGCGAGGGCGATGCCGACGAGCGTCCCGTTATCGACCATATGGATCTGTCCATCAAGCCCGGGCAGACCATCGCTTTGGTTGGCCCTTCGGGCGGTGGCAAGTCCACGACCTGTTCGCTGCTGCCGCGCTTTTACGACGTTGCCGCTGGGTCCATTAGCATCGACGGTCAGGACGTGCGCGATGTGACGCAGCAGAGCCTGCGCCGCGCTATCGGCCTGGTGCAGCAGGATGTCTACCTGTTTGACGGAACAATCGGCGAGAACATCGCCTACGGCAAGCCGGGCGCCACGGCAGAAGAGATCGCCGAGGCCGCCCGTCGTGCCAACATCGATGCCTTTATCGAGTCGCTTCCACAGGGCTATGACACGGTCGTGGGCGAGCGCGGCAGCCGTCTTTCGGGCGGACAGAAACAGCGCGTTGCCATCGCGCGCGTGTTTCTCAAGAACCCCAAGATCCTGATTTTGGACGAGGCGACGAGTGCTTTGGATAACGAGAGCGAGGAGGCGGTGCAGGAGTCACTCGAAGAGCTGGCACGCGGCCGTACCACAATCATCATCGCCCATCGTCTTTCGACCATTAAGCATGCCGATGAGATTGCGACCGTTGAGCATGGTCGCGTTGTGGAGCGTGGCACGCACGAGGAGCTTCTCGCCCGTGGCGGCACCTATGCCCGTTACTATCGAATGCAGTTCGAAGGTGCGCGTGCGCACGAGCTCGACTGATTGATATGACAGGAAGTTTATGGCTGACAAGAACCCTTTGACTCCGGAAGAAGTGACGGAGTTATTCTCCGAAATCGATGCATCCGGTGTCTTGGATCCCACGCTTGCCAAAAAGCGAACCGAGCGCATGCGTGAGAAGGAGGCTGCGGCCAAGCGCGGTGACAAAGCGGCGCTAGCGCAGCTGCGCAGCGAGGACCGCGCGAGCCAGGCAAAACATATCGACCCGCTGTCCGAGGACGATCCTTCGGGCTCGCAGGTGAGCCATACCATTACGAAGACCGCGATGGCCGTGGTCATCGGTATTCTGGTGCTGATCGTGGGCATGCAGATCGGCTACGGCGTGATGCGCCGTCTGAATACCGCCAACCTGTCCGAGAGCGTTTCGGTGGATACCGTCTCGACCGCGCTCAAGGGTGGACTCGAATGGGGCAACGGCTTTACGCAGTTCCCGCTTGATTTTTCTGTCGACGAGGCCGATGAGCGCACGGGCACGGTTGAGGTGACGGTGTTGGACACGTCGTCTGCCAATGAGCTCGAGCTGCTGTCCAACGGGCAGATCCAGGCCGCGGCGCTTGCGACCAACGCCCTGCTCAACGACAAGATTGACCGCGTGGTGTATAACGTTCACGCCTATATCGACGAGGATAGCAACATTCAGCACGATTCCTTTTTTGGCATGTTCCCCGCGCGGGGTCATCAGAGCGCCATTTTGACGTTTGTGTGGACCAAGAGCTCATCCAACGCCACGAGTATCGACTGGAAGATGCGCATCGTAAGCATGGACGACACCATTGCCGAGCGCATTCAAAAACAGGTGAACTCGGTTTCGTCGCTGATCGAGGACCCGGTGGTGAGCCAGACCAAGATTGACGAGGAAAAGGCCGAACGTGACCTGGAGCATCGTCTGCATGGCCGCGAGATTTTCCGCGGCGGCAAGCCCGATCGTTCACCGTCCGATCTGCTGGAACAGGACAAGAAAAAATAAGACGCCATCATCCCGTGTGAGCCACAAGCCCCGCGGGATGATTTTTAATCCCCGTCCCAGAAAAATCATTATGCATGAGACGTCATAATTATCTTTTTGTAAACAATTCTATGTAATTAATGCCATAGGCGATGCTTGCGGTTAGAATACCGCGAGGCCTAACTACCAACCTTTAAGCCGGTCCTGTGAGACCGGGAAGGAGAATTATGGCGAACAACCATACCGCGGGCGCTGCCGCCCGCACCTTCGCGCCCAGCGAGCTTTGCCAGCGTATGCTGGCCAAAACCAGCAAGGGCACCTGCGGTCCCTGTATCCTGTATCTTGAGGATGGGACCATTTTTTATGGACGTGCATGCGGCGCCGAGGGCACCGCGACCGGCGAAGTCTGCTTCAACACCTCGCTTGAGGGCTACTTTGAGGTCATGACCGACCCGAGTTATGCCGGCCAAATTGTAACCATGACCTATCCGCAGATCGGCAATTACGGTATCGACGAGACCGATGTCCAGTCGGCCTTCCCCGGCGACGCCGTGCGCCCTGCGAGCGCTCCGGCTATGCGCGGCATGATCGTTCGCGACATGTGCGCCACGCCTTCTAACTGGCGCTCGGCCGTCAGCGTGCCGGAGTACCTGCGCGCTCACGGCATCGTCGCTATCGAGGGTGTCGACACCCGCGCTCTGGTGCGCCATCTGCGCGACAATGGTTCCAAGATGGGCATTATCTCGACAGAGATCTTCGACGTCGACGAGCTCGCCGAGCGTCTGGACGCAGCGCCCACGCTGGTGGGCGAGAACCTGGTCAAGACCGTGAGCTGTCCCGCGCCTCACGAGTTTGTGGCCGCCGACCTGCCTGCCACGCATGGCTTTGCGCTTGCGGCTGCCGCTCCTGCCCGTCACAAAGTGGTCGCCTACGACTGCGGTGTGAAGCGCGGTATTCTGGAGGGCCTGGTCCGTGCCGGCTGCGACCTCACCGTCGTGCCGTGGGATACGCCCGCCCAGCAGGTGCTCGACATGAATCCTGATGGCGTCTTTTTGTCCAACGGCCCCGGCGACCCCGATGCCGTGGTGGAGACCTACGAGCAGGTGCAGCAGCTGATCGGCAAGGTGCCGGTCTTTGGTATTTGCCTGGGTCACCAGATGATCAGCTTGGCCTGCGGCGCCCAAATGGAAAAGCTTAAATTCGGTCACCGTGGCGGTAACCAGCCGGTTATGAATCTGGTGAGCCGTCGCGTGGAGATCACCGCGCAAAACCACGGCTTTGGCCTGCTGTTCCCCAGTCTGGGCAAACTGATTCCGGAGCTTTCCGGCGGCGAAACCGAGCATGCGGCCGATGGCGACCTGCGCGCCTGGGTGCGTCGCGGCGTCGCGCCGGTCGTGATGAACGAGCGCTTTGGTCGCATTCGCCTGACACATGTGAACCTCAACGACGGCACCGCCGAGGGCATCCAGCTGCTCGACGCCCCGTGTTTCTCGGTCCAGTACCACCCCGAGGCTTCGCCCGGCCCCACCGATGCCCACTATCTCTTTACCGCCTTTACGCGACTCATGGACGGCGAGGAGAACTACCTGGACATCGACACCGCGAAGGACCGCCTCGCCGGCTGGAATTTCGCCGATGGTGGTTCCGCCGCGACCAAGAACGAGGAGAACTAACATGCCTAAACGTACTGACATCAAGCGCATCCTCGTCATTGGCTCGGGCCCCATCGTTATTGGCCAGGCCTGTGAGTTCGACTACTCCGGCGCCCAGGCCTGCAAGGTGCTCAAGGAGGATGGCTTTGAGGTCATCCTGGTCAACTCCAACCCGGCGACCATCATGACCGACCCGGGTCTTGCCGACCGCACCTATGTCGAGCCCATCACCGCCGAGTTTATCGAGCGCGTAATCAAGAGAGAGCGCCCGGACGCGCTGCTGCCCACGCTGGGCGGCCAGACCGGTCTGAACGCCGCCGTCGAGCTGGCGAAAGACGGCACGCTGGACAAGTACGGCGTCGAGATGATCGGTTGCGACCTGGCCGCCATCGAGCGCGGCGAGGACCGCAAGCTCTTTAACGAGGCCATGGCCGAGATCGGCCTGGAGGTCGCGCGCTCGGGCTACGCCTATAGCGTGGCTGACGCCGAGGCCATCGCCGAGCGCGTGGGCTATCCCTGCGTGCTGCGTCCGAGCTTTACCCTCGGCGGTGCCGGCGGCGGCATCGCTCACACCCACGAGGAGCTCGTCTCTATCGTGAGCCAGGGCCTCGAGCTTTCGCCTGCCCACGAGGTGCTGGTCGAGGAGTCCATCGAGGGCTGGAAAGAGTACGAGATGGAGGTCATGCGCGACCACGCCGGCAACGGCATCATCGTGTGCTCCATCGAGAACCTCGATCCCATGGGCGTGCACACCGGCGACTCCATCACCGTGGCGCCTGCGCAGACCCTCTCCGATCTTGAGTACCAGCGCATGCGTGTCGCGTCGCTCGCCATTCTGGAGAAGATTGGCGTCGAGACCGGCGGCTCCAACGTGCAGTTTGCCGTGAACCCCCAGACCGGCCGTCTGATCGTCATCGAGATGAACCCGCGCGTGAGCCGCTCGTCCGCACTGGCCTCCAAGGCCACGGGTTTCCCCATCGCCAAGGCCGCCGCGCGCCTGGCCGTTGGCTATACGCTCGACGAAATCGTCAACGACATCACCAAGGCAACGCCCGCCTGCTTTGAGCCCACGATTGACTACTGCGTGGTCAAGGTGCCGCGCTTTGCCTTCGAGAAGTTCAAGGGTACCGACCCCACGCTCACCACGCGCATGAAGGCCGTGGGCGAGATCATGGCGATCGGCCGCACCTTTGAGGAGGCCTTTGGCAAGGCCATGCGCTCGCTGGAGGACGGACATCAGGGCATTTGCGCCGGTGGCAAGGAGGGTGCCGACAAGCTGAGCGACGACGAGCTCGCTCAGGCCGTGGCAACCCCGACCGAGCACCGCATCTTCTTTGTGGTCGAGGCCCTGCGCCGTGGCTGGGACATCGCCCGCATCCATGCCATCTGCGGTATCGATCCGTGGTACCTCAACC
Organism: Collinsella aerofaciens; assembly: GCF_015554145.1. GTDB lineage: Bacteria > Actinomycetota > Coriobacteriia > Coriobacteriales > Coriobacteriaceae > Collinsella > Collinsella aerofaciens_AA. Next base: position 40,687 of record NZ_JADNHZ010000007.1, on the reverse strand, counting down.
GTATCAACGATATGGTGCAAGTTCAGGAGAGCATCCGCGGCCTGCGTGTGGAGGACATTGACGCCGACGCAATGCGCCTGCTCAAGCAGTATGGCACGAGTGACGCCGAGATCGCCGCGCTGACCGGCTCGGACGAGCGCTTTGTGCGCGCCTATCGCAAGGGTCTGGGCGTGGTTCCCAGCATGAAGACGGTCGATACCTGCGCTGCGGAGTTTTCGAGCGCCACGGAGTACCACTACAAGACGTACGAGAACATCTACCGCACGAGCCCGGATGCCAAGAAGTGCGTGGCTCCCGACGAGACCACGCCGGCGGACAAGCCCAAGGCGATGATCCTGGGCGCCGGCCCCAACCGCATTGGCCAAGGTATCGAGTTCGATTACTGCTGCGTGCACGCGAGCTACGCACTGGCGGCTCGCGGCTTCGAGACCATCATGGTCAACTGCAACCCCGAGACCGTTTCGACTGACTACGACACCTCGGACCGCTTGTACTTTGAGCCGCTCACCTACGAGGACGTCATGGACGTTATCGATGTCGAGCGCCCCGACGGCGTCGTGGTGACGCTCGGCGGCCAGACTCCGCTTAAGCTGGCGCGCATGCTCGAGGAGAGCGGCGTGAACATTATGGGCACCAAGCCCGATGCCATCGACTTTGCCGAGGACCGCGAGCGCTTCGCCGCTCTGCTCGACAAGCTGGGCATCATGTACCCGCCGGCGGGCCAGGCGACCTCGTTTGAGGAGGCCGAGGCCGTGGCCGCGCACATCGGCTATCCGCTGCTGGTGCGCCCGAGCTATGTGCTGGGCGGCCGCGGCATGATGATCGCCTACGATGCCGAGCATCTGCGCGATTACATGGCAGAGGCTGCGCGCATCAGCCCCGACTACCCGGTGTATCTGGACCGCTTCCTGGAGGGCGCAATCGAGTCCGATGTCGACGCCCTGTGCGATGGCGAAGAGGTATACATCGGCGGCATCCTGGAGCATATCGAGGAAGCCGGTATTCACTCCGGCGACTCCGCGACCTGCATCCCGCCGTTCAGCTTTAGCGAGAGCCTGCAGGCGAAGCTCCGCGAGATCACGCGCCGCATCGCGATGGCGCTGGGAGTCCGCGGTCTGGTCAACGTGCAATATGCCATCAAGGGCGAGACCGTCTACGTGATCGAGGCCAACCCGCGCGCCAGCCGTACCGTGCCGTTTATCTCCAAGGCCACCGGTGTGCCGCTGGCCAAATGCGCGGCGCGCATCATGGCAGGCGATTCCATCGCGAGCTTGGGCCTGCCGAGCGACGAACGTCAGCTGGACTGGTTCTGCATGAAGGAAGCCGTCATGCCCTGGGGTCGTTTCCCGGGCGCCGACGTCATCCTGGGGCCCGAGATGAAGTCGACGGGCGAGGTCATGGGTATCGCCAAGAGCTATCCCGAGGCATACGCCAAGACGCAGCTGGCGATCGACTACAAGCTGCCCGACCCGAGCGCCGGCAAGGTGTTCATCAGCGTGTGCGACCGCGACAAGCGCCACATCCTTTCGGTCGCGCGTATCCTGCGTTACCTGGGCTTTGATATCTGCTCCACCGAGGGTACGGCGCGCGTGCTGCGTGGAGGCAACGTGACGTGCGAGATCGTGGAGAAGATTAGCGGCCCGCACGACGGCGAGCGCCCCAACATCGGCGACCTCATCGCCGATGGCAAGATCGCGGTGATCATCAACACGCCGTACGGTCCGGGCTCGCGCGGCGACGGCTATCTGCTGCGCACCGAGGCAGTGCGACGCGGTGTGACCTGCGTGACCGCGATGTCTGCGGCCAACACGTACGTGAGTGCCATCGAGGCGGTGCGCGAGGACCAGCAGGGTCACGGCAGCGCCAACGACATGGGCATGGACGTCATCGCCCTGCAGGACCTGCCACAGCACACGGTGTAGGTCGAGCTGTCCGGCCGGGGCGGGAGCCGGACACTTTCTCTCGGAAACTGGGCTTCGCGAAGTTTTCCGAGAGAAAGGACCGCCTCCCGCCCCGGCCTGCGGTGACTTGGCTGCACCGTGTGCTGCCGAAGGGGCTTTGTGCGATGACTAGGGCTGAATAAAAAGTGAGTGTGGGCTCCGCCGTTCGTTCGAACGGCGGAGCCCACGTTAATATTTCAGCCAACGTACGTCATGGCAATCCCCGGTAGGTCCCCGGGTGCCCCGCGGCGGGCTGGGTTATTTAGCTGAGCGACTTTGCGAAGCAACCGGAGCGAAGATAAAAACCCAGCCCGCCGCGGGGCACCCGGGGACCGCAGGGACGGGAGCAGCTATACTACTCTCAGTAGTTAAGGGTCGCGGATTCGCTGCGTCACCGCTCTCAACAGGAGGTCTATGTTTATGGCAGATCAGAAGCCGGTTGTCGGGATCATCATGGGTTCCAAGTCCGATCTGGGCGTTATGGAAGGCTGCACCGCCGAGCTCGAGGCACTGGGTGTGCCCTATGAGCTCGTCATTGCGAGCGCGCACCGCACGCCGGCGAAGGTCCACGAGTGGGCTTCGACTGCCGCCGATCGCGGTATCAAAGTGATTATCGCCGCCGCCGGCAAGGCCGCCCACCTGGGTGGTGTCGTGGCTGCCTTTACGCCGCTGCCGGTTATCGGCGTGCCTATGAAGACGAGTGACCTGGGCGGTATGGATTCGCTGCTGTCGATGGTGCAGATGCCTTCGGGCGTGCCCGTGGCCTGCGTTGCCATCAACGGTGCCAAGAACGCCGCTATCTATGCCACGCAGATTCTGGGTGCTTGCGACCCCGAGTACCGCAAGGTTATCGAGAAGATGAAGCAGGAGATGGCTGACGCCTAGGCGTTCCGCCGTTTCACCGCAGTATAAGGAGAGCCATGTCCGATTATCAGGGAAAACGATTCAAGGCTTCTCAGATTCCCGATCCGTCGAAGCCGGGTGCCGCCCATGCGGCGCAGCAGGGTCGGACATCCTCTCCTCAGCAGCCGCGCGCGCCGCGCCCCGTGACACCGGCGACGCATCGTCGACAGGACGCGCCGGCCGCATATCGTCCTTCGTCTTATAGCTCCGCTAAGAAGCCGCCCCGGTCTTCATCGCATGCCGCGCCGTCGGATTGCACCGAGCCGCCGCGCAAAAAGCGCCGCTCCATTATTCCCATTCTGCTCATCATCATCGGTATCGGCCTGATTGTCGCCGCCGCCGCTATCTTTATTAATGCCCAGATTGGCTATAAGCAGGCGAGCGATTCGTATCAGAAAATCGAGAAGCAATATGTAAGCGATAAGGATGCCAGCGGCGTGCCGATTATCGACTTTGATGCGCTTGCTCAGACGAACCCCGAGATTGTGGGTTGGATTTACGTGCCGGGAACCAATATCAACTATCCCGTGGTGCAGACCAACAACAACTCCAAATACCTCAACACGCTGTTTGACGGTACGGCTAACGCGTCCGGTGCCATTTTCCTGGATAGCGATGACACCGCGCCGGGAATGGTAGACCAGCAGACCACGATCTACGGCCACCATATGAACGATGGGTCGATGTTCAACGTGATTTCGGATACGACTGACCAGGCAACGTTCGATAGCATTGAATATGTGTACTACATCACGCGCGATGCGACGTATAAGCTGCGTCCGCTGGCGACCAAGGTGGTCGAGGACACGTATGCCAAGGCGCGCACGACCAATTTTGAGGGCGACGACGGACTCAAGAACTACCTGTTCGAGATGCTCGACGGCGCTTCTGCCGTGGCGAGTGATGCTACCGATCGTGCCGCTTCGGCAACTAAGGTTGTAACGCTTGTGACCTGTCGTTCGCTGTCGCTGAGCAACACGCGCGCCGTCATGGTGCTCACGCCGGTCGAGGAATAAGTTGTTCGAGAGTAGCTAAAAAGGCCCCGTCCCAAATTGGCTACTCGACGACGGTAAGGGAGAAACGATGCTTGAGAGTGGCAAATTGATGCCTTCGATTGATGCTTGGCTGCGCGAGGCCAAGGCCGATGCTTCGGCGGCAGGCTGCGGGATGTATCTGACGCATAACGGTGTGGTGCGTGCGACGCCCAAGGCCGAGGTGCGCGGAGTCGAGACCGATGGCGTGGCACCAGGCCGCAGGGTGGGCGGCATGGTCTTTGACTACGACGCCGAAAAGGTACGGTCTGCTATCGGGGCCACGCGCGCGATGCCGGGTATCGGCTATGTGCGCGTGTGGCTGGCAAGCGGCGAGCTTGCCGTAGGTGACGACATCATGCTCGTGCTCATCGGCGGGGACATTCGCCCGCACGTGGTCGATGCGCTGCAGGCGCTCGTCGGCACCATCAAAAATGAGTGTGTGAGCGAGGTCGAGTGCGAGGCGTAGAGGCTTGCGTCGATAGAAGGATCGTTTATAAAAATGCCCACCGGTACGTGTGATACCGGCGGGCATTTTGCGTTTTGGGCGCGGTGAGCGCTACACGCGCGTCGCATCCTTGGGGCTCATGGTCATGCTCTGGAAGCGGTTTTCCATGTATTCGTTATCGAAGTGCTCTCCGTAGAACTGTGCGACGGGAATGTCCGGCTCCGTGCCGTTAACGCGCTGGTACCAGTAGTCGAGCGACTGCAGCGTCATGACGCCGTCGACCAGCATGATAACGGTAAAGATGACGGTGGCCGAGTAGCGGCTCTTCCAGGGGATCTTGTTGATAAGCTTAAGCAGCCTCGGCAGCAGCAGCTTGATCCAGATGAGGCCGCCCAGGCCCCACAGGCAGGCGAAGCCCGTGCAGGTGCGTCCGCCCGTGAGGACCACGAGCGGATCGGGCAAACCGAACAGCGTTATGTGCGAGTAGCTCCACGAGACCACGCCAAACGCGGTCTGCATAAACCAGCCCACGAACACCTCAAAGCTGGCGCCGAGCAGGGCGCTCACCAGGAAAATGATGATGGGGTTCTTTTTGTAGAAGCGGTTAAGCACCATGGTCATGAGCACGGCGCCAAATCCGTAGATGGGGCTGAAGGGGCCAAACAGCATGCCGGCGCGGTTCTGATAGACGCCCGGGTCGTCGACCGTCATGTGCCAGATGTCCTCGGCGATCAGGCCGAGCACGCAGCAGACAAAGAAAACCCAGAACAGGTTGAAGTAGTTGAGCTTGATGTAGCCTTCGCCGGTTTCATCGCGCCCGAGCATGCCCTCGGCGGCGGCGTCGCGGTCGAGCATCTCCTGCAGGCGGCGCTGCAGTTCGCGCTCCTGACGCAGCGTGGGGTCGACGGTTGCCGAAAGTGCAACAAGGATGCCGAGCTGGATCGCGGGACGCAGTAGGAAGGGCCCGATGCCCTGGAGCATCACGTCGACCAAAAGCTCGACGACGGTGAATGCAATAAGGATGTAGGACAGGCGGGCGGCGTTGCGGCGCTGGTTTTTGATAAGGTCCAGGCCAAAGATGATTAGGATGACGGCACTTGCCGCAGAGAGCATGATGCCGGCGACGATAAGGCCGACTGCGACGAGCGTGTTGTCGCCGAGCTTTTCGGTGGCGTTGCCGTTAACAAGTGCCGTGATGACCTGCCACATAAAGGCAGCGACCGACGGGAGCGTGCCCACGCCGGAAAGGATGCACAGGACGGCGTACACCTTAATGATGAGGGGGATCTTCTTGACCTCCGTGGCGCTGGGGACGCTGGGGTCGAGTTCGTTTCGATCCATACAGAACCTTTCTCGCTTTGTTGTAGATTATAAGGATACGCCGCCGACCTGCCAAAAGACAGGACGAACGTCCCAATTGCAACTTTGTAATCCCCAACGGCGGACGCGGCGGCCATCTGGGGGCGCGGGCACTTACGCTGGACAGACCGATAAAATGTTTGGCAACAAAACGGATTATTAGCTCGGTGGGCTTTTAAAAAGCGCTGCTCATGCGCTGGGGAGCACGTCGCGCCGTGCGTATAATAAGGCGGGTAACGCCAAAAATACGAGGCTCTGAGGGGATACCATGTCTCAAGAAACCATCCGCGCGGCCGAGCGTGCCGCGGGACAGGTGAACACCATGTCGACGTATGATCCGGACTCCGACCAGCTGCATGAGGAATGTGGCATTTTCGGCGTATGGGCGCCCGATCGCGACGTGGCTCGACTGACGTACTTTGGCCTGCGTGCACTGCAGCACCGTGGCCAGGAATCGGCGGGAATCGCCGTGGGTGACGGCGGCACGGTTATGGTCCGCAAGGATCTGGGCCTGCTCGACCGCGTGTTCTCCAATGCCGACCTGTCGACGCTCTCCGGCCAGCTGGCCGTGGGTCATGTGCGCTACGGCACCGCCGGCGCCAAGAGCTGGGAAGCCTCTCAGCCGCACCTCTCTACCATCAACAGCGTCATTATCGCGCTTGCTCACAACGGCACCCTCGTCAACACCGACGAGCTGCGCCGCCAGCTGATCGAGCTGGGCGTGCCATTCCTCTCCAATTCGGATTCCGAGGTCGCGACCAAACTCATCGGCTACTTTACCCAGCGTACGGGCCATCTGCGCGAGGGCATTCGCAAGACCATGGAGCTCGTGCGCGGCGGCTACGCCATGACGCTCATCAACGAGCAGGCGCTCTACGCATTCCGCGATCCACACGGCATTCGCCCGCTCGTGCTGGGCAAGCTGGTGGACGAGGGTCTGGACCAGGCCGATGCCGCAGCCGTTTCGCAGCTGCCGTCGCAGGACGGCGCCGCGACGGTCGACTCCGCCGTCCGTGTCACGCGCGCCGGCGGCTGGGTCGTTGCTTCCGAGACCTGCGCACTCGACATCGTGGGTGCCGAGTACGTCCGTGACGTCCGTCCCGGCGAGATCTTGCGCATCAGCGCCGAGGGTCTGGTATCCGAGCAGGGCGTGCCTGCAGCCGAAGAGCCCGCCAACTGCATCTTTGAGCAGGTTTACTTTGCCCGCCCCGACTCCATCATGAACGGCAAGAGCGTCTATGCCTGCCGTTACGACATGGGTCGTCAGCTGGCACATGAGGAGCCCGTCGAGGCCGACCTGGTCATCGGCGTGCCCGACTCCGGCCTGCCGCCCGCGGAGGGGTATTCGCACGAGAGCGGTATTCCCTTTGGCGAGGGCCTTATCAAGAACCGCTACGTGGGCCGTACGTTTATTGAGCCCACGCAGGAGTTGCGCGCCATGGGCGTGCGTATGAAACTCAACCCGCTGCGCGACAACATCGAGGGCAAGCGCCTGGTCGTCATCGACGACTCCATCGTGCGCGGCACCACCATGGTGCAGCTCGTCAAGATGCTGCGCAACGCCGGCGCCAAGGAGATTCACATCCGCATCAACTCGCCCGAGGTCATTTGGCCGTGCTTCTACGGTATCGATACCGACGTGCAGTCGCAGCTTATCAGCGCCAACAAGACGGTCGACGAGATTTGCGAGTATATCGGCGCCGATTCGCTGGCCTTCCTTTCGGTCGAGGGCCTGCTTAAGGTCATGCCCAAGGGCGGCTACTGCGACGCGTGCTTTACCGGCCGCTATCCCGTGGCGATTCCCGATAGCTTTGGCCGCGACAAGTTTATGGAGGGCTTTAAGCCCCGCAACCTGGACAAGCCGCTGTACTTTGACGACGACGCCGTGGTCGAGAAATACGACGACCGCAGCTGGGAAGAGGAGCACGGCGAGGCCTAAAACCTGCCATGTGGGGACAGGTTTATTTTGGTAGGTTTTACCTGCTGTTTTGTTGATATGACGGCGCGTGCTGTTATGGCGCGCGCCGAAATGAACGCAACTATGAGCACCGTTTGGCGCCCGCGCGGCGCCACGGTAGTGGGAGAGGAAGGCTCAGATGAGCGACAGCAAGCATGTGACGTACGAGGACGCCGGCGTCGATACCGCCGAGGGCGGTCGCGCCGTCGACGCGATTAAGCAGATGGTCAAGGACACCAATCGTCCCGAAGTTATCGGCGGCATCGGCGGCTTCGGTGGCCTGTTCTCGGCTGCCGCGCTTAAGGATATGGAAGACCCGATCCTGATCAGCGGTACCGACGGCGTGGGCACCAAGCTCGTGCTCGCCCAGATCATGGACCGTCACGAGACGGTGGGCCAGGACCTGGTCGCTATGTGCGTCAACGACATTTTGGCTTCGGGCGCCGAGCCGCTGTTCTTCCTGGACTACGTTGCCATCGGTCACATCGAGGCCGAGCACATGGCAAAGATCATCAAGGGCGTGGCCGACGGCTGCAAGCTCGCGGGCTGCGCGCTCGTGGGCGGCGAGATGGCCGAGCACCCGGGCGTTATGGCTCCGGCCGACTACGACCTCGCCGGCTTTACCGTGGGCGTCGTCGATCGTCCCAAGATGCTCGACCCCGCGAACGTTCGCCCGGGCGATGTGATCCTGGGCCTGCCTTCCACCGGCGTGCACTCCAACGGCTACTCGCTCGTGCGCAAGGTCATCGGCGTCGACGGCATCAAGCCGGGCACGCCCGAGGCCGCCGCTAAGGCCGAGGAGCTGAGCCGTCCGCTCGAGGAGCTCGGTGGCGCTTCGCTGGCTGACGCCCTGCTGGCCCCCACGCGCATTTATGTGAAGCCGATTCTTGAGCTGCTGCGCGGCGGCGCCAACGTGCATGCTATCGCCCACATCACCGGCGGCGGTATTACCGAGAACCTCAACCGCGCGCTCGCCGACGACGTTGACGCCGTGGTCACCCGCAACGGCGCCGAGATGGGTTGGGACGTTCCGCCCGTTATCACTTACGTGTCGCGTCAGGCCGAGCTCGCGCCCAACGAGGCATGCAAGACCTTCAACATGGGCGTCGGCCTGTGCCTGATCGTCGCCCCCGAGGACGAGGCCGCCGTGACCGAGGCACTGGTCGCGCTGGGCGAGAAGCCGTTCCGCGTGGGCGAGTGCGTCGAGGGTTCCGGTAAGGTCGTGTACTCCGATGAGCGCTAACGAGCAGATGGCTGCTGCCGAGGGCCTGGGCTTTGTGCCCTACACCCGTCCGACCGGCACCGATACGGCCGAGCCGCTTAAGATTGGCGTGCTTATCAGCGGCTCGGGTACCAACCTGCAGGCGCTGATCGATCTGATCGCCGCCGGTAAGCTCAACGCCTCGATTGAGCTTGTGGTGTCGAGCCGTCCTTCGGCTAGGGGTTTGCAGCGCGCTGAGCGCGCGGGCATCCAGACGCTCACGCTGTCCAAGGATGTCTATGCCGACCCCATCGCCGCCGATGAGATCATCGCGCACGAGCTGCTCGAACGCGGCTGCGAGTATGTGGTCATGGCCGGCTACATGCGCATGGTGCACACGCCGCTGCTGGCGGCGTTCCCCAATCGCGTGGTCAACCTGCATCCGGCGCTGCTGCCGAGCTTTACCGGTGCCCATGCGATTGACGATGCGTTTGCGCGTGGTGTCAAGGTGACCGGCGTGACCGTGCACTTTGCCAACGAGATTTACGACAACGGCCCCATCATCGCCCAGCGTGCGCTGGCTGTCGAGGAAGGCTGGGACGTCGACACGCTCGAGGAGCATATCCACGCGATTGAGCACGTGCTGTATCCCGAGGTCGTGCAGATGCTCGCCGACGGCCGCGTCCACGTGCTGGAGAGCGGCAAGGTCGCAATTGATGCGCCCCGCGGCTAGCGGCGCACAGTACAATTTAGTTGAGTGGTCAGGGTGGTCATTGGCGCCAAGGCGCGCGTGACCACCTTTTGTTTTGGGTGGTCATCGGGGACGTTCCTGAATGACTAGGTGAGAGAGGTGAGCGCATGGCGGATAACGAAGCGCTGTTTACGCCTGAGCTGGTGTTTTTTGATTGGGAGTGTGCGACGCCGGGTGAGGTGTTTGCGCAACTCGAGAGTGAGCTTGCTCCGCGCGGCTACATTGCCGACGGTTGGCTCGACGCCGTTCGCACGCGCGAGGATGCCTATCCCACGGGTCTTGCCATGCCGGCGGCAAACATTGCCATTCCGCATACCGATCCGGGGTTTGTGGCCAAGCCCTATATCGCGGTGGTGAAGCCCGCCGCGCCCGTGACATTTAACGCTATGGCTGGCATGGGCGCTCCGGTGCCGGCGCAGATCGTCATCAATCTGGGCATCGCCGAGCCGGGCGGTCAGGTCGAGGCCCTGCAGGCGCTCATGAACATCTTTATGGACGCCGATGCCGCAGCCGACGTGCTCGGCCAGACCACGCCGCAGGGCATGGTCGACGCCATCCGCCGCCACTTCTAAGGTGGGGCTAAGCCGGCACCTAGGGACGTTCCTTATGTGCCGGCACTTGGGGACTGTCCCTAACTGCCGGCTGCCAGAGCTGTCCCCTTTGCACCAAAATGGTGCAGATTAACCTGTCCCCAATGCACCAAGCGTGCCGCGGGGGCTGCGTTGTGACACAATGGCGTTTGTTCGATTCGTTATGCGAAAGGCCAACTATGGCAAATAAGAAAAAGAACCCCGCACCCGAGCCGACGCCCGAGCAGCAGGCTCGCGCCGCCTCCAGCTCTCGCAAGAAGCAGCGCAAGACCCGCGTGTCCAAGACCGTCAAGATCGTTCTGGTGGTCATCGGCGTGCTGGCGATGCTGCTTTCCGTCTCGGCGATGGCGTGCTCCGGCCTTATGTCGCAGGCCGAGGACACCTCGGGCTACAAGCTGACCGGCGGTGTTGCTGCCACTATCAACGGCACCAACCTCACCGAGGACACCGTGACCAAGCAGATCATGAACATGCGCACGTCCTACGGCTACACCAAGGACAAGGACTGGGCGCAGTATCTGGTCGACAACGACCTCACGCCCAAGAGGTATCGCAAGCAACTCATCGACTCCTACACGCAGCAGATTCTGCTTCAACAGGCACAGAAAGAGAACGGCGTGACGGTGTCGGACGAGGAGGTCGAGAAGGCTTGGAAGGACGCGTGCAAGAGCGCGGGCGGTGCCAAGGCCTTTAAGAAGACCCTCAAGACCTACGGCTATACCGAAGACACCTACAAGGATTCGCTCAAGGAGAGTCTGGCGCAGCAGAAACTCAAGGATGCCGTCGCGCCCACGAGCAAGCCCAAGGACAGCGAGATTGTCGATTACATCAACGAAAACCTGTCCAGCTACAACGACGCCCGCCGCTCGTCGAACATCCTGATCAAGGTTGATTCCGACGCTTCCGACGAGGACAAGGCTGCCGCCAAGGCCAAGGCGCAGGAGTGCCTGGACAAGATCAACTCCGGTGAGCTGAGCTTTGAGGACGCCGTTGAACAGTACTCCGAGGACACCGGTTCCAAGGAGAAGAAGGGCGATGTGGGCTGGGATAAGCTCACCACCTTTGTCGACAGCTACCAGACGGCGCTCGAGGGGCTCAACAAGGGCGATGTGAGCGAAGTCGTCGAGTCGACCTATGGTTACCACATCATCAAGTGCACCGACTACTTCCATGTCGATAATCAGGTTGATGACATCAACCAGGTGCCCAAGGCCATCAAAAAGTACGTCTCCAACGTGGTGAAGACGCAAGCGGCCAGCACCGCGTACAGCGAGTGGCTGGAGCAGTACAAGAAGGATGCCGACATCACCGTCAACCCCATGCCCAAAGACGTGCCATACAACGTCAGTCTGAAGGGCGTCACCAAGAGTTCGACCGACGATTCGTCGACGACTGAGTAATCATGGGGCGGTGCTCGCGCAAGTGCCGCCCACGCTATTAGAGAGGATTTGCAGATGACCAACGAAGAGCTGCAGAAGGAAATGATCGCGGCCATGAAGGCCAAGGACAAGGTTCGCCTGTCCATCATCCGTCAGGTCAAGGCCGAGGTGAAGAATATCGAGGTCAACGAGCGCCGCGACGTGACCGAGGAAGACGTCAACAGCATGATCAAGCGTCTGATTAAGCAGACGAGCGAGACGCTGGAGATGTCCATCAAGGCCGGTACCGACCAGGACCGTACCGACAACCTGACCGAGCAGGTCAAGATTCTGGAGAGCCTGCTGCCCGCGCAGGTTTCGGGCGAGGAGCTCGAGGCGCTGATCGAGCAGGTTATCGCCGAGCTGGGCGCCACGTCCAAGAAGCAGATGGGCCAGGTCATGGGAGCACTCGGCAAGGCCACCGGCGGCAACTTCGACAAGCCTGCCGCGGCAAAGATCGTCGGAGCCAAACTCGCGTAATTTGTTATGCGGTTTTACCAAACCGCATAACGGCTCGACGCTGCAAACCCGTACACACGGCAATCTGACGTTCAATTTCAAGGGCGCGACCATAAGGTCTGCGCCCTTTCATTTCACGTCACCTTACTCGCGTGTACGGGTTTTCGCTGACTTATGCTCAACAAGGGCGGTTGAGCGCTCATTGGGGACAGACTTAAATGAGTACCCGCTCATTGGGTACTCATTTAAGTCTGTCCCCAATGAGTGGGCGGAAGGTTGCGGGTTCTTTACGGGAATGTAGTGTGGGCTGCGGGAACGTGGTTCTTTCCGTACAATAGTTCAACTCGTGTAAACGCAGGGAAGGGACATTCATGGCAGACATGATCGAGATCAAGCATCTCAACAAGTACTTTGGCGACCTGCATGTGCTCAAAGATATCAACCTCACCGTCAAGCGCGGCGAGAAGCTCGTAATGATCGGGCCTTCCGGCTCGGGCAAGTCGACGCTCATCCGTTGCGTCGACTATCTTGAGGAGCCCACGTCGGGCGAGGTCATCATCGACGGTACGCCGCTCACCAAAAAGAATCACCTGGAGATGGCCCGCAAGTATAGCTCCATGGTGTTTCAGCAGTTCAACCTGTATCCCAACATGACGGTGCTGGGCAACCTGACGCTCGCGCCCATCAAGCTACAAAAGAAGAGCAAGGAGGAGGCGACCGAGATCGCCATCGCCGCGCTCAAGCGCGTTGGCATGGCGCATAAGGCCGGCGAGTATCCGCAGAACCTCTCGGGCGGTCAGCAGCAGCGTATCGCCATCGCCCGTGCCCTGTGCACCAAGCAGCCCATCATCCTGTTTGACGAGCCGACCTCGGCGCTCGACCCCGAGATGGTCCAGGAGGTTCTGGACGTTATGATCGAGCTCGCGCAGGAGGACATCACCATGATCTGCGTGACGCATGAGATGGGCTTTGCGCGCCAGGTGGCCGACCGCGTCATCTTTATGGAGGACGGCCGCATTCTGGAGGAGGGCACGCCCGAGCACTTCTTCGATAACCCCGAGAACCCGCGCTGCCGCGAGTTCCTGTCCAAGATTCTGCACTAGGCGCGGTGATGGACATGACGGATATGACGAGGGCGGCCGTGTCGCGCCGTCACTTTTTGCAGCTGGCTGGCGCCGGCATGCTTGCGCTGACGGGGGCCGCGCTTACCGGTTGCGGCAACTCTACCAGCGGCGAGGGCTCCGACAAGGGGTCCAAGCTTGCGGCCATTAAGTCGCGTGGCCATCTGAATGCCGGCGTTAAGAAGGACGTTCCCGGCTATGGCTATTACGACACCGCCAAGGGCCGCTTTGAGGGCATGGAAGTCGATTTGTGCTACCAGATCGCCGCTGCCGTCTTTGGCGTGAGCTACAAGGAAGCCCGTGCTCAGGAGCTTGTCGAGTTTACCGACGTAACGCCCAAGACGCGCGGCCCGCTGATCGATAACGGCCAGCTTGACGTGGTCGCGGCGACCTACACCATCACCGACGAGCGCAAGAAGAGCTGGGATTTCTCGACGCCGTACCGTACCGACTACGTGGGACTCATGGTCAAGAAGCGTTCGGGCTTTACCTCGATTGAGGATCTGGACGGTAAGGTCATTGGCGTGAGTCAGGGTGCCACCACGCAGGGCCTGATCGAGCAGATGATCAAGGACAACGGCTTTAGCTGTAAGCCCGAGTTTAGGGCCTTTAGCGGCTATCCCATCATCAAGAGTTCCCTCGACGCCGGCAATATCGACGTCTTTGCCATGGACCGCTCCACGCTGGCCGGTTACATGAACGAGACCGTTGAGCTGCTGCAGCCCGAGGTCAAGTTTGGCGAGCAGGGCTACGGCGTGGCGACCAAGAAGGGCTGCGACCTTTCGGCCGTGGTCGATCAGGTGATTTGCGATCGCCTGGCCGACGGCTGGCTCGACCAAGAGGTCAAGACCTGGGGTCTTGTATAGGCGCATCGTCCAAGGAAGGAATCAAATGCTCGAAGGATTGTTTGACGCCGACCGCTGGTCGACGACATTTCAAAACATGGGGCCCTTCTGGGAGGGCTTTGGCGTGACGCTGCAGGTGGTCGTTGCCGGTCTGCTGCTGTCGCTGGTGCTGGGCACGCTGCTGGGCGTGTTCTCTACCACTCGCTCGCGCGTACTGCGCGCCATAAGCCGCGTGTACGTGGAGTTTTACCAGAACACCCCGTTGCCCGTGCAGGTGCTCTTTATGTACATGGCCGGTCCGCAGTTTTTGCAGGCCATAACCGGTGCCGACCAGCCGGTGCGCATCGCGCCGTTTGTGCTGGGCTTCTTGGGCGTGGGTCTGTATCATGCGGCCTACATTTCGGAGGTCATCCGCACCGGTATCGAGGCGGTTCCGCGCGGTCAGATGGAGGCGGCCCAGAGCCAGGGCTTCACCCGTGCGCAGGCGTACTGGTACATCGTGCTGCCCCAGACGTTCAAGATCATTTTGCCGCCGCTGTGTAACCAGGCGCTCAACCTGGTCAAGAACACGTCGGTGCTGGCGCTTGTGGCCGGCGGCGACCTTATGTACCGTTCCGACAACTTTGTGAGTCTGTACGGTTACCTGCAGGGATACATCGTCTGCTGCCTTATGTATTTCATCATCTGCTTTCCGCTCGCCATGCTGGTGCAGTGGCTCGAGCACCGCTCCAAGGAGCGTCCGCGCGGCGTGAGCCTGGCCGAGCTGGGGCTCGACAACGTAGAGGAGGCCTAGCGCATGGAAATCTTCAACGCGACCAACCTGCTCTACATTTGGGGCGGCTTTGTTAAGACAATCGAGATCTCGGCGCTGTCGATCTTTTTCTCGCTCATCTTTGGCACGGTGCTGGCGCTCGTTAAAAGCTATGCGCCCCGCCCGTTCCGTATTTTGGTGAGCGCCTATATCGAGCTGTTCCGTTGCACGCCGAACCTGCTGTGGATCCTGTTTATCTACTTTACGGTGCAGGGTTTGGACATTGTGATTTCGACCATCGCCTTTACGCTGTTTACCAGCGCTGTTATGGCCGAGATTGTGCGTGGTGGCCTCAACTCGATTCCGCGCGGCCAGTTTGAGGCAGCGCAGAGCCAGGGCTTCGGCTTCTTTGCCACCATGCGCTACATCATTCTGCCGCAGACGTTTAAGACGATCATCCCGGCGCTGTTTAGCCAGTGCACGACCGTCATCAAGGACAGCTCGTATCTTTCGGGCATTAACGTGGCCGAGCTCATGTACACGGCAAACGTCGTGATGGCCCATGCGATCGACCTGTCGCAGGTGCTTATGCTCTACGGTCTGGTGTTTGCGATGTACTTTGTGCTCAACTTTGGTATTTCGCTGCTGGTTCGCGCATATCAGAGGCGAATGGTGGCAGCGTAGAATGTGGCAAAGGGACAGCCCCTTTGTCACATAGAGAAAGGAATCGCGATGAGCGATCTGGAGAATAAGAAGAATCCTGTGGTCATTACCATCGCGCGCGACTTTGGCGCCGAGGGCCACGAGATTGGTCGCATGCTTGCCGACGAGTTGGGGATTCCGCTGTATGACAACGAGCTGCTGGTGCGTGCGTCGCTGCGCACGGGCGAGTCGCTCGATAAGATGGCCGCCTACGACGAGCGTCTGGCCGTGGAGAACATGGCGTTCCTGCCCGACCGCTACGATGCGCGTTCGTACTCGGATAAGTTGTTCCAAAAGATGAGTCAGGTGATTTTGGATCTGGGCGAGACCGAGAGCTGCATTATCGAAGGCCGCCTGTCCGATTACCTGCTTCGCAACAACCCCAACCACATTGCCGTGTTGGTGACCGCTCCCTTTGAG
The DNA here is from genome assembly GCF_015554145.1 of Collinsella aerofaciens. GTDB lineage: Bacteria > Actinomycetota > Coriobacteriia > Coriobacteriales > Coriobacteriaceae > Collinsella > Collinsella aerofaciens_AA. The sequence continues at coordinate 24,791 of NZ_JADNHZ010000007.1, read as the reverse complement.
GACCGCGTCGAAATCGTGCGCAAGAAGCGCGGACTTAACAAAAAGAAGGGCGCCAAGCTGGTCAAACAGCAGCAGAAGGCGCGCGAGGCGTTCTATAAGCGCTACAGCGCCGGAAAGTGGAAGATGACGAGCGGTAAGGACATCGTCGTCAACCGCGCCAAGCTGGGCCGCGAGGGCTGCAAAGACGTCATCGCGGCGGCCTACCGCTACAAGCTGGCACAGCTCGAGGGCTAACCGCAGCCGAGCGAGAACCACCACAAAGGGGCACAGGCACCTTTGTGGTGGTTTTTGTTTTTAGGCCGAGGGGAAGGCCTTGGTGAGACCGGCGCGCGTCTGCGTGTCGGTCTTTTGGTAGATAGAGCTTAGGTGGCGCTGCACCATGCGCATCGAGATGCCGAGTTCCTCGGCGACCTGCTTGAGTGGGCGTTCATCCTGGGTTACGGCTACCAGCACGTCCACTTCGCGCGGGGTGAGGCCGCGGTCGCTGATGAAGGCCTGGCGTTGCTCTTCGATACTCGGCGCTGCCAGTGCTTTCTCGGCAAGCTGTTGATGTTCGCGTTCCTGCTTGGTCTGGGGTAGACGGAACAGGCCGGCGGCAACGAATGCCACGCAAGCCGCGACGAGCAAAACGAGCGCACCGATCATGATGAGAGCAACATTGCCCGAGGTCACAAGTGTCAGCGAGATTCCCGATGTAGTGAACGCGCACATGTTGTTGGCGGCGCGTCCCATGCCGGCCCAGAGGGCGGGCGCATGCATGCGCGGTGCCAGCTGTGTAAAGGTGGCGGTGAAGAACGTGACGAAAAAGCCCGAGCTCAGGTAAAAGACGATAAGGCCCAGGTTGGGATCGGCCCCGGCCTCTACGGCTAGGATGGAAATGGTCGAGAGTACGGCGATGCCGAGCATGACGAGTCCCATGTATCGGCGTTCGGCAAGATCAAAGATAATGCCGGCGGCAAGGCCGCTCGCCGCCAAAAAGAGGCGCGGCCATGTTTGCACGGCAATGGTGCCGTGGGCGTTGGAGAGCGTGACCACGTTGTCCAGGGTCGAGAACAAGCAGGCAAGAATCATGATGAGCGCGATGCTCCAGCATGCCTGCTTGGCGAGGGCGTGCGAGGGCTCAACAAAGGGATTGATGGCGCGGCTGGAGCTCTCGGCGGCCTTTTGGGGAACGACGCTGAGTGCGGAGATGGCGATGGTCGCTATGCCAAGGACGATGAGCTCTGCGATGCCGCCGCAATTGAGCAGGTTGATGGCGAACTGCATCAGGATGCCCGCGGCATAGGCCGCTCCTGCACCGGTGGCGAGCTTGGGATCATCCTGGAATGCCAATGAAAAGGCGTGGTGCGCTGCGGCACCCAGCAGACCGAGCCCAAAGAATGCCACGCAGCCCAGAATCTCGAGCACAAGCGAACCCGTGGGGGACTGGATTTGGGTCAATCCCAGGATGGCGATGGGAACGGCGGCGCTGACGGCTGCCTGGGGCTGGCCTTTGCGTTGGGCGAGACCGAGCAGTGGTGCATATCCGATAAAGCCGATGACGCTGGCACCAAGGATAAAGCCCTGTGCGAGCACAACGCGCTCGGCGCCGGCGAGCAGGCCGACATTGATGTCGAAGCGAAACTCGACGGAAAGAAAGGCGAAGGTAAAAAGCGCGAGTGCCAGAAGCGCGTTGATTTTAGGCTTGCTTAGGTTCAAGGACGGTCCTTTGGATGGACGAATTATTGTGTCCTCGATTGTAGCGTCCTTGGGACGAGTGTGGCGATGGCGAAATTATATTGAATTAAACCGCAGTTAGAGGCCTAGGTTCGCATCTACGAACCTAGGCGTGCGGAGTCATTTGGCACATCTTGGTGGTACAGGACCACCACAAAGGGGACAGGCACCTTTGTGGTGGTATGGCCCATCGACCAAGGAGGCCGTTATGAACGGAAGCCACTTTGATAAGCAAACTCAGCGTGAGCGTACCTGCTCGCTGGTTCACGGTACCTGGCGTTGTGTGGGTGCCAAAATCGCGTGCGTCGGCGCGTGTGCGCTTATGGTCGGCCAGCTGCTGCTGCCGAGCGTGGCGCTGGCGAACGAATGCGCCGATCCCGCCGCTGGGACGGACGAGGTTGCCGCGGCTCCGGTGACGCCGGCGGTTGCGGAGGATGCGGCTGCGACGACCGCACCAGCTGCTTCGACCGCGCCTGCAACCGATGCTGCCCCGACGGTACAAACCGTCGCTGAACCTCAGCAGACGACTCCGGCTGGCACCGCCGATGAATCTAGCGATGCGGCACCCGCTGAGCAAAACACTCTCAGCGATAACGCCGCCACGCCGGCGAATGACGCCATCATGCCCTGCGGTGTGACCGATGTTGTTGGCGGCAGCGGCGTTAGGGTCAATATTACGGTGCGGAACAATTACACCGACATCAAGAAAGAAGAAACGATTGAGTATGTGAAGGGGATTGCCCTTGTAGATGGAGACCAGTCTGCTCTCGATGGTAGCGCTTTGACTTTTATCGGCCTGGGGGACTTGATCGTCCATGCGGCGTATGACAGTGCGAGCAATAAAACAACGCTTACCCTGGATATCAGCAAGATTCAGAGACAGAAGGAGGAACAGAAGTACTTTACGGAGTACAAGGAGAATAAGTCCAAGATGACGACCACCTATGATGGATCCAAGCTTACGTATACGGGTACAGAGCCCGGGAATATCATCATCGGTGATCCGGACGACGCCTTTAAAGGAGACACCGAGGCGACCGGGAAACCCACTATTAACGAGATCCGGGATGACTACTACACCCGCACCCATGTCTACGAGAGGGCGTGCCTTGTTATCCCGGCAGCGGAATCAGAATCGGAATCCATCTCCTTTGCCAATGTTCAGAATACGAACTTCAATTGGCAGCTGGATACTGGTCCGCAGGCGACGGCAGGTGTCCCTAACTACGATGCAGATAAATACGAAATCGCTTATGAATGCTGGCAGGAATTTGAAAACAACGAACCCGTTGCTGCCTGGTATTCCGATAACGGCTCACATGGTTCCCTGCCGACTATTACAAAGTTTAAAAGCGGGAAAGAGTACGTGTATTCTCTTATGCTGAAGCCAAAAGACGGATATTCCTTCAGCGATGAAACCGTTGTTACCGTAAACGGGGAAACCGTAAAGTCGAGTCTAAGCGGAGAATTCCTGTATGTCCCTGCTATTAAAACAATTACGATGCCTGCTTCGTCGGAAAACGAAGCTCTTGAGAATCTAAACGTCAACGATGTGAAAACCGACTACGCGCCCGGCGAGGCGCCGCGTGCGACCGCGACGATTCCTGCCGCCGATGCCGATAAGTATGAGATCGCCTATGAGTGCTGGGAAGAGATGGATGGCAGCGATCCTGCGGAGCTCAAGCCCGTTGCCTTCTGGTATTCCGACCCCGCAAAGTACACGCCGGGCATGAAGAAGATTGACCACTTCGAGGAGGACAAGTTCTACATGTACTCCGTTGAGCTGAGGCTCAAGGGCGACAATACCGTGGCCGATGACTGCATGATGTACGTCAACGGTCATTGGGCGCACCACATCAAGACCGTCAACGGCGTCTTCGCGCCAAACGCTGACAATATGCTGTGCGAGCAGCCGATCGACGAATGGCGGGCCATCGACGTTATCGAGATCAACGGCGCCACGACCACCTTCAAGGCGGGCGATAAGCCGGTCTTTACGGCGAACGTTCCGACGGGTTCCAACTCCCTTCCTCAGTGTGAGTTCTGGACGGGCAGCGATGGCAGCGAAGTGAACTCTCAGAAGTTCTGGGATCAGAACATCACGAATCACATCGACGCCTTTAAGCCCGGCGTGACCTATCGCTACGGTATCTACCTCAAGTCCGCGCGCGGCTTCTACTTTACGCCCGACACCAAGCTGGTGATCAACGGCCAGGAGTGCGGCTACCAGGTCGCGGATAGCGTATCCGATGAGGACAGCGGCTGGATCTACACCCTGTGGCTCAACACCGATCTGACCTTTACGCCCGAAGCCACGCCGACTCCCGACCCGCAGCCTACGCCGGATTCCAAGCCGACGCCGCAGCCTGGGGTGAAGCCCGCGGCCAAGCCGGCTACGACAACCGCCACGATCAAGACGGTTGAGAAAACCACGCAGGCCAAGAAGGGCGCTGCTGTCCTGGCTACCACGGGGGATACCACCGCGATGACGGTCGCCGCCCTAGGCATCGCCGGCGCAACCGTAGCCGCGGCCGGCATCGCCGCGACCAAGCGTCGCAAGCGTTAGGTTTTGGTGACGGCGCCCATCCTCGGCTTTTGCGAGATTTCGATCTGTAACACCTGGCTGCCCAAAACGGCCCTAGATGTTACAGATTTAGATGAACCGAATGGCCGCCAACCTAACGTCTCGATCTGTAACATGTAGCGAGGAATTTGGCCTCTAACTGTTACAGATTGAGACAAAGCGGGTGCGGCTGGAGCAATATCTCGATCTGTAACAACTACAAGGCTCAACGGGCTCCAGGTGTTACAGATCGAGACAAAACGACCGGCCAGGCCCCCAACCACCACAAAGGTGCCTGTCCCCATCGTGGTGGTTTGGGCGGTCGGCATAGAAAAAGTCCCCGCCGGGCGCGTGCTCGACGGGGACTTTGCCGTTGAATGGCTAGCTCTGTAGGTGATTACTCGCCCAGCAGGCTCTTGGTGATGGAAGCGGCGGCCTTCTTGCCGGCGCCCATCGCCAGAATGACCGTAGCGGCACCGGTGACGATGTCGCCGCCGGCCCAGATGCGGGGATCGGTGGTCTGGCCGGTCTCCTCGTCGGCAACGATGTAGCCCCACTTGTTGAGCTCCATCTTGCCACCGATCTTGGCAGCGAAGGGGTTGGCGTTGGTGCCGATGGCGCTAATCGCGACGTCGCAGGGGATCTCCTCGATGGCGCCCTCGATGGCAACCGGACGACGGCGGCCGGACTCGTCGGGCTCGCCAAGCTCCATCTTCTGGACCTTGACGGCGCACACGGAGCCGTCCTCGCCAGCGACAAACTCGAGCGGGGAAACGAGCGGCAGGACCTCGACGCCCTCGGCCTTAGCGTGGTGCAGCTCGGCGCGACGGCAGGGCATCTCGTCCTCGGTACGACGGTAGGCGATGATGGCGTGCTCGGCGCCCAGGCGCTTGGCGGTACGGACGGCGTCCATAGCCACGTTGCCGCCACCAAAGACGACGACGTTCTTGCCGTGCTTGGTGGGGGTGTCGTACTCGGGGAACTTGTTGGCCTTCATCAGGTTCACGCGGGTGAGGTACTCGTTCGCGAAGAAGACGTTGGGCAGGTTCTCGCCGGGGACGTTGAGGAACTTGGGCAGGCCGGCGCCGGTCGCCACGTAGATGGCGTCGAAGCCCTGCTCGAACAGCTCCTCGGCCGTGGCCATGTTGCCCACGACGGAGTTGTACTCAAACTTAACGCCCATGTCCTCCAGGCCGTCAATCTCGCGCTTGACGACTGCCTTGGGCAGACGGAACTCGGGGATGCCGTAGACCAGCACGCCGCCGCCGGTGAAGAAAGCCTCGAAGACGGTGACGTCAAAGCCGTTACGGGCGAGCTCGCCGGCGCAGGTGATGCCGGACGGGCCGGAACCGACGACGGCGACCTTCTTGCCGTTCTTGGGGGCCATCTTGGGCGTGGAGGCGAGCTCGGGGCGGTCACCCAGGAAGCGCTCGAGCTGGCCGATGGCCACGGGCTCGGACTTCTTGCCGCGGATGCACTTGCCCTCGCACTGGTTCTCCTGCGGGCAGACGCGGCCGCAGATGGCGGGAAGCATGGAGTCCTCGCGGATGGTATCGAGAGCGCCGCCGAAGTCCTTCTCGCGGATCTGCTCGATAAAGCGGGGGATGTTGATGTTGACGGGGCAGCCCTCAACACAGAACGGCTTCTTGCAGTTGAGGCAGCGCTCGGCCTCGGCCAGCGCCATCTCCTCGGTGAAGCCCTTGTCGACGGGGCGGAAGTCGCAGGCGCGCTCGGCAGCCGGCTCCTCGTTATCGGGGGTGCGGGGCGACTTCATATCGGCAACGAAACGACCGTTAACTAGTGGCATGCGCAGCTCTTTTCCTCATAGGCCTTGAGGGACTCGCCCTCTTCGGAACGGTAAGCGGCCTGGCGGGCACGAAGGTCATCCCAGTCAACCAGGGTGGCATCGAAGTCGGGGCCGTCGACGCAAGCGAACTTGGTCACGCCGCCCACCTCGACGCGGCAGCAGCCGCACATACCGGTGCCGTCAACCATGATGGGGTTGAGCGACGCGGTGATGGGGGTGTCGTACTTCTGGGCGGTGAGGGTCGAGAACTTCATCATCGGAACGGGGCCGACGCAGAAGACCTGGCTCACGGCCTTGTCCTGCAGCAGGCGCTCCAGCGGAGCGGTGACAACGCCCTGCTCGCCGTAGGAGCCGTCGTCAGTGGTGATGTGGATGTGGTCCTCGTCGAGGAGCTCGCGGAACTGGTCCTCCATGAGCAGGAGGTCCTTGGTGCGGGCGCCCATGATGGCGTGTACCTCGTGGCCGGTCTCGACCAGGTGCTTGGCGACCGGGAAGGCAATTGCCAGGCCGACGCCGCCGCCAATGACGGCGCAGGGGCCCTCGGCCATCTCGGTGGGAACGCCCAGCGGGCCCACGACGTCGCGCAGCGACTCGCCGGCCTCGTAGGTGGACAGCATCTCGGTGGTCTTGCCGATCACCATGAAGATGAACTCGACCCAGCCCTCGTCACCGTTCCAGCCGGCCAGGGTAAACGGGACGCGCTCGCCCGTCTCGTTGGCGCGAACCATGAGGAACTGTCCAGCGTGCGCATGCTTGGCGATTGCGGGCGCCTCGATGCGGAACTTGAACACCTTCTCCGAGAACTGCGTCTTCTCCAGGATCTTATACATAGAACCCCTCTCTTGTTAGGGCCGCCGAACCGTGCCTCCACGGAAATGGACGGTAGCCCGAGTAAAACCGTACGCGCACAGGCGTTGTGCAGACATACGGTGCAAATTATACCCTCATGGACATGCTGTTTACGTGTGTCTTCGGCGGTTGGGAAAAGGGTTTATCCACTTCGACCTACCAAATAGGGACAGGTTTATTTTGGTCGGTTTTATCAGGTAAAACGGCAAAGGGGGCCGGCCTCGGGTTGTGATGAGGCCGGCCCCCTTTGGGGTGTTATGCGTGTATGGCGGCGGGGGGGGGTCTATTGCGATGCGGCCACCGGGGCGTTTCCGCAGATAAAACCTGCCAAAATAAACCTGTCCCTAAACGGTAGGTTTTAGTGCTTGCCGTTGGCGGAGGCGGCGCCGTTGACGTGGTCGCGGGCATAGATCACGCCGTGCACGATGGCCAGGCCGGCGGCGTCGGCGGCGCGGGCGCAGGTGTCCTGGAAGTCATCGGCCTCGCGGGCGCGCAGCTGTTTGAGCACATAGTCGGCCACGGGCATTTTGCCGGGAGGGTTGCCGATGCCGGTGCGGATGCGGCTAAAGTCGCGGCTACCCATCTTGTCGATGATGGAGCGCAGGCCGTTGTGACCGGCATGGCCTCCGCCCACCTTGACGCGCACGTCACCGGCGGGAATGTCGAGCTCGTCGTGGATGACGAGCAGCTCCTCGGCCTTGATCTTGTACTCGCGGCAGAGCTTGGAGATGGGTCCGCCCGAGGTGTTCATGTACGACTGCGGCTTGACCAGTACAATCTGGCGCTTACCGCCCTCTTCCTCGGGATCGTTGATGTTGATGAGCGCGACCTCGGCGCCGGCCTGGTTTTTCCAGTACGTGACGCCGGCCTGACGGGCCAGCTCGTCAATCGCCTTAAAGCCGGCGTTGTGGCGGGTTTCGGCATATTCCTCGCCCGGGTTGCCAAGCCCGGCAACCATGCGAATCTTAAGCGGCTGTGCAGCTGCCATATTTGTCCTTCCGTTACACATAAAAGTTTAATCAACGACAAAGGCTACCACGCCCGCCGAAGGCGAGACTTCGTTTCAGCGAAATCCCACCAGACAAAAGCGCGGCCGCGGCAGAGCGAGCCGTCGGAACAGAAGAAACCCCCGCGCGACCTTTGCGAAGCAAGGGGGAGCGCGGGGGTTTCTTCTGTTCCGACGGCGAAGCGCCGGGTTGCAAGGACGATGCGATTACAGCGCGAAGTCGCCGCCGACGAGCGTGGAGACGGGCTCCTCGTGGTAAACGGCGGAGATGGCCTGAGCGAACTCCTCGGCGACCGAGATAGTCTTGATCTTGCCGCCGACCTCGACGGGGATGGCGTCGGTGACGACGCACTCGACGATGGGGGCGTCGTTCAGACGCTCGATGGCCGGACCGGAGAAGATGCCGTGGGTGGCGCAGACGTAGATGTCGCCGGCGCCCATAGCCTTGAGCTCCTTGACGTTGGCGCACAGGGTGCCAGCAGTGTCGATCATGTCGTCGTTGATGATGCAGGTCTTGCCCTTGATGTCACCGATGATGCCCATGACCTCGGCGGCGTTGTGGCGCGGACGGCCCTTGTGGGCGATGGCCAGGTCGCAGCCGAGCATGTCGGACAGCTTCTTGGCGGCCTTGGCGCGACCCACGTCGGGGGAGACGACAACCAGGTTGTCGGTGTCGAAGTGCATGTCGTTGTAGTACTGGCCAAACAGCGGCAGTGCGGACAGGTGGTTAACCGGGATATCGAAGAAGCCCTGGATCTGGCCCTGGTGCAGGTCGAGGGTGATGATGCGGTTGACGCCGGCACGCTCGAGCAGGTTGGCGACGAGGCGGGCGGTGATGGGCTCGCGCGGGCCGGCCTTGCGGTCCTGGCGGGCATAGCCGTAGTGGGTGATGACGGCGGTGATGGAGCGGGCGGATGCACGCTTGGCAGCGTCGGTGGCGATGAGCAGCTCCATGAGCATGTCGTTGACGTTGCCGCCGGCCACGGACTGAATCAGGAAGACGTCGGCGCCGCGGACGGTCTCGTCGTAGCGGGCGTAAATCTCACCATTGGCGAACTGCTTTAGCGTAAGGCCCGAAAGCTCGACCCCAAGGTACTCAGCAATCTTCTGAGCGAGGGGACGGTTGGAGGAACCGGAATACACGCGGATGGACTTGCGCATATTCTCCGACTTCTCGGGATCATTAATCGGCATTACCCTTCTCCTTTATACATCGAATGCCATATAGATGCCTTGTTGCATTGTAACCGCGCGGCGGGGTTTATCGGGTCCTGATAACGTCTTTACCGCCAACGGACACGAACCGACCACTCATCCGGTTGCGCAGGTCACGATAGAAAAAGGAGCCGCCCCCATGGAGCAGCTCCTTTTGTGCTTGGTAAAACGTTATACCTCGTCGTCCTCGTGCAGGCGGCGGCGGTAATCGGCGGCCCAGCCCTCAATATTTACCTGACGGGCGCGGCCCAGACCAAGTGCGTCGGCCGGGACCGGCTCGGTGATGACGGAGCCGGCGGCCACGAGCGCGCCGTCGCCGATCTGGGCGGGCGCGACCATCATGGTGTCGGAGCCGATGAAGGCATCCTTGCCGATGACGGTCTTGTGCTTGTGAACGCCGTCGTAGTTGCAGGTGATGGAGCCCGCGCCCACGTTGACGCCGGAGCCCATGGTGGTGTCGCCGATGTAGGACAGGTGCGGCACCTTGGAGCCCTCGCCGATCGTGGACTTCTTGATCTCCACGTGCGTGCCGGCCTTGGAGCCGTCGAGCATGTGGGTGCCCGGGCGCAGGTAGGCGCGCGGGCCGCAGTCGACGCCGTTCTCGATGACGGCCTCGATGGCGATGGTCTCATCGATGGTGCAGCCGCTGCCGACGGTGGTGTCGGTGAGGCGGCTGTTGGGACCGAGCTGGCACTCCTCGCCCACGGTGACGTGGCCGATCAGGTGCGTCTGCGGCCACACGACGGTATCGCGGCCGATAACGGCATCGGGGCCGATCCAGGCCTGCGTGGGGTCGATGAAGGTAACGCCCTCGGCCATCCAGTGCTCGTTGATGCGGTCGCGCGCGATGGCGGTGAGCTGTGCGAGCTGGATGCGGCTGTTGACGCCCAGGCCGTCGCGGTAGTCGTCGCAGTGGAAGATGGAGACAGCCTGGCCGTGGCCTTTGAGGATCTCGAGCATGTCGGGCAGGTAGTACTCGGATTGCGCGTTGTCGTTGCCGATCTCGTTAATGTGGGCGGCGAGCTGCGCGCCGTCAAAGGCGTAGCAGCCGGCGTTGCACTCCAGCAGCGTGGCGGCCTGCTCGGGCGTGCAGTCCTTCTGCTCGATGATGCGCTCGATCTGACCGTCGGCGCCCAGCTTGATGCGGCCGTAGCCGAAAGGATCGGGCGGGGTCATGGTCATGACGGTGCAGGCGAGCTCGCCGGTGGCGACGGTTTGCGCGAACTTGGCGACGGTGTCGGCGGTGATGAGCGGCAGGTCGCCGTTGAGCACCACGACGGGGCCTTGCGTGATGCCACAGGCCTCGAGCGCGACCTTCACGGCGTGACCGGTGCCCAGACGCTCGGTCTGCTCGACGCACTCGACCTTGGTGGCGCTGCTGGCGTAGGCGCCGTCGATGAGGGCGCGCATCTCGTCGGCGTGGCTGCCGATGACAACCACGACGCGGCTGCAGCCGGCCTTGATGGTAGCGTCGACGATCCACTGGACCATGGGCTTACCCAGGATCTTGTGCGAAACCTTGCAGTGGTTCGACTTCATGCGGGTGCCCTCGCCGGCAGCGAGGATAATTGCGGTTGCGTCCATGTGATCTCCTGTTACGTTATAGAGACGTGTGTTTGGAAACGATACACGGCGCAATATGATACCGCAGGCATATGACGAGCGCGTAACGATTGGTTTGCGGCGGTTGAGGCTTGCGCCGCCGGCGTGGCGTTTGCACTGCGTACGTGCGGCGTTGGCGGTGCTGCGGAGCTGTTGTTTGAGCGAGGGGACGGGGGTGCCCGTGGACAACATACGAGAGGAGTTTGGCGGCGAGCCCGTCGCGGCATTCTCGATGTCGCATCCGGCTGTGCCGGCACTCTATATAGTGCTGACGCTGGGGCTCACTATGTTCTCGATGCAGCCGGTACTGATTGCGCTGTCACTTGCGGGCGGGCTGGCGTATGGATTTGCGACGCGTGGGGCTGCCCGCACGCTGGGCGCACTCCGCTGGCAGCTGCCGGTGATTTTGATCGTCGCGGTGCTCAATCCGCTGTTTAGCGCCTCGGGCTCGACGGAGCTGTTCCGTATTGGCATGCGCGCGGTGTATCTGGAGAGCATGGTATACGGCCTGTGCATGGGCGGGCTGTTTGTGGCGAGCGTGCTGTGGTTTGAGGCGGCGGCGTCGATGCTCGAATACGACAAGGTGCTCGCGCTGCTGGGCAATGCCGCACCGGTGATTGCGCTCATGATCTCGATGTGCATGAGGCTTATCCCGCAGTTTTTGCGCCGCGGTCGTACGGTGTTGGCGGTGCAGGATGCGATTGATGTGCCGGGCCGCGCGCCGGCCGACCCCGTGCGCTCGCGCTTGCGGGCGTCGAGCGTGTTGATGGGCTGGGGCATGGAAGATTCGCTGGAGCGTGCGGACGCGATGCGCTCGCGCGGGTGGGGTGCCGCGACGCGTCGTACGACGTATGCGCGGTATCGACTGGGGTGCAGCGACGTTGCCGCGCTGGTCGGGCTCGCGCTGCTTGGTGCTGCCGCGGTGGCGGTGGCGTGGACCGCGACGACGCAGTATTCGTTTTACCCGCAGCTTTCGGTGCCGGCGCCGTGGCCTGGCTATATTGTGTACGCGGCTTGGATGGTGTTGCCCTGTGTGCTGCACGCGATTGACGAGAAGAGGTTTGGCTGATGACCCGGTTGGATAACTGCTCGGTAACGGGCGGGGCGTGCGGCTCCGATGTGCCTGCGATTGAGGTGCGGGGCCTGAGCTTTACCTACCCCGGGGCTGAGGCGCCGGTACTCGACGAGCTCGACTGGTCTGTTCCCCAAGGTGCGTTTGCACTGCTGGTTGGTGGTACTGGGTCGGGCAAATCGACGCTACTCTCGCTGCTCAAGCCCGAGATCGCTCCGGCGGGCGAGCGCACTGGTGATGCGCGCGTGCTGGGCGAGAACGTTGCCGACATGGACGTGCGGGCATCGGCGGAGCGCGTGGGCTATGTGTTCCAGGATCCCGAGAACCAGATCGTGTGCGAAACCGTGTGGCACGAGATGGCGTTTGGCCTGGAAAATCTGGGTATGTCGCGCGACGAGATGCGCCGTCGCGTAGCCGAGACCAGCTATTTCTTTGGGCTGGAGGATTGGCTCCACCGCGATACCGATACACTTTCGGGCGGACGCAAGCAGCTGCTGTCGTTGGCGGCCGTGCTGGCCTTGCGCCCGCGCGTGCTGCTGCTCGACGAGCCCACGTCCCAGCTCGATCCTGTTGCCGAGAAAAATTTTCTGCACGCGCTGTTTCGCGTGAACCGCGAGCTGGGTTGCACGGTTGTTGTGGCAACGCACCAGCCGCGCCCGATGCTCGAATATGCGACGTGCGCGTATCGGATTGAGGGCGGCCGCGTGCGCGAGGTGGCGGATATGGCTTCTTTGGGACGCCGAGAATCGCTGTTTTCCGATGACATGTTGGGGTGGGGTGCCATCCGATGTGCAAAAACAGGAGTATTCAGCAGGCGTGAGGACAGTTTGGGCTCTCTGGAGTCGCCCGTGGACGCATCGAGCGCGAAAAAAAGTTCGGAATTGGACAAATCGTCCGAATTTGTGGCGCAAACGTCGCTCAAGAACGGCTCGGAAGCCTTCCCGCGCACGGATGGAAGCAGAATACTCCAAAAAATGCACGCTGGGTCGGCTACCACCCTGGCAGGGAGCTGGTTTCGCTACGATCGCGCAGGCGGTTGGGTGCTGCGCGGGCTCGATGCGTCGTTTTCGGCTGGCGCGGTGCATGCGGTTGTTGGCGGTAACGGCTGCGGCAAGTCGACAATGCTTTCGGTGCTGGCGAAGACCGCCAAGCTGCAGCGCGGCCGCATGATGCGCGGAGCGGCCTCGGCGGCGCTGCTGCCTCAGAATCCCAAAGCATTGCTGGTTGCCGAGACGGTGCGCGACGAGCTGATGGAATGGGCTTCGACCTGCGGGTACGGCGAGGATATGGCGCGGGAGCGCGCGGTGAGTCTGGGGCTCGCGGGCTTAGGGGAACGCCACCCCTATGACCTTTCGGGCGGACAGCGCCAACTGCTTGCGTTGGCAAAGCTACTGCTAATCGGCCCCGAACTGCTATTGCTCGATGAGCCCACCAAGGGTCTGGACCTGGCCAGCCGCCGCATCATCGCCCGCGCCCTGCGCGACCATGCGCGGGCTGGCGGCACCGTCATCATGGCAACGCACGACCTGGATTTTGCCGAGCAGGTTGCCGATGACATTGCCATGATGTTTGATGGCGAGATCGCCTGCATGGAGCCGCCGACCGACTTCTTTGCCGACAACGTGTTTTATAGGGCGTGAGCGGGTTCGCGGGCGAGAACGGTCTTACTGCTTGAGCGCCGTGTACTGCTGAAGGAGCGCCATGAGCCCAACGCGGCTGTTGACCTGTGTTTTTCGAAAGATGTTCTCCAGATGCTTTTTAACGGTGCCAGTGCTGATGGAGAGCTCTTCGGCGATGGCCGCGTTGTCCATGCCCGATAACACGCAACGACACACATCGATTTCGCGCGCCGAGACATCGTAGTCATGGGCGAACACCACCTCGGATGAGCTGCGGTCGGCCCGGACGCGCCATTTGGATAGGCGATTGGTAAGGTGGGGCTCGACCAGCTCCAGAATCTGGACTTCGCGGTCGGTGAAGTCGCCTTCCTCTTTTTTGCGATTGAGATTGAGCGATCCCAAAAAGCCCTCATCGTTAAAGAAACTCACGTTGACGACATGACGGCCGCCAAGGTAGTCCTTCATATAGCTACTCTCGATATCGCCGGGGCTGAGCTGGTCGGATTCGCGCAGCACCGTCGAGCGCGTGAGGTTGCGATGCGCGACGATCATATCCTGTTGCCAGTACTCTTCGGTGTAGCGCTCGAGCATCCCGGCGGGGACGTCGATGCCGAGCGGGTCGAGAAAGACGCGCGTCTTCCATTCCTGCGGGGTGGAAACGAGGTCTTTGGAAAGATCGCTCAGGAAAAACGCTGCCGACTCGTAGGGGATAAGAAAACGCAACTTCTTGAGGATGGTCGACCGGAATTCTCGGTCGTTGTCGATGGAATTAATCGAAAGCACAAGATCGTTTAAGCAGAGCCACTCGGAATCGGACAGAAAGCTCAAGATGACCTCCGATGAAATTGCGTAGGGTTTAAGCTGGCGTTTTAGCTATTTAGCGTAGTGATACTACTCCTTTTTTTTCGCATGATGATAAGCCGGATGCCGAATGGTTTCGGTGAAGGGTCAATCGCAAAATGTGGGCACCGAAGAGCCAGGGCCCGGCTCTCCAAGCTGTCTGAATACTCGACTAACCAAAGGAGTCATCATGGAAGAGAAGCTTCCTTCATGGCGCTGGGCGATCGTTTCGGTCGTTTGCTTGCTGTGCTTTATGGCTAACTACATGCAGTACCAGGTCTCGGCGCTCGCCGTCGAGGTCATGCCGATGCTCAACATCGATACCGTCGGCTTCTCGATGCTGTTCCTCGTCCCCATGCTTACTGCTGTCTTCTTCTCGATTCCGCTGGGCGCCCTCGGTGACCGCATCGGTTCCAAGAAGGTCGTTGCGGTCTGCACCGCAATTTCGGTTGCCGGCGGCTTCCTCCGCTGCTTTACGCTCGACTCGTTCACGATGCAGATGGTGTCGATGTTCCTGATCGGCATGGGCATCTCGGCGCTCAACGCCAACCTCATCAAGGTGCTCGGCACGTGGTTCCGCGAGCAGACCGGCTTTGCCATGGGCTTGTTCTACGCCGCTTCGTGCGTCGCCATCGTCGTCGCCCAGATCTGCGCCGGCATGTTCGGCAGCGTTTTCAACTCCTACATGGTTGCCGCTGTCGCCATGACCATCTCCTGGGTCCTTTGGATCGTACTCGACCGTGACGTGCCCGAGGGTCAGCCGCTTCCCGAGCCCGAGCCCGTGCTCGACTACCTCAAGGTCGCCATCAAGAGCCCCGGCGTGTGGCTGATCTCCATCGGCGTTGGCTTTGGCCTCGCCTCCACCACTGCCTATGCCGGCTTCCTGCCCCAGGCGCTCCAGCTCGGCAAGGGCATCGATGCCGCTACCGCCGGCTTCATGGCCGCCATCGTCACCGTCGGCAGCTTCTTCGGCTGCATCGTGGGACCTGCTTTCTGCGACAAGCTTGGCAAGTTCAAGGGCTTCCTCATCGTCACCACGCTCATCGGCGCTGTCTCGATGTTCGTGACGTGGTACACCCCCGTCGGCTTCCTGCTGTGGGCGATCCTGGTCACCAACGGCTTCTTCACCGCCATCAACGGTCCGATCATGCAGTCCATGCCGGTTCTGCTCCCCGAGATCGGCGACACGTACGCCGGTTCCGCTGGCGGCATCGTTGGCACCATCTCCCTGCTCATGAGCTACTTCCTGCCCATCGGCATCTCCGCTGTCGCCGGCGCCGACTACACCATGAACATGGGCCTCGAGAGCCTCTGCTTCCTGCTTTCCGTGGTGCCGGTCTTCTTCCTGCCCGAGCTCGGCCGCAAGGCTATGCAGGCTGCCGCCGCTAAGGACGGCGAGTAATCATGGAGGCGGTGGTTCCTGCCGACATCGTCATTAAGACGACGGCGCTGTTTACGGCCGAGGAGCTTGAGCCCCATGCGGGATGCGTCGCGGTTCGCGGCAACGAGATCGTCGCCGTGGGCGCACCCGACAAGGTGCAGCCGTTTGTCGGTCCCGATACCGAGGTGATCGATGCGGGCAACAAGCTGGTCATGCCCGGATTCAACGATTCGCACATGCACTTTGCGCTCGGCTCCATCCAGAAAGACGAGGACTTCTGCTGCGATTTGATGTTCTTGCCGAGCGAGCAGGCCTGCGTCGATGCCGTGGCGAAGTTTGCCGCCGAGCACCCCGACAACCCGTGGATCTACGGCCAGGGCTGGTATTCGCCCGCATGGGAGGATCCGACTGATCCCGACTGCCGTAGCCTCGATGCACTCGACATCGATCGCCCGATTGTGCTTTCGGACTTTTCGATGCACGTGGTTTGGTGCAATACCGCCGCGCTCAAAGCGGTCGGCATCGACCGTAACACCCCGACGCCCGAGGGCGGCCTCATCCGCCACTTTGACAACGGCGAGCCCAACGGTTTTCTGTCCGAGCCCCAGGCGACGAACATTCTGCTCGATGTGGTGCTCAACAAGCCGGACCTCGATGCTTCGCTGCTCAAGTCGATGCGCAAGTTTAACAGGCTCGGCATCACTTCGATCGGCGACATGCATCCCCTGGGCGTGACTACGCCCGGCGTGTACGACATTTACGACCGACTGGCAAACGAGGACCTCAGCACGCTGCGCATTAGCTATTACTCTGCGCTCGATGCTCCCATGGCGGAGTCGCAGGCTCTGAGGGCGCGCCATCATGGCGAGCGCGTGCGCATGGCGGGCCTTAAGTACATCCTGGACGGCTGCCCCGAGGCCTATACGGCATACATGCACGAGCCGTATCTCAACGCCCCCATGGGCAAGGGCTTCCGCGGCGAGCCGGCGTGCAACCAAGAGACGCTCGACCACATGGTGCTCGAGGCCGATAAGAACGGCTTTGACGTTCGCATCCATGCCATTGGCGATGCCTCGGCCACGATGATCATCGATGCCGTCGAGCGCGCCGAGGAGGCGTGCGGCGACAAGGGGACGCGTTTTGCCATCGAGCACACCGACAACCTGCAGTTTGAGGACATTGCGCGTATGAAGCGCCTGGGCATCAACGCCGCGATTCAGCCGCAGCATCCCATTGGAGGCCTTGGGCAGGGCGTGTACGAGGGCTCGCTCGGCGAGGAGCGCATGAGCCATATGTGGCGCTACCGGGAGGAGGCCGACGGCGGAATCCATCTGGGCCTTGGTACCGACTGGCCTGCGGTCATGTCGATCGATCCCATCGACACCGTATATGCCGCGGTGACGCGCAGCGAGTTCGATGGGCATCCGGCGGAAGGCTATTTCCGCGAGAACGCGCTGACGCTTGGCGAGACGCTCCAGGCGCATACGCTCGGCTCCGCCTATGTCGAGGGTTTCGAGCGCCGTCTGGGCAGTCTTGCCGCCGGCAAGCTGGCCGACATCGTTATCCTGTCGGGTAACCCGTTTGAGATGGACCCGATGGCGCTTCGTGAGCTGGAGGTCGAGACGACCATATTCGATGGGCGTATTGTCTATCGCAAGGACGAGGCATAGTTAGGGTGATTGATGTGAGCAAAGGGACGGTCGAGAAGTACGCGTTGCTGTTTGTGGTGTGCGGCGTCGTGTTTGCCGCCAACTACGCGCAGTACCAGGTGTCGGGGTTGGCGCACATGGTTGTGTCGAGCCTGCGGTTGTCGTCTGCCGAGTTTTCGGCTGTCCTGTTTGCCCCGTTTATTCCTGCCGTGGTGTTTGGTATGCCGGCAGGCGTTTGTGCCGATCGTCGCGGCGTGAAGGCGCTCGTGTTTTTCGCATCGGCGGTTTCTGCGGCCGCGGCGGCCGCGCGCGTCGCGTGTTCCTCGTTTGCGACGCTGTTTGCAGCGAGCATGCTGCTGGGCGCGGCGCCCTGCGTCATCAACGCCATTGCGTTGAAGGTGTTGGGACCTGCTTTTGGCGATGACACCGATCGCGCCATGGGGTGGTTTTATGCGGCGGGCTCCGCCGGCATTGCCTGCTCGCTTGCGACGTCTCCTCTCTTTGCGGCGGCTGGGCAGGCATACGTGCTCGCCGCTGTCTTGTTTGCGGTATTTGGGCTGCTGTGGCTGCTTGTCGCGCCGTCGGCGGACGCCGTGCGTGCAGCAAGCGATGGCGGCGCCGGTGACTCCGTGCCGATGGCGGGCGCTTTTGGAACGGTGGCCAAGATGCCGATGATTTGGCTTGTGGCGGTGCTACTTGGAGTCGCCCTCGCGTCGGCTACGGCGTACTCCGGTTATTTGGTATCGGCGCTCGAGGTTTCGATCGAGC
Organism: Collinsella aerofaciens; assembly: GCF_015554145.1. Classification (GTDB taxonomy): domain Bacteria; phylum Actinomycetota; class Coriobacteriia; order Coriobacteriales; family Coriobacteriaceae; genus Collinsella; species Collinsella aerofaciens_AA. Next base: position 6,704 of record NZ_JADNHZ010000007.1, on the reverse strand, counting down.
CGCAAACCGCTGGAGTCCTGGCTTCGTTTGTAACCCTCGGATCGATTGTCGGGAGCGTGGTCGGCCCCTATATGCGCGCGCAGTTTAAGGACTACCGTGCATTTATGGCTTTGTCGGCGGTCGCCGGAGGCGTGCTCATGTGGGCTGGGGAAGCCTTTATTTCCACGTCTTCGATAGGGCTGATGTTTGCGATCGGCATCGCGAGCGCCGTTGCCGGGCCCGTCGTCCAGTCGCTGCCGTACATGCTTCCCGGCGTGCGCGATGGCCTTGCGGGAAGCGCCGGCGGTGTGGTGAGTACCGTCTCGCTGGGATTGACGTTTTTGATTCCCGTGGTGCTTTCTTGCTGCATTGGCGAGAGCTACGAAACGCTCCTTTTGGGATGCGCCGTTCTGTTTGGCGCCACGGCGCTGGCGTCTCCGCTTCTGCCCTCGCCCGATTCGCTTACGTAGTGCCACGCCCCCGTTTGTTCGATGCCGGTTGGCACAATACTAGGAGTTGATTTACTTGACGTTGAAAAAGAGCACCGTCGTGACGATCCTCAATGGCATCGTCAACCCCCTGCTCATGTGTTCGTTTTTGCCGATTATCGAGGGAAAAGCCGCACTCGATTTTCAAGGCGTCACGGGCTTTTGGGGACAGCTTGCCCTAGCCATTGCCATTGCGCAAATTGTGAGCTTTATGCCGCTCTTTGGTAAAACCGTCGGCATGTGCGTCGAGTTTTTTGGCTTTGAGCCAGGTACTCCCGGCGCGCGTGTCTGCGGAACCGTTGTGGGCGCTACGCTGCTCTTTTGCCTTATCGGACTGTTTGAGATTGCTTTTCAGACGGGCTTTGGCGTGGTCAATGGCATGCCTTATTTTTCGCGCTGGGCACGTCTTGTGACGGGTGGCTGGGCGTTTGTTGTTGTGGGCGGCTTGCTGTTTGACCCCTTTGCCGCGGCGCTTGCCGCTAAGGTGACGGGCGAATAGAGCTTGGTGCCGCTTGTGCAGCGGGTATAACAGACGAATGGCTGTCGGGGCCGACCGGGGGACTGGTCGGCTTCTTTTTTTGCGCGTGCTACCATGTACGGGCATTTGTCTGATGGAGGCTGCCGTTGTCGCGTGCGTTGCAACATATGGAGATCCCGCTGCTGCTGGCAGTTCCTGCGGTGATGGCTGCAACGTTGCTGGCGGGCATTGAGCAGGCGGCGCTTGCCATGCTTGTCGTGGTGGCACTGGTGCTTGCGCTGTTCTTTGCGGGTTACGAGGCGTCGCGCCCGGGCCTGCGCCAGATTATGCCCACGCTGGTGTTGGCGGCGTTGGCCGCGGCAGGGCGCATCTTGTTCGGTCCCATTCCCGACTTTAAACCGGTGAGTGCCATCGCCATTATCGCGGGGGCGACGCTTGGTCGCCGCAATGGTTTTATGGTTGGCGCGCTGGCGGCGCTGACCAGCAATTTCTTTTTTGGACAGGGCATGTGGACGCCGTGGCAGATGTATGCCTGGGGCCTGGTTGGCTATGTCGGCGGCGCGCTGGCGCATGCGGGTGCGTTCGACCGCGCCGACGGCACCGTGCGCATGCCAGCACTGCTGGCGTACGGCTTTGCGTCGGGCCTGCTCTATGGCGTCGTGATCAACGCGTATGACATCATTGGTTTTGTACAGCCGCTTACTTGGGCGGGTGCCGTGGCGCGTCTTGCCACGGCGGTGCCGTTCGATATTACGCACGGCCTTGCGACCTGCGTGTTTTTGGCCGCCTTGTACAAGCCTTGGTGCCGTCGCATTAACCGTGTCGTCGTGAAATACGGGCTGTAGGGCTGGTTGCGTCGGGGCGGGAATCAATACTGCTTCGGTGCCATTTTAAAACTATGCCGGTTTACGGGGCTAGATTGGCGCAGGCAGACCATGCCGGCTTTTTTGAAATAGAGCAAGCCGTTCACCTGCGGTTTTATTATCTCGGAATTGCGTATGGTTGGGGGTTCGCGATTCAGCCCCGTAAACCGGCATAGTTTTGGAATGGCCGGCTGATATGACGGGCATCGTGGCCCTCAGAGAGCCAAATTGATCCATTTTCTTCCGTCCCCAGATGTCCCCAGGGAATCAGTTGACGGCGCTTGCCACGAAACTGGCCCATCTACTACGTTTAGCTTGATACCCCCGACCATGACCGCGTTTTATGAAAAACCGCAGGCTTTCTACCTGCGGTTTTCTTTTTGCGTTGTTCGCTGTGGTTGAGGGTGGTGGCTTAAACGTAGTAGATGGGCGTGTTTCGTGGCGGATGGGTCATGCGGATACCCTCACGAGGCCCAAAATGATCCGTTTTCCTCCGTCCCCAGGGGATCAGTTGGGGCTAGAGCTCTAGCGTGAGGGTGACGGGGCAGTGGTCGCTGCCAAAGATGTCGCCGCGGATGCCGGTGTCGCGTACGTTGTCGGCGATTGCGTCGCTTACCAGGAAGTAGTCGATGCGCCAGCCTGCGTTGTTCTTGCGGGCATTAAAGCGATAGCTCCACCAGCTGTAGACGCCCTCGACGTCGGGGTTTGCCGTGCGCCAGGTATCGGTAAAGCCGGCGTTGAGTAGCTCGGTGAACTTGCCGCGTTCTTCGTCCGAAAAGCCCGCGTTGCCGCGGTTGGACTTGGGGTTCTTAAGGTCGATCTCCTCGTGCGCCACGTTAAAGTCGCCGCAGGTCACGACGGGTTTGCCGGTCTCGCGCTCGAGTGCGTTCAAAAAGCCGCGGTAAGCATCGTCCCAGGCCATGCGCACGTCGATGCGGGCGAGTTCATTTTGGGCGTTGGGCGTATAGACGTCGACAAACCAAAACTTGTCGAACTCGAGCGCGCAGACGCGGCCCTCGGTTACGGCTTGGGCGACGAGTGCGGCCGCCTCGCCCTCGCCGGCGTAGGGTAGCAGCGCGTCGGCGCGCAGCACGCGCAGCGGTTCCTGGCGGCTAAAGACCGCAGTGCCCGAATAGCCTTTACGCTCGGCGTAGCTCCAGGTTTGGTGATAGCCGGGCAGGTCAATATCGACCTGGCCTTCTTGCAGCTTGGTCTCTTGCAGCGCCAGGATATCGACGTCGAGTTCTTGCGCGATCTGGATAAAGCTCGGGTCCTTTTTTAGCACGGCGCGCAGGCCGTTGACGTTCCACGAGGCGAAAGTGTAAGTCTGAGGCATGGTGTCCTTTCGACGGGGTTGGCAGGCTTAAGATTAGCGCAACAGGGGCGGGGCGGGCTCCGCGCATGCTGACTTAAAGGCCGCATGCTGGGACGTCGCCCAACGCTGCCCGACTAACAAGGACGGAGGACTCATATGACGCAGGCAATATCGGACCCCAGGCAGGCCTCCGCCGCGCTGGCGGAGCTGTTCAATACCCACGAGCGCGTGGTGTTCTTTGGCGGCGCTGGTGTTTCCACGGCAAGCGGCATTCCCGATTTTCGCAGCGTGGACGGCCTGTATCACCAGCAGTTTGCCTATCCGCCCGAGACCATGCTGTCGCACAGCTTTTACGAGACACATCCGGCGGAGTTCTTCGACTTTTACCGAACCAAGATGATCGCGCTTAACGCTAAGCCCAACCGCTGCCACACCAAGCTGACCGAACTGGAGCGAGCCGGCAAGCTTGACGCCGTGGTGACGCAAAACATCGACGGCTTGCATCAGATGGCGGGCTCGCAGCGCGTGTTTGAGTTGCACGGATCGGTCCATCGCAACATTTGCCAGTCATGCGGAGCGGTCTATAGCGCCGAGTGGATTTGCTCGCGCGAGCACGAGGACGCCGCGGGCGTGCCCGTGTGCCCCGCGTGCGGTGGTCGCATCAAGCCCGATGTGGTGCTCTACGAAGAGCCGCTCGACGAGCATGTGTTGACCGGTGCCGTTGTCGCCATCGCCGCGGCCGATGCCCTCATTGTAGGCGGGACCTCGCTCGTGGTGTATCCGGCGGCGGGCCTTACACGCTACTTTACCGGCGATACACTGGCCATATGCAACCTTGCCCCCACCGATCAGGATGCAAATGCCGACCTGCTGATTTCTTGCGACATCGCGGCCGCGTTTGCGTTCTAGCCCGCGCGCGCGGATACAATAGAAAGACTGAGTGCAAAGCGACCCCGCCGCCAGCTCCCCAAGCTCGGCGGCGTGGGCATTTTAGGAGGATGTTCATGGCGAACGACAGCAAGACATGGCGGTGCGGAAAGTACGAGCTCAGCTTTGACCGTCCGCGCATCATGGGCGTCCTCAACGTGACGCCCGATTCGTTTAGCGATGGCGGGGAGCACTTCGACCCGGATGCCGCGATCGAGTATGGCCTGACGATGCTCGACGCCGGCGCCGACATCATCGACGTAGGCGGCGAGTCCACGCGCCCTGGTTTTACCCCGGTCAATCCCGACGAGGAGGCTCGCCGCGTGCTGCCCGTGGTGCGCGCGCTGGCCAAGGAGGGCGCCATCGTCTCGATCGACACGCGTCACGTGGCGGTTGCCAAGGCGGCCGTGCGCTGCGGCGCCTCGATCGTCAACGACGTGACCGGCTTCACCGACCCCAAGATGGTCGAGTTTGTTAAGACGAGCACCTGCGGCGTCATCGTGATGCATGCCGGCGAGGTCGCCGCGCCCGCGCGCACGCACGCAACGGTGCAGCTCGATACCTCGGCAGCGGCGTTTGTTGCCGAGAAGGCGCGCGAGGCGGCTGCCGAGGCCGCGCGTGAGGCCGAGAAGCCGGCTCGCCGCCGTCGCGGCAAGTTGCTGGGCGAGTCTAAGCCGGAGGCCAAGCTTCCGGGTGGCGTGGTGCAGCCCTCGTTGCCGTTTGGTGAACCGGAGCCCACGTCTGAGCCCGCAAGCGAGCAGGAGGCGCCCGCCGCCGAGCAGGCTACTGCCGCCGAGACCGTCGCGCCCGCGCCCGAGGCCGCGCCCGCAGCCACCGAGGCCGCATCGGAGCCCAATGACCACCTGGCCGCCATGATGCGCCGCAGCGCCCGCCGCGAGGAAGCCTACGTGCCCACCTCGCAGCTCCGCCGCTTCACCCTGCCCGATTCGGCGCCCATCATGCGCCGCGTCATGGGCTTTCTGTCCGACCAGGCCCGCGCGCTCATCCACGCCGGCGTGTCGCGCGACCGCATCTGCATCGATCCCGGTCCGGGCTTTGGCAAGACGGCCAACGAGGACATCGTCATCCAGCGCGAGACTGCCAAGATGGCGTCACTGGGCTATCCGCTCATGTGCGCCGTATCGCGCAAGCGCTTTGTGGGCGCCGTCTCGGGCGTGACCGAGGCCGCCGAGCGCGATGCCGCTACGTTTGGCGTGTGCCTGGGCGCCATCCAGGCCGGTGCCAACATCGTGCGCGTGCACGACGCCGCGGGTTTTGCGCAGTTCCTGAACGGCTACTGGGCGGTTGCCAAGCCGCAGCCGCGCCGCGCGTTTGTGGCCGTGGGCTCCAACCTGGGGCATCGCTGCGACAACATCCGCGCCGCACGCGACATGATCGCCGAGATTCCACTCACCTGCGTGTCCAACTCCTCCAAGATCTACGAGAGCGAGCCGGCCTACGAGACACGCCAGGACGCGTTTGCCAACGCCGTCATCGAGATTAAGACCGAGCTGGCGCCGTTGGTGCTGCTCGACGAGCTCATGAAGATCGAGGCCGAGCTGGGTCGCGACCGCTCCAAAAAGGCCAAGGCCAACGGTCCGCGCACCATCGACTTGGACCTGCTGTGGATGGACGGCGAGACCCACGGCGGCAAAAAGCTGCGCCTGCCGCATCCGCTGATCGGCGAGCGTGACTTTGTGCTGGTGCCGCTCGAGGATCTGATGCACGACCCGGCGCGGTTCTTCCGCTACAACGGCGTCGAGGTCAAGGAGCCCGAGGACCGCGTGGGCCATATCGTGGGCGAATTGGGGCGTATGTAGATGATCGAGATGAATGCTGTTGCCGCTGGCACCGAGCTCGACGCGGCGCGCGACGCGGGCCGCGAGGGCGTGTCCGCGGGCTGGTGCGCGTGGAGCGTGGGCGATGCTTCGCTGACGTTTTCGCTGGTCGTGCGTCCCGATGTGAACATGCACGCCTTCCACGGCCTGCCGTTTGTGGCCGCGATGGGCATGATGGACGCGCTCGTGGGCACGGCTTCGACGCCGGGGTTGGGCCTTGCCGGTAAAGTTGGTATCCAGTGGCCGAGCGATATCGTGTGCGGTGCGCCTGCGTTTGAGACGTCGCTCGCGCGTGTTGCCGTGAACGGCGGTGCCGGTGCTGCGGGCATGTTTGCCGCGGTGACGGTTGATATTGAGCGTGCGGCGCTGGGTGAGCTTGGCGTGGATATGGCAGATGAGGCGCTGATCGAGGCATTGGCCGCCGCTGTGCTGACCCGCGTTGACGCCTGGGCGGTTGCCGCCAACACGCCGCAGGGCGCTGCCGGCCCGCTGGCTCCGGTGCTGGGTGAGTACTTCGATATGGTGCCACTGCTGGGTCGTCAGGTCGCGGCGGTGTCGCCCAGCGGCTTGCCGCTTGCGGTCGGTGTGTTTGCGGGCCTGGACATCTGGGGCCGCGCGACCATCAAGACCGATGCCGGCGAGCAGGAGTTTCCGCCCGAGGCCGTACGGATTCGCGGACTGTAACGCGAGGCGCCCGCGCTCAAAGATAGCGATGACAACAAGACCCTCCTCGGCTGTGTGAACTGCCTCCCATTTCTTGGACATGAGAAATGGGAGGCTTTCTTTATGCGCGTTGATTTGAGAGTGAAGCATGAT
>NZ_JADNHZ010000006.1:64145-109730 GCF_015554145.1 Collinsella aerofaciens | reverse complement strand
CATCGCGCCGAGAGTACTGCGGGGCCAGCCCGTGGGAGGCCAGGGCGCCGCTGACCGGTGGACGGCACCGAGCCGTCATCGAGATTGAAGAAGGGGGAGGCCTCGCGGCCTGCCCCTTTTTTGCGTTTTATAGAGAGCTGTAATACAAGAACTCGCCTTCTTTTAGCTTGTCTTACTGTTTGGCTGTATTTTGAGTCCTTCTTTTGTATTTGCGCGATAATAACTCCCATTGGCGTTAGGGAGGACTTGATGTTTACCGTTTTTGTCTTGGGCAATATTGCTTCGGGTAAGTCGACTGCCTGCCGCTATCTCGAATCTCATGGCGCCACGCTCATCGATCTGGACGAACTTGCCAAATCGCTGTATGTGCCAGGTTCCGATATCGTCAATGCCCTCGCGGAAGAATTTGGCTGGGATATTTTGGACGAGGAGGGCGGCGTTCGCCGTAACATACTCGCTTCTCGAGCTTTTGTTTCTCCTGATGCGGTCGCGAGGCTCAATAGCATTGTGCACCCCGTTCTCATTGAGCAGCTGTCACTGAGGATTCTTGATCCGGTTTGCTGCACGGTTTCTTCCCCCCGTTATCCCTTTGCGGTGGTCGAGGTTTCTGCTCCGACTGGTTTTGAGGATGCATTTGGCTTGGCTGATGAAATTCTGGTCATCAGCGCCCCTTTGTCAGTTCGTCGCGAGCGTGCTATTCAGCGTGGCATGGAGCCATCTGATTTCGATGCCCGTTCTGCTTGCCAGCCCGATGAGTCTGCGCTGTTCAATCTCGCTACAACGGTGATTGATAATGCCGCAGGTGATAATTCGCTCTTTGAGCAGCTTGACTCATGGCTTGCATGCCATGGGTTTATAGACACTGCGAATAAGGAGGATGCCGATGCCTAAGACACGTTTCTTTGCGTGGTATCGCCTTATTCCGCTGGCTGCCGTTTTTGCCTTCGGCCTTATCTCATTCGTTTACTCGTGTGCTCCCGCGGCTTTCTTTAAGCCGCTGTATCCCATTGACCACGAGGCGTATGTAAAGCAATCGAGTATTTCGCATAATCTGGATCCATATCTGGTGTGCGCTGTCATTAAGTCGGAATCGAATTGGGATCCCGAGGCTGAGTCGAATCAGGGTGCTCAGGGATTGATGCAGCTGATGCCTGTGACTGCTCAGGATATGATCACCAAGGGCCTTGTCGACGGTGACGAGTATTCGGTCGACAACCTTAACGATCCGGCTACCAATATCGAGTTTGGCTGCGCATACCTCTCGTATCTTCTGACCTATTTCAATGGGTCGACGGATAGTGCCATTGCCGCCTATAACGCCGGCATGGGCAATGTCGACGGTTGGGCGCAGCAGAGCACGTCGCTTCATAATGCAATCACCTTTCCCGAGACGCAGGCGTATCTGATTCGTGTCAATAATGCCTGGGTTCGCTATAAGACCCTCTATCCCGATCGGTTCGTATAGGACTATGCCTGCCGCCTGCGTATACTGCAGATATATGAGTTAGGAGTATCCATGGCGGAATTTGAAGTAGAACGCGTCGGCGGTGAACTTAAGCGCTTTGGCGTTGAGGGCGCTGAGGTGCCGTTTGAAGTCGTTTCTCCCTATGAGCCTGCAGGTTCTCAGCCTAAGGCCATTGAGTCGCTTGTGCAGGGTGTGAGGGATGGAGATCGCTATCAGGTTTTGCTGGGCGTGACTGGTTCGGGCAAGACCTTCACGATGGCTAAGACTATTGAGGCCCTGGGGAAGCCGACGCTGGTCATGGCTCCCAATAAAACGCTCGCCGCTCAGCTTGCGAGCGAGCTCAAAGAGTTCTTTCCCAACAACGCTGTGGTCTACTTTGTCTCGTACTACGACTACTATCAGCCCGAGGCGTATGTGCCGCAAAGCGATACATATATCGAGAAAGACTCCTCGATTAACGAAGAGGTCGAGATGCTGCGCCATCAGGCGACCGCATCGCTGCTATCTCGACGCGATGTGATCGTTGTCGCATCGGTCTCGTGTATCTATGGCATTGGCTCTCCTGAGGACTATGCGGGTCTGGCTCCAAACGTCGACAAGAAGGTGCCGCTCGAGCGCGATGACTTTATCCATGCGCTTATCGACATTCAATATGATCGCAATGACTATGACCTGGCGCGCGGCACGTTCCGCGTGCGCGGTGATGTCGTCGACGTGTATCCGCCTTATGCCGAGCATCCGTTGCGGTTTGAGTTCTTTGGTGACGAGGTTGAACTGATAGCCGAGATCGATGAGGTCACCGGAGAGATGCTTCGTGAGTACGAGGCCATCCCCGTATGGCCGGCATCGCACTACGTGACCGAGAAGCCGAAGGTCAAGGCGGCTCTGAAATCGATCAGCGAAGAGTGCGAGAAGCGCGTGGCGGAGCTCAAGGCGACTGATAAGTTGCTCGAGGCGCAGCGTCTGCAGCAGCGCACCGATTATGATCTTGAGATGCTCGAGACGATGGGTTTTTGCAACGGCATCGAGAACTACTCGCGTCATCTGGACGGTCGCAAGCCGGGTGAGCCGCCGTTTACCCTGATCGATTACTTTCCCAAGGACATGCTCTGCATCATCGATGAGAGCCATGTGACGGTGCCGCAGATTCGCGGCATGCACGAAGGTGACCGCTCGCGTAAGGTGACGCTGGTGGAGCATGGTTTTCGCCTTCCTTCGGCACTCGATAACCGCCCGCTTCGTTTCGATGAGTTTGAGGCAAGGATACCCCAGTTTATCTATGTTTCGGCCACACCGGGCGACTACGAGCTGCGGGTGAGCCAAAACGACGTTGAGCAGATTATTCGTCCAACCGGTCTGCTCGACCCCAAGATCGATGTGCGTCCGGTTCGTGGGCAGATTGACGATCTTGAGGACGAGATTCGCGAGCGCGTTGCCCGCAAGGAGCGCGTGCTGGTGACCACGCTCACCAAGCGCATGGCCGAGGACCTGACCGACCATCTGCTTGATGCCGGCATTAAGGTCAATTACATGCACTCCGATACAGCGACGATGGACCGTGTCGAGATCCTGCGAACGCTGCGCGAGGGCAAGATCGATGTTCTCGTTGGCATCAACCTGCTTCGCGAGGGCTTGGATCTCCCCGAGGTCTCACTGGTGGCAATTCTCGATGCCGATAAGGAAGGCTTCTTGCGCAACCGCCGTTCGCTGATTCAGACGATTGGCCGCGCGGCCCGTAACGCCGATGGCGAAGTCATCATGTATGCAGACGTTGTGACCGATTCGATGAAAGAGGCCATCGAGGAGACGCAGCGCCGTCGCGAGATTCAGATGGCATATAACGAAGAGCATGGCATTGTGCCCAAGACGGTGCGCAAGGCCATCAACGACATCTCAAGTTTTATTGCCGAGGCCGAAAAAACCGTGGGTTCCAAGGGGCGCTCGAAGGGCGACTCTCTTGGCCATGGCGCATTCTATACGCCCGATGAGTCGGGCGAGGGCGGCGTGCCGGAAACGGTGGCGCCCGAGCAGACACTTGCGGAGCAGTTGGAAGAACTGCCGCATGACGAGCTTGTGCGGATCGTCGAAACCATGGAAGAGGATATGCGTAACGCTTCTGCCGCCATGGACTTTGAGGAGGCGGCGCGCCTGCGCGATGCCGTCGTTCAGATTCGAGCGATGCTCGAGGGTGCGTCTGAGGACGAGACGATCGAGCGCTTACGTTCGCAGGCCCGCAAGGGTTCCACGTTCGCATCGGGCAGAAAACGCCAGGGTGCACGGTTTAAGAAATAGCGAACAGGCCCCGAGTTCCCTGTGGAGCTTGGGGCCTGTGTCTTTTGCGCGCTGGAATTCGTGCGTTAGAGGTCTGCGATCAGGGCTTCGGCACAACGTATGCCGTCGGTGGCCGCGCTCATGATGCCGCCGGCATATCCAGCTCCCTCACCGCAAGGGTAGAGGCCCGGGGTCGACACGGCATGGCACGTTCGGTCTCGGGTGACAGTGACCGGTGAGCTCGAACGAGTCTCCACGCCGGTAAGAACGGCATCGGGGCGGTCGTAGCCTCGTAGCTTATTTCCGAGTAGGGGAAGTCCCAGGCGGAGCGACTCGACGATATGCTGCGGCAGGGCTTCGTCAATTGCCGTCCAGGTCACACCGAGCGGATAGGTGGGCTTTACCTTTCCGGGCGCCTTGCTGGCGCGTCCTGCGAGGAAATCTCCGACGAGCTGTGCCGGTGCGTTCCAGTTGGAACCGCCCAGGCGATAGGCGGCCGCCTCGCAGGCACGCTGGAGCTCGATGCCGGCGAGCGGGTCATCGTCGGGAAGGTCCTCTGGCGTGACGTTAACGAGCAGGGCGGCATTTGCGTTGTGTCCGTCGCGGGCATTGAGACTGGCGCCGTTGACGCACAGGTGGCCCTGCTCGGAAGAGGCAGCGACAACCTGCCCGCCGGGGCACATACAAAACGAGAACACGCTGCGGCCGTTGGGAAGATGGGCGACAAGCTTGTAGGGGGCTGCTCCGAGTGCCGGGTGCCCCGCCGAAGGCCCATATTGGGCACGGTCGATGTCGCGCTGTGGATGCTCGATGCGCACGCCCATGGCAAAGGTCTTTTGCGCGAGGGCAACGTTATGTTCCTTGAGAAGCTCGAATACGTCGCGGGCGGAATGGCCGCAGGCGAGAATGAGGTGCTTTGTGGCGATTGCCTCGCTTGTGGTTTCTTGGGGCGTTTGGACATCGATGCCGGTGATGGCGCCAGGTCCATCGGTTCGAATATTGACGAGCTTTGTTCGATAGCGGACGGTTCCGCCGAGTTGCTCGATACGCTGGGAAATGTTGGTGACGACGGTGGGGAGGATGTCGGAGCCAATGTGCGGCTTGGCATCCCACAGAATATCGCGGGGCGCACCCGCCTCGACGAAGGTTTCGAGGATAAGGCGATGGGCGGGATTTTTGGTTCCCGTATTGAGCTTGCCGTCCGAGAAGGTCCCCGCGCCGCCTAGGCCAAACTGGATATTGCTCTCGGGGTCGAGGATGCGCTCCTTTAGAAAGAGGTCGATCGCCCGCGAGCGGCGAAATGCCGGGTCGCCGCGCTCGATGAGCAAGGGCTTAAGACCTGCTTCGGCGAGCGTAAGCGCAGCGAAAAGGCCGGCACATCCGGCGCCGACAACGACAGGGCGTTCTTGAGGTGCGTCGGAGGCGGGGGAGGGGAATGAAGGCTCATCGTCTTCTATCGCGCGTACGCGCGAGCGGTCACGCTCGGCAACGCTGTCGATCGCTTCTCGCTCGAGGTGGGGACTAGTCAGCTCAACACGAAAGCTCAGGATAAAATGGACGTCTCGTTTTTTGCGAGCGTCGATTGACTTGCGGTGGAGCTCGATGGACTTGATCTCGGAGTCCTTGCAACGTAGGACGCACTTGGCGACTCGCTTGCCAACAATGAGACAGGCATTTTCATCGCCGGCTTCATCGAGCGACGCGTTGACTTGGGTGATTTCAATCATCGAGGTCTCCTTAGAGGCAAGAAAGAGGCCGTCCGGTATCCCAGACGGCCCGAATGCGTTTTTGATTATAGACTGCGCGGCTACAGGCTGCTTGCAGCGCGAATGCCCGAGATCCAGGCCCACGCAAGGTTAAAGCCTCCGCAATCGGCGTCGATGTCGAGCGCTTCACCGCAGACGTAAAGCGGGGCGTCGACAACGCTGCGCGCGCGTAGGCTGGGTGTTGAGATGCTCTCGACAGATATGCCACCACGCATGACCTGTGCTGAGCGCTCCTCGGCTGTTCCCTCGACGAGCAACTTAAAGTGTTTGAGGATCGAGACCAGGTGGATGACATCGTTGGAGCCTGGATGGCACTGCTCGAACGCTGTGCAGACGACGCGGGAGAGTTGCGGGGCGAGCATGCCGTCGAGCCAACGGGGATCACGGGGCGAAAAGCCGCCGAGCAGCTCAACACGCCGGTTGAGCATATCGAGCAACTCGTCTTTGGAGAGGTCGGGGAAAACGTCGAGCAGGATCGTATCGCCGTGCTGGATACGACGAGAGAGGTTGAAGACAGCGACGCCCGAGATACCGAAGGTTCGAAACAGCACTTCACCGTCTTCGTGCCAGAGCTCATTATGATTGCGGGCGAGCGTCAAGCGGGCGCGGACGCGCAGGCCATCCAACGTCTTGAGCGCTGCCCGATCGCCAACGACCGTTGCCGATACGGGGCAGAGGACGGGGCGTAGCGAAGTGAGGGGGAAGCGAAACATATCGGCGATACCGGTGGGGTTGCCGCCCGTGGCGATAATTACGGCATGTGCCTGCAGGGCCTCGTTCTTGCGAGGGACATCGGCGAGCGCCTTCCGAAGCGAGCGGAGCTCTGATTTTCGGTCGTCGTGCTTTTTTGCCTTGAGCGCCCGCGCTGGACGGTCTATTTGGAGTGCCCAGCCTTCGGAAGCTTTGCGCGCCGAGGCAACGTTGGCTCCGCAGATTAAGGTGATACCTAGGCGGTCGCAAACGTTGAGAAGCGCGTCGCGCACCGATTCGGCGCGAAGGGAGCGCGGGTACAGCCGGCCTTCCTCGGAGGTTGTCATGATACCCAGCGAGGAGAAGAAACCCATAAGCTCTTGTTCGGGCTGGGGGCCCATGACGGATTCGACGAATGCGGGGTGGTTATACCGCTGAGGATCAATCGATTCGTTGGAGAGATTGCAGCGGCCGTTACCGGTCGCAAGGAGCTTGAGGCCGCAGGCGACATCGCACTCAACGATGCAGACGCTTTTGCCGGCGCGTGCGGCCGTAATGGCGGCGGCGAGGCCTGAAGCCCCGCCGCCGATTACCAAGACGTCATAGAGGGCGCTCGTGTTCACTTAGGCCTCGTCGGTCTCGTGCGGGGTAATAGCCTCGACGGCAGAGACTGCCTTGGGCAACATGCCATCGGGCAGCGTGGTCTCGACCTCGCCCTTATCGCAGGCCTCGGCGAGTGCCGGATTAATGGGGAGCTGGCCCAAGATGTCGAGGTTATAGCGCTCTGCGACCTCGGGGAGCTTGCTCTTGCCAAAGACCTCGATCTTCTTGCCGCAGTCGGGGCACTCAATATAGCTCATGTTCTCGACAATGCCCAGAATGGGGACGTTCATCTTCTCGGCCATGTTGACCGCCTTGGCGACGATCATCGAGACCAGATCCTGCGGGCTCGTGACGATGACGATTCCGTCGACCGGCAGCGACTGGAAGACGGTGAGCGCGACGTCGCCTGTTCCCGGAGGCATGTCGACCAGTAGGTAGTCGATGGGGCCCCACGAGGTCTCGCTCCAGAACTGCCTAATGGCGCCTGCGATGACCGGACCGCGCCAAAGGACGGGGTCGGTCTCGTTTTGGAGCAGCAGGTTGGAGCTCATGACCTTGACGCCGTGCTCGGAGATTTCGGGCAGCATAAGGTTGCCAAGCGCATGGACGTGGCGTCCACTCATACCGAACATCTTGGGGATAGAGGGACCGGTGATGTCGGCATCGAGGACGCCGACTTTGTGGCCGTGACGGGCAAGCTCGGTGGCGATGGCACCGGTGACAAATGACTTGCCGACACCGCCCTTGCCGGAAAGCACGGCGATGACGCGCTTGACCTCGGACAGCGTGTTCTCCTCAAATTGCGACGGCGACGTTTGTCCGCCGGCGGCCTGTGCGTGTTCGCAACCCATGTATGACTCCTTTGTATATGCTGGGGCCGGGGCCCCGCGATGTGACACGAGCGTCATTGTACCCTCGTTTGCGAGCGGGAGTCATTTGCGATGCGTTTGGGCCGAGTGTGCTTGCAATACGATGGGCCCAAACGAATGGGCGGGCTTACTGAACTTTGCTGGCGAACTCGAGGTATTGCATGCGCTGCAGCTTGTCGATTGTCGAGGCGTAGGGGCTGTCTTTAGATTCCAAGTCGTAGCGCAGCCCGTCGGCACCGAGATAGCCGGCGACATTGATGGTGGGCACATCTGACCTTGTTGCAAGCAGGGCCTTTTGGTAATTGGTGAGCGGAGCGCCGATCTTATTAAGGGTAATGGCTGCAATCTCGTTTGCCCCGACGGTGTCGTAGACGTTGAGCTCGGTATTGCCGGCGATCTCATAGTTAGCCCAGACGAGATATGTCGACTGATAGATACGGAAAGCGTGGCTTGCCGTATCTTCCTGAGGGTACAGCTCGTCGTTGAGAGTCGTTGCGGCGCTCGGCTGATGGTCGCCAAAAAAGACAAGAACAACCGGTCTGCCGATATTGCGGAGCTCGTTGATAAAGTACTCGAGGTCCCGGTCGGATGCGTTGATGCAGGTGAGATAGGTGTTGAGCGCGTTGTTGGCGCCTTCGCTGGCTCCCTCGACCCAATAGTTTGTCAGCTCTTCGGCGGGAACGGTGCCATAGTCGTAGCCGCCGTGATTTTGCATCGTGACGTCAAAGATGAACTGCGGCGCTTCGTCGGTTCTAAGCAGGTCGAGTATCTTGTCGTAGGTGGCGTAGTCGCATACGCCGGCATGGTAATAGGGCGCACCTTCGAAATCGCCGATTGAAAGAAAGTCTCCAAAGCCCAGCTGCTGATAGATTTTATCTCGATGGTAGTTGACGGGGTTTTGCGGGTGCATAGCGGTAGTGGTATACCCAAGCTCTTTAAGGTCCTTTGCCAGGCTGTTTACGCCATTCATCTGATACAGCTGATAGGGGATCTTGCCTAATCCGACAAAGGCCGTTGTCGCTCCGGTCAAAAATTCGAATTCGGAGTTCGCCGTTCCGCCACCGGCGACCGAAGCGAGCATGGTGCCGCGAACAAGTGTGTCGGGAAGCGAGTTGTAGAATGCGGGGCCGGAGTACCCGGCCGCCTGGAGCTGCTCAAAGCACGAAAGGTCGCTAAAACTCTCGTTCATGACGGCAACAATCGTCGGCTTGATTTCATTGAACTGGGCAACGGCCGCCGCGCGCTGTTCGCTCGAGCCATATGTGCTGTCGTAGACGGCGGCGAGCTCCTGCTCGATGCTCTGCGCCTCATCGGGCGTATAGTCTTCGGGCTTCTCAATGGGCAACTCGTTGACCATTTCGGTGAACGAAGTGATAAAACCCTGAGACGCATACGTGGTGATGGGCTGCCAACGGTCAAATCCAAAATCCAGCGCCTGCTCCAAGTCGATGTTGGAAAAGCCTGAGAGCCCCACAACGGTCACTAGCAGAAAAGCACAGAGGTTAGCGGCGATAGCGGGGAAGACATGGGTGGGCGTACGGAGCTTTCGCGGTCGGATGAGCGAAAGAAGCCCCAGGGAAATCTCCAGCAGGGCGAGAGAGGTTACGATTCCGGCGGTAAAGGTAAACTCGTATCCCTCGCTCACTTCCATTGCGGTGCCAAGGGCCAAGATATCGCTTGGCAGGATGGCTTCGCCTTTAAACGTTATGACGAAGTGCTCGGCAATGCCAAGGACGCAACAGACGACGGGCACGAGGACCATGACGCCTCCATGACGCTGTCCCAGCAAATAAAGGGAGAGCAGAACCGTCGCGAGCAACCCGACGGAAAACCCGAATGAGTTGGCGGGAATGCGATAGAACGTTTCGTTGCAGGCAATTTCGATTGAAACGAACGAGAGCGCTGAAACAGCGGCGATGACAAGGATGTCGCGGCAAATACAGGCAACCGTTCCCGTCGCAAGGTCGGTTTGGTCGATAAGTCCCGAAACCAAGGGCTCGACAAGAAGCATGACGGCGGCAGCACCGAGCGCCGAATAAGAAAGGACCCATAGGGAGCTGCCCTCATTTACGAGCGATTGATTCGTAATCCATGCAGCTACCACGCCGAGCGGGATGAGGAGCGTCGCGCACCAAAAGACGCGGGCAATGGGTGGCTTTTCGTTGCGTTTGATTGAAAAATACACGCGCACGACGACGGCGGCCACGATAAGGACGGCGATGAATATGGGCAGATTGGCCATGTCGCTCGAAGTGATTTCAAGGGGGATATCTTCGGTCATGGACGTTCCTCTGGTACAGCAAATTAAGTTCAGTATTAGATTACTGTAACCTTTCCACGGCATTTCGAGAAACAAAGCGCCCGATACGCAAAGCTAAAGGTCTGCGAATCTTGTATTACGAACATCTGTGCGCGTCGAGTGCGCTAAACTCATCGGCAGTATGATTCGATGCAATAGGAGGCAAGGAGCTTCCATGTCTGATTCCTCTATCGTTATTCGCGGCGCTCGTGAGCACAACCTCCGTGATATCGATGTTTCCATTCCGCGTGACCAACTCGTGGTCATTACCGGTCTTTCTGGCTCGGGCAAGAGTTCGCTGGCATTCGACACTATCTATGCCGAGGGCCAGCGTCGATACGTCGAGAGCCTTTCGAGTTATGCGCGCCAGTTCTTGGGCCAGATGGACAAACCCGACTTGGATTCAATCGACGGCCTTTCGCCGGCGGTGTCGATCGACCAAAAGACGACATCTAAAAACCCTCGCTCGACGGTTGGCACCGTAACCGAGATTTATGACTATCTGCGTCTGCTGTTCGCCCGTGTGGGCACCCCGCACTGTCCCGAATGCGGCCGCGTCATTGAGCGCCAGACGACCGACCAGGTCGCCGATAAGGTCCTGGCGGCGGGGGAGGGCCGCCGCGCGTTTGTGCTGGCACCGGTGGTGCGCGGGCGAAAAGGCGAGTACACCAAGCTGTTTGAGGACCTTCGCGCCGAGGGCTTTAGCCGCGTGCGTGTCGACGGCGAGGTTCGCTCGCTTGATGACCCTATCGATTTGGATAAGAAATTCAAGCACGATATCGAGGTCGTGGTCGACCGCATCGTGATTCGCGAGAACTCGCTGGGCCGTATTGCCGAGTCCGTTGAACAGGCGACTGCGCTGGCGCACGGCAATGTGAACGTATACTTGCTGCCCGACCGCGACGCTCCCGAGGGGACCGAAGGCGAGTTGCTGGAGTATTCGCTGGCGTTAGCGTGCCCGGAGCATGGACACTCCATCGATGACCTGCAGCCGCGTGATTTCTCGTTCAACGCGCCCTATGGCGCGTGCCCCGAGTGCGATGGCCTGGGCTTTAAGAAGACGGTCGATGCCGAGGCCCTAATCGAAGACCCCTCGAAGTCGATCGCCGACGGGGTCTTTGGCAGCCTGTTTGGCAACTCTAACTACTATCCGCAGATTTTCGCTGCGGTCTGCAAACACTTTAAGGTGAGCGTCGATACGCCGTGGGAGGATCTGCCTCCGCGGGTGTGTCGTGCGTTTTTAGACGGCATGGGCGACCAGAAGATTTCGGTCGACTATCAAAAGCTCGATGGGCGCCGCAGCCAGTGGGACACCAAGTTCTCGGGTGTGCGCAATATCCTGTACGAGCGCTATACCGAGACGACGAATGAGAACACCAAGGCGCGCTTGGAGAAGTACATCCGCGAGGAGCCGTGCTCGAGCTGCCACGGCGCTCGTTTGCGCCCCGAGATGCTCGCCGTCACCGTGGGCGGCAAGTCCATTTACGAGGTTTGTTGTCTGTCGTGCCGTGAGTCGCTCGAGTTTTTTGAGGGCCTGGAACTCACCGAGCGCCAACAGTTTATCGGCGGACGCATCGTCAAGGAAATCCTGGAGCGCCTGCGTTTTCTGGTCGATGTCGGACTCGACTATCTGACCCTCGATCGTGCCTCGGCGACGCTTTCCGGAGGCGAGGCCCAGCGCATTCGCCTGGCAACGCAGATCGGCGCCGGCCTCATGGGTGTCCTGTACATTTTGGACGAGCCATCGATTGGCCTCCATCAGCGCGATAACGAGCGCCTGATCAAGACGCTTGAGCGCCTACGCGATATCGGCAATACCGTCATCGTCGTCGAGCATGATGAGGATACGATTCGTGCTGCCGACTATGTGATCGACATGGGCCCCGGCGCGGGCGTGAACGGCGGACACGTAGTCGCGGCGGGAACGCCTGCCGATATCATGGCGTGTCCCGAGTCGATGACGGGCGCTTATCTGACCGGCAAACGAATGATCCGGGTTCCCGATGAGCGCCGCAAGCCCGGTCGCGGCTGCCTTAAGATCACGGGCGCCCGCGCCAACAACCTCAAAAACGTTACCGCCAAGATCGAGTTTGGTACGCTTACGGTCGTTACCGGCGTGTCGGGATCGGGTAAGAGCTCCCTGGTTACCGACACTATCGCACCTGCCCTTACGAATGCCATTCACCGTTCGACGCGCCCTGTGGGTCCGTATAAGAAAATCGAGGGCATCGAGTGTATCGATAAGGTTATCGATATCGACCAGTCGCCGATTGGCCGCACGCCGCGTTCCAACCCTGCTACGTACATTGGCCTGTGGGATGATCTTCGCGCGCTGTTTGCGAGTACGCCGGAGTCGAAGGCGCGCGGCTACTCGCCGGGACGTTTCTCCTTTAACGTGAGCGGCGGTCGCTGCGAAGCATGCAAGGGCGACGGACAAATTAAGATCGAGATGCACTTCCTTCCCGATATCTATGTCCCCTGTGAGGTCTGCGGCGGCAAACGCTATAACCGCGAGACGCTTGAGGTCACCTACCGTGGTAAGACCATCTCGGACGTGCTCGACATGAGCGTCACCGAGGCACTGGCCTTCTTTGGGAATATCCCGCAGATTAAGCGCAAGCTCCAGACGCTGTACGATGTAGGCTTGGGCTACGTGAGCCTGGGCCAGCCCGCTACGACGCTCTCGGGCGGCGAGGCGCAGCGTGTGAAGCTCGCCAAGGAGCTTCATCGACGCCAGACGGGCAAGACGTTCTATATTTTGGATGAGCCGACGACCGGCCTTCATTTTGAGGACGTCCGCCAGCTGCTCGATGTGCTGCAGCGCTTGGTCGATGCGGGCAACACGGTGCTGGTGATTGAACACAACCTTGATGTCATCAAGGTTGCCGACCGCCTGATCGATATGGGCCCCGAGGGCGGCAACGGCGGCGGAACCGTCGTGGTTTCGGGCACACCGGAGCAGGTTGCGGACTGTCCGCAGAGTTATACGGGCAAGTTTTTGGCGCCGTTGCTCAGGCGTGACCGGGAGCGTCAGGCTCAACTTGATGCTCAATAAATAGGCGATTCAGTTTATGGGCGCCATCGACTCCTTGTGATTCGATGGCGCTTGCTGTGTCGAAGTGACGTATGCAGCCGAATTGGACATATACTTAATCCTTGCGTCCGAATGCGAGGGAAAGGATATGCCATGGCAAAGGCTGTAAAGACGCCAAAAACCAATGCGATGCGCGAGCTGGAAAGCGCCGGCATTTCCTATGTTCTACATACGTACGAAGACGATGGTGATGAGTCGGCGGGCCTGGGGGTCGCGATTTCGGAGCAGCTTGGCGAGGAGCCCGGACAAGGATTTAAGACCTTGGTCTGCGTGACGCCGTCCAACGACCACGTCGTGTGCTGCATCCCTGTTGCCGACGAGCTCGATCTAAAGTCCGCCGCGCGTGCCGCGGGGGAGAAGTCCTTGGCCATGATGCATGTGAAGGATTTGCTTGCGGCGACTGGCTACGTTCGCGGCGGCTGCAGTCCGGTCGGTATGAAAAAACGCTACCGGACGCTCATTGATGAGACATGTGTCCTTTGGGATACCATTTTTATTTCGGGAGGCAAGCGTGGTTATCAGCTTGAGCTTGCACCTGATGATTTAATTGCATTTTGCGGGGCGACGGTCGCCCCGATTACGAGAGAGGACTGAGCGATGCCGCAGGAAGAATTGAAGTGCGGAGCTCATTTTGCAAAAGAATCTGCGCCTCAGACACCCTCATCCGAAGCTTCTTCGTCGCGAGACGACACTGACGACATGGGCTCGTCGGACTACTCCACGGTTGGTCGTTCCGCCGGGCTTATGACCATCCTGACCATCGTGTCTCGCGTCACCGGTTTTATCCGCACGTGGGCAATGGCGGCCGCTATCGGCATGTCGCTGCTCTCGTCTTCCTATCAGGTCGCCAACAACCTGCCCAATATGCTCTACGAACTCGTGATGGGCGGCATGCTCGTGACGGCGTTTTTGCCCGTGTACATGGGCGTGAGGCGTGAGCAGGGTCGCGAGGCCTCTAACGAGTACGTGGGCAACCTGCTCGGTATTCTGCTATTGGTGCTGGGTGGCATTTCGTTGCTGGGGACCGTGTTCGCCCCGGGCTTTATCTGGACGCAATCGTTCCTTTCGGGTGACGGCGGCAGCATGGATACCGCTGCGTTCATGTTCCGTTTCTTTGCCATCCAGATTCTGTTTTATGGTTTGGGCTCGGTGTTTTCGGGCGTCCTCAACGCACATCGCGACTACTTCTGGTCGACGTTTGCCCCGGTCCTCAACAATATGATCGTCATTGCGAGCTTTATGGGCTTTGCGCCCGTGTCCGCACAGTTTGGCGAACGTGCCGGCATCATCTTGATTGCGGCCGGTACGACCCTCGGTGTCTTTGTTCAGATGGCATGTCAGATCCCCGCGCTTGGCAAGCACGGCGTGCATCCCCATATCCATATCGACTTTAAGGACCCCGCACTGCGCCAGACGATTGCGCTCGGTATCCCGACGCTGCTCGCCACGGTGTGCATGTTTGTCTCGACTTCTATCACCAACGCTGCTGCGCTGGTGGTCCAGCCCGAGACTGGTCCTTCCGTCATCGCCTATGCGCGCCTGTGGTACACGCTGCCCTACGCGCTGATTGCCGCCTCGCTTTCGACGGCGCTCTATACCGAGCTCTCTCACGACGCACAGGAGAAGGATTACGACAGCGTCCGCACGGGCATTTCGCGTGGCGTCGCCCAGATGCTGTTCTTCCTGATTCCATTCGCGCTGTACCTGATTGTCTTCGCGCGTCCGCTCAACATGATCTACTGCGCTGGCAAGTTCGATGAGTCCGGTGTGGCGCTGGTGTCGGAGTTCCTTATCTACCTGGCACTTTCCCTGCCGCTCTACGGTGTGGTCGTGCTGATGCAGAAGAGCTTCTCTGCCTTGCTCGACATGAAGCCCTATAGCCGCTATTGTCTGTATTCCGCCATCGGCCAGGCCGGCTCGGTTCTGCTGTTTGGCGTTGTGCTGGGCTTCGGTATGCCGGCAATCGCGCTTTCGTATGTCGTCGACTACGTGATCTTGGTCGGTTGCTCGCTGTGGTGGCTGCGTCGTCGTCTGCGTGGTCTTCAGGTTAAATCTATCCTGCATGGCGGTTTCTTTGGCCTTTTGCTCGGTGGCCTGGGTGCTGCCGCAGGCGCCGGCGTCATGTGGGCGCTTGAGCACTTTGTCGTGGCACTTGGCGGCTCGATTCTGATTACTCTTGGCTACGTTTGCGTTGCGGGTGTCGTCTCGCTTGCTGTTACCTTTGGCCTTGCCGTCGTCCTTAAGATGCCCGAGGTCTCGGCGCTGATTCGTCGCAAGTAGGTGCGCGTGGCCGGTCACGACAACATTCCAACGCTTGCCGAGCAGGTTTCGCGCGTTCCCACGCAGCCCGGCTGCTACCTTTGGAAAGACGCCAAGGGCGATGTCATCTACGTGGGCAAGGCGAAAAACCTGCGCGCCCGTATGCGTCAGTACGTGACGCTGCAGGACGAGCGCCAGAAGATCCCGCTGATGATGCAGCTGGTGGCGAGCTTTGACTATATCGTGGTGGAGACCGAGCACGAGGCGTTGGTGCTCGAGCGCAATTTGATTGGTCAGTACCATCCGTACTTTAACGTCGACCTCAAGGATGACAAGAGCTACCCCTTTATCGCCATTACAAAGGGCGACCTGTATCCCGCTATCAAATACACGCGTGAGCGTCATAAGCCGGGAACGCGCTATTTTGGACCTTATACCGATAGCCGCGCGGCACGTGAGACGATAGATACGCTGCGCAAGGTTATCCCCATCTGCTCCGCATCCTGTGCGGAGTGGCGTCGTTGTCGCCGTATCGTCGAGTCCCACAAGGGCGAGGAAGACATCGTCAATATGATTTGCGCGCAAAACGGGCGCCCCTGCTTTGACTACCATGTCGGGCGTGGCCCGGGTGCGTGTGTCGGCGCGATTTCCCCGGCAGACTATGCCAAGAACGTCAAGCGTGTCGAGCGCTTTTTGTCGGGCCATCGCAAGGATGTCGTCGATGAGCTGACCTCCGAGATGACGGATGCCGCTGAGGCGCTCGACTTTGAGCGCGCGGCACGCGTCAAACGTCGTTTGGAGGTCATCAGGGGTCTGGACGATCGTCAGCAAGTCGTTTTTCCCTCCAGTGTCGATATAGATGTCATCGGTTTCTATCGCGAGGAGACCATCTCCGCCGCTTGCGTCTTCGTCGTTCGCGAGGGCCGAACAGTTCGCACCTGCGAGTTCATTCTCGACAAGGGTCTTGATGTTGACGAGGAAGAGCTCCAGTCGGGCTTTCTTAAGCGCTATTACGACGAGACGGCTGATATTCCAGCTGAGGTCAACCTTTCCGTCGAGCTTGAGGATGCGGAAGCGCTGGGGGAGTGGCTTGCGGGCAAGCGTGAGCGTTCCTGCCATCTCCATAGGCCGCAGCGTGGCGAAAAGCACCGTCTGCTCGATATGGCATCCAAAAATGCGCGCCATGCCCTCATGCGCTACATGATGCGAACGGGGTACGCTGACGACCGCACCAATCAAGCGCTCCTGGAGCTCGAAAGTGCGTTGGCGCTGCCATCGCCGCCGTTGCGTATCGAGTGCTTCGATATCTCTACACTGCATGGCACCTTTACGGTCGCCTCGATGGTGGTGTTTACCAACGGGCGCGCCGACAAGAGTCAGTATCGTCGTTTTAAAATTCAGGCCGAATTGGACGAGGCAAACGACTTCGTGTCGATGTCCGAGGTTTTGGGACGACGTTATGCTCCCGAGCGCATGGCCGACGAGCGCTTTGGCTCGCGCCCCGATTTGCTCGTTGTCGATGGCGGTAAGCCGCAATTGACCGCTGCGATCAAGCAACTTGAGGCTCTTGGGCTCGATATACCAGTTTGTGGCTTGGCAAAGGCCGATGAGGAGGTTTTCGTGCCTTGGGACGAGACTCCAGTCGTGCTGCCGACCGGGTCCGCGTCGCTCTATCTAATTAAACAGGTGCGCGATGAATCGCACCGTTTTGCCATCACGTTCCATCGCGAATTGCGCGATAAAGCCATGACGGTTTCGGTACTCGATGACGTTCCAGGCGTGGGACCCACCAGAAAACGTGCCCTTATGCGCCATTTTGGCTCGATGAAGCGTTTGCGCGCGGCGAGCGAGCAAGAGATCGCGGAAGTTCGAGGCATTCCTGCCGATGTCGCCAAAGCGGTTCACGAGGCGCTCGTTGCATGGAATGCCGAGCGCGCCGAGGCGGCGGCAAAGCAATCCGAAAACTAAACACGCCTCTAAACAACTGATATACATGATTGCGTGATTTTCAATCATTTATTTCACGGCGATTACCAGCCGATTTCGGGTTTAATTAACGCTAAAACGTTTGACTAGCCATGGTGAACAACCCTGCTATCCTGCGGGTTGACGAAGACTGATATCTCACCTCGTCGATACATACTGTCTGGCGAATCGTTTGTCAATGAATTCGGTGAACGGTAGCAAATACCGTTCAAGCGTATGTATGTATCGGTCGCCGAGCGCGGCACCTCAGTTGGGTTCGTCGGTAGGTAAGGTATATATCGTCCGCAAGTTGCGCGGGGGCACGTCTAGGCGCTCCCGGGTAAGATTCTCTATTGATAGGAGAAGACATGGCCATCATCAACAAGGGTATGTCCAGGCGTTCGTTCCTCGGCCTCACCGGCAGCGTCGCTGCTGTCGCAGGGCTTGGTCTCACCGGCTGCGGTGGCAGCTCTAGCGACGAGGGTTCCGCTTCCGGTTCCACCGATTCCGCCAACCGTGGCGGCGGCGTGATCACCGCTGGTTCCGCTTACGCTCCGTCCAGCTTCGATCCCGCCAGCACCGGCTCCGCTGTGGGCCTGGGTGCTAACTGGCACGTCGTCGAGGGCCTCTACGGCATCGATTACCACGACTACAGCACCTTCAAAGAGCTCGCCACCGACGATCCCAAGTCTGTGGACGACACCACTTTCGAGGTCACCATCCGCAAGGGCGCCAAGTTCTCCGATGGCACCGAGGTCACCGCTGACGATGTCGTTGCCTCCTACACCGCTTGCGCCGCTTCCGCTACCTATGCTCCGTTCTTCCAGCCCTTCGAGTCCATCGAGGCCAAGGACGCCAGCACCGTGACGGTCAAGACCAAGGTCCCCAACTTCTCCCTGCTCAAGGATCGTCTGGCCATCGTCCGCGTTACCCCGGCCACCCAGACCGAGGAGGATCGCGCCAAGCAGCCGATCGGCTCCGGCCCCTGGATGTACGACTCTATCTCCGATACCGAGATCACCCTGGTTCCCAACCCCGAGTACAACGGTGAGTATGCTGCCGAGGATAAGAAGATCCAGTACAGCATCCTGACCGACCCCACCGCTCGCGTTACCGCTCAGCAGGAGGGCTCTACGCTCGTTATGGAGCTCGTTACCGCTGACGCCGTCGACCAGCTCGAGAGCGCCGGCTGCAAGATCGATAACGTTCAGGGTTTCGGCACCCGCTTCATCATGTTCAACGTCGCCAAGGAGCCTTGGAACAACGTCAAGGTCCGTCAGGCTGTCATGTATGCGCTCGACACCGAGAAGATGGTCAGCAACACCTTCGCCGGCCTTGCCACCGCTGCCAGCTGCTACCTGCCCAAGAGCTTCACCAACTATCATGAGGCTTCCACGGTGTACAAGACCGACGCCAAGAAGGCCAAGAAGCTCATCGAGGAGTCCGGCATCACCCCGGGTGCCATCACCCTGCGCACCACCGACAACGAGCAGATTAAGGGCATGGCCGCCCAGGTCAAGAATGACCTCGACGCTCTCGGCTTCGATGTGACCATCCAGACCGATACCTCGCCGGCCACCTACGCTGCCATCGACGGCGGCGAGGCCTACGATATCCTCCTTGCCCCTGGCGATCCTTCCTGCTTCGGCGCCGACCCCGACCTGCTGCTCAACTGGTGGTACGGCGACAACGTCTGGATGCAGACCCGTTGCCCGTGGAAGGAGTCCGCTGAGTGGCAGAAGCTCCACAGTCTCATGGACGAGGCTCTTGCTGCCGAGGGCGACGAGCAGCAGAAGAAGTGGAACGAGTGCTTCGACATCATTGCCGACAACGCCGTTCTGTACCCCGTTGTCCACGTCAAGACCGTCTCCGCTTCCTGGGACGATCCGTCCACTGCGCCCAACGGCGAGGCCCTCGATGGCTTCAAGGGCATCGGCACGACGAGCATGTCCTTCAGGGGCGTTGCGACCGTCAAGGCGTAAGACTCGCTTGAGTCTGTATGCAGGATGTCGGTCGTTGGGACCGTATCCTCATAGTTGAAACAAAGACCCGGGCGACCTCGATGTCGCTCGGGTCTTGTAATGAGTATCCGTACTCATATACCAGTTGGTCCTACCGACAAAAGAAAGGGGAGAGAACGTGAACAACTTGCTACGTTTGATTGGAAGGCGTCTTGTGGCGCTGCCGATCATGGCATTGGGCGTCACCGTCCTGGTGTTCTTCCTTATGTCGTTCTCCAAGACCGACCCCGCCTACACGGCGTTGGGTGACGGTGCCTCGCCCGAGGCGGTTGCCGAGTACCATGAGAAGTATGGTCTGGACGACCCCTGGCCCGTGCGCTACGTGCGCTATATGGGCGATTTGATCCATGGCGACATGGGCACCTATGGTGCTGCTCGCAACTCCGTTGCCAAGCGCATCTCCACGGCCCTGCCCGTCACGATGCAGCTGACCTTCATCGGCCTTGCCATCGGTGCGGTCGTTTCGTTTTTGCTCGGCGTCATCGCGGCACTGTATCGCGACAAATGGCCGGACCAAGTGATCCGCGTCTTTTCCATCGCCGGCTTGGCAACCCCGTCGTTCTGGCTTGCCGTTCTGTTGATCCTGCTGTTCTCTTCCTACCTTAAGGTGCTCCCGGCATCGGGTGCTCTGCCTCACTTCACCACGAATCCGGCTGGTTATCTGGGCCGCATGATTATGCCCGCCATCGCCTTGGCATTTCCGCTGACGGGCCAGATGACTCGTATCGTGCGTACCGCCATGGTCGAGGAGCTCGACAAGGACTATGTCCGTATGGCTCGCGGTGCCGGCGTTCCCGAGAAGGTCGTCGTCGGTATCAACGTTCTTCGCAATGCGCTGATCACCCCGGTCACCACCCTCGGTCTTAAGATCGGTTACCTCATGGGCGGCGCCGTCGTCATCGAGGTTATCTTCAACCTCCCCGGCATGGGCACCGCGATTCTGCAGGGCGTTCAGGGCAACGAGGCGAACCTGGTTCAGGGCGTCGTTATCGTCGTTGCTCTTGCCTTCATCATCATCAACATCGTGGTTGACATGCTCTACCTGCTCATCAACCCGCGCATCAGGACGGTGTAGATTATGGTAAAGATTCGAGAGAAGCAAACCGAGCAGCTCGAGAAGGCTGCCTCCAAGGGGCTCAAGCTCGGTGGCTGGAAGAAGATGACGCTGTCTTCTAAGATTGCCGCCGTCGTGCTGGTGCTGGTCGCCTTGACTGCGATTCTGGCGCCCCTTCTTGCCCCCTATAGCCCGGTCGAGATCTTTACGGCTCGCCAGGCTCCCGGCAACGGATTTATCTTCGGTACCGACGATAAGGGTCGCGATATTCTGTCGCGTATGCTCTACGGTGGTCGTTACTCGCTGATTATCGGCTTTGGCGCCACTGCCATGGCTCTGGTCTGCGGCTCGGTCGTGGGCGCCCTTGCAGCGGTTTCGCGCAAGGCCGTCTCCGAGACGATCATGCGTATCTTGGACATCATCATGTCCATCCCGGGCATCGCCCTCGCGGCCGTCTTCGTCTCCATCCTGGGCAACTCCGTGCCGTCGATCATCTTCGCCATCGGCTTTATGTACACTCCGCAGATTGCCCGTATCGTGCGCGCCAACATCGTGTCCGAGTACGGCGAGGACTATGTCCGCGCGGTCATCGTTTCCGGCGCCAAGGCTCCGTGGATTTTAATCAAGCATGTTCTGCGTAACTGCATCGCCCCGATCATGGTCTTCACCGTTACCCTAGTCGCCGACGCCATCATCTTCGAGGCTTCGCTGACCTTCATCGGCGCTGGTATCCAGGAGCCCACCGCTACCTGGGGCAACATCCTCGCCGACGCCCGCGGCGGCGTGCTCGCCGGCCGTTGGTGGCAGGCGTTGTTCCCGGGCCTGGCCATCATGATCACCTGCCTGGCGCTCAACATCCTCTCCGAGGGCATTACCGACGCCATGGCCGCTGCTCCCTCCGCCGCCCTGGATCCGACCGATTCCTCCAAGCGTCGCGAGGCCGACCTGCTGGTCTCCGACCCCGTTCGCGCCTACAAGGAGCAGGCCCAGTCCCTCTCCGCTCGCCTTGGCGCCCTGCGCGATGTCGAGCTCAAGCGTGACGATCGCCATGTGCCCGACGAGTCTGTCGAACCGATTCTCTCGGTCCGTGACTTCTGCATTCAGTTTGAGCATCACGGTGATATCAACGTCGTCGACCATGTCAACTTTGACGTCCGTCCTGGTCAGACCATGGGCCTGGTGGGCGAGTCCGGTTGCGGTAAGTCCATCACCACGCTGGCCATCATGGGCCTGACCGACGACGATGAGCACCTTTCCGGCGAGGTCCTCTGGGAGGGCCGTGACCTGCTCAAGATGAGCAAGAAGGAGTGGTTCGGCCTGCGCGGTACCGATATCGCTATGGTCTATCAGGACGCCCTGTCCTCGCTCAACCCCTCCATGCTCATCTCTGCCCAGATGAAGCAGCTCACCAAGCGCGGCGGCACCCGCAGCGCCGAGGAACTCCTGGAGCTCGTGGGCCTCGACCCCAAGCGTACGCTCGAGAGCTACCCGCATGAGCTTTCCGGTGGCCAGCGTCAGCGTGTCCTGATCGCTATGGCCCTTACCCGCGACCCCAAGCTGGTCATCTGCGACGAGCCCACGACCGCTCTGGACGTTACCGTCCAGAAGCAGGTCATCAAGCTGCTCAACGACCTTCAGGCCAAGCTCGGCTTTGCCATGATCTTCGTCTCGCATGACCTGGCGCTGGTCGCCGAGGTCGCCCATAACATCACGGTTATGTACGCCGGTCAGGTTATCGAGCAGGCGCCCACCAAGGAGCTGCTCACCAACCCGATTCACGAGTACACCCGCGGTCTTCTGGGTTCCGTTCTGTCCATCGAGAGCGGTTCGGGCCGCCTGCACCAGGTGCCCGGCGCCGTTCCGAGCCCGCGCGATTTCCCCAAGGGCGATCGCTTCGCGCCCCGCTCGAGCCATCCGCGTATTGGCCTGGACACCCGTCCGGTCTTCAAGCGCGTGCCCGGCACCGAGCACTTCTATTCCGAGCTCCCCGACGAGGTGCTCAAGGCAAATGGTTTGACCCCTCACGCGGAGGTGATGTAGATGAGCGAGACCGCAGTCAACGGCGTCGAGCCGATCATCTTCCTTGATGACGTCCACGTCACCTTTAGGACCCGTACCGGCTCGATTCTGCACCCCAACCTGGTTCACGCCGTCCAGGGTGTAACGATTAGGCTCATGCCCGGTCAGACGATCGGCATCGTCGGCGAGTCTGGTTGCGGTAAGTCCACCACCGCCAACGTCATGTGCGGCCTGCAGGCCCCCACGAGCGGCAAGGTCTACTTTAAGGGCAAGGACGTAACCAAGCGTACCGCCGAGGACCGTCGCCACATGGGCCGTGTCATCTCGGTCGTGTTCCAGAATCCGGCTACGGCGCTCAATCCCCGCATGGTCGTTCGCGAGCAGCTGCTCGACCCCATGCGCGTCCACAACCTGGGTACCGAGGCCGAGCAGGAGAAGCGCGTCAAGGAGCTCCTGGAGCTCACCGGTCTGCCCAGCTCCGCCGCCGAGGTTCTTCCCGGCCAGCTTTCGGGCGGCCAGCGCCAGCGCGTCGCAATTGCCCGTGCCCTGTCGTTGAACCCCGATGCCATCATCGCCGACGAGCCCACCTCGGCTCTGGACGTTTCGGTCCGCGCGCAGATTCTGAACCTGCTGACCGACCTTAAGAAGGAGCTCGGCCTGGCCATGGTGTTCATCAGCCATGACATCCAGACGGTCCGCTATATCTCTGACGACATCATCGTTATGAATGGCGGCAAGATCGTCGAGCAGGGCGAGGCCAAGCAGGTCTTCCAGCACCCTCAGGACCCCTACACCAAGATGCTGCTCGGTGCTGCGCCGTCGCTGCTGCATCCCAAGCTCGGCGAGTAGCCTCGCTTTCCCTCCCGTGCGCCCGGTTCCCTTGCCGGGCGCACCTCCGTTGCGATTTCGAAAGGTTGGGTTCACGAGCCATGCCAAGTGCTCAGGAGCTACAACAGCAATTTGGTGGGTATCGGGGCGCCATGCCCCGTCCATCAGATTTCGATCTCTTTTGGAAGGACCGCATGGCCGAGGCCGACGCCGTCGGGCTTGACTATGCGATCGAGACGGCATCGGTCACCGATGCCGTGACCTGCCAGCTTTTCGACCTCTGGTATACCGGCATGTGTGGCGCTCGCCTGCATGCCAAGTACCTTAAACCCGTCTCGGACGAGCCCGTGCCATTGGTACTTCAGTTCCATGGGTATCCGGGTGCAAGCCGCAGCTGGTTTGAGCAGGCGTCGTTTGCGGGCATGGGCATGGCACTCATCGCCCTCGACTGCCCCGGCCAAGGAGGTCCCTCCGAGGACATTGGTGGATTTGAGGGCACAACGGTCGCGGGCCATATCGTCGCCGGTATCGACGGCGATCCGGCCAACCTCTACTATGTCCGCTTGCACCAAGATATTCGCATCCTGTGCCGCATCGTTCGCGAGCTCGAGGGCATCGATCTTGCCCGTGTGTTTGTGAACGGCGCGTCGCAGGGCGGCGGTTTGGGCATTGCGACCTGTGCACTTAACAGCGAGCTTATCAATCGCGCCGCCATCCTCTATCCCTTTCTGTCGGATTTCCGCCTGGTCTGGGATTTGGATGCCGACGACATTGCCTACGAGGGCCTGCGCTATTGGTCTCGCTGGTTTGACGAGGACTCGACTCGTATCGACGAAGCCTATGCCAAGCTGGCGTACTTCGATTCCAAGAACTTTGCCCCTATGGTCAAATGCCCCGTGCTGTTTGGCACCGGCACAGCCGATACCGTCTGTCCGCCAGCGACGCAGTTTGCGGTCTATAACAACCTGACCTGTGAAAAGCGTCATGAGTTCTTTGAAGGCTTTGGCCACGAGGAGATTCAGGATTTTGACGATCTGATCATTCCGTTTTTCTGCAAGGGAGGGGAGGCTCATGTCTAAGTGCGAGAGCAATGTCAATGAGCTGATTGTCTCCGAACTTGTGGGGATTCCCGGAACGGTCTCGTCAAGGCTCGCTGATTTCCGGGATTGGCGCGGTGATGCTTCTGCGGATGTTTCCGAATTAGAGATAGCCGCTTCGGACCTTGAGATTTGCGGGCCGAGTATTACGGCGATCGATTTCGCCAATCCGTATGCCCGCTACTCCGAGGTTTCCTTTGAGCTTGGTGGCGATGTGGTCCACGCACGTTTGATCGAGCCTGCCGGTCGCGCCCGAGCATCCGAGCTTGTGCCGCTCTGTCTGATGTTTCACGACATCGACCGACCCGTGCGGGGATGGCATCACATGACGAGGTTTGCGGCCATGGGATATGCCGTGCTTGCGCTGGACGATGAGGCGATTGGATCCAGCGAGCTGCAGCAGGGGATTGCCTCTCCTGCTTTTGTCAAGCGCGTCCGTTGGGGTTGCGCGATGGCGAAGGTGGCGCGCAATCTTGATGGCGTGGACCCCGACCGCATCTTTGCATGGGGCGAGGGCCTTGGCGGCAGAGTCGCGCTGGCGGTTTCTGCTCTGGACGAGCGGGGCCTCGCCTGCACGGCGGTTGCCAATCCAATTCCCGGTGGCCTCGAGGCGTTGTCGTCTCGGGTGCGTGGATCGGTGCTCATGGGCACATCGCTCATGGATGCCGTGTGCGATCCCAAGGGCCAGTTTGCCGTATTCAACGGTCTTGAGTGTGACCGGAGGCATATCATCTATGCCAAATACGCTCATGAGCGCATCAATGCGTTCGAAAACGAAGTCATCGACTTTTTTAACCAAACGTTCTACCCGTGTTCTTTGGCCTAGACGGCCTGGACACTGCCAACAAGAGTGGGTGGCATAGGGCCGCCCGCCAGACAACTAAGGAGATTCTTGTGGCAACTCAGAAATTCACCGGCGTTATCCCTCCCGTCGTTGTTCCCGATACCGAAGACCACCAGCTCGACGTTGCCTCCTTTGAGCGCAGCATCAACCGCATGATCGATGCCGGCGTCGATGGCCTGTTCTTCCTGGGCTCTTCGGGCGAGGTCGTTTTCTCCACCGATGAGCGTCGTCGC
This sequence comes from Collinsella aerofaciens, assembly GCF_015554145.1. GTDB lineage: Bacteria > Actinomycetota > Coriobacteriia > Coriobacteriales > Coriobacteriaceae > Collinsella > Collinsella aerofaciens_AA. Next base: position 84,353 of record NZ_JADNHZ010000006.1, on the reverse strand, counting down.
CAGATCATTGCCGAGGCCGTTCGTATCGTCGACCACCGCGTGCCCGTCCTGGTCGGCATCATCGATACCGAGACCGAGCGCATGATCGAGCACGGTAAGGTCGCTCAGGAGCTGGGCGCCGATGCGCTTGTCGCCACCTGCCCGTTCTATGCCCTGCAGGGCATGACCGAGGTCGAGGAGCACTTCCGCATCCTGCACGAGGAGCTCGACCTGCCCATCTTTGCCTATGACATTCCCGTCTGCGTTCACACCAAGCTCCCCTGGAAGCTCCTTGCCAAGCTCGGCGCCGAGGGCGTCCTTGCTGGCGTCAAGGATTCCTCGGGTGATGACATCTCGTTCCGCTACCTCGTTCAGGAGAACGAGAAGAACGGCCATCCGATGAGCATCCTCACCGGTCACGAGGTTGTTGTCGACGGCGCTTACCTCGGTGGCGCCGACGGTTCTGTCCCGGGCCTTGCCAACGTTGAGCCCGAGGGCTACGTGCGCCAGTGGAAGGCCGCTCAGGCCGGCGACTGGGCTACCGTCAAGGCCGAGCAGGATCGCCTCAATGAGATTTCGCACATCTGGGACGTCACCTCGGGCGTCCAGGGCTATGCCGGTGGCGTCGGCGCCTTCAAGACCGCTATGAACCTCATGGGCATCTTCGACAGCCCGACCATGCCGCGCCCGGTGAAGGCCATGACCGGCGAGAACGTCGAGGCGATTAGGAAGGTCCTTCAGGACAACGGTCTCCTGTAAAGCTTCCCAGGCACCCGACCTCGCCGTTCAACCGTGTGGCCATGACCCATTAGGTCAATGGCCACACGGTTTCTCGGCGATCTCGGACACCTGGAAAACCTTTACTGCGCTGTGACGGCTAGCCTGACGGCGCATTTCCTGTAGTTGTTTTTATCTCCGAAGGAGAGCGACATGGAGAACAAGTACGTCTGCTCTGTCGATATCGGCGGAACTAAAATTGCGACTGCCATCATGGAGTACCCGGCTGACGGTAGTGTGCCCCATCCCGTTTTTGAGGCCGAGATTCCTACCGAGGCCCAGGAGGGCGGCGAGGCCGTCTTCCAGCGTATCGAGGCGTCTATCAAGGCCGCTCTTGAGGCGAATCCCGATGTCGAGGTTCTCGGTGTCGGTATCGGTGCCGCAGGCGTCGTCGATCCCAAGACGGGCGCCATTGCTTATGCCAATGAGATCATGCCCGGCTGGTCCGGCGTTCAGTTGGGGCCGCGTCTGCGCGAGGACCTTGGTCTTCCCGTTGCCGTTGTGGGCGACGTGCAGGCTCATGCTCTGGGCGAGGCCCACTGGGGCGTCGGCAAGGGCAAGTTCTCCGTCTTGTGCCTGGGAATCGGTACGGGCATCGGTGGCGCATATGTCGAGAACGGCCGCGTGATGCAGGGCTTCCATGGTGCTGCCGGTCATATGGGCCACATCGAGTGCTCGGCTGCCGCCGGCATTCCCTGCGCCTGCGGGCGTTCCGGCCATCTTGAGTCTGTTGCTTCGGGCACCTCGATTGGCCGTATGTACGACGAACGCTTCGGTCGAGTTGACCCCAGCCGTCCTTCGGTCGGTCGCGACGTGAACGACCTGTGTCGTGCTGGCGACGCAAAGGCGACCGAGGTCATCCATGACGCCGGCTTTGCGCTGGGCGCCAGCTTGGGCTCGCTTGCCAATATTCTGGATCCAGAGGTTATCGTGCTTTCGGGCGGCGTAATTCATCAGGGTCCCGATTGGCGTTCGCAGAAGTGGAAGGATTCGGTGCACGAGGGCTATGCCAGCCAGGCGCTCGATCCGCTCCAGGACACGCCGATTCTCATCGGGTCTCTGGAGGGCGATGCTCCGCTCATCGGTGCCGCCGAGCATCTTCTCGCTTCGTTAAAGTAAACGTATCTGCTGTAGGAGCCTCCCGAGACAACACGCCTCGGGAGGCTGTTCTGAGAAAGGTTGCAGCCTTATGACCGTCGATCCTTTGATTCAATCCCTGAAGGGTAAGCTCGTCGTGAGCGTTCAGGCGTATATGGGCGAGCCGCTTCGTACGCCCGAGACCATGGCTCAAATGTCTCGCGCTTGCGAACTCGGCGGCGCCGCCGCCATTCGCTGCCAGGGCCTTGCCGACATTGCCGCCATTAAGGGTCGCTGTGAGGTTCCTGTTATCGGCCTATGGAAGGATGGACACGAGGGCGTTTACATCACGCCGACGCTGCGTCACGCCCGCGCCTGCGTTGCTGCTGGTGCCGATATCGTGGCGATCGACGCCACCGATCGTCCGCGCCCCGATGGCAAGACGGTCGAGGATACCTTCCGTCCGCTGCACGAGGAGGGTGTGCTCCTGATGGCGGATTGTGCCACCATCGAGGACATTCGCCGTGCGGTTGATATGGGCTTCGACCTGGTATCTACCACGCTCTCTCACGGTGTCGCCGCCATCGACTGCACCATGGCCGATGGCCCCGACCTGCCGCTCCTGCGTCAGGCGACCGAGGAATTCCCCGGCCTTCCCATCATTTGCGAGGGTCGCGTGCATACGCCCGAGGAGGCTCGCGCCGCGATCGATGCTGGCGCCTGGGCCGTTGTCGTCGGCACCGCCATCACGCACCCCACGAGTATTACAAGTTGGTTCAAGGCTGCGCTTGAGGCGTAAGACAGGCCTCGTATCCGCTCGGGGCGGTATACTCAATAAAGGCAATTGACCGCGCGGGATCCGGGTTGCTGGGTCCCGCGCTTGTTTTCGGGAGGCAGCACATGCAAAAGGGAGATGCCATGGATGCGGCGGAGCGCTCGGAGCGCATCCCCGATATCGTCATCATCACCGGAATGTCCGGATCGGGCCGCACGCAGGCCATGCACGTGTTCGAGGACATGGGCTATTTTTGCATCGATAACCTGCCTCCGCGTCTGATCGCCCAGCTTGCCGAGCTCGTCGGCATTAATACGGGCGTGGGCAGGCATCTCGCCGTCACCTGCGATTTGCGTAGCCAGGGCTTGTTCGATGAGCTGCTCGATGCGGTCGCCGCGCTCGAAGAGCGCGAGATGAGCTGCGACATCGTGTTCCTGGAGGCTTCTGACGAGGTACTGATTCGTCGCTACAGCGAAAATCGCCGCCGTCATCCCATTGCCAAGCCGGGGGAGACTACGGCCGATGCGATTCAGCGCGAGCGCCTGCAGCTGCAGGGTGTGCGCGATCGAGCCGATATGATTATCGACACGAGCCGCCTACGCACCTCTGCGCTGCGCAACAAATTGCGCATGGCGTTCTCCGAGTTGTCCGACCAGCAGCTCATGGACGTTCACGTGTTCTCGTTTGGCTTTAAGCACGGTATGCCCGTCGAGGCGGACATTATGATTGACGTTCGCTTCCTGCCCAATCCGTTCTACGATCCCGAGATGCGCACCATGACCGGTCTCGATAAGAAAGTCTCCGACTTTGTTCTGGACCATCCCAAGACGCAGGAGTTTTGGAAGGCCTGGACGCAGCTGCTCGATACGGTCATGCCCGGTTATATCGCAGAGGGCAAGCCGCAGCTTTCTATTGCCATCGGTTGCACGGGCGGTCAGCACCGCAGCGTTGCCATCGCCGAGGCCACGGCACGTTATTTGGAAGGCGCCCAGTATCACGTGAGCATTTCCCATCGCGACTTGTCGCGCGCCAACACGAAAGCATAGGCCTGCATGTCGTTTACCGCCGAGGTGCGTGACGAGCTTGCGCGCTGCGAACCCGAATGTGAATACTGCGATTTGTCGACGCTTGCCGCCCTGACGCGTGTGAGCGGTACGCTTTCGTTGGCCGGCTCCGGGCGGTATCGTTTGACGGTCGCGACCGAGACGGGAGCCGTCGCGCGCACGATGATCACGCTGACGCATCGCATTCTTAAGCTCAAAACGGAATTCACCGTTCGTAAATCGGTCTTGCATAAGGTCCGTAACTATCTCATTACCCTGCCCGATCAACCCGACCTGGACAAGGCTCTGGTGCTGCTGGGCATTCTAGACCGCAGGGGAGGGCTCGTTGCTGGTGTTCCCCGACACATCGTTGCCCGTCCCTGCTGCAGGCTTGCCTACATCCGCGGCGCGCTCATCGCGGGCGGCTTCGTGGCCGATCCACGCGGCGATTTCCATTTGGAGATCGCGGTGCAGGGTGAGCAATATGCCAAGGGGCTTTGCGACCTGTTGGGGCAGATTGGGGTCCATGCTCGTGTTAATGCGCGGCGGGGGTCATATGCCGTGTACATTAAGAGCGCCGAGGAAATCGAGCATCTATTAAAGCTGATTGGTGCCAAGCGCAGCGTTGCCGAGATTGAGGAGGCGCGCGCGGTCAAGTTGGTTAAGAACGATGTGAACCGTCGCGTGAACGCCGAGCTCGCCAACCAGACCAGAAGCGCCGGTGCTGCCCAGCATCAGCTTGCGCTTATCGATGAGCTCGAGCAGCGCGGCCTTCGCGATGCGCTTCCGGATGCCTTGGCGGTCTTTTGCGACCTGCGCGAGCGCTATCCCGATCTGTCGCTGCGTGATTTAGGGGAGATGGCTGACCCTCCCTTGTCGAAGTCGGCCCTCTACCATCGAGTTTTGAGGCTTGAAAAGCTCATTGAAGCAAACAGGTAGTTTATAGTATCGACTTATATACGGATTTAGCTGCTATTTTATTCTTTAAAACGTTTTAACGTAAATTTGATTTTCAATTTCGACTATTCTCGTGAAATTCAAGTCAAAAAAAAGGTATATTAGGCGAGTGGTTAGTTTGTGGGCCTCAACGGCGGGCGCTGTAGCTTGCGGGGGCCTTACGAAAGGAGACACAATGGCAGTAAAGGTTGCTATTAACGGCTTCGGTCGCATCGGTCGTCTGGCTTTCCGTCAGATGTTCGGTCATGAGGGCTCCGAGATCGTCGCTATCAACGACCTCACCTCTCCCGATATGCTCGCTTACCTGCTGAAGTACGACTCCACGCAGGGCAACTACGCTCGCGATCACGAGGTCGTTGCTGGCGAGGATTCCATCACCGTTGACGGCAAGGAGATCAAGATCTACAAGGAGGCCGACGCCAACAACCTGCCTTGGGGCGACCTCGACGTCGACGTCGTTCTCGAGTGCACCGGCTTCTACACCAGCAAGGCTAAGGCTCAGGCCCACATCAACGCTGGCGCCAAGAAGGTCGTCATCTCCGCTCCGGCCGGCAGCGATCTGCCCACCATCGTGTACAACGTCAACCACGAGACGCTGACCGCTGAGGACAACATCATCTCCGCTGCTTCCTGCACCACCAACTGCCTCGCCCCGATGGCCAAGGGTCTGAACGACTTCGCTCCCATCGTGTCCGGCATCATGACCACCATTCACGCCTGGACCGGCGACCAGATGCCGCTCGACGGCCCGCAGCGCAAGGGCAACAAGCGTCGTAGCCGCGCCTGCGCCGTCAACATCGTCCCCAACACCACCGGTGCTGCCAAGGCTATCGGCCTGGTTCTCCCCGAGCTCAACGGTAAGCTCATCGGTGCCGCCCAGCGCGTCCCGACGCCGACCGGCTCCATCACCAACCTCTACGCTGTCGTTGACAAGAAGGTCACCGTCGACGAGGTCAACGCCGCTATGAAGGCCTACGCTTCCACCATCTCCGAGACCTTCGGTTACAACGAGGACGATATCGTCTCCACCGACATCATCGGCGAGACCCACGGCTCCATCTTCGACGCCACTCAGACCATGTGCTCTGACCTCGGCAACGGCCAGACCCTCGTTCAGGTCACCTCTTGGTACGACAACGAGAACTCCTACACCTCTCAGATGGTCCGCACCATCAAGTACTTCGAGAAGTTCGTTGCTTAATTTAGCTTTTAGCGAATAGCTCGTTGAGCGTCTAAAGAAGGGCGCGGCCTCATAGGGCTTACACCCTAGGGTCGCGCCCTTTTTATAGGAAATCGTCTGCCGTAATGGGAGGCAGACACGTACGAAAGGTAGAAGCAAACATGGCCTTTACCAAGAAGACCGTCCGCGACATCGATGTCGACGGCAAGCGCGTTCTCGTCCGCGTTGACTTCAACGTGCCTATCAAGGATGGCGTCGTTGGCGACACCACCCGCATCAAGGCTGCCCTGCCCACCATCAACTACCTCGTTGAGCACAACGCTCGCGTCATCCTCATGAGCCACCTCGGCCGTCCCGATGGCACCGGCTTCCAGCCCGAGCTCTCCCTTGAGCCTGTCGCCAAGAAGCTCGCTGAGCTCTCTGGTCTCGATGTTGCCTTTGTCGCCGACACCTACGGCGAGAAGGCTGCTGAGGCTGTCGCGGCCGTCGAGCCGGGCAAGGTCCTCGTTCTCGAGAACGTCCGTTTTGACAAGCGTGAGAAGAAGAACGATCCCGAGATCGCCAAGAAGCTCGCTTCCTATGGTGACGTCTTCGTTCTCGATGCTTTCGGTACCGCTCACCGCGCCCAGGGTTCCGTCGTGGGTCCCGCCGCTTACCTGCCTGCCGTCGCCGGCTTCCTGCTCGAGAAGGAGGTCGACACGCTGACCGGCATCTTCGCCGAGCCCGAGCGCCCCTTCGTCGCTATCGTCGGCGGTTCCAAGGTTTCCTCCAAGATCGGCGTTCTCGATCACCTCATCGACTCCGCTGATACCCTGATCATCGGTGGCGGCATGGCCTACACCTTCTTCCTGGCTCAGGGCCTGACCGTCGGTCAGTCCCTCAAGGAAGAGGACTGGGTCGAGCGCGCTGGCGAGATGCTCAAGAAGGCCGAGGAGAAGGGCGTCAAGATCCTGCTCCCCATCGACAACCGCGTTGCCGATCACTTTGGCGAGGACGCTGTCCCCGAGGTTGTCGCTTCCGACGCTATCCCCGACGATCGTGAGGGCATGGACATCGGCCCCAAGACCGAGGAACTTTACGCCGAGGCCGTCAAGGGTGCCAAGACCGTGTTCTGGAACGGCCCCATGGGTGTCTTCGAGTTCGACAACTTCGCTCACGGCACCCAGGCTATCGCCGAGGCCGTCGCCGAGGCCGACTGCACCTCGATCATCGGCGGTGGCGACTCTGTCGCGGCTGTCAACAAGTTCAACCTGGCCGACAAGATGAGCTGGATCTCCACCGGTGGTGGCGCTTCCATGGAGCTCGTCGAGGGTAAGGCCCTGCCCGGAGTGGAGGCGCTTCTCGATGCCTAATCGCACCCTTCTTATCGCTGGTAACTGGAAGATGAACAACGACGTCGCTGAGGCCGCCAAGCTTGCCGACGAGCTGGCTCAGGCTCTGCCCGAGGTTCCGGCTGGCGTCGAGGTGCTCGTCTGCCCTCCGACCATTGACATCACCACGGTTCATGACCGCATTCAGGCTGCCCCCATCGCCCTCGGTGCACAGAACGTGTACTGGGAGGCCAAGGGTGCCTTCACCGGTGAGTCCTCTTGCGACATGCTCAAGTCCGCTGGCTGCACCTACTGCATCATCGGCCACTCCGAGCGTCGCGACTACTTCCACGAGACCGACGAGGACCAGAACAAGAAGGCCAAGGCCCTCGTTGCCGCCGGTCTTGTTCCCGTCTTCTGCTGCGGCGAGTCCCTCGAGGTCCGCGAGGCTGGTACCTATGTCGAGCACGTCGTGAACCAGGTCAAGGCTGGCCTTGCTGGTCTTGAGATCACCTGCCCCAAGCAGGTCGTCGTCGCCTACGAGCCCATCTGGGCCATCGGCACCGGAAAGACCGCTACCGCTGAGGACGCCCAGGAGGTCTGCGGCGCTATCCGTGAGACCCTCAAGGAGATGTTTGGCGAGGAGCTCGCCGACGGTATCCGCGTCCTGTACGGTGGTTCCGCTAAGCCCGGCAACATTGCCGAGCTCGTCGCCAAGCCCGACGTTGACGGCGCCCTCGTGGGCGGCGCTTCGCTCAAGGCTGCCGACTTCGCCTCTATGGTCGTCAAGGCAGGCGAGTAGGACATATGGCACAGCGTCATCTTCCTGCACTCCTGATCATCATGGACGGCTGTGGCCTGGCTCCGGCCGATGGCGAGAACGCCGTCGCCGCTGCCAAAACACCCTTCCTTGATAGCCTGTACGAGAAGTACCCTCACACCACGCTCGGCGCTTCGGGCGAGGACGTGGGCCTTCCCGACGGTCAGATGGGTAACTCCGAGGTGGGTCACCTCAACATCGGTGCCGGCCGCATCGTGTTCCAGGAGCTTTCGCGCATCAACAATGCCATCAAGGACGGCTCCATCGCCAAGAACGAGGTCTTCGTCAAGGCTATGGACGATGTCAAGGCCGAAGGCAAGACTCTCCACCTCATGGGCCTTATGAGCCCTGGCGGCGTTCATTCTCACATGAACCACGTCGAGGCTCTGGTCAAGATGGCTGCCCAGCATGGCGTCAAGACCGTTCGCGTCCACGCTTTCATGGATGGCCGCGACGTCGACCCGCAGTCCGGTGCCGGCTACATGAGTGAGTTCTGCGCCTTCCTGGCTAAGATCTCCGAGGAGACCGGTTGCGACGCTCGCGTTGCCACCGTCTCGGGCCGATATTGGGCCATGGACCGCGATAACCGTTGGGAGCGCATCCAGCGTGCCTACGATGTCATGGTCAACGCGTCTGATGCCGATACCGACCCCGTGGCCGGTATCAAGGCCTACTACGAGAAGGATCCGCGCGGCGATGAGTTCGTCGAGCCCTTCGCTGCCCACAACGAGGGCATCCACGAGGGCGACGCGGCCATCTTCTTCAACTTCCGTCCCGACCGCGCTCGTCAGATGACCCGCGTGTTCACGGACAAGGAGTTCGACGGCTTTGAGCGCGAGCAGATCAAGCTTTCGCACTTTGTGACGATGACCGAGTACGATCCGACGTTTGACGTCGAGGTCGCCTTCCCCAAGACGTTCCCTGAGAACGTTCTGGCCGACGTTATCGCCGCCAATGGCCTGAAGCAGCTGCACACCGCCGAGACCGAGAAGTACGCCCACGTGACGTTCTTCCTCAACGGCGGCATCGAGGAGCCCAAGGAGGGCGAGGAGCGCGTGCTCGTCGCTTCCCCCAAGGTTGCTACCTACGATCTGCAGCCCGAGATGAGCGCTCCCGAGGTTACCGAGAAGCTCGTCGCCGCCATCAACGAGGATCGCGCTGATTTCTACATCGTGAACTTCGCGAACTGCGACATGGTTGGTCACACCGGCGTCTTCGACGCTGCCGTTAAGGCTGTCGAGGCTGTTGACGATGCCCTGTCCAAGGTTGTCCCGGCGATTCTCGCCAAGGGCGGCTTTGCGCTGATTACCGCCGACCACGGCAACGCCGATCACATGTTTGACGTTGCTTCCGACGGTTCCAAGCATCCGTTTACGGCTCACACCACCAACCGTGTGCCGTTCATCATCGTTGATGAGAAGGCGCAGCTCACCGGTATCGAGGACGGCCGTCTTTCCGATATCGCTCCGACCATGCTCACCATGGCTGGCATTGAGCCTTCCGCCGAGATGACGGGCCGCGTGCTCGCCACCGAGGCCTAAGAGAAAACAAATACCGTTTTCTAGTAAGGGGGTTGTCCACAATCGGACAACCCCCTTTTGGTGTTTCTGCCATTTCTGCCCCGTCCCCAAATGGCGGGTAGGGGAGCGTTGGGGGTTGTGGTACAGTACTGGAGTTTGAATTGTTCTATTAAGGAGCTTATCTATGGGTCCGTTCCAGATTCTTCTGTTTGTCGTTTGGGCTGTCTCCGCCGTGGCGCTGACGATTCTCGTCCTGATGCATTCCGGTAAGGGTACCGGCGTTTCGGATATGATCGCTAGCTCGCTGTATAACTCCAGCTCTGCCACAGGCGTTATGGAGCAGAATCTTGACCGCCTGACCGTCATCATGGCCGTCGTTTTTGCCGTGTGCGTCGTTCTGTGCATGTTCTTCTTCCCGCAGGGCATCGTCGGCTACTAAGCATCGGCGTATATACGTTTGTAAAGGGTCCCGCATGTGCGGGGCCCTTTTTGTTTACAGACTTGTAACAGAGTCAAAATATCCCCACATACTTCGCCCAACTAAAGAAATTCTCGACCGTTAACCGGAATTAGCCCCAAATCGTGCATAAAATGCGCTACTGTATTGCAAAACGTTGGCCTGTTGTGCATAACCAGCCATAGCAGCGGGCGGCGTTTTGATGGTTCGGATCGGATTGTCTCGACATATGTCCGACTGAACATTTCTTTGTCCTATCTCATAAGGAGGATGGCATGGCTGATTCTATGTTCCACCAGCCCGTTATGGGTCGTCGCGCCTTTGTCGGCGGTACCCTTGCTGCGAGCTCCATGGCTTTTCTTGCCGCATGCGGCAAGAAGGGCGGCGACGCTTCCGGTTCTGAGTCCGGTTCGACGCTGAACTTCTACATCAACAACCCGGTCTGCATCGACCCCTACAACGTCCAGGAGGATCAGGGCACTCAGGTCGAGTACCAGCTGTTCGATGCTCTGACCTCTTACGACGCCGAGAAGGGCAAGATCGTCCCGCTGGCTTGCGAGTCCTTCGAGGCCAACGACGACGCCACCGAGTTCACCTTCAAGATCAAGAAGGCCAAGTTCCACAACGGTGACGACGTTACCTCCAAGTCCTTCAAGCTCGCTTGGGAGCGTCTGGTCAACACCAAGTCGGCCATCGCTACCGAGTACGGTCCTTCCGAGGTCTCCTATCACCTTTCCATGGTCGAGGGCTATGATGACCTGCTTGCCGGTAACGCTACCGAGCTCAGCGGTGTTACTTGCCCCGACGATGAGACCCTCGTCGTTAAGCTGTCTTCCGCTTACGCCGACTTCCCCTTCGTCGCCTCTCACCCGGCTCTGTCCCCGGTTCCCGAGTGCGCCGAGTCCGATGTTAAGAGCTTCTACCTTGCCCCGATCGGTAACGGCCCGTTCATGATGGACGGCAAGTGGGAGGATGGTCAGGAGATCAACCTCAAGAAGTTCGACGATTACTATGGCGACAAGGCCAAGATCGATGGCATCCACTTCCAGGTCATCAAGGACATGGAGACCGCCTACAAGGAGTTCCAGGCCGGTAACCTCGATATCTGCGACGTTCCCGTTGCTCAGATCGACGCTGCCAAGAAGGATCGCGGCGTGTCCAAGGACGGCTACACCATGGGCGACGGCGAGCGCATGCTGCTCGGCGCCGAGCCTTCCACCTACTACCTGACCTGCAACACCACGGCTGAGCCGTTCAACAACGCCGACCTGCGCAGGGGTATCTCCCTGGCCATTAACCGTGAGGCCATCTGCAAGACCATCTTCAAGGGTACCCGTACCCCCGCCGACGGCATTGTTCCTCCGGGTATCGATGGCTACAAGGAGGGTGCATGGGAGTTCTGCGCCTACGACGTCGACAAGGCTAACGAGTACCTCGACAAGGTTGCTCCCGCTGGCGCTAACGGCGATCGTGGCATTAACGTGACCCTTTCCTACAACCAGGACGGTGGCCACAAGGAGATCATGGAGTCCATCATCGGCGACCTCGCCAAGGTGGGCGTTACCGCTACTTCCGATACCCCCGAGTGGTCTGCCCTGCTCGAGCAGTATCAGAACTTTAACTATCAGTTCGGTCGTCTGGGTTGGATTGCCGACTACCCGATCATGGACAACTTCTTGTATCCGCTGTTCCACTCCGACTCCCTCGGCGGCGACAACCGCTCTGGTTACAACAACCCCGAGTTCGACGCTAAGGTCAACGAGGCTCGTACCACGGTTGACGACGAAGAGCGCGTCGCTAAGATGCAGGAGGCCGACGCAATGGTCGCTGCCGACTGCCCGGTCATCCCGGTGATGTTCTACACGCACACCATCGCCGGCTCCGATCGCATCAAGCACCTCTATGTCGATCCGCAGAAGCACGCCGAGCTGGGTACCGCTGAGCTCGCCTAAGAGTTTGCAGCTTCCGTGAGGGTCAAGTATTTACGTAGACCTCATGGGAAACATACAGTTCCCCCTAACCTGGGGTAAACTGGCTGATGGTAATTTTGGGATGCCGGTCTGGCGATCGGCATCCCATTTAGGTTAATCCCTAGATAGGGGAGTGGTATGGGTAAGTACATCGTTAAACGTGTGCTTCAGTTCATCCCGGTGTTTTTGGGCGTTACGCTGATTCTGTTCGCCCTCCAGAATATCGTGCCGGGAGATCCGATCAAGCTGATCGGTGGAGACAAGGCTCTGTCCCCCGAGGTAGAGCTTCAGCTTCGCGTGCGCTATCACCTGGTCCAGACGGACGAGGACGGCAACGCGATCCTTGACGAGAACGGCGACCCCGTTCAAACGTCGCTCGTGGACCGTTACTTGTATTACATGAACGGCCTGCTTCATGGCGATCTGGGCAATTCGTATCAGCGCAAGCTGCCGGTTACGGAGATCTTTGCTCAGAAGTATCCGTATACGGTCAAACTTGCCGCGTGCGCCATCGTGCTCGAGGCAATCATGGGTATCGGTGCGGGTATCATTTCGGCGGTAAAGCGTTATTCCTTCTGGGATATTTTGGTAACGCTCACCACCTCGATCCTCGTTGCCGTCCCGGCCTTCTGGCTCGGTATGTTGCTGCAGCTGTTCTTTGGCGTCATCCTCAAGGACGCCACAGGCGGTGCATTCTCCATGCCGATCTCGGGTGCCGGCGGTGCCAGCTCTCAGTATCAGGATTGGATGCACTATGTGCTTCCGACCATTACGCTGGCTTCGGTTTCGACCGCTTATGCTGCCCGCATTATGCGTTCGCAGCTGCTTGACGTCATGAACCAGGATTACATCCGCACGGCCAAGGCCAAGGGTCTCTCCAATCGCGCGATCATCATCAAGCATGCGCTTAAGAATGCACTCATCCCCGTCGTTACCTATATTGGTGTCGACTTTGGCGGCATGCTTTCGGGCGCCATCCTGACCGAGACGGTCTTTAACTGGCCCGGTATCGGCTATGAGGTCTATCGCGCTATTAGCATGCGTGACTGGCCCATCGTTATGGGCGGCGTTACGCTCATCGTTGTCGTCGTCATGGTGATCAACCTGCTCGTCGACATTAGCTATGCATTCCTCGACCCGCGCATCCGCCTTGGCGGTCCGTCGGATAAGGCCTAAGGGAGGTACGTCTCATGCAGGAAACTGATTCTCAGTCTCAGGAGCAGGCTACCGCCACCAAGGCCGCATCTGCTCCCGCCAAGTCCCGCACGCTGTGGGGCGACGCTTTTAAGCGTCTTCGTAAAAACAAGCTCGCCGTTATCGGTGTCTGCTGGATTATCATCGTCGTTTTGGTTGCCCTGACCGCCGATCTGTGGGCTAAGCCTTGGCTCGGTTCGCCGACGGCTTCCGATTCGACCACCATGGCCGAGACGTCGCTGCTGGCTCCGTGTGCAGAGCATCCGTTTGGCACTGACGCCCTTGGCCGTGACATTCTCGTCCGCGTTATCTACGGTGCACGTGTTTCGCTTTCCGTCGGTATTATGGCCACCGCGATCTCAACGTTGATCGGTCTGGTCATGGGCGCCCTGGCCGGTTTCTACGGCGGCATCTGGGATACGATCATCATGCGCTGTGCGGATATCTTCCTGGCGTTCCCGTACGTGCTGTTCGTTGTCGCCATGATCGCCGTTATCGGCCGTGGTCTTCAGAACGTCTTTATCGCCATCGGTATTCTCGGCTGGCCTTCGATTGCGCGTGTCTTCCGCTCCGCAATCTTGACGGTCAAGGAAAACGACTATGTTGACGCTGCGCGTGCGATGGGTGCATCTGATGCTCGTATCGTCGTGCGTCACATCTTCCCGAACTCCGTCGCCTCCATCGTGGTCTACGCGACCATGAACATTGGTGGTGCCATTTTGACCGAGTCCGCTCTGTCCTTCCTCGGCATGGGCGTTATTCCGCCTACGCCTTCGTGGGGCTCCATGATTCAGGACGGTCAGCAGTATCTTCTGACTGCTCCCTGGATGATGATCATGCCCGGTCTGGCAATTCTCTCGACGGTGCTCGCCTTCACCCTGCTGGGTGACGGTCTGCGCGACGCCCTCGACGTCAAGATGAAGGACGCATAAGGATGAAGAAGAACAAGAACTATGTGGACCTGAAGGACCAGCCGGTTCCCGAGGGCCAGCATCTGCTCGAGGTCGATGACCTTAAGATGTATTTCCACACCGAGGATGGCGTGGTTCGCGCTGTCGACGGTGTGTCCTACACGCTCGATCGCGGCGAGACCCTGGGCGTCGTCGGCGAGTCCGGCTCGGGTAAGTCCGTGACCGCCATGACCATCATGGGCCTTATCTCGATGCCTCCGGGAAAGATTGAGGGCGGTGACGTTCGCTATCGCGGTCGTTCTATCCTTGAGATGACCGAGGAAGAGATGCAGCACATTCGCGGTAACGATATCGCGATGATCTTCCAGGATCCTATGACCTCCCTGAACCCGGTCTATAAGATCGGTAAGCAGGTGGGCGAGGGCCTTCGTCTGCATCGTGGCTACTCCAAGCAGGAGGCGCTCAAGCGCGCCACCGAGCTCTTGGACCTCGTGGGTATTCCCGAGCCCGAGAAGCGCGTCAACGAGTATCCGCACCAGTTCTCCGGCGGTATGCGTCAGCGTGTCATGATTGCCATGGCTCTTGCCTGCGATCCCGATATCCTGATTGCCGACGAGCCCACGACGGCTCTGGACGTTACCATTCAGGCTCAGATTATCGAGCTCATGCAGGAGATGCAGCAGAAGAACGGCAACGCCATTATCATGATTACCCATGACTTGGGCGTCGTCGCCGATATGGCCGATAAGATCATGGTTATGTACGCCGGCCGTCCCGTCGAGTTCGGTACTGCTGAGGAAATCTTCTACGAGAGCCGCCATCCCTACACCTGGGGTCTTATTCGTTCCATTCCGGAGCAGGCCATCGAGGAGAAGAAGCCTCTTACGCCGATTCACGGCAACCCGCCTTCGCTCATGAACTTGCCTGAGGGCTGCGTCTTCTCTCCTCGTTGCCCCTATGCGACGGACAAGTGCCGCAAGCAGCGCCCCGAGCGCGTTGTTACCGAGTCTGGCCATTACTCTGCGTGCCACTACTCCGGTGACCCCGAGTTCCTCAAGAACGCTCCTGAGACGTCCCGTACGCGCAAGGATTCCAAGAAGGGAGGCGAGGCGTAAATGGCAGACAATAATGAGCGTAATCCGCTGCTGAAGGTTGAGCACCTCTCTAAGGAGTTCCCTGCAGAGTCCGGCATGTTCGCCAAGCGTTTTTCCAAGCGTGTCGTCTCTGCTGTGAATGACATTTCGTTCGAGATTTATCCGGGCGAGACCTTTGGCCTGGTCGGCGAGTCTGGTTGCGGTAAGTCCACCACGGGTCGCACCATCATGCGTCTGACCAAGCCGACTGCCGGTAAGGTGTTCTTCCAGGGCAAAGATGTTGCCGAGATGAGCAAGCACGAGATCAAGGATATGCGTCGTGAGATGCAGTTTATCTTCCAGGATCCTTATGCATCGCTGAACCCTCGTATGACCATCGGCGAGATCGTCTCCGAGCCCATGACCATTCACGGCGTGGGTACCAAGGAAGAGCGTATCGAGCGTGTCCGCGAGCTTCTCGACGTCGTCGGACTGAACCCCGAGCACATCAACCGCTATCCGCACGAGTTCTCGGGCGGCCAGCGCCAGCGTGTCGGCATTGCCCGCGCCTTTGCGCTCAAGCCCAAGCTGATTATCTGCGATGAGCCCGTCTCTGCGCTTGACGTATCCATTCAGGCCCAGGTTCTGAACCTTCTTAAGGAGCTCCAGGACAAGTTCGGTACGGCTTATCTCTTCATTGCTCACGACCTCTCTGTCGTGCAGCACATTTCTGATCGCGTTGCCGTTATGTATCTGGGCAAGATGGTCGAGGTTTCGGACTGGAAGACGCTCTACAGTGAGCCGCACCACCCGTACACGCAGTCGCTGCTGTCTGCCGTGCCGGTGCCCGATCCGGATATCCAGAAGACCCGCAAGCGCATCATTCTCGCTGGCGATCCGCCGTCGCCGCTGGATCCGCCGACCGGTTGCCGTTTCCACACGCGCTGCCCGATCGCGCAGGGCATCTGCTCCGAGAAGCTTCCCGAGTTTAAGGAAGTCGCACCGGGTCACTGCTGCGCCTGCCACTTCGCCGAGCCGTTCCCGATCAAGGAATCGCACATCGACCTGTAGTCGGTGTTCTCGTTCGGGCCCGCCCTGGTGTTGCTTTTCAGAACGTCCTCGGACATGTCGGAAGCCCCGCTGCGCGCTACGCGCTGCGGGGCTTCCTCCGTCCTGCGGGACGTTCTGAAAAGCAACACCAGGGCGGGCCCTGCGGTAACGCGGCAGGGAGGGGTGCGATTCCTTGATCGCTCACTTAATCTAATAGGAAATTGAGCGAGGCCGGAGCTTTGGCTCCGGCCTCCTTATATAAGGGCTCGGCAAAGCCGAGCCACTAAATTTATATCAGCCCCAGAACATATTTGAGAACTGTGCCCGGAGTACATACTCCTAGGGCCGGAATGAGGTTGCTTTCCAACGCATTCCGCAGGGGGCGGCATTATTTTGTAGCGCGAAGCGCGAATCAAAATAATGCCGCATGCCCGAGGACGCGTTGGAAAGCAACCTCATTCCGACCCGAACAGGTCCGTCTACCAGCGCATTTACAAATTCGTAAACTTTTTTGAAAAAAGTGCTTGCACAGTTCTCGAATCATAGGTTATTATCTTCCTCGTTGAACGCGCGGGTCGAACAAAACGAACTGCGAATCAACAACATAGCATGTCGGAGTGGCGGAATTGGCAGACGCGCTAGCTTGAGGTGCTAGTGACCGCTTTTTGGTCATGCGGGTTCAAGTCCCGCCTCCGACACCATCGCATTTGAGAAGCCTCTTCGGAGGCTTTTTTGTTACCGATAGACGGTGGGGTCCACGATGGAAACGCTTGAACGCAACGAGTGGGCAGACGTTGCCCAACTAGTCGAGATCACGAGCGATGCTGTCATCATCTGCGAGCTCGACGGAACCATTCTGCATGTGAATAATCGCTTACTTGGTTTGATGTGCGAGGAACGCGCCGACGTCATCGGTGGAGATGTTAAAGACGTCCTGTACTCGTCCGCTTTTGAACGTGCAACGGAACATCGTTTGCCATTTGAAACTGATGGCTCCGAGAGCGAACTGATGCTCAAGCTGAGCGATGGCTCCTTTATTCCCGTATTGGTTCGCGCAGGCTCCGTAACGCCTCCACGTATCTTTGGGCGCCGCGCGCCACGTGTCCTGGTGGCGCTTCACAGTATTGAGGAACAGTATTCTCACGACCGGCAACTCAAGCGTGCGTTATCGGAGCTTAGAGTGGCGAACAAGCGTCTCTCTGGCACGCTCTCGGTCATTATGAGCACTGTGGGCTCCGATGAGTTACCCAGCCTGCTTGATACCGTTTTGAACCAGCTTGTAGGAACGCTCGATGCTTCGGGTGCTGCTATCTATTTTTCTGAGAGCGGCGGCTTTAAGCTCCGCGGTGTTTCCAAGGAGCTGCTCGACAGCTACCTGCCCGAGTTTTTGCCGTATGGCGCTGGCATTCCGACGTATGTTCTTCGCGAGTCGCGTGCCTGTCGCTTGTCGATTCAACAGGACCTTGAGGGCGATAAGGCCGCCTCCGGTATGTTCATGGACCTGGATAATCGTTCTAAGCACCTGTTGCGCATGCAGGATATGCCTCCGTACCGCAGTGAAATCTGTCTTCCCGTTTTTTACGGTACGCAGATCCTCGGCGTGCTGGAAGTTGGTTGGAAACGCCCCCAGGCACCGCTCGCTTATGATGTTAATGTACTTGAGGTCATTTGCGATTACCTGTCTATCCAGCTGGTCGGCATGGCATCGAGCCTTCGCTCCCGTCGCACGGCCGAGCTTGGCCGCTCGCTCAATGTCTTGCGGGATGAGTTGTTTACCTTTCTAGACGATTCCGCCGCGGCTACCCAGGCGGTATCGTCCGAGATCTGCAATATGCTCAACTGCCATTTTTGCCCTATTGAGTATGATGCCAGTCTGGATTCCTACGTCATAGATTTTGAAGGCGGCAGTCGCGTTGCTTTGCCGGACGATCCCGAGAAGCTTTTCTTTTCCACGACGGCGCCAGCGGCACGTTTGGGGGCTGCCCCTGATGGCTTTGAGGCATCTGTTTTGGGCGGCACGAGTGCCGAGGACCTTAAACACGTCCGTATAACTCGCGTTGACGAATCGATGCCTATGGGAGGCTGGCTTAGAGCGCATGGCCTGCCTTGCCAGGGTCTCTACGTCGACGCCGGCATCGAGGCGGGGCGCCCACGCCCTGAGGGCGATGGCAAGCACAGTAACGACGCAATCGTTCCTGCTTCTGTTGCGAAGGGGCCGACGACGCGTGCGCTGCTGCTTCGTGATGGTAGCCAAGAGCCGATTGATGATCTTGAATATGACTACTTGGTGCACTTGGCGCATGACTTTGAACTGATCTACGAAGGCGAATCTCAAAAGCGCGAGGAGCGCCATATCGCTCAGACCCTCCAGATTGGCATGAGAAATTCCCTGGGGGATGTTCCGGGAATCGCCGCCGATTCGGTGTACCTGTCGGCCACGAACTCGGCGTTGGTCGGCGGCGATTTCTATACGCTCATCCGTCTTCCCGACGACTGCGCCGTCATGATTCTGGGCGATGTGTCTGGCAAAGGCATTGAGGCTGCATCGATGTCCGCGCTCGTCAAGACGGCCCTGACGGCATATGCCTGGGAGGGCGCTGGACCGGCCCGCATGGCACGCTCCCTTAACAGCATGCTCATGGGCTTCTCGAGGGTCGAGACGTTCGTGACGGCCTTTATCGCCAAGATTGACCTTAAAACCGGACGCGCAACGTATTGTTCGGCGGGCCATCCTCCGACCATGGTCATCAGGCCAGAGTCGATGCCGCTGGGTGGCGGCGAGGCCCGTGGGGGAGAGGTCGAGCTGCTTGGATGCCAATCGGGCGTAATCGGTGCATTTGAGAGCATGGTTTACGAGACGGGCGTGTTTACGTTCGCTCCTGGCGACATGCTCTTCATGTATACGGATGGAACGATTGAGGCCCGCGACCGCACCGGAGCGTTCTTTGGCGAGCAGCGCCTTCGTGATCTTCTGCTCTCTGTCTCGGGTGAGGGCGTATCGGGAATCTGCGGCAAGGTCTTGGGCGAGCTCGACCGATTTACCGAATCGGCGCTGGACGATGACATCGCATTAGTGTCCCTTGAGTTTTTGCGGGGCCGGTCCTAAACAGCGACGCTGGGCGCGCCGAATCCGCACGGTTGCGGAAAGGCATGCATCGAACAAGCTCTTTTGGGGAACCATGGTCGTATGAATGAGTGGAATGACATAGCGGTTTTGACGCCACCAGGCGATATCGACATCGCCACGGTGCCTGCGCTGCGTCGGCGGTTGGATGCTTTGATTGGCCGCGGCGTGCGTCGTGTCGTCATCAACTGTCAGGCTGTTAGCTTTATCGATTCGACGGGCTTGGCATTCCTGCTTACGCGCGCTCGTGAGCTCATGAGGCGAGAAGGCCTGCTTTCGCTCGTCAATGCATCAGGTGAAGTTGTTCGCTTTTTGGAGATTGCTCGTCTTGTCGATATCCTTCATGTCGCGGGGCCGGCACGGGAGTCTATTCCCGCCATTCCGGTGGGGGAGCTGCCTCGCTGGAGTAAGAGCGTCGAGGTCCGTCAGGGTATCGAGAATCTTCCATACTACCGACATCGCATCGCCGAACTCCTTGAATCGCTTCCGTTGCGCCGTGACGAGCGCTACGATGTCGCATTGGCGTCGGGGGAGGCACTGGGTAATGCCTATGACCATGCGGGCGGTATCGGGTGCGTCCTGACGGTTCAGGCCTATGGCGATCGCGTTGTGGTTGAGGTGCTTGATCGAGGTGCTGGCTATTCTATCGATGAAACGAGCGAGCCGGTCGCATCCGAGGAACGCGGCCGCGGTATCAAGCTTATGCGTATGCTCGTCGATAACGTGGAGGTTGCTCGTCGTACGGACGGCGCCGGCACGCGCGTGCAGATGGTGAAGCTGTTTAGCGGAGCGCTGGAATCGTGTGCCTAGCCAATCGCTTTAGCGCGTTTAGCTACTAAGAACATGCGGCAGACAAGTTTTTTGAAAAAAGTACTTGCGTCTTTTGGACAACTCGCGTAAATTAATAACCCGCAAGCGGACATGGCTCAGTTGGTAGAGCACAACCTTGCCAAGGTTGGGGTCGCGGGTTCGAGCCCCGTTGTCCGCTCCA
>NZ_JADNHZ010000006.1:0-64050 GCF_015554145.1 Collinsella aerofaciens | reverse complement strand
CCCGAAGCGGACATGGCTCAGTTGGTAGAGCACAACCTT
The DNA here is from genome assembly GCF_015554145.1 of Collinsella aerofaciens. Lineage (GTDB taxonomy): Bacteria > Actinomycetota > Coriobacteriia > Coriobacteriales > Coriobacteriaceae > Collinsella > Collinsella aerofaciens_AA. The sequence goes on along the minus strand of NZ_JADNHZ010000006.1, from coordinate 64,011 downwards.
GCCAAGGTTGGGGTCGCGGGTTCGAGCCCCGTTGTCCGCTCCATTGCATTTCCGGACCGTTTAGGCGGTCCTTTTTCGGCGAAGTGGCCAAGTGGTAAGGCAGAGGCCTGCAAAGCCTTTACCCCCGGTTCGAATCCGGGCTTCGCCTCCAGGCAACATCCGGGCGCTCCGGCGCCCGTTTTGTTTTAAATATGCGGACATGGCTCAGTTGGTAGAGCACAACCTTGCCAAGGTTGGGGTCGCGGGTTCGAGCCCCGTTGTCCGCTCCAAACGCAACAGCCCGACTACTACGGTAGCCGGGCTTTTTCGTACCCATCGTATGGGCTCGAACCCGAGAGGGAGCGAGCGTTAAGCAAACGCGGAGCGTTTGTAGCGAGCTGGCGAGGACGCCGACAGGCGACCGAAGCCGGTGCGGATCCGCGAAGCGGATACGCAGACGCCCCGTTGTCCGCTCCAACTATCTTACGCGGTTCTAACGAACCGCGTTTTTTGTTGACGCTGCGCGAGCCCCGGGCACCCCATCTTGCCCCTCAATCGTCGGTCGCGTACATAAAGTACGCTTCCCTCCTCTTTCGCGGCAACCTGGGGCACCCGGAGCCCGCTCGCTGTCGTGGCCGGGGGAGTGGGTTTTCCGTTCTTTTCACTAATCGGTCGATTCGTCCCGGGAGGTTCGAACCCGAGAGGGAGCGAGCGTTTTGGGTCGTGGCTGTGGCGTTGTTTGCCGCGAATATCCGCTTTGGGCGTATCATCGTGGGCATCTCGCATAACCTCGTTGCAAGGGAGATACGCCCCATGGCTACAGAAAAGTCTTCTTCGCGCTCATGGATGTCCGACGCCGCGATCTATCAGATCTACCCGCGCTCGTTTAAGGATTCGACTGGTTCGGGTCTGGGCGATATCGCGGGCATTACCCAGCAGATGGACTATCTTGAGCAGCTGGGTATCGAGGCCATCTGGCTGAGCCCGTTTTACCCATCGCCTCTCGTCGATGGCGGCTATGATGTGGCGGACTACTGCGATGTCGACCCACGTCTCGGGTCGCTTGACGACTTCGATGACATGATCACTGCGGCTCACGCGCACGGCATCAAGGTCATCGTCGACATCGTGCCCAACCATTCGTCCAACCAGCACCCCTGGTTCAAAGCCGCTCTTGCCGCCGGCCCCGGATCGCCCGAGCGCGACCGTTATATCTTCCGTGATGGTCGCGGCGAGCATGGCGAGCTGCCTCCCACCAATTGGAATGCCAACTTTGGCGGCCCCGCCTGGACGCGCGTCGCGGACGGTCAGTGGTATCTGCACATGTTTACGCCCGAGCAGCCGGACTTTGACTGGTCGTGCCCCGAGGTTCATGCGTTCTTTTGCGACGTCCTGGCGTTTTGGAGCGATCGAGGCGTCGATGGCTTTCGCATTGATGTGGCGCACGGTCTCGCCAAGGATCTCGACCGCGATGACCTCGACCGGTGGCATCTCGCCGAGGGCGATGACATGGTTGACGACGGCACCCATCCGCTGTGGGACCGCAACGAGGTCCACGAGATCTATCGCGAGTGGCGCCGCGTGTTCGACCGCTATGATCCGCCACGCAGCGCCGTTGCCGAGGCGTGGGTGCTGCCCGAGCGCCAGTATCTCTACGCGCGTCCCAGCGAGCTTGGCCAGACATTCAACTTTGAGTTTGCCAAGGCCACTTGGACCTATGATGACATGCACGCTGCAATCGAGGAGGGCTTGAAGGCAGCTATAGAATCCGATTCCGCCTCGACCTGGGTGCTCTCCAACCACGACGTGCCGCGCGTGGCGACGCGCTATGCCCTGCCGCAGATCAAGGCGACGCGCTACCACCAGATTGCGCTCGACTGGCTCTTACGCGACGGGTCGTCTTATGACGAGGACCGTGAACTCGGCGAGCGCCGCGCGCGGGCGGCCCTTTTGCTCGAGCTGGCGCTTCCGGGCTCGGCATACGTGTATCAGGGTGAGGAGCTCGGCCTTTTTGAGGTGGCCGATATCCCGTGGGCCGCACTCGAAGATCCTACTGCGACCAATACGCACGGACCGAAGCGCGAGAAGGGGCGAGACGGCTGCCGTGTGCCCCTGCCGTGGGTGGCGGCGGACGATCCCGCGCAGGGCGGATCGTTTGGGTTTTCACCGGCGGACGCCGATGCGGCGCCCCATCTGCTGCAGCCTGCATGGTTTTCCGATTACGCTGCCGATAGGGAAGAAGCGGACCCGACATCGATGCTTGCGCTCTATCGTGACGCCCTCTGGCTGCGGCGCAAGCTGCGCGGGTGCGCCAACGATCTTAAGTGGCTTGATCTTGACGGACGCACCGGCCTTGCGGATGGTGCCGAGGGCGCTGAGGGTGGCGTCATCGCCTATCGCCGCGACAACGGCTGGGCGTGTGTGACGAACTTCGGTGCAGCACCCGTGGAGCTGCCGACGGGCAGGGTCCTGCTCACCTCATCACCGCTTGTAGACGGCAGGCTCGCGCAGGACAGTTCTGCCTGGATCATGCTCGCTGAGTTGTAGGGGCCTCTTGCGGCGAGTTTGCGTTTGCCTGTGCTTTCCGTGGTGGCTGATGTCTTTGCGAGGTTCGCGAGGGCGTCGCAAAACTTTTCAAAAAAAGTTCTTGCATAGGATGCGGGTATCACGTAAAATTAATCCTCGTAAGCGGACATGGCTCAGTTGGTAGAGCACAACCTTGCCAAGGTTGGGGTCGCGGGTTCGAGCCCCGTTGTCCGCTCCATTTGGGCGTTTAGCTCAGGGGGAGAGCGCTTCCCTGACACGGAAGAGGTCAGAAGTTCAAATCTTCTAACGCCCACCAAATGTTCGCAGCCCAGAGGCTATGTCCTCTGGGCTGTTTTGTTTTGGTCGCCAAATGGGTCGCCAAATGGGTCGCCAAATCGTCGGCAAAAGGTACCTCGATTCATGAAAGAGCGGTTCTGAGCGTCAGTTTAGCCTTGTCATCTCAATCGAGTGGGGTTGACCATTTTGAACATAACCGTGCACCTCGTTGACGTTTCTGCGATCGATCCCGGCGAGACCGTTGATATGGCATCAATCGCGGGACGTTATGCCTCGCGTGCCTCCAATGGAGATCTCCCCATTGCGTCTCGGAGGGAAGCTGCGGGCGTGGGTCTGCTGCTTCGCGACGCCCTGGGTGTCTTCGACGACACCCAGCTTGCGCGTTCTGCTTTCGGCAAGATCGAGCTTGCGGATGGGGAGGCCCCCTCTATCTCCATTTCACATGGCGGAAGCGTGGCCGTCCTCGCTGTTTCCGATGTTGCTCGGTCGGTCGGAGGACCTATTGGCGTGGATATCGAGGCGGTCGATGAGATTGTACCTATTGCGGTTGAGCGTATGGCGAGCTCAAGGGAACGGGCGTGGATTGACGCTGCGGCAGATTCGCAGGAACGCGCCTTTCGGCTGTGTCGGGTTTGGACGCGTATCGAAGCCGTCCTGAAGGCGGAGGGGTCCGGCTTTTCAATCGATCCCCGCAAAGACGGGTTGCCGAGCGGATGGTTTACTTCCTCGGTGGTGTTTGGCCAGTGTGTCATCTCTTGTGCAGCGCGTTCTATGCCCCATATCGCCATTGAGGAGCATGCCTTTCGGGTAGCATAGTAGCCAATCGCCAACAGGGGAGGCCTTCTATGTCACTGAACGCTAAAAACGATATTGCTTCGCGGATCGAAGGCGCCGTCTTTGAACTTATGGCGACAACGCCTGTGCAATCGATTAAGGTCACCGACGTACTCCGTCTTGCCCATACATCAAAATCAACCTTCTATCGTTGTTACCGCTCTGTCGATGATGTGGTCAAGCGCTTTGAAGATGAGCTGCTCCAGAACATGCAAGACATTAACGACGTTGCCCTTGAGGCTCGTTTTGGTGATGCGCAGCTTGATCCCACGCCCACGATGATCAAGCGCATGGAAATCCTCAAGGCCAATCGCTCGAAAGTCCTGGCGCTTAACAGCGATAACGGTGATCCCGTGTTTGCACACAAGGCAACGATCTTCATGCATGACTATTTTCGCGATCGTTTGCGGTCGACGTTTTCAGATGAGACGGACCTCGATCTGTATCTTGCTTTTGCGCTTGCGGGCCACCATAACCTCATCCAGTATTGGCTCGAAGTCCGGCCTGACCTTGAGGCACGAACCGTTGCCGCCGCGCTCAATCGCATGTTCTACGCACCGCTCTTTGTCGACGATGCATCGCGCCATTGGCATCCGCGGATCCCTGATTTTGAAAAGCCGCTCGGGTGAGCGGCTGTTTTTTAGGGATGAACGGTTGCGCATGCAGTGAACTCAAAGCGTTCCAGCCCTATGAATCGGCTTTAAGCATAGTCATTTATCTGCTATTTGGAACGAAATTTAGCTATGCGTACCAAATGATGGGACACATAGCGGCATTTTGTCCCACGGCACCAAATAAACCACTCTTACACTAAAGCTACGTTCAAAAGAACCACTGCAGTAGTTCAACGTGTGACGGCACAGAAAAGCCGCGAGCGCTCTCTCACCTTCGCTCGCGGCCGGACTGCGCCATCATTTCGTACACCTTCACATGATTAGGATGTGATATTCAGTGGTTACGCTCGGAAAGAACATGCGCAGCGTCTCGATTGTAGGCGTAGGCTGCACCCCGTTCAAGGATTTTGAGGAACATCCCGAGACCCAGGGTATTGGCGAGGGCGAGGCGTTTGGCTATGCGGCCCTCGAGGCAATTGCCGATGCCGGTCTTGAGCCCCGCGATATCGACTTTTTCTATCACGGCAGCGCCAATCCGTATCTTGTTGGCGATTGCATTACCCCCAACATGCAGGTTGCCGATTGGTTTGGCGTTCGCGCCAAGGGTTCCGTCCATCATTCCGAGGCTTGCTGCACGGGCTACGTCGCCCTTGAGCAGGCCGTGATGGCAGTCGCCTCCGGTGCCTACGATGTCGTCCTTACGGGTGCCTGCGATTTGGCTTCGACCCTTCCCGTTGAGCACATGCCCTCGCATATTCGCCAGGACTTTACGCTCGACGTCATGATTCCCTCGCTCGATAAGATCTATGACCGCGCGTATGGTCGCCCACTCGATGGTGCCTTTGGCGTGTCGTTCGACAACTGGATCAACGAGTATTCGATGCAGTACGACCTTACTGCCGATCAGATCGATGACGCCCTGAACGGCCTTACCAAGAGCCTTCGCCGCGGTGCCGTCCTGAATCCCCTTGCCTGGTACGAGACCACGGTCGAGGAGGATGCGAAGGCAGCTGGGTTCGATACCGCCGACGAGTATCTCAAGAGCATGTACAACCCGCGCGTTACGCAGTACCTGCGCGTTACCGGCTTTGAGAAGAAGTGCGACGGTGCCGCCGCTGTTGTCGTGATGCCCACGGAGAAGGCCAAGGCCATGGGCGTGCCGTATGCGCCTATCGAGGTGCTGGGTACGGGCGCCTCTGCTGTCGAGGCCGGTCTGCTCCACAACGAGCACTGGGCTACCGAGCTTGCCGCCAAGCAGGTCTATGACCTTACCGGCGTGAGCTCCGACGAGATTGACCTGTTTATGTGCAACGACTTCTTCCTGGCTTCCGAGATTGTCTCGGCTGAGGAGTGCGGCTATATTCCGCGCGGCGAGGCTTGGAAGTACGCGATCGATGGTCGCACCGCTTTTGACGGTGATAAGCCCATCAACCCGCACGGTGGCCGTTGCAACTTCGGTCACGCTCATGGCGCATCCGGCATCGCCGATATCGTCGAGGCCGTCAAGCAGATGCGCGGCGTCGCCGGTGCCACCCAGATGAAGAAGGTTCCCGAGACGGCCTTCCTGCGCGGTTTTGGCGGTTCTCAGAATGTGCGCTGCCAGATTCTTCGTACCGTCGCCTAAGCGACCGCGGTTTTCGATTTCCCATAAGGAGTATTCTCATGCAACTCAAAGATATGGAGCCCGTGGTCAAGAAGTTCTACACGGGTCTTGAAGAGGGCATCTATTGGGCACGTCAGTGCCCCGAGTGCGGAGCCGTCGAGTTTCCGCCCCACCTTGCCTGCAATGCCTGCGGCTACCACAAGACCGATTGGGTCCAGGTTTCCGGTCACGGCCATCTGATCGATTTTACCCTGCCTGGTCCGCAGAACGACAAGCCCTACCTCAAGGAGTATGGCAAGTACGCCTACGGCGCCGTCGATATCGACGAAGGCTCTCAGTACACCTACGTCATCTATGGCATTACCAAGAAGAAGGCCCCCGAGATCCGCGCCAAGCTCATGGCGGGCGAGACCGTGGGCGTCCATGCCAAGGTCATCGACCGACCGGGCTACAAAGAGCTCACGTTCGAGCTTGACGACTAGGCTTTCACACTAGGCTTTCACCCCTATAACAATTCGCTTCCTCTCTTAGGCCACGGCGGGACCCATGTCTCCAGCCCGCCGTGGCTACCCCTCTTTTTATCTTAGAAAGGCACCATCATGAACGAAGAACTCACTCAGCAGATCTGCGATTTTGCCAAGTCCGCTTACAACTACGATGGCGATGTGACCCCCGAGACGACGTTTGAGACCCTGGGCAAGGGCTCGATGAAGATGATCGCCCTGACCTCCATGATCGAGAACGAGCTCGATGCCGAGGTCCCCGTTCGCGAGGTCATGGTCATGAAGACCATCCGCGAGCTTATCGAGCGCACTGCCGAAGAGATGGAGTAGCTGCCATGGACCTGATGCAGACCCTGCGCGAGCAGGCTGCCGCCAAGCCTATGCGCGTTGCTTTTCCCGAGGGCGAAAACGAGACCATGATGCAGGCGGTCGCAAAGATCGCCGCCGAGCATCTTGCCGAATGTGTGCTGGTCGGCGACGGCGGTAAGCTCAAGGAGCTTGCCGATGAGCGCGACATCTCCCTTGACGGCATCGAGATTGTCGATGTGACCGACGAGGAGGCGAACACCGCTTGCTGCGAGCGCTATCTTTCGCATCCGGATTGCAAGTTTAAGCCCAAGGGCGCCGCGCGCCGTATGACGCGTCCGCTTGAGCGCGCCCTGATTTTGCAGGTGCTCGGCGATGTCGACGTAATGTTCGCCGGCATTGATAACGCCACGGGCGATATTATCCTGGCGGGTCAGACCATCGTCGGCCTTGCCGACGGGGTGGACACCGTGAGCTCGTGCGGTATCGCCGACATTCCCAACTGGAACGGCGGCGAAGGTGGCCTTTTGGCTTTTGGCGATTCCGCCGTTTGCGTCGACCCTACGAGCGAGGAACTTGCCTCGATCGCGATTTCGTCGAGCGAAACGGTGCGCTCGCTGACCGGATGGGATATCCGTTGCGCGCTGCTTTCGCATTCGACTGACGGCTCGATGGATAACGAGCTCGTCGACAAAGTACGCCGCGCTCGCGAGATTGCCAACGATCGCCGTCCCGACCTTGCCATCGACGGCGAGTTCCAGTTTGATTCGGCGATTAACCCCAAGGTTGCGGCCAAGAAGGTACGTCGTGAGTCCGCTGTTGCGGGACAGGCCAACGTGGTCATCTGGCCCGATATCAACGTGGGCAATATCGGCGTCAAGATCATCCAGAACCTGACCGGCGCCAATGCTTACGGCCCCATGCTTCAGGGCTTCAAGAAGATCGTGTGCGATTGCTCGCGCTCTGCGCCCGTCGACGAGATCGTCGGCAACGTGGTGATGAGCTGCGTGCGCGCCCAGGCGCTTAAGGAGGCTTAAGATATGTCCGATAAAAAGACTCCCTGGCGCATCCTGGTAATCAACCCGGGTTCCACTTCCACGAAAGTGGGCGTTTTTGAGGGTGATGAGTGCAAGCTCAGCAAGAACGTTGCGCACGATGCGAAGGACCTCGCCCAGTTCGATGGGGTTTCGGCTCAGATGCCGTATCGCTGCGATCTGATTCTTGGAGCACTGGGGGAGGCGGGCCTGAAGCTCGAGGACTTTGATGCATTTGTCGGTCGCGGCGGCGGCTTGCTTTCGTTGCCCGGCGGCACGTATGCCATCAACGAGGTCATGCTCGAGCATGCCCGCATCGGTGCGAACGGCATTCAGCACCCGGCGCAGCTTGGCCCCCAGATTGCCCATGAGTTCGCCTCAAAGACGGGAAAGCCCTCTTTTGTGGTGAATCCTCCCGATACCGACGAGCTGTGCGACCTCGCACGTATGACGGGCATTAAGGGCGTGTATCGAAACGTGCACCTGCACGCCCTTAATCTCAAAGAGACTGCCATTCGCCACGCGGCAAAGCTCGGTCGTGCATATGACGAGTGCAACTTTATTGTCTGTCATATCGGCGGTGGCATTTCGATTTCCGCTCACCTTAAGGGCAAGATGGTCGACGGCAACGACATCGTCGGCGGCGAGGGCCCCATGGCGCCGACGCGCTGTGGCTCGGTCCCCGCAATCGAGGTCGCGAAGTATACGGCGGAGCATGGTCTCGACGTTGCCCGCGCCCATTGCATGAAGACCGGTGGCTTCGTTGACCTTTTGGGTACGTCCGATGCCATCGAGGTGTGCGAGCGCGCCGCCGCGGGCGATGAGGCCGCGGCTCGCGCCTGGGATGCGATGGTTTACCAAATCTGCAAGTGGATTGGCGAGATGGCCTGTGTGCTGAAGGGCGACGTCGACGGCATCTTGCTCGGAGGCGGCATGGTCCACAGCAAGGAGCTCGTTGCCTCGATTGAGGAATGCTGCTCTTGGATCGCCCCCGTGTCGGCTTATCCCGGCGAGTTTGAGCTCGAGGCGATGGCGTCTGGCGCCTGCCGCGTGCTCGATGGTGTCGAGGAAGCGCTCGTGTACAGCGGAGAGCCCGTGTTCACCGGATTCAACGACTGATAGTGCTGTGTTTGGGGCGGCCGCTGGTGATGCCTGGCCGCTCCGACCCTTTTCTTTAAGTGTAAGGATGGATCATGGATAAAACCAAGATCAAGTACCTGGTGGGCATTTACGCAGCCGCCATGTGCATCATGGGCATGCTCGTGCCCGTTCCCATCGTGGCCTCTGTTGCGGCCGCGTTTCCCAACGAGAACATCGCTGCCGTTCAGATGATTATCGGCATCATCCCGTTGATGATGGCGTTGTCCGCCATGCTCGTCTCTTCACAGCTTGCCTCTCGCGTGTCCAAGAAGAAGACGACGCTCGTCGGTCACATTATCGTGATGCTGGCAGGCGCCTCGGTGCTGGTGTTCCACGACTCGCTCGGCCAAGTCTTAGCGGCTTCTGCTGTCATGGGCCTTGGTCTCGGCGCCGTGCAGAATTCAACGGACGCTCTTATCGCGGATTACTTTGGCGGAAAGCAGCGCTCGTTTGTCATGGGCATCTACTCCACTTTTGTTGCACTGGGCGGCATTATCTGGACGATGGTTTCCGGCATCTTGGGTTCTGCCGAGTGGTTCCACAGCTATGCGGCGTACTTCATCATGATCATTTTCATCGTAATCGAGGCTGTTTGCCTTCCTGAGGGTCATCTTGAGCCCAAGCGCAAGGTCAACGTGTTTGCCAATATGCCTAAAGAGGTCGCGATTATCACGCTCATGAGCTTTGTGTTCGTACTTACGTTCCAGCTTTTCAGCTCCAACGTTTCGCTGCTTGTTGTAGGTCGCGGCTTTGGCGGTACCGTGGAGGCCGGTCTTGCCTCTACCGTTATGACCGTTGCCGGTATTGCGGCTGGTCTTTTGGTCGGTCCGCTGTTTGCCAAGTTCAAGAACCTGGCTATGCCGATCGCGTGGGGCGTGACGCTCGTTGGCCTGGGCCTGACGCTGGTTGCGCCCGCCTTTATGGTGCTGTGCGTTGCGGGCTTTGTCGTTGCGCTGGGCAAGGAGACCTACGTGCCGCTGGAGGGCAATTTTGCTGCCGGCAACTCTGCCCCCGAGGGACGTGCGTTTAACCTCGCCATTGGCATGGCAGGTATCAACTTTGGCATGGCATTGTCTCCCATTGTGTTTGAGGCCGTGACGTCGCCGTTTGGTGCAACGATTGACCAGAAGTTCATCGCCGGCATGATCGTCTGTGCGGCTTGTGTCGTCTTTGGCGCCATTAAGTATCGCAAGCTCACCCCGGCCCAGCTTGCCGAGGCCGAGAAGATGGCAGCCGGCGGCGAGGCGGAGTAGCCGCTCGAGTAGTTGCTTTGCCGTACATCATGTTTTATCGGGGCCGCCGACATATGCCGGCGGCCCTCTTTCTATCAATGACTTTGAAAGGCTTACGGCTATGAAGTTACCTGTCAGGCGCGTTATCGGTATTCTCAACGGCTTCTTTAACCCGCTATTGCTCTGCGCGTTTCTCCCCATCATTGAAGGGGCGCCTGGCTTGGATCTGACGGGCCCCACGGGCTTTTGGGGACAACTCATCGTGGCCACGGTGATCGCCGAGGTTCTGAGCGCACTCCCGCTGTTTGGCAAAACGGTTGGTATGTGCCTGGACTTTTTTGGTTTTGAGCAGGGGAGTGCATCACACAAGATCGCCGGTACGGTCATCGGTGCCACGCTCCTTTTTATGGTGATCGGTTTTGGCGAGATTGCCTTCCAAGGAGGATTCGGAACGATTGAAGGCCGTACATTCTTCGCGCGTTGGGCCGGCCTCGTCACAAAGGGATGGGCCTTTGTGGTTATCGCCGGCGTGCTGCTCGATCCCTTTACAGCGGCTCTCGGCCGCACGATAGTTCGCGAAGAGAAGTAATAGATCCTCGCCTATCGAATGCCGGCGGACGGGGCGCCGGGGCTGTAGTCTTCCGAGCGTTTACAGTCCTGTCGCTCCGTCCGCCGGCATTCGACCGCAACATGTTGGTCAAGCATAATCTTTTGGATTCTTTTGGCGTGAGCGGCTTGGTTTTGGTAGGATTTGTCAGCGGCTTGACTAAGGGGGTTTTATAACTGCCATGCAGGTAGCCGTGTTGGTAACGTTTTACCGACTTGTCAAATACCCCTCATTTTTAATGCGTCTGCAAAATGACTAATTGCTTTGACCTGCTGAAACACTATATGTTGTGTTTGACCTAAAAAAAGAATACAGGATATAGATGCCTCTTTGTCGTATGATAGATGGCGGACAGAGAACGAAGACCTTAACTGCCTCTTTTGAACGTGTCCTTGAACCGCTTGATCGGCTCCTGGGAATGTCCGCATGGAGGCTTATGGTTTATCGAGAACACAGATTGCGCGACGGCGCCGCAAGACAGGGACAGGCCCTGCCGGGCATCGTTTGGCTCTGAAGCGCAATGAGACTACGACGCGAAAGAGGCAAGAGGATGAAGATCATCAAGCGCAGCGGCACCGAGGTTGTCTTTGACATCGATAAGATCGTCAATGCCATCCGCGCCGCCAACTTGGAGGTCGAGGAGAGCTCTCGTCTAACCGACCGCCAGGTGGTTTACGCGGCACAAAACGTCGCCGAGGCATGCGAGAACGCGGGCCACACCGTTTCGGTCGAGGAGATCCAGGATTTGGTCGAGGACGAGATCATGCGTCTCGACTGCTACGAGGTTGCTCGCCACTACATCATCTATCGCTATGTTCAGAGCCTGAAGCGCCAGAAGAACACGACCGACGACAAGATTTTGTCGCTGATCGAGTGCAATAACGAAGAGGTCAAGCAGGAGAACTCTAACAAGAACCCGACCGTCAATTCCGTCCAGCGCGACTATATGGCCGGCGAGATTTCCAAGGACCTGACTCAGCGTGTGCTGCTGCCCCAGGAGATCGTGGATGCCCACAATGAGGGCCTGATCCACTTCCACGATTCCGACTACTTTGCCCAGCACATGCATAACTGCGACCTGGTGAACCTGGAGGACATGCTCCAGAACGGCACCGTTATCTCGGGCACGCTGATCGAGAAGCCGCACAGCTTCTCGACTGCCTGCAACATCGCGACGCAGATTATCGCCCAGGTTGCTTCCTCCCAGTACGGCGGCCAGTCTATTTCACTGACCCATCTCGCCCCCTTTGTCGAGGTGAGCCGTCAAAAGATTCGCGGCGAGGTTGCCCGCGAGCTCGAGGAGCTCGGTGTTTCGGCATCTGCCGAAAAGGTCCGTGAGGTCGTTGAGGACCGTCTGCGTGACGAGATCCGTCGCGGCGTCCAGACGATTCAGTATCAGGTCGTGACCCTTATGACCACAAACGGCCAGGCGCCGTTTGTGACGGTCTTTATGTATCTCAACGAGGCTCGCTCAGCGCAGGAGAAGCACGACCTTGCCATGATCGTGGAGGAGACGCTTCGTCAGCGCTATGAGGGCGTTAAGAACGAAGCCGGTGTGTGGATTACCCCGGCATTCCCCAAGCTTATCTATGTACTCGAGGACGATAATGTTCACGAGAATTCCCCGTACTTCTACCTGACCCAGCTGGCTGCCAAGTGCACCGCCAAGCGCATGGTGCCCGACTACATCTCCGAGAAGAAGATGCGCGAGCTCAAGCTGTCTAAGGGCGAGACCGCTGGCAACGGCGATTGCTACACCTGCATGGGTTGCCGCAGCTTCTTGACGCCCGACCGCTCCGGTAACGGATTTAACAATGTGGCCAACGCGCTGAACTATGACCCGAACAAGCCCAAGTACTACGGTCGCTTTAACCAGGGTGTTGTGACCATCAACCTGCCCGATGTCGCGCTGAGCTCGCATCAGGACATGGACAAGTTCTGGAAAATCTTCGACGAGCGCCTCGAGCTGTGCCACCGCGCCCTGCTGTGCCGTCATGAGCGTCTGATGGGTACGCTTTCGGATGCCGCGCCGATTCTTTGGCAGTACGGTGCCCTCGCCCGCCTGAAGAAGGGCGAGACGATCGACAGGCTGCTCGTGGGCGGCTATTCCACCATCAGCCTGGGGTATGCCGGCCTGTATGAGTGCGTCAAGTACATGACGGGCCACAGCCACACCGAGAAGGAGGGCACGCCCTTTGCTATGGCCGTCATGCAGCGTATGAACGATAAGTGCGCCGAGTGGAAGGCCGAAAGCGATATTGACTTCTCGCTGTACGGTACCCCGCTTGAGTCGACGACCTACAAGTTCGCCAAGTGCCTGCAGCGTCGTTTTGGCATCATCCCGGGCGTGACGGACAAGGGCTACATCACCAACAGCTACCACGTCCACGTGTCCGAGGAGATCGACGCATTCGACAAGCTCAAGTTCGAGGGCATGTTCCAGCAGCTTTCGCCGGGCGGTGCCATCTCCTACGTCGAGGTTCCCAACATGCAGGACAACCTCAAGGCTGTCATCCGCGTGATGCAGTACATCTACGACAACATCATGTACGCCGAGCTCAACACCAAGAGCGACTACTGCCAGGTGTGCGGCTACGATGGCGAGATCCGCATTGTCGAGGACGATGGCAAGCTGGTGTGGGAGTGCCCCAACTGCGGCAATCGTGACCAGGAGAAGATGAACGTCGCTCGTCGTACGTGCGGCTACATCGGTACCCAGTTCTGGAACCAGGGTCGAACCGAGGAGATCCGCGACCGCGTGCTGCATCTCTAATAACCATCCCAGGCTGCCCCGTAGCGAGGCCCCGGACCTTTACTCGCTATTTCGGACAGTCCTGGCTCACGACGGAGGCGCCACTGGCGCCTCCTGTTCGTGCGGAACTCATATCGAGCAAAGGTCCGGGGCCTCGCTACGGGGCGGCCGAGCTGACGTAGCTGAGATGCAGCACACAGCCTGCTCACTCCTCGAAGTTCTTAGCGGAAATGAGTTGACCTGCGACAACGGTCTGCTTGCGATAACGGTTGAGCTGCAGCATTGTTTTTATTGGACCTCGAACCCTATACTCGATGTTCGCTGAGTTCATTGAGTATCGCTCGCGAGGGGTCTGGAGTATATCGTCCCGCCCGCAGTTTCGCAGGCCGCAGGCCGAGAATGTTTGAGGACGGGATGATATGCTCCAGACCCCCAGGAAGGTTACTTATGAACTACGCGAACATTAAGTATTTCGACATTGCTGATGGGGAAGGCGTTCGTACTTCTCTGTTTGTGAGCGGGTGCCGTCGTGGGTGCAAGAATTGCTTTAACTCTGTTGCGTGGGACTTTGCTGCGGGCGAGCCCTTTGATCGCGCCGTCGAGGACAAGATTATCGAGAGCCTCGACCATCCCTTTATCGATGGTCTGACGATTTTGGGCGGCGAGCCTATGGAGCCTGAGAATCAGGCGGGACTCGTTGAGTTTGTCGAGCGTGTTCGTGAGGCTTATCCCGTGGAGTCGGGGAAGACCATTTGGTGCTTTACCGGTGACGTGCTCGAGGAGCTTATGCCGGGTGGTCGTCACCATACTGAGGTGACGGACCGTATCCTTGCCTGCCTCGACATGTTGGTGGATGGCCCGTTTGTTCAGGATCTTTATGATATCTCATTGCGTTTTAGGGGCTCGAGTAACCAGCGCGTGATCGATATGAACGCTACGCGCGACCGCGCTGTGCGCGAGGGCGTTGCGCTTTGTGATGCGGTTGAACTTTGGCGTGATGATCCGATCTATTCGACCCATACTATGTAGCTTGTGGTCGATGCCGGAGGGCGTGGTACCATAGCGCGAACGTGAAATCGGAAAAGTGAGGCCCAGATGGTCGATCAGGAAAAAGTCGAGGCCGCCATTAAGCTGTTGCTTGAGGGTATAGGCGAGGACCCAACTCGTGAGGGCCTGCTGGAGACCCCGGCGCGCGTTGCCCGTATGTATGGTGAGATCGCCGGCGGCATGGACCAGAGTGCCGAGGAGCACCTGTCCAAAACCTTTGCCGTCGCTTCGAACGATTTGGTTATCGAGCGCGACATTACGTTCTACTCGCTGTGCGAACATCATCTGCTGCCGTTTTATGGCAAGGCCGCCATTGGTTATATCCCTAACGGTCGGGTGGCTGGGCTTTCCAAACTCGCCCGCACGGTTGAGGTTTATGCCCGCCGTCTTCAGCTGCAGGAGCAACTGTGTGCACAGGTTGCCGATGCCCTCATGGATTATCTCGCTCCCCAGGGAGCGATCGTGTTGATGGAGGCCGAGCATATGTGCATGACCATGCGCGGCGTGCAAAAGCCCGGCACCAAGACCGTGACGCTCGCTCGCCGCGGCGTCTTTGAGACCGATCCCGCGCTCGAGGAGCGTTTCTTTAGGATGCTGGGCCGCTAACCATGAGAGTCGTCAACGACTTTACATCGAAGACCGATGAGGGGACGTCGCGTCGCGGCTTTATGGCTTCGGGCCTGGCCCCCTTTGGTGCCATGCCTCGCATTGATTACATTTGTGCCAACGGGCTGTTCCGGCGGCACCTGGGCAACATTGCACAGTTGGAATCGGGGCGCATCTTCTGCCGCCACGGTATTGACCATCTGCTCGATGTCGCTCGCATTATGTGGATCAAGAATCTCGAGGAACAGCTCGAATTTGACCGCGAGGTCATCTACGCCACGGCACTTCTTCACGATATCGGCAAAGATGAACAGTATGAATCGGGTATATCCCATGATGTTGCAAGTGAACGCGTCGCTGATGCGATTCTCGGCGGCATGCCCGATGACGTGGCGTTTGAGCCGGCCGATGCCGCAGCCATTAAGACGGCCATTCTGGGCCATCGAAAGCTGCGCGTGAACAGCCAACCGCTTGAGCGTCTGCTCTATGCAGCCGACAAAGCGTCGCGTGCCTGCTTTGCATGTCCCGCGCGCAACGCTTGCAACTGGAGCGATGATAAAAAGAACCTGTCGATTCGCGTGTAGTTAGTTTGCGCGGTCGGGGTTCTAAATGAAGGAGACGATCGCGTTGAGTAACAAGAAACTGCCCGAGAATGCAACCAAGACTGAAGGTGCTGAGCTCGCCCGCCGTGGAAGGGGCGAAATATCCACCGCAACGGCGGTGTCTCACGTGAGCTATGACGATCTGCGCCATGCCGATCGCATTGTCATTGACGGCCTTGAGGTTTTTGCCAACCATGGCGTGTATCCCGAGGAGAATGCGCTGGGTCAGAAGTTCATCGTTTCTCTGGTGCTCTATGCCGACCTGCGCGCGGCGGGGGAGCACGATAACCTGGATGCCTCGATTGACTACGGCTCGGTGTGCCACGATGTCGATGGCTATCTGCGCGAGCATACGTTTAAGCTCATCGAGGCGGCAGCCGAGGGGACAGCCCAGATGCTGCTGCGCCGTTATCCCTCGCTGCTTGGTGTGCGCATAAAGCTCGATAAGCCGTGGGCTCCTGTTGGCCTGCCCCTGGCAAGCTGCGGCGTCGAGATCGAGCGCGTGCGCTAACCGGTTCTAATACGACTCTATGGGTGGCTGCTTGAGCCGCTGCGACAGAGCTTTATTGTTGGGACAGTACGTGTCGAGCAGGGCGTGGAATCGCTGATTGTGGCTTGGCTCGAGCAAGTGGACGAGCTCGTGGGCGACAACCATGTCGAGGCATTCGATGGGATAGGCGGCAAGTTCGCGTGCGATGCGAATGGCGCCGGTCTTGGGCGTGCATGATCCCCAGCGCGTTTTCATGCTGCGCACGGAGACGCGGGCCACGGTGACGCCCATTGCGATTTCGTACGCGTGCACCATATCGTACAGCGCCGTGGTGACCTCGGTTGCACAGAGCTGGTCGATATGGGCTTGGAGCTCATCGGACGTTAGGCCGTCGAGGATTGCGCGCCGCTTGGCCTGTGGGCCTTCGTCCGATTCGTCGGTACCCATAAAACTTGCGAAGGTGGCCTGTTTGGGTCGCGGTGCGGGTGATGCAAAGTTGTGATCGAGTGCATCCTGTACCGTGATGGGCTTGCCCCAAAGTGCAATGATGGACGAGGGGCTGAGCGGCTCTCGTGCCGTCGCCTGACGTTGCTCGCGCTGGGCAAGTCGGCTGATAATCCAGGCGCTGTTGCGCTTCACAAACGCTTCGATACGCTCGCGGCTGGCGCCGATCGGTGCGCTGGCGTGGACCTCGCCGCTCGATGTGACGCGTAGGTTGAAGTTCTTGACGCGCTTTTTGGTAACGACGACGGGGATGAGCGTTCCATCCGGTCGGGGTACGGAAATCGTAAATTGCTGCGTCAAATGTGATCCTTCAGATTGGGGACGGGCCGGCATGTCGACCGCTCGGCATGCCGGGCCGCTCAAGGGATGCGAAATTAATTGCGCTCTTAATAGCGCTCGAAGAAGGCGAGCGCGTTGTCGCTGCAGAGCTTCTGCATCACGGTCTTGCCAAAGTGCTTGGAGAGCATGTTCTGGAATTCGGGCATCTTGCTGGCATCAGAGAGGAAGTCGGGTACCTTGGCGCCGTCCCAGTCGCCGCCGAGTGCGATGACATCTTCGCCGCCCAGGTCGAGCCAGTGCTCGATATGTGCCGCCAGCTGGTCGAAGGTGACGTCTGCGGCGGTTTCGTCGGTTGCGTCGTTGGAAAGGAACTCGCTGCAGTAGTTGAGGCCGACGATGCCACCCATGTCGCGAATGGTGCGGAACTGGTCGTCGGTGAGGTTGCGCTTGACGCCGCAGACGGTGCGGGAGTTGGAGTGGCTGGCGACGAAGGGGCGCGTGGCATGGGCGACAACCTCGTCAAAGCACTCATCGTTGAGGTGGGAGACGTCGAGCACCATGCCGGCGTGCTCCATCTGCGTAAGTGCCTCGATGCCGGCGGCGGTGAGACCGGCGTGTGTGTCGTGGCCGCTCGCGAGCGGTCCCTGCGCGTTCCAGCTGAGTGATGACATGAGTACGCCCAGGCTCTTGAGCACCTCGATCAGCGCGGGGTCCTCGGCAAAGAACGTGGCGTTTTCGATGGTGTGGATGCAAGCGACCTTGCCGTCCTTGAGTGCGGGGCGAATGTCGGCGGCGCTGCGCACGTTGACCATGCGGTCGTGGTTGAGCATTGCTTGGCCGCTCATGTGTGCCATGATCTGCGCCTGGAAGCGCGCGGCGTGGGCGGTGGGAATCTCGTCGGGGACAAATGTGGCGAAGCACTGTGCCCACGGCGTGTTGCCGATCTTTGCGAGCGAGATGGCGCAGGCGTTGCCCTCGATGAGGTCGAAATCTTGCGGATGCGTTTCGTCGCCGGGGAAATAACCGTCGGTGCCGGCGGTAAAGCGCAGGTCGAGATCGAGCGTGGCCCAGCCGATGCGGTCGGCGGTGTCGCAGTGTAGGTCAAATACGGGATATGCCATGGTTCCTCCGGTTGCAGCGTTTCTTTGCAAACTGTCTTTGAATTGTATGACTAGGGTATAGTTAGCGCCATATGTTCACGGCGGCCCGCGTTGTGCGCCGCCCTTATCACGGAGGTTACCATGTCCAACCAGGGCAAGAAGGTCAAGACTCATTATCGCGGCACGCTCGACGACGGCACGCAGTTCGACAGCTCCTACGATCGCGGCGAGCCGCTGGAGTTCACCTGCGGCGCCGGCCAGATGATCAAGGGCTTCGACGCCGCTGTTGTCGACATGCAGGTGGGCGAGAAGAAGACCGTGCACATTCCTGCTGCTGATGCCTATGGCGAGCACAACCCCGAGATGGTTCTGACCTTCCCGGCCGAACAGGTTCCCAATATCGAGCAGATCGAGAAGGGCATGAAGCTCTTCCTGTCCACGCCGAGCGGTATGCCCGTCCCCGCCGTGGTCATTGACGTAACGCCCGAGGCCGTGACGCTCGACGCCAACCACGAGCTGGCCGGCAAGGACCTCAACTTTGATATCGAGCTCGTCGAGGTCGAGGGCTAGAGCATGCCTGAACGCTTGGTTTCGACGACATGCTTGGGAAATCTCAACGATCCGTCCTATGAACTCCTGCTTCGCCGGGAGCTGGGTGGTGTCTTTGAAGTTGACGAGCTGCTGCTCGATTGGGACCAGGCTGATGTATGCGCGTTTGTGGGTGTGACGGAGCTGGGGCGCACAGTCGATGTTCGGCTGGATGCTGCCGACGACGGTCGTCTTGCCGATGGTGACGTGCTCGCCATCGACCGTTCGGGCATGGCGCCCGTGGCGGTTGTCGTGCGCCTGCGCAGTGCCGAGGTTTATTTGGTCGAAGTTGACCGCATGGACCCGATTGCGCTCGCGCATGCGTGCTGGGAGATCGGCAATATGCACGCGCCGATTTTCCGAGGCGACTCGGATGAGCATACCGTGCGCATGTATACGCCGGTGCAGCCTGTTTTGGGCCGTATGCTTCGCGGCGTCGAGGGTGTTCGGCTCTCGGTGGTTACCCGTGAACTCGATGCGGACCGGCGCTTTGCGTCGAGTGCGGCAGAGGTTGTCGTGAGCATGGCTCCCGACTTTACCATCGTAAAAAAGACGCGCGGCTAAGTGCGCGTATGCGCAAGACGGGCTTTGAGGGGCGACTAATCAAAGTCCGTCTTGCTGTTGATAGGAGGCTTTGGGGGAAGCATATGGGTCTTGAGGGAATCAAGCTGATTGCATGCGATTTGGACGGCACGTTGCTGCATCCGGGGGAGCGCGAGCCGCGTTCCGAGGCCTTTGAGCTTATCGATGAGCTGCATCGTCGCGGTATCGTGTTTATGCCGGCGAGTGGCCGTCAATATGCGAGCCTGCGCTACCTGTTTGCCCCGGTGGCCGATGAACTCGCCTATGTATGCGAAAACGGAGCCCTGGTCATGAGCGAGGGGCGTGCCGTGGTCAAGCGTTCTATGGAGCGTGGCCTGGCCATGGATATCGCGAATGCCGTGGTTGCGTACCCCCATGCCGACGTGACCCTTTCGTGCGAGGGACACCTCTACACCATGAGCGGCAACGATGCGTTTGTTGACCACCTGCGTTATGAGGTCCATTGTGATGTGGCGGTAGTCGACCGTCCCGAAGACATTGACGAGGATGTCATTAAGATTGCCTTCCAGACGCCCGAGGCGGAGCAGCAGGCGGCGCTGGAGTATTTCGAGCGCCACTTTAGCGATCGAGTCGATGTCATGACATCGGGAACCGAATGGACGGACTTTATCGGTTTCGATTCGGGCAAGGGCTCCGCGCTTGCCGATTACGGTCGCGCTCTGGGGATTTCGCCCGATGAGATGATGGCGTTTGGCGACAATGAGAACGATCGTGACATGCTCAACGTGGTGGGCCATCCCTATCTGATGGAGAGCTGCAACCCCAGCATGCGCGGCATCAACGACCGTGTCCGCTACGCGCGCACGGTCGAAGAAGAACTGCGTCGTCTACTTGCTGTGTAGGCATGTCCCAAACATTTATCGGCAGTCGGGGCAGAGACCCTCGAAGATGGTGTAGTGCGACGTGACGTGCCAGCCGATTTGCTCGGACGCCTTGGCGTCGAGCTGGGCATCGAAGGGGAGCGGTACATCGATGACGCGGCTGCACGAGGTGCAGATGATATGCGCATGCGGCTCGATCGTGCGATCGAAGCGGCTGCCGCCCGGCGTCTTGATGGAGAGGATCTCGCCAGCGTCGGCCAAGAGATTGAGATTGCGGTAGACCGTACCACGGCTGATTTTGTCATCCTGCGCGCGCACGACGTTGTAGATTTCGTCGGCGGTGGGATGGTTATAGCTTTGGCGCACGGCGTCGAGAACCAGCTTTCGCTGTCTGGTATTCCTTCTTTGCACCGCCATGCGCCTCGCCTCTTTTCTATCAACGGTCGTAGGTAAATGATACCGTATTTAGCACACAATACTAATAACGAGGCGTGAAACCGTCTTCATTGGCAAGTGGGGCTCGGGCCTGGGCGTCTACGAGGCGAAAACGCGTACTCATGCGCTCGTAGGAGGCATGAAGCGCTTCGAGATGAGATAGGATATTTGCCGGAGCTCCCTGTATCTCCATCTCGACTGAGCCGTCTTCCATGTTACGCACCCAGCCGGTGAGCGCGCGTGCCTGCGCGAGGTTGGTGTTGGTAAAGCGAAAGCCAACGCCCTGGACTTGCCCCGCCCAGCGCAGGAAATAGCGCAGGGGAGTGTCTTGAGTGGCCTCGTCGCTTGCGAGCACAGTAAGCCTGCGGCGCAGCTCGAGCTCGACGTTTGATGGTTTTTGAGGTTCTCGACTGCCGCCGGTGACGCTGGAGAAGAACGTATCGAAGAGGCCCATCGCTATGCCTGCTTGCCTGCGTCGGCCGGGAAGGTTATGCCGGCCTGCTGGCGCACGGCATCCATGATGCGCAGTGAGACGAGCGTGACATCGCGGTAGTGTCCGAGCTCGTGGCGTCCCGCCGGGGTCTCCCAAATCTCTTCCTTTACGTTATCGATACCGCCGATGGCGCTGATAAAGTCTGTGAGTTCGTATTCCATAGTGTTGCTCGATTTTGGAAGGTCGAGCACGCGGCCGTTGTCGCCCTGTTCGCGCGGTGCCTCGGTCGCCGAGCCGCGTACGACGTCGCCGCGATAGTCGATGCGGACGTTGCGGGGCGTGGACAGATGGTCGATCTGGATAGTGCCACGCTCGCCTTCGATTTGCGAGGGCAGCAGGTCGTTCGTAATTTTGGAGTGCGCGAGCTCGACGGAGATACGGCCACCGCCGTAGCTGGCGAGGATGGAGCCGCAGCCATCGATGGGGCCGTGCGTGAGCTGTTGCGTGGTGGGGTCGAGCAGAGTAGCCATGCTCGTAAGGCCGGAGGGCATGCCGAAAATCTCGACCATGGGCTCGACGGTGTAGACGCCAATGTCCATGAGGGAACCCGATGCCATATTGCAGTCGAAGATATTGGTGGCGCGTCCCGCGAGAATCTCGTTGTAGCGCGAGGAATATTTGCCAAAGCGCAATGAGGCGCGGCGGATGGGGGCGATCTCGCCCAGGGCGTCCTCGATGGCGTGGAAGGCGGGATCGTGGAGGGGACGCATGGCCTCGAGGGCCACGACACCTGCTGCCTCGGCAGCGCGGAAGACTTCCAGCGCCTGCGCTTCGGTGGCGCAGAAGGGCTTCTCGACGATGACATGCTTGCCACCGGCGATGCAGGCAAGGGCCTGCTCGTAGTGAAGCGCATTGGGGCTGCCGATGTAGACGGCGTCGACGTCGGCGGCTGCCGCGAGCTCATCGAGTGAAGTAAAGTTTCGCTCGCTACCGCGCTCGGCGGTAAAGGCGGCACCGCGATTGGCATCGCGTGAAAGCGTGCCCACAAACGCGGCTTGGTCGTTGGCGTTGACGACTTGGATAAAGTCGTCGGTGATCATGGATGTGCCGATGGTCGCGATGCGCAGCATACGTCCCCCTTGCGTTGTTTGGTCTACAGGATGAGTGTAGCGCGTGGGGATATAAAGCTGCGCGAAAACGCTATTACAGGTCGCTCTCGTTAAAGCCGGCGTCGATATCGAGGTTGCTGCCGTCGGCCGCCGTGGTAGCGAGCTCATCGCAGCGCTCGTTGAGCTCGTGACCGGCGTGACCCTTAACCCAGATGAACTCAACCTTGTGCTTGCTTTTGGCGGTGAGTAGGCGCTCCCACAGGTCGCGGTTCTTGACGGGTTGCTTGTTGGCGGTTTTCCATCCGCGCTTTTTCCAGCCGTCGATCCAGTGCTTGTTAAAGGCGTTGACGACATACTGCGAATCGGAATGGACTTCGACCTCGCAGGGGCGGTTGAGCGCCTCGAGCGCCACGATGACGGCCATGAGTTCCATGCGGTTGTTGGTGGTCTTGGCGTAGCCGCGCGAAAGCTCGGAGGTGAAGGTCTTGCCGGCGGGGTTGGTGTATTTGAGCACGGCGCCGTAGCCACCGCGTCCCGGATTTGATCGGGCAGAGCCGTCGGTATAGATGATGACCTTCACGGGCTTCCTTTCGTTGAGTGCGCTTCATGTGAGTGACCATTGTAGCGCCATGCCCGCCGGGGGCTAACAATCTACGATTTCTACCCCGTCTTCCGACAGTTAGTTGGCATGGATGATGCGGTTGAGCTCGTCGAGGTATTGCTGCAAGAGGGGAGAGGGCTTGCGCTCGTCGTGCATGATATAGCCTACGCGCATCGTTGGGGCGTCTGCTAACGGGATCGATGCCATACCCCATTGCATTTCATTGGAGAGGACGCCGGTCGACAGGGTGTAACCGTTCGACGTGATAAGTAAGTTAGTAAGTGTTCCGCGGTCCGAGATTCGTATGTTGCGGTCGCAAGGGATATAGCTAAAAGGTTCCTCGGCGTAATAGAAGGAGTTTGAGGTTCCCTGCTCAAAGCTGTAGCGCGTATAGGGCGTGAGGTCGGCAAGGGACAGCTGAGGGCGGCGGGCGAGCGGGTGGCGCTCGCTAACGAAGACGTGGACCGTCGCGTCGAATAGGGGATGGAAGCTTGCACGGGCATCGGCGAAGGCCTTCTGCAGAACGCGGGCGTTAAAGTCATCCAGATACAGAATGCCGATATCGCTGCGAAACGCACGGACGTCATCGATGATCTGCGATGTGGTGGTCTCGCGCATGATGAACTCGAACTTGCTGTCGTGGCAGCGCTCGACCACGTTGACAAAGGCCTCGACCGAAAAGGCGTAGTGCTGGGCGGAAATGGCGAGGCGGGCTTGCGGGGTGCCGCCGTCCTCGTAGCGCGCCTCGAGCATGTCGGCCTGCTCTACGACCTGGCGCGCATAGCCCAAAAGCTCGGTGCCGTCGTTGGTGAGCGTGACGCCGCGGCTGGAGCGCGTAAAGATCTCCAGATGGAGCTCCTGTTCCAGGCTTTTGACGGCATTGGAGATATTGGACTGAGCGGTATAGAGGCGCTGAGCTGCGGCGTTGATTGAGCCGGACTCTGCCACGGCGATAAGAAAACGAAGCTGCTGGAGGGTCATCGGTGCCCGTCCTTTCGATAGCTATCTAAAAAACCGATAACAGGTTAGCGCTTTTAAGTGATTGACCGAGCGAAACAATGCTCGTACTATTCAAAACACACAAAGGCGGTAGGTAATTAAGCCGACCACGGAACCGGGATGTCAAAAGGAGGACCGCATATGAACTGCTTGCCAAGACGAATGCCGGGCTCCTGTTTGCGCCCGTTGGCGTGATCAGGAGACAGCGACTTACTTTTCTCTTATTTATTTACTTTCGTTCGATCAAGGAGATCATCATGAGCCAGTTCATCAACAACCCCGAGCACACCTTTGGTTTCGATACCCTGCAGCTTCATGTTGGCCAGGAGAGCGCCGACCCCGCATCCGACTCCCGCGCCGTGCCTATCTACCAGACCACGAGCTACGTGTTCCGTAACTCCCAGCATGCTGCCGACCGCTTTGGCCTTGCCGACGCCGGTAACATCTACGGCCGCCTGACCAACTCCACTCAGGGCGTCTTTGAGGATCGTATCGCCGCGCTCGAGGGTGGCGTGGCTGGTCTCGCCGTCGCATCCGGCGCTGCGGCTATCACCTACACTCTGCAGGCCCTCGCCCAGGCCGGCGACCACGTGGTGGCTCAGAAGACCATCTACGGTGGCTCCTACAACCTGCTGGAGCATACGCTCTCCCAGTTTGGCGTCGAGACCACGTTTGTCGATGCTCATAACCTGGAAGAGGTTGAGGGTGCCATCAAGGACAACACTACGGTCATCTA
Source organism: Collinsella aerofaciens (assembly GCF_015554145.1). Classification (GTDB taxonomy): domain Bacteria; phylum Actinomycetota; class Coriobacteriia; order Coriobacteriales; family Coriobacteriaceae; genus Collinsella; species Collinsella aerofaciens_AA. Next base: position 39,631 of record NZ_JADNHZ010000006.1, on the reverse strand, counting down.
CCTCGAGACGCTCGGCAACCCCAATTCCGACATTCCCAACATCGACGCCATCTCCGAGATCGCCAAGAGGCATGGTTTGCCGGTCGTCGTCGACAACACTTTCGGCACCCCGTATCTGTTCCGTCCGCTGGAGCATGGCGCCAACATCGTTGTCCACTCCGCAACTAAGTTCATTGGCGGCCACGGAACTTCGCTGGGCGGCGTGATTGTCGATGGCGGCAACTTCGACTGGAAGGCGAGCGGCAAGTATGCGCAGATCGCCGAGCCCAACCCCTCCTACCATGGCGTCTCGTTTGCCGAGGCTGCCGGTCCCGCTGCCTTCGCGACCTATGTCCGCGCCATCTTGCTGCGCGACGAGGGCGCCTGCATCAGCCCGTTCAACGCCTGGGTCCTGCTCCAGGGCACCGAGACTCTGTCGCTGCGCGTCGACCGTCATGTCGAGAACACCAAGAAGGTCGTTGAGTTCCTGGCTGGTGACAGCCATGTCGCCAAGGTGAACCACCCGAGCCTGTCTGAGCACCCCGATCACGAGCTCTATCAGAAGTACTTCCCCAACGGTGGCGCGTCGATCTTCACCTTTGAGATTAAGGGTGGCCAGGAGGCAGCTTGGAAGTTCATCGATCATCTGCAGGTGTTCTCGCTGCTCGCCAACGTGGCCGACGTCAAGTCGCTCGTCGTGCACCCGGCTACCACCACGCACTCCCAGCTCTCTGCCGAGGAGCTCGCCGAGCAGAACATCACGCCCTCCACGATCCGTCTTTCCATCGGTACCGAGAACGCCGAGGACATCATTTGGGATCTGAAGCAGGCCTTCGCCGCGCTGGACGAGTAAGGCGACTTGTGCAAGGACCCCTTGCGACTCGATAGGTATAACTGCATAAAATGCCTGCTCAAGGCGCCTGCGCAAGCAATGGTTGCGCAGGCGCCTTTTTTGCATAGGAAGGGCGCTATTACAGGGTTTTTGGTATGCTTTATGCATTCGAGTTGTGGAAAACTCCTGTTGAGAGGATGTGAGTTTTACGCAATTGACGTGCGCCTTTTGAGTAAAACCGCAGGTCGCGATTTGCTCGAGGTACTATGCAGCGCGATCGAATCACACGCAGCTCAAACGCAGCAAAAACGCACTACGGAGGTTTCCAGCTACATGAGGATCGATTCACGAAAACCGAAAGCCGCCGCCCTTTCCGCCGCTCTGACCGTGGCGCTTTTGGCGGGCGCCGGCGCAACTGATGCCCACGCGGCAACACTGTCCGATACGGTTGGATCTACCCCGTCCGAGACGACGCTGGTACAGCCCGTTGATTATCGCGGCGATGGTTATGGTTCCATGCAGGAGTGGAACGCCTCGATGGAGGCCAAGCGCGATTCCCTTGAGATGCGCGCTCAGATTATCCTAAACATGTATGGTGACTATGCCACCGATGACGAGCGCGCTGTGCTGCAGGGTTGTATCGATGGTGCGGGCAGCCTTTTGACGATGGGGGAGGTCGACGCGAAGTCGACCGAGCTCGATGAGCTGCGCACTGCGCTTGAGAATGCCAAGCGCGAAGCGCTCGAGGCCGCTGCCGCCGAGGCAGAGGCTGCCGAGGCCGCCCAGGCTTCGTACTACAACGCTGGCTACACTCCGTCCTACGCGTCTGCCGCGTCCTACGCGAACGGATCGGGCCTGACGCGCTCTGCGGGTGTCAATAACTACAACGGGCGCCGCGAGACTTATTACAGCAGCAACGTGTTGTATCACCACCGCACGGGCGAATGGACGCAGGATTCCGAGGGCTTTTGGCGCGATTCCGATGGCTACTACGTCGTTGCCGCGGGCGATAAGGCCCAAGGCTCCACGTTTACCGGTTCCAAGGGCGAGTGCAAGGTCTATGACTCCGGCTGTGCTGCCGGAACCACCGACTACTATACCGGTTGGTAATCTGCCATCAGAGCAAAATAGGCACATGATGGGCGGGCGTCTTTACTGAGCTTTTAGGCAACGTAAAGCCGCCCTTTCTTTATGTGCGTTTGAGTTAACAGAGCCCTTACCGTGGCGGTACGCTGGGCGTATGCATGCGGGGCACACTGGTTCATGAGAAATAAGGTCTTTCTCGTGGAGGAAGTGGTCTCATGAACGCTCGAGATATCGCTATCGCCGCCGTCGCATTGGTACTTGGCTGTCTTGGCCCTACAGCTGCGTTTGTCGCAGGCATGCAGGGCTCGTGCGGGGCTGCTCCTATTGTGGTCGGCGCGCTCATCGCAGCAGCGCTGCTGGGAAGTGCGGGCGTGACCCTTTGCCGCGATGACGAGGACGAGACGCCGCAGGTGCGGCGCTAGCCGTTGTGAAGCTGGTTTTGCCCATAGATGAAGAAGGAAGCCGCCGCAAGGGGAGTGCCCTTTGCGGCGGTTTTTGCTATTGAGACTGTTGGATGCGGTGCGGCGGCGTTACCAGCTGGCCTCGATTTCGCGGATGCGCGAATAGAGCCATTCGTTTTGCGGCACCTGGATACCGTGCTTGGCCGCGAGGCGGCAGATGGTACCCGCAAATTCCTCGACCTCGGTTCTGCGTTGAGCGATGCGGTCTTGCGCCATCGAGGGCATGCCGGCGGGATCGAGCCCTTTTATGAGACGCACCATCTGCGTTAGGTCTGCCTCGGTGAGCTCGATGCCCTCGGCATTGGCGACTGCAAGCGTCTCGCGCATGGCGGAGACAAAACTGCGGAGCTGCTCGGAGCCCTGCTCCGTAGCGCTTCCGTAGGTGCCGCCGTAGGCCATACAGGTCTGGTTGATGCCGTCGTTGAGCATGAGTTTGGCCCACATGCGATGTGCGATGTCGTGCTCGACGGTATGGGCGATGCCGCAACGCGTGTAGAGCTCGTCGATGGCGATAACGGTTGCGGGGTCGGTGCCCGCTGCCGCACCAAAGCGGATCTCGCCGGCATTGGTATAGGTGAGCTCCCCGTTGAGGAATACGGCGTCCATGCCCTGGCAGATACCAAGGACGGTGTGCTCCCAGCCAAAGCGCTCGGCAATCTTCTGCTCGCTCGTGATGCCGTTGCACAGCGACGCGATCAGCGTGTCGGGTCCCACGACGCTTTCCAGGGTTTTGAGCGCCACATCGAGCCCGGTTGTCTTGACCGTGAGGATGACCAGGTCGACGGGCGTCGCCTCGCTCGCGCGGACGGACTTGAGCGCGCAGGGCTTGCCGTTGACGGTGAGCGCATCACCCGCGTGGCGCTCAAAGCGCGCGTCGTCCATAACGTATTCGACGGCGTCGTTGCCGAGCGCTTGGGCGATCATGCTGCCGTAGAGCAGGCCCACGCCGCCCTTGCCGATGAAGGCGACCTTGTTGATCTGCATGTGAATCATCTCCCCATAAAAAGGCGCCCGCGTATGGGGCGCCTGATGGATTGTATGCCGCCGGGCCATGTCGCGTGCACCGGATGGCCGTATTTAGAAGAACAAACGCATGGGAACTTATGACGCGGGGCAGACCGCAAAGACACGTGCGGGATATCCGACGCCATCACGCACCTTGGGGAAGGTGCAGAAGATGACGGCGCCCGTGGCGGGAAGCTCGTCTAGATGGTCCATGACCTCGATCTGATAGCGATCGACCGAGAGGATGTACTGTTCGCCGGGGTAGGGGTAGGCGTCCTCACGCGTGGTCACGCTCGCCGGGTCGGTGTCAGCCGGCTCGTGGCCGATGGCGCCGATGTCGCGCTCTTCAACGAGCCACTTGATGGCGTCGAGGTCCCAGCCGGGGTAGTGGGGCTGGCCGTCCTCGTCCTTGTTCTCGAGGTCGGCGAGCTTGGACCAGTCGGAGCGGAAGGCGACGAAAGCGTCCTCGGGAATGCGACCGTGCTCATCCTCCCAAGCTTTGAGGTCCTCGATGGTCAGGATAAAGTCGGGATTCGCGGCGCACTCCTCGTGCTTGTCGATCACGCAGAGCGGATGCATAAACTCGATGGGTTCAATCTCTCCAAGGGAACGGCCGTCAACATGGAAGTGGCGCGGTGCGTCGACATGCGTGCCGTACTGCGAAGCAACCGAATACTGGAAGCAACGCATGGGGGCGAGCATGTCCTCGGGCGTGCCGGGCAGGTAGTCGAAGAGCTTGGTGGACTCAAACGGCTTAAAGCCAAACCAGTGCGGGGTGTCGCATGAGAGCGTGTGGGTGAGGTCGACCCAGCGATAATCGTTGCTTTTGAGCTGGGAGGCGAGGTTCCAAAGGTCGAGCGCGGGCATGGGCGGCTCCTTTCATCGGGCTTTTTGCTGATGTTAAAGCGGTGCCGTGACAGCTCGATTTCTGCTGCGTTACGATACGTTCTCGATTGCGATTCCACGATGTTTCGGCCGCGTGACCATTGTGTTTCGCCTTGCCGGGGCGCTGATGGCGAAAGGAGGGGCCGTGCAATATCGCGTTGACCCCAAAAGTGGTAACCGAATATCCGCTCTGGGTCTGGGCTGCATGAGATTTCCCGGTGCGCCGGGACACCCCGATGCGAAGACAGCCGATGCCATCATTTCCCGTGCGGTGGAGCAGGGGATTAATTATCTGGATACCGCGTATCTCTATCCCGGTAACGAGGTGTGCGTGGGCGCCTCACTTGAGCGCCTGGGTCTGCGCGACCGCGTGTTGCTCGCGACTAAGTTGCCGCACGCTTCGTGCAAGTGCGCGGAGGATTTCGACCGGTTCTTCGACGAGCAACTGCACCGCCTGCGGACCGACCATATCGACTATTACCTTATGCACAACATCACTTCGCCCGCCCAGTGGGAGCGCGTGGTGGCGTTGGGCATCGAAGACTGGATTGCGCACCAAAAGGCTGCGGGGCGTATTCGCCAGATAGGTTTTTCGTATCACGGCAGTGCGGCGGACTTCCTGACGATGCTCGACGCGTATGACTGGGATTTTTGCCAGATTCAGTACAACTACGCTGGAGAGCGCTACCAAGCGGGAACGGCGGGACTTATAGCAGCCGCCGAGCGCGGGCTCGCGGTGTTTGTGATGGAACCGCTTTTGGGCGGACGCCTGGCGGGCAAGCTGCCTCCGCGGGCCCGCGCCGTGCTCGATGACGTACGCGATCCGTACCTGAAGACGCCGGCTGCTTGGGGCCTTTCGTGGGTGTGGAACCATCCTCAGGTCACGATGCTGCTTTCGGGCATGACCGATACCGCACAGGTGGACGAGAACGCGGCATTGGCGGATCGCGCACTGCCGAATTCGATGACGACAGAGCAGCTCGATACCATCGCACGTGTGCTGGCGGAGTTTGAAAAATCGAATCGCGTGCCCTGCACGGGATGCGGCTACTGCATGCCATGTCCCAAGGGTATTAACATTCCCGGCTGCTTTGCCGCTTACAACGCGAGCTATGCGCACAGCTGGTTTACGGGGCTGTCGCAATACTTTACGGCGAGCGCGGTGCGCACGAGCGAGCCCAAGCTCGTGAGCAATTGCGTCAAGTGCGGCAAATGTGCGCGTCACTGCCCGCAACACATCGATATCCCCGAGCGTCTCGACGACGCGCGCCGACGTTTCCAGCCTGGCCCCGTAACGGCCGCGCTTAAAGTCTTCAGCAAAACTCGCTCCTCATGACCCTTTTATATCTTGTGATGGAATAGTTCCTGTTTGCGGCAGAATAGGGCGATAGCAGGAACTATTTCGTCGCAACTGAAGGGAGCTGTCGTGGGCCATCGGGATTCATGTGATGATTTGCGTGAGGTTCGTTGGGGCGTTTTGGGCGCTGGGCACATTTCGCATCGATTTGCATCGTCGCTCAAGAAGGTCGACAGGGCACGGCTGGTGGCTGCCGCCGGTCGCACTCCTTCGCATGTTGAGGAGTTTTGCAGGGCGTTTTCGATCGATGCTGCGCACAGTTATGTCACGGCTGACGATGGCGGCGATGCGGCTTATGATGCGCTGATTGCCGACCCCGATGTCGACGCAATCTACTTGGCTCTTCCGCATGGTATGCATACGCGTTGGGCCTGTCGCGCGCTGCGCGCCGGAAAGGCCGTGCTGTGCGAAAAGCCGGCCGTTTTGAGTGAGGAAGAGGCTCTCTCGATTGCCTCCGCCTCTCGCGAGTGCGGCGTGCTGTTTATGGAGGCGATGAAGAATCGGTTTTGCCCGATGCGCACTCGCGTGGAGGACTTGCTTGCGTCGGGCGAGCTCGGCTGTATCGTCTCGATCGAAAGCGTGCAAAAACTCGATTATGGTGAGTCCCCTTCGAGTTATCTGCTCGATCCGTTGCAGGGCGGCTGTCTATATGACATGGGCTGCTATGCGGTCGGGTGGTTTGAGGATTTGCTTGCGGGTGCGTGCGATGTTTCGTCTCGTGAAGTTCGCTGGCGTGACGTATCGGGCGGCCGCGTGGATTGGGCCGATGAGATTCATATGAGTGTCGGCGGTATACCCATTCATATGGTGTGCGACGGCAAAGCAGCATATGAAAGCCGCTTAACGATTGCCTGCGAACGGGGTTCGTTGGAAATCGAGCGCCTCCATCGCCCCGAGCTCGCCCATGTGAAGTACTCCGACGGTCGAGTGCTCGAAATCGACGCCCCATTTGAGGTCGATGATTTTTACGGCGAAGCTTCGCATGCGACTCAGCTCATCCGGGCGGGGAAACTCGAGAGTCCCGTCATGCCCCTTGCCGCCACACAGCGCTGCGCGCAGATCATCGATGCGATTCGCTTGACGCTCTAGGCTGCGGTGCTGCTGCTCAAGGGGGCTCGGCGGACCGTGCCCCTGATGCCCCTTTTATATCTTGCGGTGGAATACGGTCTGTTTGCGCCAAAATAAGGCACCAATAGACCGTATTTCACCGCAACTGATGAGGGGGAGCTGGAGATGCTAACGATCGGGTGTCATCTTTCGACGACGAAGGGCTATCGGGCAATGGGGGAGACGGCGTTGTCCATTGGTGCCAATACCTTTGCGTTCTTTACGCGCAACCCGCGCGGTGGCAAGGCAAAAGACCTTGACATGGATGACGTGGCGGCTCTGCGCGAGCTTATGGCGCAAAACGACTTTGGACCGCTGGTGGCGCATGCCCCGTATACCTATAACCCCTGCTCCGCTAAGGAGCGAGCGCGCGAGTTTGCCTTGGAGGCTATGGCGGAAGATTTGCAGCGTCTGGAAGCACTGCCCGGCAACTACTACAACTTCCATCCCGGTGCGCATGTGGGACAGGGGGCAGACGCCGGCATTCAGATGATTGTCGACACGCTGTGCCAGGTGATGTTTGAGGGACAGCAGACGACGGTATTGCTCGAGACCATGGCGGGTAAGGGCACCGAGGTGGGCCGTAGCTTTGAAGAGCTGGCGTGCATTATCGAGGGCGTTGCCGCCAAGTGTCCAGAGCTGTCCGATAAGCTGGGCGTTTGTTTGGACACCTGTCATGTGAGCGATGCCGGCTACGACATCATCCATGATCTGGACGGCGTACTCGACGAGTTCGACCGCGTGGTGGGTATCGACCGTTTGCGTGCCGTGCACATCAACGATTCGAAGAACCCCTGTGGCGCCCATAAAGATCGTCACGAGTGCATCGGCAAGGGATATCTTGGCAGCGAGGAGTTTGGCGGCGGTATGCAGGTTATACAGAATATTGTATCGAATAGCCGCTTGCGCGCATTGCCATTCATTTTGGAGACACCGAACGAACTTGCAGGTTATGCGGCTGAAATCAAACTGTTAAGGTCGTTGCAGCAGTAATGACTGTCATAAAGTGGAGTGCTCCATTCACGTTATGGGTTTGTTTCAATCAGTTTTCTAATTGCGGATTCTTCCAAGCGGGTGCATAATAACCCTCAGTTTTTGCAGGCCCCTGAATCACGTGGGGTCACCGGAAGGAGACTGATTATGAAGCTCAAGAAGCTTGGCGCATTTGCCGCCACGGGTGCTATGGCGCTCGCCCTCGCTCTGACGGGCTGCGGCTCGTCCAACGCCACCTCTGGTTCCGATGCCGGTTCCAGCAGCTCTGGCGACGCTAAGGTCGAGAAGGTCGACGGCTCCAAGGAGTACGCGCTCGTCAAGGACGGTACGCTGACCGTCGGCACCTCTGCCGAGTACGCTCCGTTTGAGTACAAGGATGACAACGGCGATTATCAGGGCTTTGACCTTGAGCTCATCAAGGCTATCGGCGACAAACTGGGCCTGGATGTCGAGTACGTCAACAACGACTTCGACACGCTCGTCCCCGGCGTTGCTTCGGGCGCCAAGTATGACGTCTCCATCGCGGCTATCACCGACACGCCCGAGCGTGAGAAGGAAGTCGCTTTCTCCGATTCCTACTACATGGACGATCAGGCTATCGTGACCAAGGTCGATAACACCGACATCACGGCCGACAACTACAGCGAGAAGCTCAACAACGCCGACGCTACCATCATCGTCCAGTCTGGATCGACCGCCGAGGCCTTTGCCCAGGAGAACTTCCCCAAGGCCAAGATCGTCCCCTACAAGGACGCCACCGAGTGCTTCAGCGCCCTGCAGTCCGATAAGGGCGATGCCGTAGTCACCAACCGCTCCGTTGCCAGCCAGCTGACCGCCGAGCAGTTCAACACCTGCCAGACCATCAAGCAGGTCAGCACCGGCGAGGAGTACGCCATCGCCATCAACCAGGGCAACACCAAGCTCAAGGACGACATCAACCAGGCCATCAAGGACCTGACCGACGACGGTACCGTTGACGCCCTCATGGCTAAGTACAACATCAAGTAAAATAGTCACTTGATTGCGCGCGGGCCCTTTCCGTTTTGGCGGAGAGGGCCTTTGCGTTTCTTGAATGGGCGTCATCCCGCCCCGTTATGTCGGCAACTTAAACGTTAGGAGCCACCTTGTCTCGATTGAACCAAGGAGCCATGGGCAAGAGCCATCCACTGCCCTTGATGCTCCAAAAGCTGGCCTGTGCCCTGGCTGTGGCGCTCGCCCTGGTATGCGCGGGGGCCTGCGTGCCCTCGACCGCTCAGGCGCTTGAGACCGCAAAGATTACCGCCCGACCCAACACCGGTTCGGGCAGCGCTGTGGTCGGCGGCACCGAGACGCGCATTACCTGGGAGGTTCAGGCCGATACCGACGAGGAGCTGAGCGGTCTTTCGCTGACGTTTGTCGACGGCACGACGTTTGGTACCGATGACACGCGATTGACGATGCTCTCGGGCGAGGATCTCATGGATCGTACGCCCATGAAGCCCACGTGCAAGGCTAACGGCCAGACACTCAAGATCGACTTTGGCGAGACGGCGCCCGCCGGCGGCTATTTCCGCGTTGAGGTCTACGGCGTGACGTTTCCCGTCGAGGGCGGCGAAGAGGCCTTTAGCGGCACCTATACGCTCGCCGACGGTTCGACCAAGAAGATTTCCAAGATTCCTTCCGTCGAGATCAAGGGCGTGACGGCCTTCGATAACTTCCTGGCCGATCTTAAGGAGCAGCCGTGGGTCGAGGCATGGAATTCCAACATGTTCCTGCGCCTGTTCCTGAACCCGGTCATTTTGGTCCAGAGCCTGCCGATCGTCTTCAAAGGCTTCCTCATGTCGCTCTCGATCGTGCTCGTGGCGTTTCCGCTGGCAATTCCCTTTGGTTTCGCCCTGTCGCTCATGCGCATCTCCAAGTCGCGCATCCTGCGTTGCCTTGCCGGTATCTATGTGAATATCATTCGCGGTACGCCGGCGTTCCTGCAGATCTACATCGCGTTCTTTGGCCTGCCGCTGGCCGGCGTCAAGGTTGACGACTATGTGCTGGGCGTCATCGTCATGGCCATGAACTCGTCCGCCTACCTGTGCGAGATCTTCCGTGCCGGTATTCAGTCGATCCCCAAGGGCCAGAACGAGGCTGCGCGCTCGCTGGGCATGAACGCCTTCCAGACACTGCTCTACGTTATGATTCCGCAGACGTTCCGCAATGTCCTGCCAACGTTGACCAGTGAGTTCATCCTGCTTTACAAGGATACGTCGCTGCTCGCGGCCGTGGGCGTGGTCGAGATCGTCATGAACGCCCGCACCATCGTGGCCACGACGGGCTCTATTACACCGTACGTGGTTGCCGCCCTGTTCTATCTGGTCATCACCCTGCCGCTCGCTCGCTTGGTGAGCGGCCTTGAGGCGAGGCTTTTGGGCACGGCCGAAACTAAGAAGAAGCGTCCCGCCAAGAGCGCCGGACAGGTCGTCGCGACGCCCGCCGATCACATCGCCGGTCTGTAAGGAGGTCCTATCATGAGCGAAACCAATAACTCGAACGAGGTCGTCGTCAGCATCAAGAACCTCCAGAAGGCCTTTGGCGATAACGTGGTCCTGCGCGATATCGATCTGGATGTGCACAAGGGCGAGGTCGTCGTAGTTCTGGGTCCCTCGGGCTCGGGTAAGTCGACGATGCTTCGCTGCATCAACCGTCTTGAGCATCCCACGAGTGGCTCGATTGTCGTTGAGGGTGTGGACGTGTGCGCCAAGGGCGTCGATCTTAACAAGGTGCGCACGCATCTGGGTATGGTGTTCCAGCAGTTCAATTTGTTCCCGCACCTCTCAGTCAAAAAGAACGTCATGCTCGCGCAGCAGAAGGTGCTCAAGCGCAGCAAGGAAGAGGCCGAGAAGATTGCCGTCGAGGAGCTGACCAAGGTCGGTCTTGCCGAGCGTATCGACTTTATGCCGAGCCAGCTCTCGGGCGGTCAGCAGCAGCGCGTTGCCATCGCCCGCGCCCTGTCGATGAACCCGCACGTCATGCTCTTTGACGAGGCCACCTCGGCGCTCGACCCCGAGCTCGTGCGCGACGTCCTGGGTGTCATGCGCGACCTGGCACGCGACGGCATGACCATGATCGTCGTGACGCACGAGATGGGCTTTGCCCGCGATGTCGCCGACCGCGTCGTCTTTATGGACGGCGGCGTCATTGTGGAAGAGGGTACGCCGAGCGAGGTCTTCGACCACCCCAAGAGCGAGCGCACCAAGGCGTTCTTGGGAAATATCTCGTAGCCGGTTGATGTAACTGCCGTTACAAAAGAGCGGGGGCTGGACTTGAATCCAGCCCCCGCTCTTTTGTAGGGATGGGGATGCGCTGTGATACAGGCTCTTTTGGAGGCCTGGTTTCGTTAGGCCAGCTCCGCTCCCAGGGCCTTGCAGGCCGCTTCGCCCTCATCGTCGGGGGCGTCGTAGCAAATGACGGAATCGACGACGTTGACGCCTGCCTCGTCGGCATCGGCCTTCCAGTTGTCCATCCACTCGCCCTCGGCCCACGAATAGGAGCCAAAGAGGACGACCTTCTTGTCGCCGAGAGTCTCCTTGACCTCGTCCCACATAGGCTGGAACTCGTCATACTCAAGCTCCTCGGAACCCATGGCGGGGCAGCCGAAGGCAATGGCGTCATAGCTGGCGGCCTTGTCTGCGGAGAAGTCGGCGCAGGAGATGACCTCTGCCTCGGCGCCGGCACCGGTTGCGCCCTCGGCAACGAAGTTTGCCATGGCCTCGGTGTTGCCTGTACCGCTCCAGTAGACGACTGCGATCTTGCTCATATGTCTTCCTTTCGGTTGTGCGGCGTGCGGCCGCGTTTTGTATGCTCTATCGGGTTGCCTGGACAAGTTGTCCCAGGGTGCAGCCCTGTTGATAGATGTAGGTAAGGTATTGCGTGCATGTGCGATAGGAATCGAAGGTCGTGAGCGCCTGCTCAACGTTTGTGTATACCTTCCATGCGCCAAAGACCTTATAGTTTTCGCCGTGCTGGACGATAAACTGATGGACATCTTCGTAGGGATAGCCCAAAAAATAGCCAATTTCGTGGGGGAACTCGCACATGCACCCCGTATCGCAGTGCCTATTTCGCGCGAGTGCGCAGACGCTGCCGTCATAGGCGCTTTCTGCGGCATTGCTGCTTGCCAGCGTGATGCGCGCGGCGAGATGCACCAGTGATGCGGGCAGGTTGTGGACATCGTAACCTTCGGCGGCAAGCGCCGTCGTGGCGCGGGGGTCGGAGAGGTATCGCATGAGGTCCGCAGGGCGGTACACATAGATGAGCGCTCCGCAGGGGCGCCAGACCAAAACGCTCATATGGATCCCGAGTGGCTGGAGCTCGCGGTTGCATTGGGCTATGACGGCGAGCAGGCGAGAGCGTCGCCCTTCGATATGGGCGGCGCCGGGTTTTCCGTTTTGGTTGGCGTAAACGCCGGGATAGGTAAAGAGCGATGCCGGCTTGATACCTGCGAGCGTAGGGGAGCAGTTGCGCACGACAGCCGTTTGGTATGTTGGGATGTCAATGGTTCGAGTCACGATGCCCCTTTCGGGTCCTCAGTTGTTAGCCTAGGAAAACTTATACACGAAAGTAAGCCATGGTCAACAAAAAAGTTTGAAGAGGGAAACTAATTGACCGAACAGACATGATTTTGGGTTAAGATGGGGACACCCCATGGGGGTATCTAGATAGGGCTACTTGAAAGGGGAACGCATGAGTGACTTGCTCAGCCCTGCGAATCTCATCGTGCTGGCCGTCATTGCCGTCGGCATGTTTTTTGGACTGCGTCGCATTGCCGCTTCGACACATGGGAAGAGTTGTTGCAGCGATGGTGCGAGCGGCAAGAAGGCCAAAAAGGTTGTTGTGGTGGATACCGATGCGTCACACTATCCCTATAGCGATGAGCTGCTCATCGGCGGCATGAGCTGTGACGGCTGCGCTCAGAACGTAGCCAATGCCCTCAATGCACTGGATGGCGTGTGGGCAACGGTGACGTATGCGGACCACACGGCACGCGTGCGCTCTAAGCAGCCGGTTGATCGTGATGTCCTCGAGACGGCCGTGAAAGACGCGGGCTACTACGTCATGACGCTGTAAGCGTCGCTCTGGATGCGCTTCCTTGGCTAGGCTCGTCCGCGCAGTTCGATGTCTTGGATGCCGTCGAAGTCGATGGCGATGTCTCGGAGCTTGAGGAGCTTGAAGGCGGGGAGCGCCTCGTCGAGGATGCCGGTGCGGCTGCGATAGCCGTATGTATCGTAATAGGTGACACGAACCAAGTCGCCACGTTTGAGACCCTCGAGTTTTTTAGAAAGCACGAGGGCTTTTTCTTCCGTGAGCTCACGTTTTGGCTCGATGGTGATTTCCTGCTTGCGCACGAGTTCGTAGTATCCCGTGAGGGCGGCAAAGGGCATAAACTGCGCGGCACGGCCGGCACGGACGGCGCCGTTAGCGGTGAGCTTGGGGTCGGCGGAGCGACGTCTTCCCTCGGGGTCCGCTAGGCGTTCAAAAGGTGTCGGTGGCCGCATCGGCTGCTGTTGGGGCTTAGGCACGGTGCCCTCCTACCTGATCGTTGCGTTCGCGTGCGGTGGCACCGGCGGTAAAGCTCAGTCCCTTAACCAGCGCGTTCTTGCCGTATTTGCCTTTTACAGCCAGCACGGCACGGGCCAGCTCGCGCTCGCGCTCATCGGCCTCGACATCGCTAAATAGATCGATGGTGGCAAACTCCTCCGGCATGAGGTTGCCAAATCCCAGGTTGATGCGCTTGACTGGTCGTTTGGGATCGACAGTCTGCGCCCAGAGCTCATCGAAATAGCCCATGATCTTCTTAAACGAATTGGTGCGCTCGGGCAGCTTGCGCGAGGCGTTGGAGTGCGCTAAGAGTGCGGCATAGCCACCGCGCGGTTTGCCGCCATGCTCTCCCACAAAGATGCCATCGATAGCCTGCGCCTCCCGCACCAGGCGGCGCCGTTCGTCATCGCGCTGGACGGGCTTGGGCGCACGGGGCGCGAGCTCAGGGCCGGCGGTTGCGGTGGGTTCGATGCTCGACGTGCTCGAGCGTAGGTGTCCGCATCCGTCCACATATTGCGCTGTACCGCTGGCGTCGAGGCGGCGTATGTCAGCTCGTTCGCTCGCATAACCCACAAAGAGCGAGATGCTGTCGCAGACCACGTGCTTATCGACTAGGTCCAACACGGCGTTGTCGACCATCTCGCGCAAGACGGTGTAGGCCTGCTCATAGGCATAGCCCTTCGAGAGCACCTGCCCTGTGGTGGTCGAGGTCGCTTGCGGGCGATAAGCTTGGATATCGGCGATGGTTGCCGGCTCACGCCCGAAGGCGTGGTCGATAAGATATTCGGCATTGACGCCGAGTTCGTCGTAGAGCAGGTTCTCGTCGAGCGCTGCGACCCCCATCAGGTCGTAGACACCGTATTTCTCGAGACGGGCCGCCACGCCGGGGCCGATGCCCCAGATGTCGGTGATGGGGCGATGGGGCCAGATCTCCTTGCGAAAGGTCTCGTCGTCGAGTGTGCCGATGCGACTGGGCACATGCTTGGCAGTGATGTCGAGTGCTACCTTGGCCTGGAATAGGTTGGGGCCGATGCCGACCGTCGCCGTGATGCCGGTGCGCGCGAGGACCTCGTCGCGCAACATGCAGGCGAAGCCTTCCGCATCGGTGTGATAGAGGTCCAGATATGGCGTCACGTCGATAAAGCACTCGTCAATTGAGTAGACGTGAACGTCTTGCGGACTGACGTATTCCAGGTAGATACCGTAGATCCGCGCCGACACCTCCATGTAGTGCTGCATGCGCGGTACGGCCTTAATGTAGTCGATGCCATCGGGTATTTCGAACAGGCGACAGCGGTTGTGAATCCCTAGGTCCTTCATAGCCTGCGTGATAGCGAGACAGATAGTCGTGCGTCCGCGCGATTCGTCGGCAACGACCAGGTTGGTGGTGAGCGGATCGAGCCCACGATCGACGCACTCGACGCTGGCATAAAACGTCTTGAGGTCGATGCAGATGTAGGTGTGCTGCTCGTGCGCCATCCGAGCCCTCCCATCAAACACATGTTCTTATCGAATACCTGTTCGATAATAACTGCTCGACCGGACGCCGTCAAAATCTGTCCCTTTTTGGCAGGTATGGTCGTGCGGTTGCATCGGGTTTTTAACGCAGCCCTAAAGAGCGCGAAACAGCTCGGAAAAGCTCGCTTCGTAGCATGAGGCTAACGATTGATGCCACCATAAAGCACGGAAGGGTTGTGGGGATAATGGTTAACTATGGGTTTGGTATGCCGACGCGCTTGGTTGCGGATGGGGACGTGGCTCGCTGGTGCGGGCGATTGGTTGCCCACTATGGCGGCACCAAGACACTGGTCGTGCTGGGAGGCGACAAGCACACGCGTGATGAGCTCGTTTCGGCGGCGCTGGGCTCGCTCGATCGCGCCCTGCTCGAACGCGTGCTCTTTCGTTGCGGCTTGGTCGGGGGCGACGGGGGAGACGATTTGGTCGATGAGGCCGTAGCCCTGGCGACCGATGAGGGCGTGGACTTTGTCCTGGCGATCGGCGATGCCGATACGGCGGGCTTTGCGCGCGAACTCGCTCGTCGCATGGCCGTGCTCGATGCCGGCGAGGACGGCTTTGTTCCCTACGGATGCATCGTCTCCGAGGGAAAAGTGCCCGCCGTTGTGGGTGCCGGCGAGGTTCCCGTTTTCGCCATCATCGCTCCCGAACTGCTGGAGGGTATCGGCTCGCCCTTGCGCGAGCTGCTCGGCAGTGTGTGCGCCGCGGCCTAATATTTACCATAAAGGGATAGGTTATTTTTGGTTGGTAAAGCGTTTGACCCGCCAAAATAAACCTGTCCCTTTTTGGTCGGTTGCCGTTGGGGGGCGGATTGGCAACGCTCGCTGATTGTAGTCTTGACCTGCGCTAGAATAGGACTATCTGATTATCCGGGCGCATGGAGGCTTGCGCCCGTATGCTGAGGAGGACTTTATGGCAACTGTTGCCGCACCTATCGACGCTACGTCGACCGCCGCTTGGAAGGCGCTCGAGGCTCATCAGGAGAAGCTCGAGGCCGAGGGTATCGACCTCAAGGCCTGGTTCGCCGCTGACGCCGACCGCGTGAACAAGCTGAGCTTTGACGCCGGCGACCTTCACTTCGATCTGTCCAAGAACCTGGTGACCGATGAGACCGTCAAGCTGCTGTGCGATCTTGCCCGCGAGGTGAAGCTCGAGGAGCGCCGCGACGCCATGTTCTCCGGCGAGCACATCAACACCACCGAGGACCGCGCCGTCCTGCACACCGCGCTGCGCCGTCCGGCAAGCGAGAAAGGCCAGCTTATCGTCGACGGCCGGGATGTCGTCGCCGACGTGCACGAGGTCCTCGATCGCATGTATGCCTTCGCCGAGCGCGTGCGCTCCGGTGAGTGGAAGGGCGTTACCGGCAAGAAGATTGAGCACCTGGTGTCCATCGGCATCGGCGGCTCCGATCTGGGCCCGGTCATGGCTTACGAGGCCCTGCGTCCCTATGCCGACGCCGGTATCGACTGCCGCTATATCTCCAACATCGACCCCAACGACCAGGCCGAGAAGCTCAAGGGTTTGGATCCCGAGACCACGCTCGTGATCATCGTCTCTAAGACCTTCACCACGCTCGAGACCCTCACCAACGCCCGCGAGGTCAAGACCTGGATGCTCGAGCAGCTCAAGGCTCAGGGCGCCATCGATGGCTCCGATGAGCAGAACGCCGAGGCTGTGGCAAAGCACTTCGTCGCCGTTTCCACCGCACTCGAGAAGGTCGAGGCTTTCGGTATCGACCCGGCTAACGCCTTTGGTTTCTGGAACTGGGTTGGCGGCCGCTACTCCGTCGACTCCGCCGTGGGCCTGTCGCTGATCGTCGTGCTCGGCCCCGAGCGTTTCCAGCAGTTCCTTGAGGGCTTCCACGCCATCGACGAGTACTTCTGCAACACGCCGCTCGAGAACAATGCCGTCGCGCTGATGGGTTTGTTCAACGTCTGGTACGTCAACTTCTTCGGTTCCAAGAGCCACGCCGTGCTTCCGTACTGCCAGTATCTGCACCGTTTCCCGGCCTACCTGCAGCAGCTCACCATGGAGTCCAACGGCAAGCATGTCCGCTGGGACGGCAGCGCTGTGACCTCCGATACCGGCGAGATCTTCTGGGGCGAGCCCGGCACCAACGGTCAGCACGCCTTCTACCAGCTGCTGCACCAGGGCACCGTGGTGGTCCCGGCCGATTTCATCGCCTTTGCCAATACCGCCAACCCTGCGACCGACAGCGGTCAGGACGTGCACGAGCTGTTCCTGGGCAACTTCCTGGCCCAGACCAAGGCGCTCGCCTTTGGTAAGACGGCCGATGAGGTGCGTGCCGAGGGCACGCCCGAGCAGATCGTCCCGGCCCGCTGCTTTGAGGGCAACCGTCCGACGACCTCGATTTTTGGCGACACGCTGACCCCGTTCGCGCTTGGTGAGCTCATCGCCCTTTACGAGCACATCACGTTTGTCGAGGGCACGGTCTGGGGCATCGACTCCTACGACCAGTGGGGCGTCGAGCTGGGCAAGCAGCTTGCCAAGCAGATCACCCCGGCCTTCCACGACGACGCCGCCAAGGCCGAGCAGGACGCTTCGACTCAGGCGCTCATCGAGTTCTACCGCGCTCATCGCAAGTAGTCTTTACGGCTGAGTTGGCTTATGGCTGAAAGGGGCCCGTATCCGTTGGGATACGGGCCCCTTGCTATTTGGATAGGATGGAATGTATCGGGAGGCGCCTCGACGGGCATCGCAATCGTCGAAGGCGCGCCGTTCATGTTTGGGACAATATGACATTTTTCCCGTTGCAAACAGCGCCGCCGTGGGTGTTCTGTATGATGGCTCAGACAAGGTTGTTCAATGACAGGGAGGCATATATGGCAATCAAAGCCATCGCAATGGATATCGACGGTACGCTCACCAACGACCAAAAGGTCATCAGCCCGCGTACGCGCGAGAAGCTGCTCGCGACGCAGGAGTCGGGCATTAAGCTCATCTTGGCTTCGGGCCGTCCCGCATGGGGGTTGCACGCCTTGGCGCAGGAGCTCGACCTTCAAAACCATGACGGTCTGCTAGTTGCCTTTAATGGCGCGCATGTGGTCGACGCTCAGACCGATGAGGTCCTTTTTGACCAGGCCATGCCGGCTGACGAGCTGCACCGTCTGATTGATCATCTGCGCAATTTCGACGTGATCCCTATGATTTCGCTCGGTCGCGATTTGCACGTCGAGGACTCGTACCATTGCATGATCACGCTGCCTGACGGCTTGCAGAAGAATATCGTCAAGTATGAGCGCGATGCGTGCGATCTTAAGATTCGCGAGGTCGAGAGCTTGCATGAGGTCGTGGACACTTATCCCGTGGACAAGCTGCTGACGGCGGGTGATCCGACCTACCTGCAGGCGCATTACGAGGAGATGTATGCGCCCTTTACCCAGACGCTTTCGGGCATGTTTACGGCCGACTGGTACTTTGAGTACACGGCGCCCGGTATCGACAAAGCCCGTGCGCTCGAGGGTGCCCTGCCCAAGCTCGGTATCGATGCCAGCGAGGTCGTCTCGTTTGGCGACGGCCAGAACGACAAGTCCATGATTGAGTGGGCCGGCACCGGTGTTGCCATGGGCAACGCCGTCGATGAGGTTAAGGCAGTTGCCCAGATGGTAACCGCCAATAACAACGAAGACGGTATTGCAGTGGCGCTGGATAAGCTGCTGGGTTAGAATCGCCGATTAATGCATGGTTTGGGCGCCTGCTTGCGGGCGCCCTTTTGTTAGGGAGGGTGCCGTGTCCGCATTTCCGTTCGACGCCGTTATCTTTGACATGGACGGTGTCATTGTCGATACCGAGTATTACTACCTGGGCGAGACTGCCGCGTTTGCCAAGGAGCTTGGGCTTAACCTGACTCAAGAGGAGTTGAATGGGCAAGTCGGTACCTCGCATCAGTTCTTCCTGCATATGCTGGTCGATTGGTTTGAGCGCGCCGGTAAGGGGCATTTCACTGGCGAGGAAGCGTTGGCCCGTTGGGACGAGTGGGCGCATAAGCGTCCGCGCGACTATCAGGCTTTGATTAACCCAGGCGCCGTGGATACGATTCGAGAGCTGCCGCGCCGTGGCGTTCGCGTGGCGCTTGCCAGCTCGTCTCCCATGGATAGCATCGAGGAAGTGCTCAACGCGTGCGGGCTGTCGGATGCCTTTGAGTATGTGGTGAGCGGCGAGCAGTTTAAGGAGAGTAAGCCCGAGCCCGACATCTACCTGCATGCGCTGGACCTGCTGGGGCTGCCCGCGAATCGCTGCTGCTGCGTTGAGGATTCGGTGCCTGGCATCACTGCCGGCAAGCGAGCCGGCCTGACGGTCGTTGCCAAGCGCGAGGAGCGCTTTGGCTTTAGTCAGGACGCCGCGGATAAGATTATCGATCAGCTGCCGGACCTGCTGGAACTCGCGTAAGAGCGCGTTAGTTGCGCGTTTTTCGGGTCCGATGAGTAAATACCCGACATTTTGGTGCGACACCTAGCATACTTTAAGCTAATGCGGGCTTAAGGACTTGTTGAATGCCCTTAAGCCCGTTTTAGACGTAATTGCGCTGGGAGAGGGTATATGCCACCGACTGAAGGGCTAACTGACGGTAAAGCAGCGATACCGCTGTACCAACAGGTCATTGATATCATTAAAAACGAAATCAACTCCGGTGCCTACAAGGCAGGTGCGCGGATACCCAACGAATTCGAATTGGCTGAGAGCTATAAAGTTGGCCGCGTTACCGTGCGACGCGCTATTGAGGAGCTCGTCCAACAGGGCTATCTAACGAAGCGACAGGGGAAAGGCACGTTTGTCAATGCCCCCAAGCTCAAGCGCAAGATTCGCCAGAAGGATGACGTCCAGAGTTTTTCGGACGCATGCCGCGCTAACGGAATGGAACCGGGGGCGTGTGTCATTTCGAGAAAGATACTGCCGGCGGATTCCACCGAAGCACAGTTCTTTGGTGTTCCCGTTGGAACTGACTTGATTTGCGTTGAGCGCGTGCGTACTGCCGATGGCGTCCCTGTCATGCTTGAGAACAACATATACGTTTACGAGGACAACGCCTATCTATCAACGGCGCCTCTATCTAACCAATCCATTTTTGAGTTCGTGCGCAACCGGACGGGGCGGACGCCTGCGTTTACCGACCCGTGCACGCTCGAGATCGCGTGCGCATCGCCCGAGGTCGCTCGGTTGCTGGCGGTTCCCGTTGGCGAACCCTTGTTTTATATGGAAGCCTTCTTCTTTGATGAGCAGCGGCGGCCGTTTATCATCGGTCGTCAGCGGATCGTTGGGTCTCGCTACGTTTTTGACATCTAGGACATTGCGAATGGAGACGCCCGGTGGATCATCTCACCGGGCGTTTCCATACCGTTCACGGCACAAACGCAACCGTTCAACCGCGTTGCGGCAATCAGTTTGAAATTATCTTGATGACGAGAAAAGCTGCTGGTAATCTATAGAACGTCATAGAACGTTTGCCTTGTGCAAACGTTGAAGCGAGATGCGATGCAATCTCGAGTTCTTTGGAGGTATCTATGTCAGATACGAAGGCGAAGAAGACAAACAGACGTTTTAAGTTCAAATTACCGCATGTCTATACGATCATGTTCTTGCTGATCGTTGTCTTTGCGGTCCTGACTTGGATCGTTCCCTCTGGTCAGTATCAGCGCAAGACGATTTCGACAGCGGCGGGCGAGCGTGAAGTCGCCGTTGCTGGAACCTATGAACAGGTCGATAAGAACTACACCGATTCCGAGACCGGCGAGACCATCAATCTGGGTCAGGATATCTTCGCGGTCCTGCAAGCGCCCACTAAGGGCATCCAAGAGGCTGCCGACGTCGTTGCGTTCGTCTTATTGATTGGCGGATCGTTCGCAATCATCACCAAGACCAACGCTTTGAATGCCGGCATGAGCCGTGTGATTAAAAAGCTCAAGAACAAGGACATCCTCATCATTCCCATCACGATGACGTTGCTGTCCATTTGCGGCACCACGTTTGGTATGTCTGAGGAAGCCCTGCCGTTCTATGCCATCTTCATTCCCATCATGATGGGTATCGGTTATGACTCGATGACGGCATTCATCATCTGCTTCCTTGGTCCTAACCTGGGATATTGCGCTTCGACCATCGATCCGTTTAATGTTTTGATCGCCCAAGGCATCATTGGCATCGAGGGCAATCCGCAACTGTGGCTGCGCGCCGTTTCTTGGGTCATCTTCACTGCTGTCGGTATCGCATGGGCCATGCGCTACGCCATGCGCGTCAAGAAAAACCCCGAGTCGTCCATTACGTACGAGGACGATAAGCTCAAGCGTATCGAGTTTTCCGTGACCGATGCCTCCATCGAGGAAGAGTTCACTACCCGTCAGAAGCTCGTGCTTATCGATTTTGCTTGCGGTATGGGCATTATCGTCTGGGGTCTTGTTACCCAGGGTTGGTACATGAATGAGATTTCCGCCGTGTTCCTTGGCATGGGCTTGCTTGCCGGTATCCTGGGCGGTCTTGACCAGCAGACGATTGCTGAGGAGTTCGTTAAAGGTCTCGCCGACTTTGCGTACGCCGCCATCGTTATCGGTATCGCTCGCGGTATTCTGGTCATCGCCGAGGGCGGCATGATCATCGACACCATCCTCCAGGCGCTCGCTACTGCGCTCGCCGGTGCACCCGCCGCCGTCTACACCACGTTTATGTATATCGTCCTTGGCCTGCTCTCTTTGCTGGTTCCCTCGAGTTCTGGCCTGGCGGCACTCACCATGCCCGTTATGGGCCCCCTGACCGAGCTCATGGGCCTCAATCCCGAGGCGGCCGTTACCGCGCTCCAGTTTGCCAACCAGACCATCAACACCATCAGTCCCGTGGCGGGCATGACGGTTGCCGGCCTTGGCGTGGCTAAGATTTCGTTTGGCCAATGGTGGAAGACCATTTGGAAGTTCTTCATCTTCATGGTCGTCTTTGGCCTGATCGTAACGGCAATTTCTGGCATGCTTCCGGCGTAGGTGGTTGTGATGTCTGATCGTTTGACGGTCCTGACGTCTAAGAGCGTCTTTACCGGTACGGGGGACCTGCCGTTTGAAGGTTTCGTAGCGGTCCGTGGCAATCGAATTGAGGCGGTTGGCACCAAGTGTGAGCTAGCTTCGTATTTGACCCAGGCGGACGAGGTAGTTGACCTGGGCGACCGCACCGTCATGCCTGGCCTGATCGATGTGCATACCTTCTATACAGGCTGGGCGCTGCGGACGTTGGGGCCTGATCTGTCCGGCATCGCTGATGCCAAAGAGGCCGTGTCGCTCTTGCGTGCATGGAAAGAAGATCATCCGGATTGCGCGGCGGCTTTTGGCCACAACCTACCCGAAACGTTGGCATCGGATGCCGAGAACGCAAATACGGCGGCTGTGTTTGACGATTGTTTTGGCGATATCCCTGTCGTCTGCTTTACACCGGGTGCGGAGACCTGCGTTCTCAATGCTGCCGCCAGTGCGCGATACGGCTTCACACCCCAGGCGTGCTATGCCGAGAAGATCTGGCGCATGATGAGCGATTTCCTCGCGCTGCCCGAGGTACGTGCGGGGTATTCGGACTACATGAGCATGCTTAACGAGCGCGGCGTTACCGCCATCAAGGAGATGGCGTTTGATGACTACTACGGTTTTGCCGACGAAATGGCTCGCCGTGAAGAATCTGGTGAGCTGACGGTTCGCGTCTCTATGATGTCGCAGCCGGTGGGTGCCGGTGCAAATCTGTCGTATGCTCGCGAGGCACGAGAGCGCTTTCGGGGACCGTTCGTTCGTTTTTCTGGCTTCAACCGTATGACCGATCGCGGCGTATGGGCGGGGCTTGCCGAGATGATTGACCCCTATGAGGACACGGCCGATGCGGGAGCTGCCGGCAAGACGGTTGTCGAGGAGCCCGAGTGGGATCTGATTGAGAACGAGCTGCGCGCAATTGATGCTGACGGCTTCCGATATTCTTTGCATTGCCAGGGCGATGGCGCCGTTCGTCGCACCGTGGCGCTCTATGCCTCGCTGCCTCGAGACGAGCATGGACGGTTGCTTCGCCGCCATGCGATTACCGATCTCGAGAACTCTGACCCGACCGATCTTGTCGAGTTTGGCAAGTTAGGTGGAATTTGCGAGGTCTATCCGCAGATTCTGACGCTGGACCGGCGCGAGGATTGCCTGTCGATGATGCGTCGACAAATTGGCGAGACGCGACTTTTGCACAGCTGGAATCGCCGCGGCATGGAAGATTCCGGATGCACGGTGTGCTGTGGTACGGATTTGCCACTGCTGATTCCGAGCCTGGGCGAGTCAATCTACAGCGCGTGCGGTGGATACTTCGACGATGGGCTGCCCGTGAATGAGGCCAACGCGCTGACGCTTGTCGAGCTCTTGCGTGCTTGGACTGCCGGGGGCGCGTACGATCTGATGCGCGAAGACGAACTGGGTACGCTTGAGGTCGGCAATCTTGCCGATATCTGCGTGCTCGATCGGGATGTGTTCGACCTCGATTATCGCGACGCACGCGATCTTTCGGTTGATATGACGATGTCGGACGGACAAATCGTGTTCGATCGAAATAAGGAGGCATAAGATGTCTGAATCCAAACCGACGCTGCGCCGCGAACAGATTGCGGGCATGAATATCCACTACATCATGTGGTCGCTCGATTACTTCCTTGATGTGCAGCAGCGTTTGGGCTTTGAGTCCATTGAGCTGTGGTGTGCGGAGCCGCATGTGACGCTCGACCACACGGGCTACTTTGAGGCTGAGGTCCTGGCGAAAAAGGCTGCAGGCCGTGGGCTTAGGTATCGTACTCTGTGCCCCGAGAATGTTGTCTATCCTTGGCAGTACTGCGCACGCAAACCGCTGCATGAACAGCGCAGCCTGGCGTACTTTAAGCACGGCATTGAGCTTGCCGAGGTACTTGGGTGCGACCGTATGTCCGTCAACTCGGGCTGGGGCGACTGGGACGAGGACCGCGAGGAAGCCTGGAAGCGCAGCCGCGAGCACTTGTCCATTCTGGCGGAGTATGCCGGTGAGCACGGTCTGGTGCTTACGATGGAAAGCCTGCGTCCCGAGGAGAGCAACCTTGTAACGACGGTTTCCGATGCGAAGCGCATGATTGACGAGGTCGCGAGCCCGTACTTACAGCCCATGGTTGATACAACCGCGATGGGCGTTGCGGGCGAGACGCTCGAGGACTGGTTTGCCGCCTTTGGTGATGGGGCAATTCACGAGATGCACTTTATCGACGGTGACCCGTATGGCCATCTGGTGTGGGGCGATGGCAAGCACGATATGGACGCCTTCGTCGCCACGCTTAATGCCCATGGTTTCGATGGCATGCTGGGCCAGGAAATCACGGACGGGCGTTACTACGATGACCCGGCGGCGGCAGATGCCAAGAACATGGCCGCATTCGAGAAATATCTGATTGACTAAAACAACTATCGGCCACGCAGCCAACGTCATTGATTGCGGACCAAACAAGAAAGGAACTGGATATGAACGCACACGATCTGATCAAAGAGGCAATTGCCGAGAAGGGCAAGTTCGACAGCGTCTACTGGATTGCTTGCGGTGGCTCCATGATCGATTTGATCCCGGCTCATGAGCTTCTGCAGCGCGAGGCAACCACCTTCACTTCGTATATCTATACGGCTCGCGAGTTTGATATCATGCGCCCGCGCCGCTTGGGTGAGAAATCCCTGGTCATTGCTTGCAGCCACAGCGGCAACACCCCCGAGGTCGTCGAGGGCTGTGAGATTGCCCTTGCTGCCGGCGCTACGGTGATCGCCCAGACCGACAACGCTGGATCCAAGATTGACTCCGGCAAGTGGACCACGTGGGTCTACCCGTGGGGCGAGGGCGTGCCGCAGGCCGAGGTCCCCGCTGGCATTTCGCTGTCGCTTGCGGCCGAGCTGCTCGATCAGCAGGAGGGCTACGCCGATCTTGCCGATATGTATGCCGGTATCGCCGAGATGGATAAGATTCTTCCCCCGGCACGTGAGAAGGTAAATGCCGAGCTAGGCGATCGTTTTGCCAAGCTTTGCCAGGAGCACGAGTTCTTCTACATTCTGGGCAGCGGTCCCAACTTTAGCCAGACCTACGGTTTCGCTATCTGCTCTCTTATGGAGATGCAGTGGCAGCACTGCAGCTACATCCACTCTGCCGAGTACTTCCACGGCCCCTTCGAGGCTACTCAGGATGGCGTTTTTTACTTCCTGCAGATGGGCTCCAGCGAGTGCCGTGCTATGGACGAGCGCGCCCTTGCGTTCCTTAAGACGCATACCGATACGCTGATGGTGCTCGATGCCAAGGAGTACGGTATGGAAGCCGTGCCGGCGAGCGTCCGTGCCTATCTGGACCCGGTGCTGTTCTACGCCATGAACTGCGAGCTGCGTGCTGCACGCGGCAAGGTGTTTGATCACGATCCCGATTTTCGTCGCTATATGGGTGTTGTCGAGTACTAGAAGGGGCAAAGGCCATGGCATTTAACGTTAACGCGCTCGGATTTGGCGACAACGTCGTCGATCGCTACGAGCATATCCACACCATGTATCCCGGCGGCAATGCGGTGAACTTCGCCGTTTATGCCAAGAAATGCGGTGCCGCACGCTCTGCATACATGGGCATTTTTGGCAATGACGCCGCTGCCGAGCATGTCATTGCAAGCCTCGAGGATGAGGGTATCGAGCTTGACAAGTGCGAGCAGATGATTGGTGAGAACGGAGCGGCTCGCGTGACCGTCGTTGACGGTGACCGTGTCTTCCTCGGTTCCAACGAGGGCGGTATCCGTGGCGATGCGCGCTATGTTCTCGATCGCTTTGACCTTTCGTACATGAAGCAGTTCGATGTGGTTCATTCGGGCAACTATTGCTTCACCGAGCGCGAGCTGCCCAAGTTGAAGGCTGCGGGCGTCACGGTCTCTTTTGACTTTTCGGACGACTCCACCGACGAGTACTACGAGCAAATTGCGCCCTACGTCGATTTTGCTTTCTTTAGTGCGGCGGATGCCGCGGGTGAGGACGAGATTCGCGAGCGTCTGGCATGGGTGCAGGGCTTGGGTCCGCGTTTTGTATCGGCCACGGCTGGCGCTGAGGGCTGCATTGCCTACGACGGCAAGCGTTACTATCGGCAGCATGCCAAGCCTGTGGCAGATATGAAGGACACCATGGGAGCGGGTGACTCGTTCCTGACTTCGTTCCTGATGTGCTATCTCGATGCTGTCAAGCGTGGCAACGATGACGCTAATGCTATTGAGCGCGCGCTCGACTTTGCGGCGGGGTTTGCCTCGACTGTATGCGGCATGGAAGGCTCCTGGGGCCATGGAGCGCCGATTTCCGAATAGGTGAGCAGTCCCGGGAAGTCGAATCGTTGTCTTCTCGGGACCCTGTGGGCAAAAAATGCCAAATATGAGTACTGTCACTATTTTAGTAACAGCGAAATTAAGCTTTTGAGGCCCTAGTTGAATGTCCGAGAGCGATAAAAGCCTGTTATAGGCGGCTTTATCCATGCTAAAACACCCTGATAATGAACGGCTGTGCATTATCAGGGTGTTGTTTTGTCGCAAAATGATGTGACTAGCTTTGCAATAGTACTCATATTTGGCATTTTTTGCCCACCGGGATCAGCGGAAGTCAAATATGGAGCGCGAATTTCCTAAAACGGTCGATTCGACGCTCTCCTCGGCGCAGTTTTTAAGTTCGGCGATGCGCCGGGAGACGCTTTTTAGCGATGTGATGAGCTGCCGCGCGCTTGTATCTGCTTGCAGTTCGGCAGGAGCGTCGGTTTCGAGCAGCAGACAATCGAGTGGGATCTGTCTGGCATATTCGCGACCGCGCTTGGTGGCGAGCATCCGCTCGTTCACGGAAAAATAGCAGCCTGCGCTTCGTGCGCGGACGAACTCGTTCGAAGTGTCGCTAAACCAGTGGAAAATGATAGCGGGGGAGTCGGGGCTTGGCGTGAGTAATCCATGCGACTCGAGGATGTCTAGCACGGTTCCTGCCGAACGAACGGCGTGAATTGATATCACGCGCCCGGTAAGAGGATGCTGCACGAGTGTATCGCAGAGCCGGTTAAGTGCCTGTATTTGTAGCAGCTCACTTCCAGCAAAGCGCACGGAAAAGTCGAGTCCTACCTCGCCGATATAGCGCTCTTGGTCAGCAACTTTGCAAAGCAGATTGACTTCGGCAGGACCACAGCGGCCGTCGGCGAGCCACCAGGGATGGAGGCCGGCGCCCGCGATAATGTTTGGGTAGCGGCTGGCCCGCTTTTTTGCTGCCGCGAAGTCGCGTGGGTCGACCCCGCAGTCAAAGAGCCCCAGACCCAACGCCGCCGACTCACTGGCTGCAGCATCGGGGCTGAGCATCAAATCAAGATGACAATGCGTGTCAAAGAATCGCGGTTCCATCGCAGGGCATCCTGCTAGTCCAAGCGCTGGCCATCGGCGCGCACGCGCTCGCACCCGCGCCCGCTGATCTGGCGGATAACCTCGCCGGCAATCATTTGACCCATGATGGGCGGCATAAAACTGGCAGTTCCCAGCTCGGTGCGCTCGTGGATGTTGGAAGGGTCGCGGGGCTGTGTCTTAACCGATTCCTCGCAGCTAAACAGTACGTGTAGGCTCTTGATTCCGCGCTTCTTGCATTCTTTGCGCATAATGCGGCTCATGGGGTCACGTACCGTATCGAAGATGTCGGCAAAGCGGAGGCACTCGGGATGGAGTTTGTTGGCCCCGCCCATGGAGCTAACCAAACGGATGTCATGGTCCTGAGCATATTTGGCAATGGTGAGCTTGGCCGAGATGGTGTCGATGGCGTCGACGACGTAGTTGAGCTTGCCGCCCGTCTGCTCCAAAACGCTCGCGAAGAAATCATCGATGTTGTCGCTCAGCAGATATTCAGTTCGCTTGATGACGGTGGTGGCGGGATTGATATCGTGGATCATGGCTTCCATAACATCGACCTTTCGCTTGCCGACGGTGCTGTGAAAGGCGATGGCCTGGCGATTGATATTGCTGGGCGCGATGGTGTCCTTGTCCAGAATCACAAAATGCCCGATGCCGCCGCGGGCAAGTGCCTCGCAGCAGCTAGAGCCCACGCCTCCGCAGCCGAGTATCAGCACCGTGGCGTTGGCGAGCTTGTCGAGTGCCTCGCGGCCCATGATGATCTCGAGCTTGGTGTCGCGTGTCTCGACGGGAGCTGCGGCTGCTGATTCGGTCATAGATATCCTCCGATGGGGAAGCGGGTCGTGTTTAGCTATCGTCATTATAGGTATTATCGCGATTCCATTTGAGCCCTTGAGGCTTGTTGAAATGGGACCGGGATTCGCATAAGATGAAGCAGATGGCACCCGTTGCAGCGGGTTGGCCAACTCCAAAACACGTTTGTAGCGTGAGAAGTGGCTGTCTTCGCATTACGCGGAGGCGGCTATTTTTTTGAGTACAAGATTAGATAATTAGACAAACATCTAAATAACGAGTATAGTGTGCACGTCGCGAGAGATAGCGAGAGGAGGTTCTATGCCGGGAGAGGGTTTTAAGGCGCTGGCCGACCCTACGCGGCGGCGCATTTTGGAGCTGCTGCGCGAGGGCAACCGCACGGCAGGGGAGCTTGCCGAGCATTTTGACATTAGCAAGCCGTCGCTAAGCCATCACTTGGCGACGCTCAAAAATGCCGGGTTGGTGACCGACGAGCGCCATGGCCAAAACATCGTATACAGCTTAAACACCACCGTCATGCAGGATTTAATTGGCTGGTTTATGGGCTTTACAAACACTGAAGGTGATAAGGATGAATAACGAAAACAAGGGCATTCACGCCACGGGGGTATCGCCGCGTGTATGGGCCATGCTTGTTGTGGTCTGCGCTATTAATGTCGCGGCGCACCTTATGGTGATGCCGAGCTTGCCTGCACAGATTCCCACGCACTGGGGAGCGAACGGCGCCGTCGACGGTTGGGGCCCTAGCTGGATGGCCTCCGCGCTCGGCGTGTTGCCTCTGGCACTTCTCGCGATGTTCTACGTCGTGCCACGCATTGACCCCAAGGGCGAGGCGTATCGGACCTCGGGTAAGTTCTATCAGGGCTTCGTAATCGCCTTCACGCTGCTCATGTGTGCCATAAGCTGGCTGGGGGAGCTAACGGTGTGGGGCATCGTGCCGGTGGTAGGAACGGTCAATTTGCTGGTATCAGGCGCTATCGGCTTGCTCTTTATTGGTATGGGCAACTACTTACCGCGCGTAAAGCAGAACTACACGCTCGGTATCAAGACGCCCTGGGCGCTTGCCGATCCCGAGAACTGGCGCCGTACGCAGCGCTTTGGCGGTGCCTGCTTTATGGTGCTGGGTGTTGGCCTGATTGTGATGGGCGTGGCGGGCAGCGTGCTTTCGAGTGAAGTCGTCGCCGCGGTGATTGCGGCTCTGGCGTTTGGTTCGGCCGGAGCTGCCTACGCCTATTCGTATCTGCTGTGGCGTAAATCGCAGCGAGCCGTTCGCTAAGGTTGCGGAAAACTAGCGTACGCAGTTCATAGTATGTTCCGGGGGACTTTTCCCAGGTAGTATTAGGGGGTGTGGGCAACCATGCCCCTTTTTCGTTTAGTTTCAGAGCTGGTTTCCTCATTTCGTTTCCACTAAAGCGAATCAAGAATAGGGAAACAGAAGGCAGAAAGGATAAAACAGGCAAATGGCGGAGTTTATCTACCAGATGTATCAGGCTCGTAAGGCCCATGGCGACAAGGTAATCCTTGACGACGTGACCCTGAGCTTCTACCCCGGTGCCAAGATCGGCGTCGTGGGCCCCAACGGCATGGGTAAGTCGACCCTGCTCAAGATCATGGCCGGTATCGAGGAAGTCTCCAACGGCGATGCCAGGCTTACCCCCGGCTACACCGTGGGCATCCTGCAGCAGGAGCCGCCGCTCGATGACGACAAGACCGTCATCGAGAACGTGCGCATGGCGTTTGGCGATATGATTGCCAAGGTCGATCGCTTCAACAAGATCGGCGAGGAGATGTGCGACCCGGATTGCGATATGGACGCCCTCATGGCCGAGATGGGCAAGCTCCAGGGCGAGATCGACGCCGCCGACGGCTGGGATATCGATTCCAAGCTCGGTCAGGCCATGGACGCCCTGCAGCTGCCCGATTCCGACATGCCGGTCAACGTGCTTTCCGGCGGCGAGCGCCGTCGCGTGGCCCTGTGCAAGCTGCTACTCGAGGCTCCCGACCTGCTGCTGCTCGACGAGCCCACGAACCACCTGGACGCTGAGTCGATCCTGTGGCTCGAGCACTTCCTGCACAACTATCAGGGCGCGGTGCTTGCCGTCACGCATGATCGCTACTTCCTGGATAACGTTGCCGAGTGGATCTGCGAGGTCGACCGCGGCCACCTTTATCCCTACAAGGGCAACTACTCCACGTATCTGGAGACCAAGGCCGCGCGTATTGAGGCGCAGGGCAACCGCGACGCCAAGCTCGCCAAGCGCATGGAGGCCGAGCTCGAGTGGGTGCGCAGTTCGCCCAAGGCTCGCCAGGCCAAGAATAAGGCTCGTCTGGCTCGCTACGAGGAGATGGAGGCCGAGGCCCGCGCAAGCCAGAAGCTCGACTGGACCGACATCCGCATCCCCGTGGGACCGCGTCTGGGCAACAAGGTGCTCGAGGCCCATCATCTGCACAAGGAGTTCAATGGCCGCGTGCTCATCGATGACCTTTCGTTCACCCTGCCGCGCAACGGCATCGTGGGCGTCATCGGCCCCAATGGTGTCGGTAAGACCACGCTGTTCAAGACGATTGTGGGTCTGGAGCCGCTGACTTCGGGCGAGCTCGAGGTGGGCGAGACCGTCAAGATTTCTTACGTCGACCAGAACCGTTCCGGCATCGACCCCGATAAGAACCTATGGGAGGTCGTCTCGGACGGCCTGGACCACATGATGGTCGGCGAGACCGAGGTTCCGAGCCGCGCTTATGTGGCGAGCTTTGGCTTTAAGGGCTCCGACCAGCAAAAGCGCGCTGGCGTACTTTCCGGTGGCGAGCGCAACCGTCTGAACCTGGCGCTTACGCTCAAGCAGGGCGGCAACCTGCTGCTCCTCGACGAGCCCACGAACGACCTCGACGTCGAGACGCTGTCCTCGCTCGAAGCGGCGCTGCTCGAGTTCCCGGGCTGCTCGGTGGTCATTAGCCACGACCGTATGTTCCTGGACCGCGTCGCCACGCACATTCTGGCGTGGGAGGGCACCGACGAGAATCCGGGCAACTGGTATTGGTTCGAGGGCAACTTCGAGGCCTATCAGGCCAACCGCATCGAGCGCCTGGGCGAGGACGCAGCCCAGCCGCATCGTATCCACCGCAAGCTCACGCGTGACTAGTAGCAAGTAGAAAGGCCGCCAGCAAGGGCGGCCTTTCTTGTAGCAATTGCACTGCAGCTATGCCCTGACTGCCGGTTTGATTCATAATCAAAGTCATCTCTTTGGGATTAAAGCCCGTTTTTGCTATGAGTGATTTTCTAATTCCGTTTAAAACGTAAAGATGTATTGGGTTACAAGGACATAAGCAAATCGAATTGAAATATAACCAGTGCTGTAACGTTACAAAAAAGGTTATAGAATGGGAGTATCTTATAAGTCGCTCCTCTAGAAAGAAGAACATATGCTTTCGCGTCGTCGTTTTCTGCAACTTGTCGCGTCTTCAATTGTCGCCTTAGCCGCACGTCCGAAAGAGGTTTTTGCTTCGACGGGCAATATTGATGGTGAGCAGATACAATTTACTTCAGAAATTGCGCAAGAGCTTGCCGATAAATATATAAAGGGACTCCTCGGCTCTTCGTATACGCCTTCTGACCCTATTCCTTTTGTAGACGTTGATGGGTCCCCGCTTGGCTACATTGTTCCGGTTGTGACATTCAATAGAGCCGCGGGCTATTTGGTTTTAGATGCTTCAGATGATGAAATACTTACGGGATATCGTTTTGGAGACGGCTTAGTCAGCCCTATGGATCGGGGAGGAGATCTTGGTGTTGAGTC
The DNA here is from genome assembly GCF_015554145.1 of Collinsella aerofaciens. GTDB lineage: Bacteria > Actinomycetota > Coriobacteriia > Coriobacteriales > Coriobacteriaceae > Collinsella > Collinsella aerofaciens_AA. The sequence goes on along the minus strand of NZ_JADNHZ010000006.1, from coordinate 7,836 downwards.
TTATTCTTTCAATAACCCAGTCGTAATGATCAATCCATTCGAATTCGGTGTGCAATCTTTGGACGGTTCAATAACAACAAATTGCGGAAGAACAATCCCGGCTGTTTCCATAGAAGGACGCACTGTCGTTTTATCGAATAAACCTTCAAGCTGGAACGATGTCGTAATTTACGCAACTCAAATGCAGGATTACACAGTATCTGGATTTCGTTCCATTTCTCAGTTTATGTCATATGATGAAAGCGAGATTAAGAGGCTTACTGCCCACTATGCTTGTATGGTGACAGCTTTTTCGAACGTTGCGGAACTGTATGGCATTGCCAATTTATATAGCGACCCTTCGCAATATATGCAGATATGGAATTACACCAATACCCATGCTCTTTCCGATGAAGAACAGACTGTTCCCGGCGTTGTTTTGGGCGGAACGCCGATATCAACCTGTGCAACGGGGTTTACAAATTACTGCGCAAGCAGAGGAAGTACTCTTATCGCCCGCACTGTCTCCTCTCCGGCTATCGCGAGCATTCAAAATGAGATTAACTCTAATAGACCGAATGTTTTACATGCGAGTTTGTACAACGGATCAGCCCATTCTGTAACAGCGGAGGCTTACGCCACACTTACTGGTAAGAAAACTGGAGAGACAAGGCAGATGATTGGCATAGCGGACGGCTGGAATTCATCTTTATCCTTCCTGAAGTATGATCAGAGCTATTATGCGTGGACTTATGGAACGACTTTTTCGAAGTAGGGCGATTCGTCTAGCTCTGTCTTTGGTGCTGATGGCTTCATTGGTGGGCTGTTCAACAAAGGAAGAGATATCGCGCGGAGGTTCCGGAGAAGTGACTGCGACAGACTCAGGTTCATTAGAAATAGCTGGCGGGCATGCCGATGTGATGTTACAAGGAGAAGGCGTGCTTAGGTCGATTGATGCTGAAGACGCTGTCTGCTCAATAGAGGATTTGAAGACAGGTGAAACTGCATCGTACCGAGTTTCAGATAATGCTGCGAATATGATTGAGTCGATACCGACTGGAGCGCAGGTTTCTTTTAGATACTTTGCTCCGCAACTTGAGGATGAGCTTGCTTCTCTGGTGTCTATATGCGCCGATGACAACTAAAAGGCCTGAATTCAAACGGCCTCGGATGGTCAATTGGCTATCCGAGGCCGTTTTTTACTCGACCGGGGCTTCGACCTTGTCGATGGCCCAGGTGGCTCCGAGGCCGCCGGTGGTGTTGCGGCGAATGCGTACGGTGACTTCGTGGCGTTTGCCGGCCTGTGTGTAGCGCAGGGGGAAGCTCGCGCGGTTACGGCCAGCCTCGATGGTACCGCGCTCGCGAGCGATCCAGTAGTACTCGCCGACGATGCCGAGGGTGTCGGCGCCGTAGGGGAGATAAGTCGACAGCTGGTGCAGCAGCGGACTAGGGCAGAAGACCTCGGTCGCGAAATCGATGGGGAAGTCCCCGGGGATGGTCGGTGCTGCGGGAGCGGGGGCCGGTGCTGAATTGGGGACCGGAGTCGGTGCAGGTGTGGGAGCCTGGTCACAGGCGGGTGCGGATGCGGACTCAATGACAGGTGCAGACTCAGATGCCGCTTCTGGCTTAGCTATGGAATCTGTCGGTTCCACGGAGATGGACGTGTCTTCGGTCCCGGTTTTGGCACCGGCCTGCGGAGTGTCCTCTGCCTCGACGTTCGGCTTGGCCTCGACCGGCGTGGATACCATGGTGGTGATGCCGGCGTTGGCGTTCTCGGGGTCATAGACAACCGTGAGCGAGATGGCGGGCTGCGGCGTCTCGGGTTCCGGCGTCGCCTCGGTAGCGTCTTGATTCGCGGGCTCGTCGGACTGGTCGTCCTCGGCGTTGTCGCCAAAGACATCGCTGTTTTGGAACGCAGGCGTCTCGGGTTGGCCGGCGGTTTCTTCGGCTTTCGACTTGGGAACCTCGTTGAGCTCAACGGCGGCTTCCTGCTCAGCCATGACTTCGGGCTCGGTCGTGGCAGCGATTTCAGTTTCGACCTCTGCCGTTACTTCAGCAGTGACTTCAGCCTCTACCTCGGGCTCGGGCTCCGGAGCGACTTCGGCCACGGACTCGGGCTCGGGACGCTTAACGTGCTTGGGACGCACGGCCTTCAGGTCCTTCTCGCCGCGCTTTTTCTTTTTGTAGGACTGCTTGGCGCCCTTGGCGGCCTTGGGCTTGTCCTCGCCCTTGGCAAGGGCAGCATCCCAGGCCTCATTGGCGATGACGGTGGCATACAGACGTCCGCCCTTAAAGACGGTCAGCTTAATGCAGTCGTCGAGTTCCTCGAGCAGCTCGCGCGTGGACTCGAAGCCCAGGTCATAAGCGGTCATATCGCCAGCGGCGAGTGTCTCCTCGACCTGTGTCATAAACGTTTGCTTGCCGCATCCAATCGCATCGCGCAGCAGGCGATACAGATAGATGTGGTTGCCCAGCGATAGCGTGGGCTTAACTATTGTCTTGCTCATGGCAAATCTCCTCTTTACACACCAAAGCATCTTACCATCGCGCAGGGCTTGCCACCTCGGCGCCCAAAGCAAACGGGCGCGACCGTTGCCGGTTCGCGCCCGTTATACAGGTCGGTTATCTGTGAGAGGCGATCGTGCTTAGTTGCCCGATGTCGTGCCTTGGCTCGAGCTGTCGGATGCCGTGCCGGATGCGGTTCCGCTCGAGCTGTTTGTGTTGCTGTTGTCGGTTGAGCCCGTGCCCGATGCATTGCCGCTCGTCTGGTCACCCGTGCTCTGCTGAGAGCCGTCGGTCGTTTGGCTGGAGTCGGTCGTTCCGGATTGTGTGCCGCCGCTGTTCGAAGAGGAATCGGTGCCTTGCGACTGATCAGGGGTGGTCGAGGAAGAATCGGTGGGTGCGGAGTTGGCCTGTGAGTCGTTCTGCTGGCTTTGCGATTGGCCGGCGCTGTCCGCGTCTTGCTCGGTCGTGCGCGACGAAAGGATTGGCTCGGGGCGCTCGCCCAGACCCTCACCGGCGGTGGTTATAAGGATGGCGCCGGCGCAGGCGATAACCGCGACGATGGCGATGGCGATCGAGAAGATGATGACCTTCTTTTGCGTCTGGCTGCGCTCTTCCGCCGCCTTGGCGCGCAGGCTGTTGGGGGCGACGCGCGCCGTGGTCGCGCGTCCCGCGACCTGACGCATCTCCTGCGTAGTCGCGGCGCCGCCCAGGTGCTCCTCGGCATTAAGCTCAACGGGCTCATAGGCGCCGGCGGGGTAGTCGACGGCGGCGTGCGTACCTTTGAGGGCTTCGGCGCTGGCAGAGATAAAGTGGCGGTAGACCTGCGAGGACACAACGGTGATGACCGAGCTCACGGCGGCACCAATTACTGAACCAGCGATACCAATCTTGGAGGCAAGCGCCACGCTCGTGGCGGCAGCTGCGGCGCCGGCGATGATCTGGGGAATGGAAATGTCATCGAACAGGCCCTTTTTGGGCGCGATGGCCATGGTCTGTCCGATGGAATGGTTCTCGTGCACGCCGTTGTTGAGCGATGCCGGCGTCATGACGCGCGTGCGCGGCGCGTCGGTGTACTTGGTTGTCATACGGGGTCCTCCCGGTGTAAATCTGCTTCGTTTCGTGTAGCCATCAGGGTACCCACCAGATGTGAATCATACGTGACAATTAACAGATACCATCAACTCATCAAGGGGGCCTGCTGTCTTTGGTGCAATAGCTTGATGCTAAACTGGATTTATGTTTGCGAGGTGGTTTACGTGATGTACCCGTATATGACATTCGAAGATGGAACCGAGGTCATTCATTCTGACCTGATTACAGATGGCGATATTGAAAAGGTTATCGTGCATTTTGAGCGACCGACGGCAGAGGGCTTCGACTCCGCTCGTTGTGAGTTGCCTTCCTGTTCGTGGACTGACTGGGAAGGGCATTTTACTCAGAGTGAAAAACGAGCTTTCGAAGAGTGTCTGAGCAAATAATTTAGATTAGTTCGAGTTTAGTTCGAATAAAGAAGCTGAATGCGATGACCTAAAGCGTATGCATTTTTAGTATTAAATGCGTATGAAATGGAGGATGTGAATGGATGAGCTAATAGACTTTAAAAAACGATTTCTCAAGAATGGCGAGCTGGTTTCAATTCCAAAAAAGGAAAGCTATAAAAGAATCATGCTGCTATGGGCCGTCTCTTTCTTTGAATTAAATACAAGTTATACGGAGCTTCAGGTTAATCGTGTGCTGTCACAGCTCTATCCTGATTATGCCGTGTTGAGGCGGTACTTGGTTGATTATGGATTCCTATTAAGGGATGAACGAGGCCTGAAATACGAGGTTAATCGTGATGTTCACGGTATTGAGAGCTAGCCGTCCGGTTCGGGTCCTATATATTGCTAGAGGGATAAGCGAAATAGGCAATTGGTGTGCGAATATTGCTTTGCCAATGCTGATTTACGAGGTAACTCACGATGTTTCTGCAACTGCTTTGATGGTCTGCTGCAGATTTGCCCCCTCTCTGTTTTCAGTTGCGCTCGCGCAGCTGCCTCAGAAGATGGGTATCGGGACACTGCAGGCCATGAGATTGGCAGACTTAATTCGCGCGGGATTATTCGTTTGCTATATTTTTGTTGATAGTAAATGGAGTATGTTTGCTATTACGTGCGCGGTATCGCTTTGCCGAACGGTAGAAATGCCCTGCTTTTACTCGTTGTTAAGAGCCAATACGAATAGTATCAATCGCGACGTAATTAATAATTCGTTTGGGTTCCTGCAGAATTTGATGATGGTTCTGGGGCCAGTTGCCGGCGGTTTTGTTGTCGCTCAATTTGGGGCGGAGGCTGTTCTTGCATTAGACGCGCTTTCTTTTGCCGCGTCGTTCTGGTTGCTGCGAGATGTTCCGTCGGTTATCGAGGTTAATGATAAAGAGGGAATAAGCAAAAATGAAAAAAAACAGGACTGCATTTAGTGATCTTAGCGCGAAGCACTTGGCAATTGGTTTCCTATTAATCGATATTTCTAGTGGCGTGGCATTCGGCTCTCTGAATTCTCTTTTGCCAGCTATAGCGCAATTGCAATTTGACTCGTCATCGATACAATACGGATTCCTTCAGAGTAGTCTTACAATCGGACTGTTGTTCGGAAATACAATATATGGTCGTTTAATCAGTGGTTCCGATTGCGTTAAATCATATTGTTTTGTGACGTATCTTGCGCTCGGTGCGTATCTGGCGTTTGGCTATCGCTATGCGTCTGGGATATCGTTTATTTTCCTTTTTATCGTCGGTGCCGGAAACGCCATTCAAGATGTGCTTCTCATAACATCGCTGCAGGATTTGGCGAGAGACGGATCTGAATCGATAAGCCTGTTTTCAATTAGGGAGTCTTTGCAATCGGTTGCTGTTGTTATTTCAACACTTCTTGTTTCGCTGTTCACGAGCATCGCGATGTTCTCAATTCTCGTTACAGGACTTGGTGTATTTTCAATTATGATGGTAGTTGTGTTTCAATTGAATTATTTGCGAAAGATGTGACGTTGATATGCCTAAAACGCTTTTAGTATTTCCCCCAGGATGGAGTCCAGTGGGGCCGTATCTTGCCTTGCCTGTTTTGAAGTCATATCTTCAAGAGGTTGAACAATACAAAGTTGACATTGTTGACTTAAACGTGGAATTTTACGATGACCTCCTATCTTTTAGACATGTCGAAGAGTGCTGTAAAAGGTATCGGGAATCAAAGGATTCGTTTAGTTCGAATGTTCAATTAACAATCGAGTTGATACAAAAGTCGGCACTTAATGTTGACGAGGCAAAAGATATTTTCAGATCGAAGAGATACTTTAATCTAAAAGAAAGACAATATGCTGAAAACATTTTTAGAAATGCACTCTATATCATAAATCACGTCTCATATGGAGTTAAATACACGTTCAACTCCATAGATCTGCCCTATGATTATTATTCGACACCAGAAATAATGAAATCGCTTGCGGATACCTTGCATAATCCGTTTATTTCCTTCTATGAAACTGCCTTTCTTAAGCGTATTCAGAGGGAAAAATTCGAGTTTATTGGGATTTCGGTGAGCGGCTGTTTCCAATTGATTTCTGCAGTTACGTTAGCGAAACTGATTAAGGAAGAATGTCCATCTGTTAAACACGTCTCATTGGGCGGCAATTACATTACTCGTTTAGCAGATGACTGCATGAAAGAATGGCATCCCTTTTTTGAATACATTGATTCGATAATGATGTATGACGGCGAAGAGCCGCTTGCACGTCTTCTTGAGGCTCTTGACTCTGGTGATGACAATCTCGACTGTGTTCCAAACCTTTGCCATGCTAAAGGTGGAAAGATATATAAAAACCATCGGATTGAGCAAACATTTATCAACGATACAGTTCCCGATTTCGATGGCTTCGCCCTTTCTAAATACTTCATGCCTGAGTTAATATTGCCGGTTTATTCCTCTAGGCAGTGTTTTAATCATTGCGCCTTCTGCACCATTCCCGGTGCTACCGGTGGTTGTTACCGAAAGATGCCTATATCGAGAGTATTTGAAATAATGTGTCGGTTAAATGAAAAATACGGCACGAGAGTTTTCTCTTTTGTGGATGAAACATTCGAAGGCAAAAGAATGGAGCAACTCGCGGATGAAATAAACGCATCGGGAAAAACGTTTTTCTGGCATGGAGAAACGAGGTTCTCTCCAACCCTAAGTACAGAAGTTTTTAACAAGATATACCAAAGTGGATGTAGGCAGATTCAGTTTGGCCTCGAGTCATACAACCAAAGAGTTCTTGATCTAATGAAGAAGAACACGAGAGTTGATTGGATTGATCGCAATGTCCATGATTGTCTCAATGCGGGTATTCCTGTTCATCTATTTTTTATGATTGGCTTTCCGACCGAAACTAAAGAAGAGGCTCTGAACACCTTAGCTTATACAGAGAATGTTTTGAATTATTCAAAACAGGTATGTGGTGTTCCATATTCCACGAGAGGATTTACGAATTTTGGTCTCGTTATGGGGTCGGATGTTTGGAATCATCCCGATAAGTATGGTGTCTCTGTAATGCCGAAGTCCCAATATGAGGATTTGCGCCTCGAAGTGGATTATGTTTCAGGCACTGGTTTAACTTTAAATGAAGCAAAATCCTTATCTGATGAGCATCATATTGATTTTTATATGCAAGAGGTCATAAACGGTAGCGACACAATTGACTTGCCCCAGCGGCTTCATATTTCAGAGGTGACCTGGATCCTAGATTCTATTCACGCTGTCAGGTATAAGGGACATTTGACCAAAGTAAAGCGACGGCTAACTAGTCTAAATCCAGCTGATCGAATCTGGCTGGATTCCAAGACCTCTGTCGTGCTCGTTGAGCCATTTGCCTACTTCTATAATTCTGAATACCATCATGTCTATGCTGTTTCCCAGTTGGTATACCTTAAGTTGGCCCGTTTATTGGAGGCCGATTGTAGCATTTCTCTTATTCTTGATCAGGGCGACCTCGAGCTGACAAGGGCGATAGAAGAACTGTTGCATTATGGATTGCTGAATACAAATATCGATGCCGATTATGTAATGCACGATAACGGTTTTCAATTGGTTAAAAGTTCGTTTGTTAAAGAAGTCGGACGCTCAAAAGAGGGGTTAAGAGTACTGCTGAGTTGTGCCACCCATAGAATGTGTGCGGTTAATGATTTTTCGTTCGCTTTGCTTTCGTTGTTTGAAAAGCCGATTACTAAGAACGAGGTGCGCGACATTTTGAAAAAAGAGGGACGGTTGATTTTCAATCTCAGCGCAACAGCCTGAACGGACCCCGCGTTTCCGCAGCTAGCGCAACGCGGAAATAGCCCC
>NZ_JADNHZ010000005.1 GCF_015554145.1 Collinsella aerofaciens | reverse complement strand
GCAAATGGCGGGATTGCGTTGGCATGATTGGTTATTGAGCGTTGGTCAAAATGGTTGTTTTTACAGTAGCGCTAACAGCACGCCCAGGGCGGTCCGCGCGATCACCGCGGCGTCGCGCTCGTCGGTCTTGGCCTCGCCGGCGAACAGGCCCGCGGCGCGGCTGGCGGCGAGCCCGGGCAGGTGGGCGACCCCGAGCCCCGCGGCGCGGGCCCGCCTCACGGCGAGGGACCCTATGTTGCGGAACTGGTCGACGACGACGAGCGTGCCGGCGGGCGCGGAGGCGAACAGCGCGTCGAGCTCGGCCTCCCTGTTGCGGACGGGGGCGCTGGCCAGCACCTCCCCGTCGCGGTCGACCAGGCAGGCCCAGTGCGATGACTTGCCGACGTCCAGGCCGAGCACGGCCGCGGGCCTGGTGGATGTCGCTTTCACGGTGGTATCCTTCCGGTAGTCGTTCGACCGGATGGCCTCCCCCTCGGCACTCACATTACCAGCCGCGGCACCTGCCCGGCACTTTCCTATCAGCCGTCGGGGGCGGCGCGTCCCGCGCCGGCAGCACCCAACGGGCCCTCTCTGGGGCAGGGACGTTCGGCCGTGCGCGGGCGCCCGGTCGGCGGCCCGTTCTGGGCGCGCCTCAATCGTAGCCCGAGACGGTCCCGGGCTGACAATTTCGACTGTAATGGACGTTCTTAAACGACTAGTCACTGGGGACACTCTTTGTTTGCCACCCACAAATCTGACTGCCTCCGCCAAAACTATGGCGGTTTACTACGATGAATCGCTCAACCGCGACCACACGAAACTTGTTGAACTAAAACCGCAGGTAGATGCCTTGCACTTTTTAGCAAAAAGCCGGCGTGGTTAGAATTCCTCAATTCATCGTAGTAAACCGGCATAGTTTCGTATTTCCAGCAGTTCCAAATTCATCAATACGTCGGCGTTTGCGAAAAAAGCCCGACCTCCGTAGGAGATCGGGCTTATAGGGCTCAGTTAAACCAAACCTACACGGTCAAATGACCCGCAGATTACATCTGCTCGGGCGCGGAAACGCCAACGAGGGTAAGCACCAGGGCGAGCGTCACGCGGACAGCGTCGCAAGCTGCCAGACGGGCGCGCGAAAGCTCGGGGTCGACGGGACGGCCCTCGCTCGGCAGAACCTGGCAGGCAGCGTAGAAGCTGTGGAAGTCGCCGGCGAGCTCCTCGGCAAAGTGGGTCAGACGGAACGGAGCGCGGTCGCGAGCACAGCTGGCGATCAGGTCGGTGAGCTCGTTGAGCTTGCGCGAAAGGGCGAGCTCGGTCGGGTCGGTCAGCAGCGAGTAATCGACGTTCTCACCGATGGCCTTGGCGGCAACGGCCTTCATGCCCATCTCGTCGGCCTGCTCGGCGGTAACGTCGGCGGCACGGCGCAGGATGGAGCACACGCGGGCGTGAGCATACTGCACGTAATAGACCGGGTTGGAGTTGTCGCGCTTCTTAACGGCCTCGATGTCGAAGTCGACCATCTGGTTGGAGCTCTTGGAGATGAGCGTGTAGCGAGCGGCATCGGAGCCGACCTCGTCGACGAGCTCCTGCAGGGTCACCATGGTGCCCTTGCGCTTGGACATACGGACGGGCTTGCCGTTACGCAGCAGGTTGACGAGCTGGCCCAGCAGAACCTCAAACTTGCCGGGGTAACCCAGAGCGTCGCAGACGCAGCGTACGCGCTCGATGTAACCGTGGTGGTCGGCGCCCCAGATGTCGATGACGTGATCGACGCGCTGGAACTTATCCCAGTGATAGGCGACGTCGGAGGCGAAGTAGGTGTACTCGCCGTCGGACTTGATCAGGACGCGGTCCTTGTCGTCGCCCAGATCGGTGGAGCGGAACCACAGGGCGCCGTCCTTGGTGTAGAGGTAGCCCATCTTGTCGAGCTTCTCAAAAGCGCGGTCGACGGCGGAGGTGCCGGCGGTCTCGCCCTCGGTGTCCTTCACATACAGCGAGCGCTCGGAGTACCAACGATCGAAGTCGCAGTTGACGGCGTGGCAGAGGTCGCGCATGTTATCGACCATCTTTACATAGCCGCGCTCGCGGAAGCTCTCCATGCGCTCCTGAGGATCGGCGTTGACCCACTTATCGCCGTCGGTGCGCCAGAACTCGGCGGCCTCGTCGATGATGTAGTCGCCGCCGTAAGAGTCCTTGCCCAAGGTCTCGGCAAAGTTGTCCTGATACGGATGGGTCTCGGGGTGCTCGTCGTTCTCGTCGGCAACAAAGGCGTCACGGTCGGCGATCAGCAGCTTGTGAGCCTCGTCGATATCAACGCCCTGCTTGGCGATGATGTCGGCAAGCTGCATATAGCGCGTGCTGATGGAGTTGCCGAAGGTGTTCATCTGAGAGCCGTGGTCATTGATGTAGAACTCACGCTGGATCTCATAGCCGGCGTGGTCCATAACGCGGCAGAGCGAATCGCCCAGCGCGGCCCAGCGGCCGTGGCCGATGTGCATGGGGCCGACGGGGTTGGCGGAAACGAACTCGACCTGGGTCTTCAGGCCACCACCGACGTTGGACTTAGCGAAGTCCATGCCCTTCTCGCGAGCCTCGCCAAAGATGGCATTCTTGACGGCAACGGAGAGGTAGAAGTTGATGAAACCGGGGCCTGCGATCTCAACCTTCTCGATCGCGGGATCCTCGGGCATATGGGCAACGATGGCCTCGGCGATCTTGCGCGGGGCGCAGTGGGCCAGCTTGGCGGACTTCAGGGCCATGGTAGAGGTCCACTCGCCATGAGAAGTGTCAGCCGGTCGCTCGATAGCGCAATCGTCAAGTTCAAATGCGGAAAGGTCGCCGGCCTCCTGGGCCGCAGCAAGCGCAGCGCGTACCAGCTCTTCAATCTTCTCGGGCATAGATCCTCCTTGTGTTAAAGCCCCCGAGCTCTTGGTCACTCGTAGGGCAAAAGCCAGAGTTTGTAGCACTCTATCACAAGCGAGGGGCACTGTCGCAGGGTAAAGCCAATCGAAATTGCATATGCACAAAATTGACTACAGCTTGTATGGAGTCACTCAAAGATGCCGGTCTGCCTGCAGATTATGCACGCGTTGAAAATGCATAAAGGTGTGAATGAGCTGTGTCTTTTATCGAATACTCTTACCTATCAGAGTTGTGTGCTTTTCCTGCATAAAGCGAGGATTTGCGCACGTCAGCGTGTTATTCTAGACATACGCAAATTCGTATAAGTTGGAGGTAGCATGTTCTCAATCGGTCAACACGTCATTCATCCGGGTCAGGGAGTCTGCACCGTCGTCGGTTTTAGGGACGACACACCGCAGCCCATGCTGCTGCTCGAGACCAAGCAGGGACATGCGCAGACGATCCTTATGTACCCCGTGGCGCAGGCCGACCGTTTGCACGCTGCCATCTCGCAGCAAGATGCCGAGCACCTGCTGAGCCACTACGACGAGCTGGAGTGCGACACCTTTACCGAGCGCAACAGCTCGCTGGAGGAGACGCACTTTAAGCAGCAGCTCAAGCTGGGTGCGCCCGAGACGGTCCGCGTGGCAAAAACCATGATGCACCGTATTCGCCAGGCCGAGGAAGCAGATAAAAAGCCCAGCTCTTACTACATGCGCGTACTCAAGGAAGCCAAGCGCCGCTCCATCGAGGAGTTCGCTGTGGCCCTGGGCGTCACCGAGGAGGACGCCGAAGCCCGCCTAGCCCAAGCCGCCCTCAACTAACCTGCCAAAAAGGGACAGGTTTATTTTGGCAGGTTTTATCTGGCCAAACGTCAACAAACAATCAGTAAACGGCCGGGAGCTCCGTTTTATTTTGAGCGCCCGGCCGTTTTTCTGTCACCGTAGAAATGTGTGAAGCCCATTTGCGATGACATCACTCGAGGGCCGTCCAGATCGACGCAACCAACGCCCGTATCCGCAACAAGCGCGCCCGTCTTGCTCAATTACCATTAAAAAGCATCAATTTGAAAACGCAATAACATTTCGGCAGGTAGCAGCTATAGTCGGTGAACTGAATCTCGACAACCGAAGCCTCCGAATGAGGTATCTTCAGCCCATCCAAGCTAAAGGAGGGGCCATGCCGAGAAAACCTCGTTCAAAGTCACCAACCGGTTATTTCCACATCACGTTGCGTGGAAACGGAGGGCAATTGCTGTTTGACGATGCCGAGGACCGAATCGCCATGCTTCAGATCCTCGATGCGATCCTCCCCAAACACAATATCGAGCTTGTCGCTTGGTGCCTTATGGGAAACCACATTCATCTGCTCATCGACGATCCGGAAGACCGCAAGAGCGACGCGATGCACGCGGTAGCCGTATCGTATGCGGGCAGGTACAATGCGCGGACGGGGCATATCGGACACGTGTTTCAGGAGCGGTTTTGGGATTCGCCCATTAAGTCGGAAGTGTATTTACTCGAAGCAATTCGATACATTCATCTGAATCCACAAAAAGCAGGACTGGCGCGCTTCGAAAACAAGGGCTAACGGTTAAGTAGATTCAGCTGCTGACCGGACTGGGAACATGGATTATCAAGAACGCGTCGTAGCGTCGCGTTTGCCGAGTTACGGATACGGCGAAGCGCAGCTGTCTGCCGCGAGGCGCCGCCATTCGCCAGCGTCACCATGTCAAACAGAAAACGCTTCCGCTGAATAACATCCAACGGAAGCGTTTACCCAAATAAAACCTACCAAAATAAACCTGTCCCTTTTTTGGCAGGTTAGGCCTGGAAGGTGTCGCGGTCGGGCGCGAAGGACTGCATGGCCGCGATGGTGCGGTCGAAGAGCTCGGGAAGCTCCCAGCCCAACATCTCGGCGCCCTGCGAAATCACGTCGCGCGAGCAGCCGGCGGCAAAGCGTTTGTCCTTGAACTTTTTCTTGAGCGACTTAGTCGTAAAGTCCATGACGCTCTTGCTCGGACGCATGATCACGGCAGCGCCGATCAGGCCGGTGAGCTCGTCGCAGGCAAACAGGATCTTCTCCATCTGCAGCTCGGGCTTGGGCAGCGAGGTGTTGAAATCGGACGTGTGCGTCTGAATGGCGCGAATGAGTTCGGGGGAGGCGCCCTCGCCCTCGAGGATTTCGGCCGCATAGATGGTGTGGTTCACGGGGTCGTCCTCATGCTCCTCCCAATCCAAGTCGTGCAGCAGGCCGACGATGCCCCAAAACTCCTCGTTCTCGGGGTCGAACTCGCGCGCAAAGTAGCGCATGGTGCCCTCGACCGTCTCGCCGTGGGTGATGTGGAACGGGTCTTTGTTGTGCTCGTTAAGCAGTTCGAACGCACGGTCGCGGGTGATTCCGGCGGAAAGCATCTGGGACATGGCAATACCTCCAGGTGAGTCGGTGCTAGGACACGGTGTCATTATCGTATATCGCCGTGGCTCAAGCCGAAAGGCAGAAAAGGTATACGGAGAAAAAAGCCGGGCAAACGTGTCGCCCGGCAAAACCGCAGATAAAACCTGCCAAAATAAACCTGTCCCTTTTTGGTAGGTTTAGGGGCGAACCTGGCCGGTGCCGCGGAGCTTGTATTTGTAGGTGGTGAGGGCCTCGGCGGCAAAGGGGCCGCGGGCGTGGAGCTTTTGGGTCGAGATGCCAATCTCGGCGCCCAGGCCAAACTCGCCGCCGTCGGTAAAGCGCGTGCTGGCGTTGGCATACACGGCTGAGGCATCGACTGCATCCAGGAAGCGCTCGCAAGCATCCGTGTCCTCTGCAACGATGGCCTCGGAGTGCATCGTGCCGTAGCGGTTGATGTGCGCGATGGCCTCGTCCTCGTTCGCCACGACCTTCACGCTCATCTCGAGCGCCAGATACTCGCGACCCCAGTCCTCCTCAGTCGCGGCAACGTAGTCATCGCCCTCGGCAAGCCCGGCGTCGGCGCATGCGGCGCACGTGGCCTCGTCGCCGTGAATGAGCACGCCGTGGTCATGCAGCACGGCCACGACCGCGGGCAAAAACGCATCGGCCACGGCACGGTCGACCAGCAGCGACTCGGCGGCATTGCACACGCCTACACGCTGGGTCTTGGCATTAACGATAATGTTGAGCGCCTTATCAAAGTCGGCGGACTCATGCACGTAGATGTGACAGTTGCCCGTGCCCGTCTCGATCACCGGCACAAGCGACTCGCGCACGCAGCGCTGGATCAGGCCTGCACCGCCGCGCGGAATGAGTACGTCGACAATACCGCGGAGCTTCATGAGCTCGCCAGTGGCCTCGCGGTCGGTGGACTCGATCATCGACACGGCCTCGCGCGGGAAGCCCTTGGCCTCGAGCGCATCGGCCAGCAGCTCAGAAATCATGGCACACGAGTGATAGGCCAGCGAGCCGCCGCGCAGAATGCAGGCGTTGCCGGTACGGATGCAGATGCCTGCGGCGTCGGCCGTCACGTTGGGGCGCGCCTCGTAGACCATAGCGACCAGGCCCAGCGGCACACTCACACGGGTCAGGTCCACGCCACTTGCAAGCACGCGGTGGTCGAGCACGCGGCCCACGGGATCGGGCAGCTCGGCGAGCTTTTCCAGGCCGGCGGCCATGCCCTCGACGCGCTCAGGCGTCAGCAGCAGACGGTCGAGGAGTCCCGCCGAGGTACCCGCATCGCGCGCGGCGGACATATCGAGCTCGTTGGCGGCGACGATGGAGTCGACACCGTTGCGTAGTGCTGCGGCCATGGCGCGCACGGCCTCCTGGCGCTGTTCATCGCTCGCCGTGGCAAGCGAGACCGACACTGCCTTGGCGGCAACGGCAAGATCGAGGACATACGTGGCTATATCGACCGACATGGGCGGCCCTTTCTCCTAGAAGTTTGCAACCATGGTAGCCGATTTGCGCATGGCCTCGCCCGCGGCGGTAGAATTGGTCAACCCGAAACACCGCAACGAACGGAAGACTCACATGGCCCTCATCACTTCGTACCACGTCCCCGGCCTTTACGTCGAGGACCACAGCATCGACGTCCCCCTTGACTGGCGCGGCCTGGAGCCGATGCTCCTGGCCGTCGGCAGCACCATGCGCCGCGGCGCTATGCCGGCGCCCATCGCCGGCGCGCCCGAGAGCATCAAGCTCTTCTACCGTGTGGTTTGCGCGCCCGACCGCATCAACGACGATCTGCCACTGCTCCTGTTTTTGCAGGGCGGCCCCGGCGGCGAGAGCCCGCGTCCGCTGTCTCCCACAAGCGACGGCTGGATCGAGGAGGCCGTCAAGCACTTCCGCGTGGTCCTTCCCGACCAGCGCGGCACCGGACGCAGTAGCTGCGTGGACGGACGCACGATCAAGGCACTGGGTGATCGCGCAACGGCCGCCGGCGCCGATACAGCACGCTCGCAGGCGGATTTCCTCAAGCGCCATCTTGCCAGCTCCATCGTGCGCGATTTTGAGTACCTGCGCCTGGTGGGCTTTGGCGGCAAGCCCTGGGTCACACTGGGGCAGAGCTACGGCGGCTTTTTGACGCTGAGCTACCTGTCGCTCTTCCCCGAGGGCGTGGCGGCGAGCTTTACCTGCGGTGGCATCCCCCACGTCCCGGCGAGCGCCAGCGAGGTCTACGCGCACACCTTCCCGCGCATGGCCGCCAAGACGCAGCAGTATTACGACCGCTACCCCGCCGACGTCGAGCGCGTGGCGGCGCTGGCCGATGCGCTTGAGGAGCAGAAGCCTGTGCTACCCGACGGCTCGCCGATGACGGTGGAGCGCCTGCAGCTTATGGGCAGCGACTTTGGCATGAAGCCGAGCTTTGAGCGCATGCATTGGATTATCGACCACGCTTTTGTTGACGGCGACGGCACGCTGAGCTGCGGTGCCTCAGTATCCGATAGCTTTTTGATGTGCGCCTTCGAGCGCACCAACACGCGCGCGAATCCGCTGTACTGGACGCTTCAGGAGTTCATCTACGCCGACGGCGACACCATGCCCATTCGCTGGGCCGCGGCAGAAGAGAAAGCCCATCGTACCGAGTTCGACACACTCGCGCGCCCGCTCATGTTTACCGGCGAGGCCATGTTCCCGTGGATGTTTGAGCAGATGCCCGAACTTAAGCCCTTCAAGCCCGCGATGGATCTGCTGATGGAGGACACCAGCTGGGACAAGATCTACGACCCGCAGCGCCTGGCCTGCAACGAGGTGCCGCTCCAGGCCGCGGTGTACTTCGATGACATGTACGTGGACTCGGGCCTGCAGCTCGATACGCTCAGCCGCGTGGGCAACTCGCATGCCTGGGTGACGAACGAGTTTGAACACGATGGCCTGCACGGCAGCGTGGTGTTCAAGCACCTCTTCGACGAAGCCCTCAACCGCGGAAACCTGCGCCAGATCTTCTAGCAAAGGAGTGTCCCCGTCTGCCGGCACAAAAGGAACGTCCCCAAGTGCCGGAAAAGGAGAGGCAGCACTGCTGGCAAAACGAGCCGCAGCGCTGCCTCTCCTTATGCAAACACTATCAAGTTGTCCCTATGGATCGCGGGCTTCTCGGCCAGGTCTGCGAGCAGGCGGTTGCTGGCAATCTGGTCCTGGCGGCGGCCGGCTGCAAGCTCCAGCACGTCCGAATCGGCCTCGGCGATACCACGGGCGACAACCATGCCGCTCGGGTCGCACACGTCGAGCACATCGCCCTCGGCAAACTGGCCATCGACCTCGCGAATACCCACCGCGAGCAGCGACGATCCGCGGCTGACCAGCGCCTTCGCGGCGCCGTCATCGACCGTCACCGAGCCGTGCGCCTTGTCGCCCAGTGCAATCCACAACTTGCGCGGCGCAATGTCCAGGCGCTCCGCCGGCGGATCGAACAGCGTACCCACGCTCTCGCCGCGGGCCAGACGCACGAGCGCATCGGGCTCCTCGCCCGAGCAAATCACGCTTTGAATGCCCGCCGTCATGAGAATGCGGCTCGCGCGAATCTTGGTGATCATGCCGCCCGTACCCACCGATGTGGAAGAATCGCCCGCCGAGGCGATAATCTTGGCATCGATCTTATGCACGACCGGGATAAACTCGGCCGTCGGATCCTCATGCGGATTGGCGGTGTAGAGGCCATCGATGTCCGAGAGCGTCACGCACAGATCGGCGGAAACCAGGCAGCTCACAAGCGCCGCCAGCGTGTCGTTGTCGCCAAACTTGATCTCATCGACGGTGACGGTATCGTTCTCGTTGACGACCGGCACCACACCCAGCTCCACAAGGCGCAGCAGGGCGTCGCGCGCGTGCAGGTAGGACGTGCGGCGCGCCGTGTCGTGGCGCGTGAGCAGCACGAGCGAGGTGAGCAGGTCGCGCGCATGGAACTCCTCGTCATAGACCGACGAGATGATGCACTGACCAGCCGAGGCGCAGGCCTGCAGGCTCGGCAGGTCGCCGACCGGCTTACGGTCGAAGCCCAGCACGGGATAGCCGCAGGCAATGGCGCCCGAGCTCACCACGACCAGGCGCCAGCCAAGCTCGCGCAGCGCTGCGGCCTGATCGGCAAGCCCGCCGATAAAGGCGCGGTTGACCTTGCCGTCGGCGCCCACCACCGTAGACGAACCGATCTTTACCACCATCGTTTTATAAGAAGTCGTCATACGTTAAACCAATCAACTGTTCAGCGAACGGGCGAACGGGCGAGCGAGAAAATAATCCGTGTTCCTCCGTCCCCTTCGGATTATTTTGCCCAGGGGAAGGCCGAAGCCGCGGCCATGTTCTTGCGCACGAGCTCGTCGCGCACCTGAGCCAGGCCCTGTTCCATGCCCACCACATAGGTCTGCGGGTACAGGAAGCGCTTGAAAGCTGCGTCCAGATGATCGAGTGCCCAAGCACAGCGCTCGCGCGCGTCCTGGATGCTCTCACGCGGAGCCACCGCGCTGCCATCGCGCACGATCGGCACCAGCAGCTCGCGATACTCAAGTTCGGACACGTCGGTCACCAGGGCGGCATCATTCACGGCCACGAGGGTATTGCCGCGCGCGGCACCCTCCCCCGCCAGATGGTCCTCGTCGTAGATCATGTCGCAGACCGGGCCGCCAAAGCCGTCGTAATAACGGCGCACGCGTTGCACACCCGGGATCGTGCGCTTGTAGGGCTGCTCAGAGAGCTTGACCACCGGCGTCCATGGATCTGCCTCGCTCGCACGGCGGGCGGAAAGCTTGTACACGCCGCCCAGCGCCGGCTGGTCATAGCAGGTCGCAAGCTTGGTACCCACGCCAAAGCTGTCGATGGGCGCGCCCTGGTCGAGCAGCGACTGAATCGTGTACTCATCCAAATCGTTAGAAACCGAGATCCCCACATAGGGCAGGCCCTCGGCATCAAAACGGCCACGAACATACTTGGAGAGCTTGGCGAGGTCGCCCGAGTCAATGCGAATAGCCGACAGACGCTCGCCCACCGCCTCCATCTCCTTGGCAACCGTAATGGCATGCTCGCAGCCCTCACGCACATCGTAGGTGTCGATGAGCAGCGTGCAGTTCTTAGGGCTCGACTTGGCAAAGGCACGGAAGGCCTCGAGCTCAGAATCGAAGCTCATGACCCAGCTGTGCGCATGCGTGCCAAAGACGGGAATACCGTAGCGGCGACCGGCGAGCACATTGGACGTAGAGGAGCAGCCGGCCACATAGCTTGCGCGGGCGACGGCCAGACCGCCATCGGGACCCTGGGCGCGACGCAAGCCGAACTCGGCAACGGGGCGACCATCGGCGGCCAGTACCACGCGCGCCGTCTTGGTGGCAACAAGCGTCTGGAAGCCGACGATGTTGAGCAGCGCGGTCTCGAGCAGCTGACACTCCAACGACGGGCCGGTGACGCGCACCATGGGCTCGCGCGGAAACACGAGCTCGCCCTCGGGCACGGCGTCAATGTTCACGTGCGCACGGAAGTTGCGCAGGTAGTCGAGGAATGCAGGCTTAAACATCGCGCCGCCGGCCGGAGCCTGGAGCGAAGCTAGATAGTCGATGTCCTCGGGCGTAAAGCGCAGGTTCTCGACCAGCTCGGGCAGCTCGGCGGTGCCGCACATGACGGCATACGCGCTGCCGAAGGGATGGTCGCGGTAAAACGCGGTAAAACAACCCTGCTCATTAGCCTTGCCGCTCTCCCACAGGCCCTGGGCCATAGTGAGCTCGTACAGATCGGTGAGCATTGCAATGTCGGTGGGATGCGAGATGTCGGTCAAAGCCATGGGGCGACCTTTCGGATGTGTTGTGCAGAGGCTGAGGGTTGGGCGAGGCGGACGTGCGGGCATGGAGCCCGGCGCGAACAGGTTAGTGCAGGCCCATGCTGCCCGTGATTGTGTAGGCCATAAAGACGATAAACGCGATGAGGGCGAGCACGATGATGATTTTTTGAGCCGGAGCCATGCCGGGAATCTCATTCTCGCCCGTAGGCTCCTTGGAGGTGACCATGCGCTGGGCAAAGGTCATCTCGTCGCGGCTCGGTTTGGGCTCGACGGGCTTGGGGCGAGCGGCTTTTTTGGGCTGAGGTTTGGGTGCGGCGGGCTTGGGCGCAGGCGCGGGCTTCGCGGCGGCGGGCTTGGGCGCGGGTGCAGGCTCGGATGCGACCTTCGCAGCGGCCTCCTCGGCCTTCTTGCGCTCGGCACGCAAGGCGGCCAGCTCCTCACGCTCGCGGCGCGCCTCTTCCTGGGCCTCGCGACGAGCCTTCTCGGCGCGGAGCTCTTCCAACTCGGCGCGCTCCTCGGCAGACAGTGGTTGGGACTCAAGCTCGGCCATGGTACAGCCCTTTCTTTTTAAAAAAAGCCGCCGACACAATGTCAGCGGCTTATCAAATCCAAGGGTGGAGACGAAGGGAGTCGAACCCTCGGCCTCTGCCATGCGACGGCAGCGCTCTCCCAACTGAGCTACGTCCCCAGGACAAGTTGATATTTTACCTACGGCTCGCCAACTGTCAACGCCCAATACCCAGTCTTTTTGGGACGGGGCTTTTTTGACTACTTTTCGAGCAAGCGATCCTCCCGATGATTTTTTAATCCCCGCCCCAGAAATATCATCGGCAAACGACTACTTTGCACTGGTAAGGACGCCGGTGGTGTCGAACGCCGGGGTAAAGCTCTCGTCTACCGCTCCACCCTCTTGCCAGAACATCGTCGTAAAGCCCAGGTCGTCGGCATGGTCGAGCACCTGCTCGTACTCCTCGCGCGTCACGGCACGTGCCAACTCGCCGCCTTGCTCGCGCATGAGTGCATTGGGCGTGTACTGGTTCATGACCGAAATCGGCACGTCGCCCACCGTCTGCCACACCAGGTCCAGCACGCGGCACGAATCGTCAGCATGACCCGGCAGCACCAAGTGACGCACGATCATACCGCGCTTCATGAGCCCATCGTCGTCCACCAGCTCTCCCCCGCGGCGCTCGATCTCGCGCGCCATCTGTGCCAGGCCCGACACGGCCACGCGCGGGTAATCCTTAATATGAGAAAGCGACTGCGCAAGCCCGGCATCGGCATATTTAAAGTCGGTGAGCCACAAATCAACCAGGTCACCCAGGGCAGCCACGGCACTCGCCCTCTCATAGCCGCTCGTGTTGTAGACGATCGGGATGTCCAGCCCGCGCTCCCGCGCTGCGGCAATCGCGGCCGGCAGCAGGTGAGCATAATGCGTCACAGTCACCAGGTTAATGTTGTTGGCGCCCTGGTCCTGCAGCTCCAACATAATCTCGACCAGGCGCTCGGGCGAAATCTCAAGCCCAAAATTGCCCGTCGAGATCTCGTGGTTTTGGCAGTAGACGCATTTGAGCGAACAGCCACTAAAGAAAATCGTGCCCGAGCCGGCCTCGCCCGAGATAGGCGGCTCCTCCCACATATGGAGCGCCGCGCGGGCAACCTTAAGCGTGTCGTCTGCGCCGCACACGCCACGCGCGCCCTCGTCGCGTGCCGCGCCGCAACGGCGTGGACACAAATGGCAGGCGGGCGAAAAAAGTTCGGTCAACGACGTCGGCATAAAAACATGCTCCAAAACAACGATTCAGCAGCTCAAACGCAAAGGCCCGGACCGCACAGACGGCTCCAAGCCCAAGGCGCCGTAATCGTCCGACACGAATTTTGTAATGTCAAGACTGGAATCAACAAAGCGCCGCTTTATGATATAGGTATTCCGCCCCCCGCGGAGCAACTGGGTGAACCGTCGCGTTTATTTAGGGAGCCCACACAGTCGTACTTAGTACAGGTATCCTTCGTTGTTAAGGACGCTGGAACGGTCGATGAGGGCACCCACCTGTTTTAGGTGGGTTCATTTTCGTAACGTGGGGGGTGGTTTTCTTTTGCCGATTTTGCCAAGAATTGCCATCGCAGATCCCGTATGACACCCAACAACGGCACTCGGCAGAACCTCCGCCAACATCCCAATATCTGGTAAGCGCGTGATAATCGCACGGCGCAAACCCCCGCGCCCCCTCGGTCGAGTATCATGGGTCAGCTATGCCCTTTTGCGCGTAGCGCCCTTTGACCTTTTCCTTCGACGCTTGGCGGTTTTCGATTCATGGCTTCATCCCCGAGCTTCATACCGTACTTATGCGTGGCGGCCGCTGCCTTTATCACGACCTTTCTCACGGTGCCCCTGGTCAAGCGCCTGGCAATTAAGCTCGACGCCGTCGACTATCCCTCCAAGCGCCGTATCAACACTAAGCCCATCCCGCGCATGGGCGGCACCGCGGTCTTTTTGGGCCTCGTCGTCGCCTGCATCGTGCAGATCCTGGGCACCTGGTACCTGGGCTGGCCGCCCGTTTTGGTGCCGCACCCGCGCCTGCACATCAGCTACCCCGTGCTGGCACTCTCCTTTACCGTGATCTTTGCGACCGGCGCGATCGATGATGTCTTCCAACTCAAGCCCAAGCAAAAATTGGCCGGTCAGGTGCTCGCCGCGCTTATCGCCTGCGTGGGCGGCCTTAAAATCGGCGTCATCGTCAACCCGTTTGCCCCTGGCGAGATCGTGCTCGGCTGGCTCGCCTACCCCATCACCGTGATCTACCTGGTGGCGTTCACCAACATCATCAACCTCATCGACGGCCTCGACGGCCTGGCCACGGGCATTTGCGGCATCGCATCGTTCACCATGTTCACGATGGCCATGCTTTCGGGCCGTATCGACGCCGCCGCGCTCTCCATCGCGCTCTTTGGCTCGTGCGTGGCTTTTCTGCATT
The DNA here is from genome assembly GCF_015554145.1 of Collinsella aerofaciens. Classification (GTDB taxonomy): domain Bacteria; phylum Actinomycetota; class Coriobacteriia; order Coriobacteriales; family Coriobacteriaceae; genus Collinsella; species Collinsella aerofaciens_AA. The sequence goes on along the minus strand of NZ_JADNHZ010000005.1, from coordinate 108,520 downwards.
ACAACTTCAACCCCGCGAGCATCTTCTTGGGCGACTCGGGGTCGCTGCTGTTGGGTTTCGCTTTGGGCTCCATCTCGCTGCTCAACGTGAGCCGCACCGCCGCGCTCACCTCACTCATCATCCCGCTCATCGTAGCCGGCGTGCCCATCATCGACACGTTCAGCGCCATCGTGCGCCGCAAGCGCGCCCACATTAGCATCGGACAGGCCGACAAGGGCCACATCCACCACCGCCTGATCCAAGAGGGTTACAACCAGAAGCAGGCCGTGCTGCTCATCTACGCCTGGTGCATCATGCTTTCGGCCGGCGCCGCCGCGATCAATCAGGTCGAGGTGCCCACGCGCGTGCTCATCTTTGTCGTGCTCGCCATTGGCTCGGCTGCCTTCGCCAAGCATCTGCACCTGTTTGAGCCCGTCCTGCGCCACCATTACAACAAGCGGACGCACGAAGACGAGCTGGTAACCCCCGACGACCCCGCCTTTAAGCAGGAGGAGCAGGCAGCCGAGGAACGTAGGGAAGAGCGCCACCACAGGCGCTAGGGTAAGCTGCCGAGGATGCGCCCAGGTGCCGCTGGCCAAGCGCAGCCACGCCGCACCCGTCGCACAGCTCTGTACCCATCGCGCAAGTCGCCCTTTCTCGCCCCTCTCCTGCTTACGCCTCACCCCCTTCAATAAACGCGTTATCATCTTGACCAATACGCATACGTAAGGAGCAATCATGCCAAACGAGAACAGCTACGAAGTCGCGCTGCAAAAGAGCAACGCCATTCGCGAGGGCCTGGCAAAGACGCCCGAGAAGTTCACCATGCTCACCGGCGACCGCCCGACCGGACGCTTGCACCTGGGTCACTACTTCGGCACCCTCAAGGGACGTGTTGAATTGCAGAACATGGGCGCCAAGACCAACGTGCTCATCGCCGACTACCAGGTCATCACCGACCGCGACACCACCGAGCATATCCAGGACAACGTGTACAACATGGTCATGGACTACCTTGCCTGCGGTATCGACCCCGACAAGACCATGATCTACGCGCACTCCGCCGTACCCGCCGCCAACCAGCTCATGCTGCCGTTCCTGTCGCTGGTCTCCGAGGCCGAGCTGGCGCGCAACCCCACGGTTAAGGCCGAGATGGAGGCCTCGGGCCACGAGCTCACCGGCCTTCTGCTCACCTATCCGGTGCACCAGGCCTGCGACATCCTGTTCTGCAAGGGCAACGTGGTTCCCGTCGGCCGCGACCAGCTGCCGCACATCGAGCTCACCCGTACCATCGCACGCCGCTTTAACAACCGCTACGGCAAGGTATTTCCCGAGGTCGAAGCGCTGCTGTCCGAGACCCCGCTGCTGCCCGGCCTTGACGGTCGCAAGATGAGCAAGAGCTACGGCAACGCCATCAACATCTCGATGACCGCCGAGGAGACGGCCAAGCGCATCAAGAAGAGCCAAACCGACTCCGAGCGCATGATCACGTTTGATCCCGAGAACCGCCCCGGCGTGTCCGGCCTGCTTTCGACGGCCGCCATCTGCACCGGTCGTTCCGAGGTCGAGATTGCCGAGGAGATCGGCATGGGCGGCTCCGGCCAGCTCAAGAAGTACGTGACCGAGGCCGTCAACGAGTACTTCGCCCCGATCCGCGAGCGTCGCCAGCGCTACGAGAACGACCTGGATTACGTGAAGGACGTGCTGCATGAGGGCAATCGCCGCGCCAACGAGATCGCCGAGCAGACCCTGGCCGAGGTTCAGGACGCCATGGGCATGGTGTACTAAACCGATCTGCTGGCTTGAGCTTTCGATTGCTTTAGGGCGGGCGCTACGGCGTCCGCTTTTTTGTTACCCGACCGGTTCGGCTCCGTCCATCGCACTCCCCCGACAAACAGGAACAGGCCCGCTGGCAGTTAGTTGCCAGCGGGCCTGTTCCCGAAGTACACCGTTGAATCGCACAGAGGGGAGGAACGCGAATCAAACTCAACAGGGCAGGCTTTTTCATCGCCTAATGCCTGCTCCGTTGCTGAAACCAATATAGTTCACCGTGGTTTACTTTCAGGCGGAAATTAGCGCCGCCATAACTTCTCCATAAGTTAGCTCAGGTAAACTAAAACCACCACAAAGGGGACAGGCACCTTTGTGGTGGTTTTGGCCACGGCGGAGCCGCTAGAGCCCTGCTGGCCAGCGACAGACGGCCAAGTCGACGTGCATGTCGTCCTTAAACGTCACGCCCTCCCCCAGCATAAGTTCGCGCTGAGCATCGGGACCGCCAAAAGCAAAGCCCTCGCAAATGCGGCCATCGGCAAACACCACACGATGGCAGGGAATCTGACCAGGGCGCGGATTGCTATGCAGGGCATACCCCACGTACCGCGCACTTCGTGGACGACCGGCAAGCAGCGCCACCTGGCCGTACGTGGCGACCATCCCTTCGGGGATCTGCTCGACCACCTCGTACACCCGCTCAAAAAAGCCCTCAGACGCCATTGCTCGCTCCCTTCAACCCAAACCAGCATAAACCACCAAAAAGGGGACAGGCACCTTTGTGGTGGTTTTGACCGGAAAGCTAGTTGGCGGGGCGGAAGAAGGCTACGGCTACGGCGCCGGGGCCCACGTGGGTGCCGATAGTGGCGCCAATGGTGTGGATGGGCAGCTCGCTCTCGGCATGGCCAGCCCACAGCGCCGCACTGTCCTCGATATACTTCTTGAGCACTGCATCCGAAAGGCCCGTATAGCCGAGCGCCAGCGGCATGGAAAAGTCGATGCCGCCCGCCTTTTCGACCTTCTGGTTGAGCAGGTTACGACCGTTCTTGGAACCGCGCGCCTTACCCAGTTGCACGATCAGGCCATCCTCGGCGGCCACAACAGGCTTCACGTTGAGTAGCGTACCCACGGCGCCGGCCGCAGCAGACAAGCGGCCTCCGCGCACCAGGTACTCCAGCGTCTCAAGCAAACCGATGACCACCACGCGGTCGCGAACGGCCTCGACAGCCGCCGCAACCTGAGCCGCGCCCTGGCCCTCGTCCACCAAGCGCAGCGCATACTCGACCAGCACGCGCTCGCCCAGGGTGACGTTGTTGCTATCCACCACATACACGTCGCTGCCCGGCGCCTCGGCAAGTGCGGTGCGAGCACTCTGGTTGGTGCCCGAAAGCTTGGCACCCACGGTAATAATCACCGCCTCGTCGCCGGCCTCACGAACCTCGGCAATCGCCTGCGAAAAGGCGTACGGGTTGACCTGACCGGTCTTGGGCAGCTCATCACGCTCCACGAGCATCTCGTAAAAGCGTTGGTGATCGATGTCGACGCCATCCATGTACACATCGGTGCCAAAGGTGACGGACAGCGGCAGAACACGCAGAGCGGGGTGCTCCGCCGGAGACATATCGCTCGCGGAATCGGTAATAATGCGGACGGACATAGCGAATCCTTTCTTGCGCAGGTCTCGCGCAGGGAATTTTGACAACAATGTCCCGGCGCGGCGTGCGCGCTCAAACGGGACGATGCAGTTGTTGGCTGAAAGATAGTGCCAGCGCGGCTCTAAATCTCGCGCAGGGTGCTGAGGATCGTGCGCAGCGACGCATACATCTGCTCGCGCTGCTCCACGCCCATGGCCTTGCCGGTGGTATCGAGCACATCGCGAATGATGCGATCGGCCTCGCTCATGCTCTCGCCGCCCAGAGCAGTCAGGCGCACCGGAGCACGGTACTTGACGGCCGCATCACCCGAGTCGTCAACCTCGACGTAGCCGCCCTCCTCCAGATGAGCCAGTGTGCGCGAAACGGCGGCACGGGTAACGCCGGCCATGCGGGCGAGGTCGGCGCCAGTCAGGCCGTCCTTGCTGCGCTCAAGATAGTACAGGCACATGACATCGGAGCCCTTAAGGCCGAGCCTTGCGCCTTCGGACGTCTTGATGCGCTGAATCTCCTTGTAGAGGCCGCTGATCAGTCCGACAAAGTCCTCAAAACGTGTCTCGTCGTTCTGCTGCATGGTGACGACCGCCTTTCGCTTACATGATGCTAACGGGTAAACATCTTAGCCGCACAAGGCAACACCCGTACCCAAATATCCGATTTGTTAACCCATCAACATAAAAACCACCACAAAGGGGACAGGCACCTTTGTGGTGGTTTGAACCTCAATAAGTTTTAGGCGTTGCTACAACTCCACGCAAGGATTGTCGCGGGTCACAAGCGTCTTAACGACAACCGTCGCTCCCAAATACCGCTCGAGCAGCTCAGCGAGGCGATCGATCGCAGCCTGGCAATCCCCCATGCGCTCGGGCTCTACGCACTCAATCGCCAGGAACGCATCGGCCGAATCGTCGGACAGCGCCGTGCGAACGCCATCGCGCCAGTTCCAGCAGCGGCACACGGCGCCTGCATCGTCGATATAGGCAAGCTCGTCGGGCAGCGTCGGATCATCCGCCTCCTCGCCAAGTGGCAAGAACGCGTCGCCGCCGTCGGTCACCGTCAGGCGCAGATTGCCCTCAATAGCATGCAAATCCTCACCGCCAACGGGCAGCGCATAAGTCAACGAAATCGTGTTGTAGATATCCACCGCCGGCGTGATGTGGCCGACCGGCTTGCCTTTGAGCACGCGCTTGAGCAGGTTCTCAACTGAGCAACGCGCGCCCTTCTTGGTCTTGAACAGGCGATAGGCCTCGCGCCATGCCTTGACCGGCGCGTTCTCGCTGATGGTATCGCTGGTCAGATGGCGCTCCGCATCGATGTTGGCGCGGTCAAGCAGCGCGGCGATTGCATCCACGTCCTCCTGGGGAATCTGAGCCGCGGGCTTCATGCCCTTTACGACCACGACGCCGATAGCCGCCTGCGGAAACAGCTCCCAAAACGAATCCTCGGCAACGAAACTCTTCATATGTTCTCCCTTCATAGCGGACGCCCGAGTCCGGACGCCTAAACAAAAAGCGCCCTCACAGCGGCCACCTTCAAAGTCCTACGGTGCCGCCACAAGAGCGCTTACGCTGCCCCCATCCGGAGAAGGGGGCGATATGTCAGGCGTATTGTAACCCGAGTCATTCGCGTGAGTAAAACCACCACAAAGGCGCCCGTCCCCTTTGTGGTGGTTTTGGGCCTGAGGCGACGCTAGTGGCGGAGCCCCAGCAGGCCGCGGCCGCGATGACGGGCCTCAGCGGGCACCTGGGCGTGCGGGCCGGCGGCCTTGACGGACTCGGGCAGGTGCGAGTACTTCTTCTCGAAGTTCTCCTCGAACATCACGGCCAGGTTGTGCGCTGCCTCGTCGTAGCGAGCGGTGCTCTGCCAGTACTGGCGCGGCACCAGAATGCCGTCGGGCACACCGTGGCACGTGGTGGGAATGTCGACGTTAAAGATATCGTCATGCACGAACTCGCTGTCCTCGATGGTACCGTCGAGGGCACGGGCCACCAGGGCGCGCGTGTAGGCAAGCTCGATGCGATGGCCCACGCCATAACCGCCGCCGATCCAGCCGGTGTTGACCAGGTACACACGCGTGCGGCCGTCGGCGATGCGCTCACCGAGCATCTTGGCATAGACCATGGGGTCGAGCGGCATAAACGGCTCGCCAAACAGCGAAGAGAACGTGGGCGTGGGCTCGGTGACGCCGACCTCGGTGCCGGGGATCTTGGCCGTAAAGCCCGTCACGAAGTGGTACATGGCGGCATCGGCCGTCAGGCGTGAGATGGGCGGCAACACGCCAAAGGCGTCGCAGGTCAGGAACAGCACGACGCTTGGAGTGGTGCCCATGCCCTTGGTCCACGCGTTGGGAATGTGCTCCACAGGGTATGCCACGCGCGTGTTGTGCGTGATCGAGATGTCGTCGTAGTTGGGCTTGCGGTTCTCGTCGAGCACCACGTTTTCGCAGATCGCGCCAAAGCGGACAGCGTTGAAGATCTCGGGCTCGTGGAAGGCGTCCAGGCCCTCGCATTTGGCGTAGCAGCCACCCTCGATGTTGAAGATGCCCATGTCGGACCAACCGTGCTCGTCGTCGCCGATCAGCAGGCGCGTGGGATTGGCCGAAAGCGTGGTCTTGCCGGTGCCGGACAGGCCAAAGAACACGGCAGTCTCGTGCGTGACAGGATCCATGCTGGCCGAGCAGTGCATGGGCAGCACGTCGTCCTCGACGGGCAGCAGGTAGTTCATGACGCTGAAGATCGACTTTTTGATCTCACCGGAGTAGCCGGTGCCGGCGACCAGAATCACTCGCTCCTGGAAGTTGATGACCACGGCGGCGCTGGAGTTGAGGCCCTTGATGGCGGGATCGCACTGGTAGCCCGGCGCGGCGAGCACGCAGAAATCCGGCTCGCCAGTGCGCGCGATTTCGCGGGCGAGCGGGCGGGCGAGCATCTGCTTAATGAAGAGCGCCTGGCTGGCACGCTCGCAGGCGACAAGCAGACGGCGCGTGTGGTTGCGGTCGGCGCCGGCCATGCCGCGGGTGACGAACACATCGCGCTCGTTGAGATAGTCGACGATGCCGGCTTTGATGACCTCGTAGCTTTCGACGGACAGCGGGCGGTTGACGGCGCCCCAGGCAATCTTGTCGTGGACATCGGGGGTGTCAACGATAAAGCGGTCGTTGGGCGAACGTCCGGTACGCTCCCCCGTCTCGATCACGAGTGCGCCGTTGGAGGCCATACGGCCCTCTTCGCGGCGAATCGCATGCTCGACGAGCTCGGCTGCCGGCAGGTCGACCAGCAGGCGGGGCTGGTTCTCGGCGGGATCTTCGACCAGCGTAATGCCAAAGTTGGATAGAACTTCTGCAGGGGTAACACCAGGCATGGGGCCTCCTTTAAAAACGCGACACGTGGACGCGGCGCGCACTTTACTCACGTAAAGCCCGTTGTACCCGATATGCAAAAACGTTTTTGCGGCAAGGGCGAAGCGCCCGCCCAACGGTCAAAAATCGCACGCAAGCGGCCTAGTCATTGGGGACGTTCTTAAACGACTAGTCGTTGGGGACACTCTTGAACAGGCAACATTCAAGGAGTGTCCCCAGATGCCGGCACTTAGGGACGTTCCTAAAGTGCCGACTACTGAATGGCACCGCCGAATATATTGAACAACCTGGTCAAAAACACGAGTCGATACCACCGCGGCTATACTAGAGCGCAGCAATAGAAAGGAATCGCCTTGAGCATCACGCCCCTCGATAGCATCCGCCGCACCATCGCCCGCCGTAATGGCGTCGCCGACCCCGCCGCAACGAGCAGCGGTACCGCAAAGGCCCAGGGCGGACGCATCGAGAACGGCCTGTTCCCCGCATCGCACACCGCCGAGGAGCTCGCACGAATCCAAGAGCTAAGCCAGCGTAACGCCGGCGGTCCCGACAGCAGCCAGGCCACACGCCGTCGCCGCGAGCGCGATCGCCAACCCGGCCCCATCCACCGCATGGTTAACGCATGGTGGAACCGCCTGCTCGGCGCTGTCTACGGCGGCGGCTTCTCCACGCAAGAAGCCGAGTACGAAGATCACGCCACCCGTCTCGACTACCTTTGGAATACCCTGGGCACCGCCGTGTGGGGCATGGCGTTTCCGTTGCTCACCATCGTGTCCACGCAGCTTGTGGGCGCCGAGGAAGCCGGCAAGTTCTCCATCGCCTTTGTCACCGGCACGCTCATCATGATCGCGTGCAACTACGGCGCGCGTAATTTTCAGGTCTCGGACATCGACGAAAAGACGTCCTTTGCCTCCTACCAGCTCAACCGCTGGCTCTGCGGAGCGCTCGCCCTAGGCTGCGGCCTCATGTACAGCAGCGCCCGCGGCTACGATGCGCAGATGGCCACGATCGGCCTGGGCGTCTACCTCTATAAGGTAATCGACGGCGTGGCGGACGTGTACGAGGGCCGCCTGCAGCAGGCCGACAAGCTCTATTTGGCCGGCATGAGCCAAACGCTGCGTTCCATCGGCGTCATCGTGGTCTTTAGCGTGGCGCTGTTCCTTACGCGCAGCATGCCCATCGCGGCCATGGCCATGGGCGTCGCCGCCATCGCCTCGCTCGTGCTGGTCACCGCCCCGCTCGCCCTGCTCGAAACTGAAAAATCGCGCCGCGTGAGCCTGCGCGAGGTCGGCTACCTGTTTGTCCAGTGCGCCCCGCTCTTTGGTGCGCTGTTCCTGTTCAACCTTATCGAGAGCAGGCCCAAGTTCGTGATGGAAGGCACGCTGGCCTACAAGTATCAGTTGTACTTTAATGCCCTATTCTTTCCGGCGCAGGCTATTTTATTGAGCATTGAATTTATCTATAAACCGCAGCTCCTGCGTCTGTCGAGCATTTGGGCGAATCCGCGTAAGCGTCGCCGCTTTGACCTGATTATTGTTGCCGTTATGGCACTAATCGTAGTCATTACCGGAGCGTGCGCCGCATTTATGGCAGGCCCCGGCATCCCCATCATGAGCTTTATGTACGGCCTTAACTTTGAGCGCTACCGCACGCTGGCGCTGCTAATGGTTGTCGCCGGCGGCGTCACCGCGGCAATCGACTTTATCTACGCCATCATCACGGTGCTGCGCCACGCTGGAGACGTCACCAAGATCTACCTGATCTGCTTTGCCGTAAGCGTGGTGCTGCCGGTGATCCTGATTAAGCTGCTGGGTCTGATGGGCGCTGTGGTGAGCTACCTAGCCATCATGGCCCTACTCCTGGTGCTACTGATTATCGAGTACGCCCACATCCGCCAACGCATCGAACGCGACCGCAACCCATACGGCGCCTAATTCGAATCAATTTGAAGAAAAGAAACGTCGATGTTTTGGCACCGACAGCGAGCAGTCTCGAAGTGCCCCAGGTTGGCGCGAAAGAGGAGCGACGCGTACTTCTGTACGCGAGCGACGGTTTGAGCGACAAGATGGGGTGCTTCGGGGCTGCGCAGCGTCAACGTGACCGCCGTTCGGTAGAACGGCGGAACAAGGTTATTCGCCCGGGTTGATGTTCGCATAGAACTCCACACCATCATCCAGGCGCAGGATGCCTACGCGGCCGAACTCGGAGCCGGTGGCGGCGGCGCAGTCGATGTCGATGCGATCGGGCACGCCGGCGGTGTCCTCGCCGCCCAGGCGCACGATCTGCCCGCGCCCCGACTCCTCATCGAGCCCCGCCAGGCCGCCTACCTCGCAATAACGCCCGAGCGACACCGTGGGCGTGTGGCCGCTCACCACGACCGGACCCTTGCCCTCGGCAGAAAGAAGCCCCGTCGGCGCATCCCAGTAGCCATGGCGAATCCACAGCAAGTCATCGGACGACTGCACGGCAAGCATCTGCTGCAGTAACTCGCGATCGGCATCCACTGCCCCCGCACCATCGGCACAATCAACCCCATGTTCAAGCAAAAACGCCCGCGCCGTCTCGGTCTGGATGCCGGCATGTACCAGCAGGTACGGGCGCTCGCCAGTCTCGGCAACCGCGTAGAGCGGCAGCGTCGCCATCCAACGCACAAGCTCCTCGTACGTCTCAAATTCCATATCGTTGAGCTGCTGGCGGGTATTCCAACCGCCGTTGATATCCCAGGTCTCGGCATCGAGCGGATCCTGGCCAATGATGGCGTCGAGCATGATCTGCTCGTGGTTGCCCTTGAGCACGCGAGCGTTGGGTAGCGACCGCACGAGCTTAATAACGCCAACCGGATCGGGTCCGCGATCGATCATGTCACCCAGCACGTACAGCGTGTCGTCGGACGCCAGCGAAATCTTGGACAGGGCCTCGTCAAGCGCACGCACGTGCCCGTGAGCATCAGATGTCACATAGATCGCCATGGTACGCCTCTCCTTGCATTGCGGCCGAAGCCCGGCGCCGCAACTAAAACTTCAAGTTGAACTTAAACGTTACCCATTGTACTCCGTAGCAATAAAGCTGGAAAGGGTTGCATACCGTCAACAGTCGCCGGCGCACGCCCGTCAACCCGCACCGCTCACGCCGCGCCGTCTGATACAGCGCCCCAACCAGCGCCGCCCGCACCTTCGCCTCGTGTCGAAAATGCGCACGCCTGCAATCCGCCCCCATAAACCCACCATCTTTGGGTACAAATAACAGCAGACAACTGACCGTGCCACGCAAACCACCCAGGAGCGGACACCATCCATGAACCAGATACTTCTCTTTATCGGACTCGTCATTATTCTGTGCCTGACCATCAAACCCGTCGGCAAAAAGCTCCCCTTCCCCACCCTGCTCATCTTTATCGCGCTCGGCATGCTGCTGGGCGTCAACGGGCCGGCGCACATCGACTTTAGCGACTACGCGCTCACCGAAACCGTCTGCAGCACGGCGCTGCTGTTCATCATGTTCTACGGCGGCTTTAACACCAACATCGACCGCGCCAAACCTGTCGCTGTGCCAGCGGTGCTGCTGAGCACGCTCGGCGTCGTCATCACCGCTGGCATCACGGGCGTGTTCGCGCACTTTGTACTGGGCTTCGACTGGATCGGCGGCCTGCTGCTGGGATCAGTCGTGGCATCCACCGACGCGGCCAGCGTCTTTAGCGTGCTGCGCGAGCACAGTCTTTCGCTAAAGGCCGGCACCGACTCGCTGCTCGAAGTCGAATCGGGCTCCAACGATCCCGTCGCCTACATGCTCACCGCCGTGCTCGCGACCCTCGCGGCGGGCGGCGACGTTAACATCCCCGTGCTGCTGGCCAAGCAAATCATCCTAGGCGTGGGCCTGGGCATTGTCATCGGCTGGGCATCGGGCCGCTTGATCGAGCGCGCACATGCAACAGCCGAGGGCGCGCAGACCATCTTCTTGTTCGCTGTGGCGATCGTCGCCTACGCACTGCCGAGTTATCTGGGTGGCAACGGCTTTTTGGCCGTGTACCTTGCCGGAATTGTGCTGGGCGCGAGCGACATCACCGGCAAGGTCGAGCTGGCGCACTTCTTCGACACCCTCACCGAGATGGCCGAGATGACCATCTTCTTTTTGCTCGGCCTGCTCGTGACGCCCGCCCGCCTGCCGCAAATGCTGCCGCCGGGCCTGGCACTCATGGCGTTTATGCTCTTCGTGAGCCGCCCCATCGCCGTGGGCATGCTGCTGGCGCCCTTTAAGACCAATCCTCGCCAGGTAGCACTCGTAAGCTGGGCGGGCCTGCGCGGCGCGGCTTCGGTCGTCTTTAGCCTCTTTGCCGTTGTGGCCGGTGTTCTCGGTGGCCACGACCTGTTTGACCTAGTCTTTGTGATTGCCGTGTCGAGCATTGTGGTGCAGGGCTCGCTGCTGCCGGCGGTGGCAAAGAAGCTCGACATGATCGACGCGGAAGGCGACGTGCGCCGCACCTTTAACGATTACCGCGACGAGGACGGCATGTCGTTCGTTAAGCTCAAGGTGGGCGCGGGCCATCCGTTTGTCGGACGCTCGCTCGCCGATATTGGCAGCGTCACGGACATGCTCGTCGTCCTGGTGCTGCGCGACGGTGCGCACCCAGTGCTGCCCAACGGCGATACCGTCATCGAGGAAGGCGACCTTCTGGTTATGGCCGCGCCAACGTTTGAAGAGCGTGCCGAGGTTACGCTGCGTGAGATCACCGTAACGCCCCACGGTCGCCTGGCCGGCCAGCGCCTGCGCGACGTGCCGCAGGGCAAGCATCCGTTTATTGTGGTGATGCTCAAGCGCGACGGCCAAACGATCATCCCCGACGGCAACACCCTCATATACGCCGGCGACGAAGCCGTCATCGCCACGCTGGCATCGTAGCGGGCGGGGGTAGCTAATTTGCGACGAAGAGATCAAGCGCCCAGAGAACCTCATGCCTTCGCTCGCAGATTTGGATTTTCCTGAGAAGTAAGGCACCCCTCCCCCATGTAACCATCCTGTAAATCATAGCGGCGCACTCGAGTTTTACCGTGATGCGGTCGCGCCTGACGCTGCACTGTGCTAAAGTATCCCGAACGTTCAAACGACTACGAGGGGAACTAGAAGATGGCACGTGTGCACAACTTCTCAGCTGGCCCGGCCGCGCTGCCTACCAGCGTGCTCGCCGAGATCGCCGACGAGATGATGGACTACCACGGTTGCGGCATGTCCGTGCTCGAGATGAGCCATCGATCTAGCATGTACCAGCAGATCATCGACGACGCCGAGGCAACCCTGCGCCGCCTGCTGAGCATCCCCGATAACTACCGTGTTCTGTTTTTGCAGGGCGGCGCCACGCTGCAGTTTGCGGGCATCCCGATGAACCTCATGCGCCGCGGCCGCGCCGGCTACGTCGTGACCGGCAACTTCGCCAACAAGGCGTACAAGGAAGCCGCCAAGTACGGCGAGGCCGTGCTGCTCGCGAGCTCCGAGGACGCCAATTTCGACCGCATTCCCGCCATGGCCGACATCAACGCGAGCATTGCCGCCGAGGCCGCGGGCGGCGGGCTCGACTACGTCTACATCTGCCAGAACAACACCATCTTTGGCACCATGTACCACGAGCTGCCTAACTTCGGCGACGTACCGCTGGTCGCCGATGTCTCGAGCTGCTTTTTGTCGCAGCCGCTCGACGTCGAGCGCTACGGACTCATCTACGCCGGCGCTCAGAAAAACGCCGGCGCCGCGGGCGTCACCGTGGTTATCGTGCGCGACGACCTGATCGCCGACGGTCCAGCCTTTGCGCAGACGCCGCAGTACATGGACCTTAAGACCCAGGCCGCCAAGGGCTCCATGCTCAACACGCCCAACACCTTTGGTATCTACGTGTGCGGCAAGGTGTTCCGTTGGGTTGAGCAGACCGGCGGACTTGCCGCCATGGCCGAGCGCAACTGGGCCAAAGCCAACCTGCTCTATGACTTGCTCGAGCAAAGCAAACTGTTCCATGGCACCACGCAGGCCGACAGTCGCTCCATCGCCAACGTCACCTTCCGCACCGACGACGCCAGGCTCGACGCGGCCTTTGTCGCAGGCGCGGCCGAGCACCAGATTCAAAACGTCAAGGGCCATCGCCTGGTGGGCGGCATGCGCGCCAGCGTCTACAACGCCGTCACCATGGAGGACGTGCAGGCGCTGGCCACGTACATGAAGGACTTCGAAGCGCAGCATAGTTTGAGCCCGCGATCTAACTAGCCCGCAGCACGCGGGCCGACCAGCCATCTCAAACCACCCTGTTTAGATCAAAACCTGCTAAGGAGTTTTTCCATGCGTAAGATTAAGACCATCGACGACATCACCAAAGACGGCAAGGTCGAGTTTGGCGAGGGCTACGAGTTTGTGGGCACCGCCGAGGAGGCCGACGCCATCCTGATGCGCTCCACCGACCTGCACGGCTACGAGCTGCCCGAGGGCATCCGCGCCATCGCCCGCTGCGGCGCCGGCGTCAACAACATCCCCGTCGAGGAGTACGCCAAGAAGGGCGTCGTCGTCTTTAACTCCCCCGGTGCCAACAGCAACGCCGTCAAGGAGCTCGTCCTGGGCATGCTGGTGCTCTCGAGCCGCGGCGTGGTACAGTCGATGAACTGGGTGCGCAACAACGCCGACGACCCCGAGATCCAGGTCGACGCCGAGAAGGCCAAGAAGGCCTTTGTGGGCCGCGAGCTCAAGGGCAAGCGCATCGGCGTCATCGGCCTGGGCAACGTGGGCTCCAAGGTCGCCAACGCCTGCGTCGACCTGGGCATGGACGTCTACGGCTACGATCCGTTCATTTCCGTCGAGCACGCGTGGGTGCTGAGCCGCGAGGTGCAGCGCGTGGGCACGCTCGAGGATCTGTGCCGCGGCTGCGACTACCTCACCGTGCACGTGCCCAGCAAGGCAGACACCATCGGCATGATAAGCACCGAGCAGATTAACCTGCTGGCGCCCGACGCCGTGCTCATCAACTACGCGCGCGAGACCATCATTGACGAGGACGCCGTCGACGCCGCCCTGCGCGAGGGCAAGCTCAGCTGGTTTAGCTGCGACTTTGCCACGCCCAAGACCGTCAAGATGCCCAATACGTTTATCACCACGCATTCGGGCGCCGGCACCGGCGAGGCCGAGGCCAACTGCGCCGACATGGCCATCAGCGAGCTCAAGGATTACCTGGAAAACGGCAACATCGCGCACAGCGTCAACTACCCCGCCTGCAGCATGGGCAAGGCGCGCGCCGCAAGCCGCATTGCCTGCCTGCATGCCAACGTGCCCAACATGATCGGCCAGATCACGGCCATTCTCGCCAAGGACAACGCCAATGTGCAGCGCATGACCAACGAGTCCGCTGGCGAGAACGCCTACACCATGTTCGACACCGATGAGCACCTGAACGGCAGCACGATCGAGGCGCTCAAGCAGATTCCGTCGATGTATCGCGTGCGCGTGATTAAATAGCGCCGGTGCCAAGCCTGCCAGACAGACCACGAAGCCCATTCGCCCCCCGTTTTCACGAAACGGGGGGCGATTTTGTTGCTCCGGACGACTTTAAAATGATACCCAGAACAAGTTTTTTCAGATAATCGATAGTGAGGCTCCAGTCGCTAAGCACACCCGCTTTGATAAACAGCTTTATCAGGGACTTTAGTAGGTAAAAATCGATCTCTATGTGCCGAATGTAAGTTGACTGTCGATTTTCCGAAACAACTTATTCTAGATAGCATTTTTAAGGCCCCTCCAAGGCAAAATCGAAGCCTTTTTTGCGACCAAAACTCTAGTCCGCGCGACCGTTTTCCACCCGCGCGGCTACATTCCTGCCCAATCGATAAAAATCTCCTCACGAAGCCGCCGTTCGAGCTCCTGCTGTCGCGGCGTCTTGTCTTTCAGCGGCACATCGAGATAGGCCATGATGAGCTCCATCACCACGCGGAAGGCATCGGAGTCGGCCAGCTGACCATAGGTCATCAGAATGACGGGATATCCCATCGCTTGCAGCGCCGTCGTTCGATCGGAGTCCGAAATCTTGGATTCTATGGATCCGTGAATGGCTTTACCTTGGCATTCAACCAGACACTCTCTGCTGCCGTCCTTATTTGCCAGCAGGATATCGGCATAGCGCCTATCAAGCCCCGAAATCAGGCGGGCGCTGCGCGTCATACGAATCTCAACGTTATTGGTAAGGCGCAGCCCTTCGCCGCCGCGCAACCTCGTAAGGCCAAACAGCATCGAAGCTTGGACCTCGAGCGGCGATGCCGCCACCCCCGTAATGCATTTCGCGGCACGCGTGAACGATTTAGCGCCGCGGAGCCCCGGGATCTTATCGACGTACTCGGTAAGTTCAGAGAGCTCAATCAAGGGAGGTCGTTTCCACAAGTCTGTTGGATTCCCCGAGGTATCCTTTACGTTTTCCCAGCCCGACCGTGCGTCACCCCACCGGCCCCCGTATGCCTGCTCAAGTGCCGACTTTACCTGAGGCGCAATCTTGCACACGGCAAAGGTGCCGCACATCTCATACATGCACATGATCAGACGCTCGTTTGAGACCGAGGAAGCCAGGGTCAGCAGGGTAAAGAGCGGGGACGCGACATCGAGGCCAAACTCTGTCTGTCGCATGGAATCAAACGGCCTCTCCCCGTTCCAAACATGCCTGACAATGCGATCGCCCTTACGTCCGCAGCTGCCCTGCGCCAACACGTGTAACGGGGTGCCCAGGAAATGCGTGACGAGCGGATGCTCACATAGGTGCTCCCTGCGCGGATCGTCTACAGAATCAGGCAGGTCCGACATTATTGCCAAGACCTGTGGGGGTATCCGGTGATACCGAAAGGCAGATATGTCGCACAGCATGTCGTCCATGAAGGGTACGTACCCGCTGCGTCGCTTGTGAACCCGCTCGGACGGCAAACGCGCTGGCTCGGCCTGCGAACGGTAAATACTGCCACGCCCACGTCGCGGATCTCTCAGGAGGCTTACAATCGGTTTGGAAAGCAAACTGATTGTGAGGTTGCATATGGTTGATGAGGACTTTGCCTGGCGGCTTGCGCAGGAGCTTGTGCGGATCGAAAGCTCAGACCCGGGCGCGTATGAGGACGAGATCGAGCGCTTCATTAAGAGGCTCATTGAGCAGCAGCTGGCACAACTTGATAGTTCTGCGCTCGATGCCGTGCAGATTGAGGAGCTCGAAGTGCTGCCCGGGCGCCGCAACCTTAAAGTCACCGTGCCGGGCCAAAGCGACGAGCCGCGGCTGATCTATATCTGCCACATGGATACCGTCACCTTGGGCGATGGCTGGGACGCAGACATCGCACCGCTTGGGGCGGTTGTGCGCGACGATAAACTCTATGGCCGCGGTGCCTGCGATATGAAGGGTGGCCTGGCCTGCGCCATTGCCGCACTGGTCCATACGCTCGAGCGCGTGGCGGCGGATGGCGCGCTGCCACGCCGCGGCTTTTCGCTCATCTGCTCGGTCGACGAGGAAGACTTCATGCGCGGCTCAGAGGCCGCGATCGATGCTGGCTGGGTCGGCTCGCGCGAATGGGTGCTGGACACCGAACCCACCGACGGACAGATCCAGGTGGCGCACAAGGGTCGCACGTGGTTCGAGATTGAAATGGCTGGCGTGACGGCGCATGCGAGCCAGCCTTGGAAGGGCGCGGATGCCGTCGCCGCCATGGCCGAGGTCGTGTGTTCGCTTCGTCGCGCGTTTGCGGCGCTGCCCGCGCACGATGAGCTGGGGCCTTCGACCATCACGTTTGGCCAAATCGAGGGCGGATATCGCCCCTACGTCGTACCCGACCGCGCCAAAGTTTGGGTCGACATGCGCCTGACCCCGCCGACCGATACGGCCGCCGCAATCAATATGGTCGAGCATGCCATCGCCGTCGCCGAAGCCACCGTTCCCGGTTGCCATGGCAGCTACACCGTGGCGGGCGACCGCCCCGCCATCGAGCGCGATCCGGTCTCTCCCCTTCTAGCTGCACTCAAGTGCGCAGCAGACGATGTAACGGGCACGGATACGACCGTCGGCTTCTTTACCGGCTACACCGACACTGCCGTCATTGCCGGCAAGACGGGTAACCGTAACTGCATGAGCTATGGCCCAGGCTCGCTCGCGCTCGCCCACAAGCCCAACGAATATGTGCCCCACGCCGACATCGTTCGTTGTCAGCAGGTGCTAATCGCGCTCGCCGATAACGTGCTCTGGGACGCGAGCGGCCAAGTTGGGGCATAATAAGCCGCGAACAAACCGACTCGTGCGTTAGGACCGCCCCATGAAAGCACTTCCGTTTCCCTGCATCCGCCCGGCTCAGGACCGCGTGCTCGAGGCACTGCCTGCAATGGGCAGCATCCTGAGCGGCAACGATGCTCTGCGCGGAGCCATTGCCGATGGTCTGATGCTCAAGGATCCAGGCGCGGCGTATTACGTGTACGAATGCTCGGGTGAGCCGGGACGCGTGACGGGTGTCGTGGCGATTTGCCCGGTTAACGTGCTGACGGGCGGCGACGAGGCTGCCGCCGAGAGCATCGACGCACTCGCCACCGCGCGCGCGATCGCCGAGCTCAAGGTGCAGCCGCGCCCCGTGTCGCTCGCCTACGAGGCGTCGCCCGTCATGGATATCATTTTGAGCGCTGCCAAAGAGGGCGCATCGCTCTACGCCGTCACCGATCCCGCGGGCGTCACACATCGCGTGTGGGAGGTCAAGCGCGAGGACGCCGTTGCCGCCATCCGTGCCATGCTCGATCAGGCGCCCGACCCGGTGTTCGCCGGTGACTCCGCCTATGTCGCCGCACTGGCTGGGGCATCGCAGATTCTGGCCGACGAGGCCCGCGCTGCCGGCGCCTACTCTGGCAAAGAGCCGTTCAACTTTGCTGTAGCCGTGCTGTTCCCCGCCGCGCAGGTCAGCGGCAGCGCGCCGCAGGTTCCGACGGGTCTGCTCACTCACCAGGTCTCACGGTTCTAGCGAACTCAAACGCTAAGCTGGAAAACCCAGCATCCAAACAAACAAGGGGCGGAGATGCAGCAAACGCATGCACCTCCGCCCTTTTCGCATCAAACAATTACGCCGGTAAACCGGGCCGCAACGTCAGCGTTATCCACGCTGCGGACCTGCCGCCGCCACGAGCGGCTCTAGCCCCAGCTCGCGCGCGTAGTCTTCCTGCGTAAAGACTTCGACCAGTTCAAACGTATCGGCCGCATCGTCAAACGCAAAATGCAGCACTGAGCAGTTGCCCGGCACGCGTTCGCGCTCGTCGGCCGCCGCGCCCCGCACGTGGTCCAAAAACTCCTTGATAGCTGAGCCATGACTTACCGCGAGCACGCACGTATGGTCCGGACGCTGCATAAGATCGGTCAGTGTCGCCACCATGCGCGTGCGCACCTGGATCTGGCCCTCGCCGCCAAACTGCCGATAGAAGTCGCGCCACGGGCGCTCGGGCATAAGCATCACGCGCTCGGCCTCAAAGTCGCCAAAGAACCACTCACGCAGGCCGTCCAGGCGCTCGTACGCCAAGCCCGGCCACAAGTTGGCGATAGTCTGCTCGGTGCGATGAAGCGTAGAGGTGTAGGCATGATCGGGCTCAATGCCGCGCGCACGTAAAAACATGCCGGCGCGCGCCGCCTGGTCGCAACCCAGCTGCGTAAGCGGCGAGTCACTCCACCCCTGAATGATACGCTTAAGGTTGAATATCGTCTGTCCATGACGGACCAGATACAGATCTTTATTCATAGGGGTCCTTTCGTTCGTTACCAACCCAAGAGCGAAAACGCCCCGTCGCAATAGCCAAAATGAAGCACGGCACCGTTGTCGGGTAGCTCTCCCCCGCCAGTCACATACTCAAGAAACTCCTGGCAGGCTGAGCCGTGGGAAACCGCCAGCACGCAGTCGTGCTGCGGCCGGGCCATAATACGGGACAGCGCCGCGACCATGCGCGACTGAAGCTGCACTTCCGACTCGCCGCCAAAGGCCACCGGATAATCGCCCCAGGGCTGCGGCGGCATCTCGCGATTTGATGTGCCCTCCAGCGAGCCAAAATGCCACTCACGCAGGTCATCGACCAGCTCAATGGAACGGCCCTCGCCAACGATAAGCTCGGCCGTATGCCGCGCCCGGCCCAACGGCGAGGAATACACATGATCAAAGGCCACGCCACGCGCCGCAAACGCCGTACGCGCCGTCAGCGCCTGCTCGCGCCCGTGCGCCGTAAGCGGCGAATCGTGCCAGCCCTGCAAAATGCTCTGCACATTGAGCTCAGTCTGCCCATGCCGCACCAAATACAGATCTGCCACACACCCTCCCCTCGTACCACCACAAAGGGGACAGGAGCCTTTGTGGTGATTTTGCCGCCGGATTACACCGCAACGACGCTCAGCTACACCAGCACGTCGGCGAGCGAACGCTTGGGTACGTGGTGCACCTGTGCCTCGTCGCGCCAATAATTGATGGAGCCATCGGGGTTGGAATCGATCGCATCGATCACCTGTATCTCGGCCGGAACGCCAAAGGCCATGATCAGCTTGAGCTCATACTTGTCGTTATCGAGCCCCATGGCATCGATCGCATGGGGCGTAAAGGCCTTGAACATGCAGGCTGCCACCTCGGGCGTAGCGCTGCGGGCGGCGAGCATCATCGTCTGCGCGGCAATGCCCGTGTCGACCTCGGTAATGGGAGCGGCAGGCTTGCCCGGAACGGCGCGCTCAGCCAGAATCGCGATGTAGCCGGTCGGGCGCTCGCCCTCGGCAGGACCCGGCCAATCCTTGAGCGCACCGGCCCATGCAAGCTCGTCAAATACACGCGCGCAGTCCTCTGCACCGCTTACCACATGAAAACGCAGACGCTGAGCATTGGCACCGCAGGGAGCCAGGTGCGCCAGTTCCGCCAGCTCGAGCAAAAACTCGCGCGGCACGCGCATGGACTCGTCAAAGCGACGGCACGTACGGGCACGACGGACCAGCGCATCAAACGCTTCCAGACCGAGCTTTTCGCAACCTTGCTTTGCCATCGATTCGACACTCGACGGTGCCTCGGGAACTGCTTCGTTCATAGGGACCCCCAATACAAGCCAATTGTCCTTAGGAAAATCTAACCTAAAACGTAGGCAATAACGAACAGGGCCGCAATGTTCTACACCTGTTGAATAGAAAATCGCGACGTGGGGAACAACGGAAACAATTCGGGGCCTTTGGGTTACGTTTCGCCCTCCCCGACCCATACGTCAGCGCCCTTAGGGGATACTGGTTGTAACGATCAAGGCTTACGCCGCACGGAAAGGAGACATTATGGGCATCTTTAAGAACGATGACCAAAAATCGAGCCAGTTTGGATTTGACGAGAAAAGCATGGCGGGCAAAGCCGTCAAGGCCGTACGCTGGATCTACGCCATCACGGGCGTCTTAGCACTCATTGCTGGTATCGCGCTGCTTTTTGCACCCGCCAAGTCCCTCGTCTTTTTGACGACCGTCCTGGGTTTTTACTTTGTAATCACTGCTGCCATCAGACTGTTCACTGCCATTTTCGAGCCGCTGCTGCCCACCGGTTGGCGCGTGACGAGCATCATCTCCAACCTACTCATTATCTTGGGCGGCGTCATAATCCTGCGCAACCAGGCCTTCTCGACCGCGACGCTCACCACGATGGTGGTTATCGTGGCCGGCTTTGGCTGGATTGTCGAAGGTGTCATGTCCATTCTGGAGTCCGAGCTTTCGTCCAACCGCGCCCTTGCCATCCTGAGCGGTGCACTCTCCATCATCGCCGGCATGTTCGTGTTTATCTATCCGCTGTGGTCGGCCAAGATGCTCGTCATCTTTAGCGGCGCCGCGCTGCTGGTGTTTGGCGTAACGCTGATTGTTCGCGCTATTCAATTTGGCAAACTGGTGCACTAGATGCCGCGAACGCTCTTTATTGATGCCGACGCCTGCCCGGTCACGCGCGAGTCGATTGACTGCGCGCGGCGGGCGGGCGTCGCCGTTGTTATCGCCGGCAACAGCACGCAAAACCTGGAACGGCACATTCGCCGCGACGACCCGCGCGATGCCGAGCACGCGCGACGCGGCTTTTGGGTCACGACGCTCGACGTGAGCGTGGGCGCCGACAGCGCCGACTTTGCCATTGTCGAACGCCTGCAGGCGGGCGACGTGGTCGTGACGCAGGACATTGGCTTGGCGAGCATGGTGCTCGGGCGCGATGCCGCCGCCATCGGTGTGCGCGGGCGCGTGTACGACAAGGCGACTATCGATATGCAGCTGTTTATTCGCCACGAGGAAAAGAAGGTACGCCGCGCCGGCGGACGCACTCGCGGTCCGGCAGCATTTACCAGCGAAGACCGCGCCCGCTTTAAACGCAACCTCACCGAGTTGCTGCACTAACCAAGGTAGATTTTTTGGGACATGCCTAAAAATCTACCTTTTTGTTTTGGCGATTGACGCGCATCCAACGCCCAAGTCATGGCGGTAGATTTTACGGCATACCCCAGTTTTTACGGCATATCCCAAACATCTACTTAGAGGCCAACGGCGGAGAGGATGAGGCCCCAGCCAGCGCCGATGACGTACATCATGATCAGGAACACGGCATTTTCGCGGGCGCTGCGGTTGGTGCGGAACAGCACCAGATAACCCACGCCGGCGGAAATGAGCGTGCCGGCGAGCATCGGCGCCAGTTGCAGCGCGCCTTCCAGATACAGCTGTGTAATGACCACGCTCGCCGAGCAATTGGGAATCAGCCCGACAAGCGCCGAACCCAGGACAGCGAGTGTCTCGTTGCCGCGCAGGAACTGCTCGATCGCGGACTCGCCGAACGTCTCGAGCACGGCGACCAGAATCAGCGTCACCAGAAAAATGAATACCGAGACCTGCACGGTGTGCGAGATCGCACTGCGGATGATCGACAGGACAGGCGTCCCTTCGTGGGAGTGAGAGTGACCGTGACCATCATGGTGTTCATGTTCGCCCTCATGACCGTGATCGTGGCCATGTCCGTGTTCGTGCTCGTCCTCGTCTTCATCACAACCGCAATGGTCGCGCTCGCACAGCTCGTGGATGTGGTCGGCGCTCACGCCTGCCTCGGCCACCTCGTCGATGATGTCACCGCCGCTGTGGTCGTCGTGCGCGCAGTTCACGTGGGCCGGGTTGGCCGCGGTTCCCAGCACGGTACGGCGAATCGCCGCGTGCGCGCGGGCGTTACGGCGCAGGCCGCGAATGGCAGCGTCCACGATAAAACCCGTGACCAGTGCGATCAGCGCTTTCGAAGCCAAAAGCATCGCCATAGTCTGCACGGGAACCTGCTCGGCAAGTAGCAGCGGCAGCATCTCGTCGGAGGTCGAAAGGAACACCGCCACCAACGTGCCCAAGGTCACGACACGGCCGGCGTACAGCGTTGCTGCCATGGCCGAAAATCCGCACTGCGGCACCATGCCCAGCAGCGAGCCAACCACGGGACCCGCGGCGCCGGCACGCTTGATAGCGCCGTTGACGCGGTCGCCCGCAACGTGCTCAAGTGTCTCGAGGGCAAGATACGTCACCAACAAAAACGGCACCAGGGACAGCGTGTCCTTGCCAGCGTCGAGCAGAATATCAATCAGTAAATCCATGACGGATGGAACCTTTCGTGTCTTTCGGCAACATTGTAAAAGTCCTAGCGGTCAACTAGGGTATTGTAGTTGTCCCGGGCGCGGTGCCAATAGTTGCCCATGGTAAACTATCATCTCGCCACAACTCAGTAACCCCGAGCCGCGCGACGCGGCCCGTCCAAGGAGCAGCATATGAACGTATCGCAAGCACTCGAATACGAGCGCCAGCCGTTTATCCCCATGTTTATCTACGGCGACCACGGCGCCATGGAGTCCGAGCGCCAGAAGGGCGAGGAGGCCCTCAAGGTGCTCGAGACCGAGTACTTTACCGCCGAGGGCGACCCCGGCTTCGACTTTGCCACCGTGCGCGACCTGGCCGACCGCAACCGCGACCTTTGCGACCAGATTGGCGAGGCACGCCTGCGCAATGTGACGCCCGCGACGCTCTCGCGCGGCCTGTCCGACGCCGACACCTGCGCCGCCATCGGCAAGATGCAAAAGCGCACCGCCGCGTCCGTTATGCGCGAAATCCGCGGCGACCGCGACGCGCTCGGCGTGGCCTACGCCCGCAAGCCCATCCAGGGCACCGTGCTCGGTATCGACATCGAGACCACCGGCCGTGCGCCCGAGCGCGGCTATATCATCAACGTGGGCTGGGAGATCATGGAGCTCACCAGCGACGCCGTCCCGCACGACGCCGAGGCACACTACTGCGGCCTGCCCGACATCTACCGCGGCGAGGATGTACCGCTGTCGAATATCCACCACATCACCTGGGACGACATCGACGGCAAGAAGCCGTTCCGCGAGAACAAGGAGCTGCAGAAGCAGCTGCTCAAGCTCATGAAGAAGTACCCGTACATGGCACACAACGCCGCGTTTGAGGACAGCTGGTTCAAGATCCACCTGGACGGCTACGCCGAGGCACGCCGCGCGGGTAAGATCATCGTCATCGACTCGCGCCAGATCTGCCGCAGCCTGGACGCCGACGTGCGCTCGCTCCCCCGCGAGTCCGCCCCCGCCGCGCTCGAGAACTGGGCACGCCGTCGCGGCACCCTCGCGCCCGACGCCAACGAGCAGCATCTGGGTCTGGACGACACCGACCTCATGCTCCGCACGGTACAGGCCGAGTTCAACCTCAAGAACCTGTTTGCGAAATAGCAACGTCTGAGACAAACACTGCTTGCTCACGAGCGGCCTCGCAGCGGGAAACACCGCAGCGGGGCCGCCCTACGTTCCACAGATAGATCTGCCATCACAAATTCTGAACCCTCATTTTGAACGATTTCGGCCAATTCCCGACACGTAATTCGTTGTCGGATGGTGATGCATCGATATCAAATGTGCAGCAATTGAGTTTTTATATGCTATAGCTAAGCTGCGAGAACATTGATTTTAGGCGTGCCAGCCCATAATCGCGTCAAGCTTTTGGACAGCATTTGGTTAGGCCCCTAAAACGGCTTTCCCACTCAGTGCCATCAACACGGCATTAGCTGACACGATATATACCATGAGTATCGTATTGTCACATACCACTGCAAAAGCGGTCTACCAGGCCGCGCATTCGGCTTCTGCGAAAGACACCGAGCCCTGTAACCCTGCCGCGATTTACGGATCATGTCCCACCGGAACGCTCCTTGACGCAGCCGCAGAATGGCTCACCAAACACGATGTTTCCCTCGACGCAAATGATTGCCTCGAGGTAATGGTGTTTGATCGCAAGAATGCGCGCTATGCAACGAACTGTCAATGCCACGTTTCGTCAAAACGATTCTCGAACTCACGCTTTATAGAGCTCAAAGATGGCATCTTCATTGTTGGCGTTGAGCTTTGCGCACTTCAGGCCGCCACCTATCTCCCTTTTCGCGAACTGGTGGAGTACTACTTTGAATTGTGCGGCGTTTACTCCCTTGGAACCGGCTCTTCCACCTCTTATAACGAGCGTTTCGCGCTCACCTCGACCGAGAGGTTGAAACAGTTCTTTAATTCCATTACCAGATGCGACGGTCTGGCCCTTGCCCGAAAGGCGATCCAATGTGTGCGCGACGGATGCCGGTCTCCTATGGAAACGGCCTTTGTCATGATGCTAACGTTGCCTAAAAGCGAAGGAGGGCTTGGTATTAAGGGAATTGAGACCGATTACGAGGTGCAGGTCACCGCTGCCGCAAAGAATCTCACGAGACGCAAAAAGTTCTTTATGGATGCGTATCTAAAGAAATCTCGCACAGACATTGAATACAACGGGTTTTATCATGACGCGGAAGAAGACCGCGCCATCGATGAGGAGCGCAAGAATGCGCTTGCGTCCATGGGATACGGAATCATCACCGTCAGTCGTTATTCCTTTATGCATGCCAGCGCTTTCGTTAGGGTCATGGAAGCGATCCAACGGAAAGAGGGCATACGTCCCTCGCGTCTGCCAAAAGACTTTCAAATCATGCAAGAGAACCTGAGACAGTTTGTGCTCAGAAGGTTTATAGAAGAGAAAAAGCGAATTCAGAAGCAGCTTCGCCAGGATTCCGAAGATCGTCAACGAATCGACCTCGAAAAAGCAACACTCGAAGGTATCACGCTGGATGACCCGACAATAAATGAAGTTCCGGCAATCGATGACATGCAGACTGTCGAATCCGACAGCCCATCATTTGCCCAAATAAGCAGCCTCGCGCCCGAGGGCAGAATCTTCGGGGCCGGAAGCTAGACCGGCTAACAAGGTGGGTACCCTAGCGATGTGCAAAATTGCGAGTATTCAGCAGGGTCGGCCCTCCAGCACCCACAAGTTAATCCAAATGAGAAACAAAAACGCTATCGAACGAGAACGTTAGGCAACATTTGAGGAAGACCTTGTCTGTTTACCGCCCTTGGATAACTCTTGAGCGGCTTTATTTGGCCTGGAATAGATTAACGGACCCCCTATAGTTGCAGAATACTCCAATTTTTGCACGGCGCGGGGGCACCCACCCCGGCATCGGCTATCAAAACCGCTCAGTCCGGAATCTCGTCCACTATTCCCCATCATTTTGTGCGACGAATTACCTGAACGTCATTGACATATGAACATGCGCTCATATAATCGGAAGTAAGTTATATGAGCGCATGTTCATATGAAAGGATATTGCAATGAGCAGCCACGCTGATGAAACAAAGACTGGCATCGAGGCCACCGAGCCGATCGTCCCCACCACCTGCTCGCCCGAGGACCTTCCCGACGAGGAGCTTCTCTACGACCTTGCCGACCTGTTCAAGGTCTTCAGCGACACCACGCGCATCAAGATTCTCTATGCCCTCATGGGCCGCGAGCTCTGCGTGGCTGACATCGCCGAAGCGACCGCGACCTCGCAGTCTGCGGTGTCGCACCAGCTGCGCACGCTTAAGCAGTCGCACCTGGTCAAGTTCCGCCGCGACGGCCGCAACATTCTCTACTCGCTCGCTGACGATCATGTCTATACCATGCTTAACCAGGGCATGAGCCATATCTGCGAATAGCAATCACCCACGGTATCAGCGCGGCCGGCACCCAGACCGCTAACACAGGGAAAGGAACCCACCATGAAAAAGCAGTTTAAGCTCGACGAGATCGATTGCGCCAACTGCGCGCGCGAGCTTCAGGACGAACTTGCCAAGCTCGAGGGCGTCAAGTCCGTTTCGGTCAACTTTATGACCCAGAAGCTGACGCTCGAGGCCGACGACGCCAAGTTCGACGAGGTCCTGGACCGCGTCGTTGAGTTCACCGCCGACGCCGAGCCGGACTGCGAGATCATTCTCTAACCCGCGCATACGTTGACCTGCGAGGCCGCGCTTGCCGCGGCCTTTGCTCGCGAAATAATATGAGCGAGTGTTCATAAACTCAAATGGGAGGTTTGAATCATGGCAGCCGCCGATCCCAAAAAGAAAAAGAAGAAGCGCAAGAAGAAAGAGTCCCTTGAGCACAAGCGCAACCGCATCCTGGTAGCACTGGGCATTTTTGCCGTTGTTTATGCCCTCGACGAGCTCGGCGCCCTCACTATCGCATTTGGGGAGCCTGGCAACATCTACGCCAGCTTCGCGCTGTTCCTCGTGCCGTTTTTGATTGCCGGATACGACGTACTGCAAAAGGCATTCAATAACATCCGCCGCGGCAAGGCCTTCGACGAGAGTTTCCTTATGGCAGTCGCGACCATCGGCGCGTTTGCCATGGTGCTCTTCCCCGATACCGACCCGCACATGGCCGAAGGCGCCGCCGTCATGCTGTTCTACCAGGTCGGCGAGCTGTTCCAGGCATACGCTGTGGGCAAGAGCCGCAAGTCGATCAGTGCCATGATGGACATCGCGCCCGACTACGCTAACGTCGAGCAGCCCGACGGCACGCTCGAGCAAGTCTTCCCCGATGACATCGCCGTCGGCACCGTGATCGTGGTCAAGCCTGGCGAGCGCGTGCCCATCGACGGCATCATCGTCGAAGGCGAGACACAGCTCGATACCGCCGCCCTTACTGGCGAGTCAGTCCCCCGTCCGGCCAAAACCGGAGACGATATCATCAGCGGTTGCATCAACATGACGGGCCTCATCCACGTGCGCACCACCAAGCCCTTTGGCGAGTCCACCGTCGCGCGCGTCCTGGAACTCGTGGAGAATGCCAGCGAAAAGAAGGCGCGCACCGAGAACTTCATCACGCGCTTCGCCCGCGTCTACACGCCCGCCGTCACCGGCGCGGCCGCGGTACTCGCGCTCGGCGGCGGTTTGGTCACCGGCGCCTGGTCCGACTGGATCCTGCGCGGCCTGACCTTCCTGGTCGTCAGCTGCCCGTGTGCGCTCGTGATCAGCGTGCCGCTCAGTTTCTTTGGCGGCATCGGCGGCGCGTCCAAGCTGGGCGTTCTCATCAAGGGTTCCAACTACCTCGAGACGCTCGCCGATGTGGACACCGTCGTCTTTGACAAGACGGGCACCCTCACCAACGGCACGTTCTCGGTCGTCGCGGTGCACCCCGAGGCAGGCTATACCGAGCAGTCGCTACTCGAGGTCGCAGCCCTCGCCGAGTCGTTCTCCGACCATCCCATCGCGCAGTCGGTGCGCACCGCCTTCCAGGGCGAGCTCGATCCCAAGCGCGTAAGCGACTCCGCCAACGACGCGGGCCATGGCGTGACGGCGACTATCGACAGCAAACATGTCGTCGTCGGCAACGCCAAGATGCTTGCTGCGGCCGGTATCGACGCTCCCAATTGCGAGGTCGTCGGTACGATCCTCCACGTGCTCGTCGACGGCACCTATGCCGGCCACATCGTAATTGCCGACACCATCAAGGTCGATGCGGAGCAAACGATTCGCGACCTGCACGCCGCCGGCGTCAAGCGCACCGTCATGCTCACGGGCGACCGCGAGGAGGTTGCGGCGTCTGTGGCCAAGCAGCTCGGCCTCGACGAGTTCCACGCGCAGCTGCTGCCGGGCGACAAGGTCGAGCGTGTTGAAGCGCTGCTCGCGGCCGAAAGTGGCAAGGGCAAGCTCGCCTTTGTCGGCGACGGTATCAACGACGCGCCTGTGCTTACGCGCGCCGATGTGGGCATTGCCATGGGCGCCATGGGCTCGGACGCCGCGATCGAGGCCGCCGACGTGGTGCTGATGGACGACAAGCCGTCCGACATTTCCCGCGCTATTCGCGTGGCGCGCAAGACCATGTCGATTGTTTGGCAGAACATCATCTTTGCGCTGGGCATTAAGCTGCTCATCCTTGTGCTGGCAGCGCTGGGCATCGCCAATATGTGGCTTGCCGTCTTTGGCGACGTGGGCGTGGCGATCATCGCCATCCTGAACGCCATGCGCGCGATGGGTGTCAAGAACCTGTAGCGCCTGTGGTCCCTCCGGCCGGGGCCGGGCTTGGTTTTGAAAACGTCCTCGACCAATGAAGCGCCCCCGTTCTGCTCCTTCGGAGCTACGAACGGGGGCGATTCTGGTCTGCGGAATGTTTTCAAAACCAAGCCCGGCCCCGGCCTGCGGCGACACAACTGGCGGTTCTTGGGCATCACTTACTGGCGGGGTTCCTTGTCTGAGTTGGACTTGGTTGGTGGGGTTACTGATCCCGGTCGCTGCCCCGTCTCAGCATCGATCTTAGCTTCTCGAAGCTCTCCTCGCTCAGGCAGTGCTCCATGTGGCAGCCCTCTTGCGACGCGACCTCGGGCGTTACGCCTGCGTCCTCTAGCAGACCTACAAAAAAGCAGTGGCGCTCCCACATTTGACGGGCAACCTCAAGACCGCGTTCCGTCAGATGCACGTCGCGTTTGCCCATCTCCACGTAGCCGGTGCTCTCCAAGGCCGCCATGGCTTTAGAGACGCTTGCTTTGGTTACGCCCAAGTATTCGGCAACGTCGATCGAGCGCACGATGCCCTGACGTTCCGATAGGACGTAGATCGATTCGAGATAGTCTTCTCCGGATTCACGTAGGGCCATGGGCCGCCTTTCGCGATGATTGCTAGTTAGCCTTTGGATACCTTCCTTGGCTTACTTTACCGCAAAAGTTGACCATGTCTTACTGCATTGACCAAAAAGTTAGCCGCGTTTCACAAAACGTGCGAGATGAAAACAAAATGGGAACGCCCCGCAAGGAGTGTCCCCAGCTGCCGGCAGATAAGGAGCGTCCCCAAGTGCCGGGTCGCAGCTACACGAGGCCAAAGTGCTTCGCGGCGTTGTAGATGCCGTCGTCGTCTACGGCGGTCGTCACGTAGGTCGCTGCGGCCTTCACGGTATCCTGCGCGTTGCCCATGGCCACACTTGTGCCCACGGCCGAGAACATCGACAGGTCGTTCTCGCCGTCGCCAAAGGCGATCGCCTCGCTCGCGTCGACACCCAGGCGCTCCAGCGTCGCTGCCACGCCCAAGTCCTTGCCGCCGTTAGCGGGAATAATGTCGCAGAACAGGTCGCACCAGCGCGTAGTGAGCGAATGCGACACCGCATCGGTCACGATATGCTCGTCGGCAGGATCCACAAAGGCGCAAAACTGGTAGACCGGCGCTTCAAAGGCGTGCTCAAACGGCTCCTCGTGGTAGACGATCCCCGCGTTGTTGCCGGCCGTCACCACGCGCTCGGACAGGCGGTTCACAAACGAGTTCTCGCCCTGCATGCACAGCGAGTCGTAGCGCCCCTCGGCCACCTGGTCCACAATCACCGCAACGTCGTCCGGATCGATCGGGCAGCTACGGTAAACGCCCTCGGCATCAAAACAGTGCTGGCCCGAAAGCGTAATGTACGCATCCCAACCAAGATCGAACAGCCAATCGGGCATCTGGTAGGTCGGGCGACCCGTGGCAATGACGCACGCAATCCCCTGCTCGTGAAAGCTGTCGAGCACCTGCTGCGCCGACGCCGGAATCCGGTGCGTCTCAAAGCTCAGCAGCGTGCCGTCGATATCAAAAAACGCGGCCTTGATCATCCTCGCCTACTCCTCGCCCTCGAGCTTTTCACTCGCCTCGAGCCACGCCATCTCCAGCTCGTCCATGGCGGCGTGGGCCTCGTCGATCTTTGCCTGTTGCTCGCCCAGCGCCGTGTAGTTGGTGGGATCGACCTGGGCCATGGCGGCCTCGGCCTCCTCCACGCGAGCGCGCTGCGTTTCCATCTTGCGCTCGAGCGAGCTCACCTCACGACGGAGCTTTTGGCGCTCGGCATTGGAAAGGCCGTTGGGCTGACCGCTCGACTTGGGCTTTTCGGCCGCAGCCGCCGCGGCACCGGTGTCGAACGTACCGGTCTTGGCGCTCGGTGCACCCACGGGCTCGCCCTCGGCGGTGGCGTTGCACAGGCGCAGGTACTGGTCGACGCCGCCGGGCATATGCGTCAGGTGGCCGTCGAGCAGCGCCCACTGCTGGTCGGTCACGCGCTCCATCAAAAAGCGGTCGTGCGTCACCAGGATCAGCGTGCCGGGCCAGCCGTCCAGCAAGTCCTCGACAATCGCCAGCATGTCGGTATCCAGGTCGTTGCCGGGCTCGTCCAGGATGAGCACGTTGGGCTCGTCCAGGATCGTCAGCAGCAGCGACAGGCGGCGGCGCTGGCCGCCCGAAAGATCGCCGATGCGGCTCCAGAGCTGCTGCGTCGTAAAGCCCAGACGCTCGCAGAGCTTCTCGGGTGAAGTCTCCTTGCCGTCAATGACGTAGTACTTCTTATAGTGGCTGAGCACCTCGCGGATCGTGTCGCCCATGTAGGGTTCGAGCTCCTCGAGCTGCTGCGACAGCACGCCAAAGCGCACCGTCTGGCCGATCTTCACGCGGCCGCGCAGGGGCGCGATCTTGCCCTGGATCACGTCGAGCAAGGTCGACTTGCCGGCGCCGTTCTCGCCCAAAAGACCATAGCGGTCGCCCGCACCAATGAGCCAGGTCACGTCGTTGAGCACCTGCTTGGGCGCGCCATCGGTATCCGCATAGCCGGCGTCCACGTCGACCACATCGATAACCTGCTTGCCCAGGCGGCTCACGGCCAGGCGCTTGAGCTCCAGCTCGTCACGCACGGGCGGCACGTCGGCGATCAGCTCGCGAGCGGCATCCACGCGAAACTTGGGCTTGGTGGAGCGCGCCTGGGCGCCGCGGCTTAGCCACGCGAGCTCCTTACGTGCCATGTTGCGACGGCGCTCCTCGGTAACCGCGGCCATGCGGTCGCGTTCCACGCGCTGCAGGATATATGCCGAATAGCCGCCCTCGAAGGGATCGACCTGGCCGTCGTGAACCTCCCACATGCTGGTGCAGACCTCGTCCAAGAACCAGCGATCGTGCGTGACCACGAGCATCGCGCCCTGACCGCGCTGCCAGCGGGCCTTTAAGTGACGCGCAAGCCAGTTGATGGTGCGCATGTCCAGATGGTTGGTGGGCTCATCGAGCATGAGCACGTCATAGTCGCCGATCAGCAGGCGCGCGAGGTCCACGCGGCGGCGCTGACCGCCCGAGAGCTCGCCTACCATGCCCTCCCAGGGCACATCGCTAATGAGGCCGGCGAGGATCTGGCGCGTACGGGGGCTCGACGCCCACTCGTACTCGGGGGCGTCACCCACAACGGCATGATGCACGGTATCGGTATCGACAAGCTGGTCCTTTTGGCCGAGTAGACCGATCGTGATGCCGCGGCGGTGCGTCACGCGTCCGTCATCGGGCTCCAGCGTGCCGGCGAGCACGCTCAGCAGCGTCGACTTGCCGTCGCCGTTTTTACCGACAATACCAATGCGGTCGCCCTCGCCCACGCCGAGCGTCACGCTATCGAAAATATGCTTGGTGGGAAACTCTAGGCTGACGGAATCGCATCCCAAAAGAATCGCCATATGCCCTGCTCCTTCGTAGAAATTCAACGTTCTCCATGATAGCGAAAACCACCACAAAGGGGACGGGCGCCTTCGTGGTGGTTTTGGGCAAGCGCACCAGCACACGACACAAAAAGGCGGGCCATCTCCCGCAAGAGATGACCCGCCTCTCCAATCAGTCCCGCGGCAACCGTGGCCGCCGCGGGCCTCAAGCATGTCCCGGACTAGGAGAACATGCCGGTGAGGTAATCATTCAGCCGCTTATCCTTGGGCCGTTGGAAAATCTCGTCGGTCTCGTCGTACTCGACCATATCGCCCATGTAGAAAAACGCCGTGCGGTTGGACACGCGCGACGCCTGCTCCATGTTGTGCGTCACGATGACGATGGCGCGGTCGGCCACGATCGACGACATGAGGTCCTCGATCGCCAGCGTCGAGATGGGGTCGAGCGCCGAGCAGGGCTCGTCAAACAGGATTACGTCGGGGTTGAGCGCCAGCGTGCGCGCAATGCACAGACGCTGCTGCTGACCGCCCGAAAGCGCGTAGGCGCTCTTGTCGAGCTTGTCTTTGACCTCGTCCCACAGCGCGGCACCGCGCAGACTTTCCTCGACCATGCGGTCGAGCTCGTCACGGTCGGTGATGCCGTGGCGCTTGGGCGCAAAGGTGATGTTGTCGCGAATGGACTTGCGGAAGGGGTTTGGCTGCTGGAACACCATGCCGATGGAGCGACGCAGCTCGTACGTGTTCTCGGTCTTGGTGTTCACGTTGCGCCCGCGGTAGTTGATCTCGCCCTCCACGCGACAGCGGCGAATCTCGCGATTCATCAGGTTGAGGCTACGCAAGAAGGTCGACTTGCCGCAGCCCGAAGGCCCGATGAGCGCCGTGATCTCACCCTTGTGGAAGTCGAGCGACGTATTGTGCAGCGCATGGTGGTCGCCATAGTACACGTTGACGTCCTTGGCGGAGAGCACGACCTCGTCGCTCACGGCCTTGCCGCTCACGCGCACGCGCCCCTCGCTCTCCCCCACGCTCGACAGAAAGTCCTGGGGGGTGTCGGACGTGGCCGCCTCGGTTGCGGGCGTTGCATTCATATCGCTCATTCGGCCGTCATCTTCCTTGCCAGTTGCTTGCCCACGATACGGGCGACTACGTTAAACAGCAGCACGCAAATCATCAGCAGTGCCGCGGTGCCCCAGACGATCTGCTGGGCCTCGGGGCTGCCCTCGCCATAGATCTTGTAGATGTGCACGGCCAGCGACTCGCCGGGACGGAACACGTTCCAGGCGCAGGTGGGGCTCGACAGGTTAAAGCTCAAGAAGTTGAGGCGGACCGGCGAGCTCATGCCCGAGGTAAAGAGCAGCGCCGCGGCCTCGCCAAACACGCGGCCGGCCGAAAGCACGATGCCGGTCACGATGGCGGGCATGGCCTCGGGAATCAGGATGTGCAGTGTGGCCTCCCAGCGAGTGAGGCCCATGGCCAGGCACGCATCGCGCTGGGCCTGCGGCACGTCCTCGAGCGCCTGCTGAATCACGCGCACCAGGATGGGGATGTTGAACATGGTGAGCGCGACGGCGCCGGAGATGATGGAGTACTTCCAGCCCAGCTGCACCGAGAACACCAGAAAGCCGAACATGCCGACGACGATGGAGGGCAGTGAAGACAACGTCTCGATGGCGGTCGAGGCGATGTCGCGAATGGGACCGTCGGGCGCGTATTCAACTAGGAAGACCGCGCCGCCCAGGCTGATGGGCACCGAGATGATCAGGGTAATCAGCAGCAGATAGAACGAGTCGAACAGCTGGTAGAGCACGCCGCCCTGCGTTCCGTTGGCGCATGCGGGCTGCGTGAGAAAGCCCGGCTGGAACAGCGTCGAGATACCCTCGAACAGGATGTAGGCCACCATGGAGACGACGATAAGCATGACGATGGCGACAATCGCCGTCAGCACGCCCGTGGCGATACGGTCTTGCCTTTGGACACGCCCGAGTCTCGCCTCGTCGATATGGATGCGCGTGCTAGCCACGAGCCTTCGCCCCCTTGCGGCCAATGAGATGGATGATCAGGATAAAGATGAGGCTCATGCCCATCAGCAGCAGGCCGAGCGCCCACAGGATGTCGTCCTGGGCCGAGCCCTCGGCATAGACCGCCATGGACGTGGTGAGCGTGGTGGTGATGGTAGACGCCGGCGACAGCAGCGACGTCGGCATGGCCTCGATGCCGCCAATGACCATGCGCACGGCGAGCGTCTCGCCAAAGGCGCGGGTCATGCCAAGGATGACTGCGGTCATGAGCGAGGGCATGGCGGACTTGAGCACCACGTGCCAGATGGTCTGCCAGCGGGTGTAGCCCAGCGCGAGCGAACCCTGGCGGTAGCTATCGGGCACGGCGCGCAGGCCATCGACCGAAAGCGTGGTCATCGTCGGCAGAATCATGACTGCCAGCACGATAGCGCCGGGCAAGATACCCAGACCCGTGCTCACGTGGAAAACGCTCTTCATAAGGCCGACGACCACGTGAAAACCGATCAGGCCAAAGACGACCGAGGGAATACCGGTCAAAAGCTCAATGAGCGGCTGAAAAACCTTGGAGCCAAACTTAGGCTGAATCTCGACCGCAAAGATGGCAGAGCCGATGGCGATGGGCAGTGCGATGAGCGTGGAGAGCACCATGACCGCAAACGAGGTGACGATCAGGGGCAGGGCGCCAGTGTAGGGCAGGCCGTTTTCGGCCGTGTTGGCCAGGTCCCACTTGGTACCGATAAAAAACTCGACGATCGAGACGCCGTCCTTGAAAAAAGCCGAGAGGCCCTTTTGGGCGACCATAAAGATGAGCGCGGCAACGACAAGCGTCACGAGCGCTACGCACGCACCCGTGACGCCCAGGCCCACGTTCTCAAGCTCGCGCTTTGGCAGCTGTTTTGCCATTGCAAACCTTTCCGGGGGCGATTACTTATTTAGCGGAGACCTTGCCACTGGCGTCCTTGACGACCTTCATGGCAGAAACGGGAATAAAGCCCTGCTCCTCGACGAGCTTGCCCTGGACGTCGTCGGAAAGCATGAACTCCAGGAAGGCCTTGGTGGCCTCGTCGGCGTCCTTAGCACAGTACATGTGCTCGGTCGCCCAGATCTTGAAGGAGTCGTCGGTGACGTTTGTGCTCTTGGGCTCGACGCCCTCGACCATGATGGCGTTGAACTTGGAGTCATCGAAGTGCGAGAAGTCAAGGTAGGAGATGGCGTTGTCGGTGCTGCCCATCTGAGTCTGGACATCGCCGGACTTGTCGAGCTCGGCGTCGCCCTTAAAGTCGACGGCCTCGTCGCCAAAGACGGCGGCCTCGAAGGTGGCGCGGGTGCCGGAGCCGGCCTTGCGGTTGAGAACGACGATCTTGGCGTCGTCGCCGCCGACCTCCTTCCAGTTGGTGATCTGGCCGGAGAAGATGCCCTTGAGCTGCTCGAGGGTCAGGTCGTCGACTGTCACGTTCTTGGAGACGACGGGGCCCATGCCCACGACGGCGACCTCGTGATCGACGAGGTTCTTGACCTGATCGGCCTCGAGCTTGGTCTCGGCGAAGACATCGGAATTACCGATGGTGACGGTGCCGGCGGCGACAGCGGTCAGGCCCTTGCCCGAACCGTTGCCCGAACCGGAGACGGAGACGTCGGGGTTGGCATCCATAAACTTCTCGGCAGCAGCCTCGACGAGAGCCTGGAACGAGGAGGCGCCGTCGTAGGTTACCTCGCCCGAGACGGACTCGGCAGCAGCGGCGCTGCCCTCAGCAGCGGTGTTGGCGGCGTTGGAGCCGCCGCAACCAACGAGACCGAGACCGACGATGCTGGCAAGACCACCAGCGAGGCCGAGGAACTGACGACGAGAATAAGCCTGATCGAGCATGATCTTCCTTTCATACATGCGACTCGCGGGCACCCTGCCCGCTTTGCTGTTTGGAAAGATACGGTCTCGATCGGGCGACGACCGCCTTATCTGCGGTTTCTTACGGACATTTGATAGACCCTTACCGCAAGCTCTGCCCAGCCTTTACAAACGGATAACAATCCAGCGCCAAGCATGGCGCGCCTTTTACACCAATAAAAACAAAGTTGCAGTGAAATAGTTCCTGCTTGGCCATCAAATGGCCCATTCTAGGAACTATTCCACCGCAACTTAAAAAGCCCGGACGAAAGGGGTGCTAAGTTGTTAAAACGCCGCAGCCTTAAAGCTCAAGCTCGTTCAAACGTAAGATCGCCACGATATAAATCTTGAGCGCCTGCTTGAGCTGTTCCTCGTTGGCGCACTCATTGGGGCCGTGCATCTGGCCGCCCCATGCGGGCAGCTCCAGGCCGGTCTCCTCGGGGCCAAACGAGACGGCGCGGGCAAAGTTGCGTGCGTACGTGCCGCCGCCCATGGCAAAGGGCTCAGCATGCTTGCCCGTAAACTCGTTATAGGTATCAATAAGCGCCTTCACGGCCGGATCGTCGGCAGAGACCGAGAACGGCACCTTCGCACGACCCACACGGCACGTCACGCCAAAACGGCCCACGAGCGGATCGAGCTGCTCGCGGATGGTATCGGCACTCGTGCTGTCGGGGAAGCGCACGTCGATGACCTGCTCAATATGGCCATCCGCCACGCGGATGACGCCAGCGTTGCAGGTAAGCGGGCCAAACGCCGGACTCGTCGCATCGATACCCAGGCCGCGACCATAGGCGTCCGCATGCACAAAGGCCAGGAACTTGACGAACTCGTGCTCGGCAGGCGTCAGCAGGCGCTCGTCGCGTGCACCAAACGCGTCCTCGGCCTCGCGCAGATACGCCACGATCAGCCCGACGGCGTTGATCGTTCCCTCTGGCATCGAGGCATGACCGCCAATGCCGTGGGCGAAAATCTGCGCATGCCCGTTATCGAGCGCCGTGATCTCCAGGCGGTCGCCGTTCTCGACCGGCGCCGGCAGCTCATCGGCGGCAATCGCAAGCTCGCAGATAGACTGCGACGGAATGGCGTTGCTCGCCTCGGCACCGCTCCAGGACACAATGCGCCCGCCGTCGATCTTGGAGCTCACAAATGTCGCCCCAAACTGGCCCTTCTCGGCATTACAGACCGGGAACTCGGCATCGGGCGTAAACAGAAAGTCGGGGTTCGCGTGGTTCTCCAGATAATGGTGAACGTCGGACATGCCCACTTCCTCATCGCAGCCCAGCAGTGCGC
Source organism: Collinsella aerofaciens (assembly GCF_015554145.1). Taxonomy (GTDB): domain Bacteria; phylum Actinomycetota; class Coriobacteriia; order Coriobacteriales; family Coriobacteriaceae; genus Collinsella; species Collinsella aerofaciens_AA. The sequence goes on along the minus strand of NZ_JADNHZ010000005.1, from coordinate 71,729 downwards.
GGAAGGTGTAGCGCGGAACAATGCCGTGCTTGAGCAGATAGGCGCCGGCGTAGAGCGACAGCACCGCCGGACCCTTGTCGTCGATAACGCCGCGGCCGAGCAGCCAGCCCTCGCGACGCTCCATCGCAAACGGGTCGGTGTTCCAGCCCGGGCCGGCGGGCACCACGTCCACGTGGCAGATGGTCGCGAGCTGCTTGTCGCCGCGGCCAGGAATATCGGCAATGCCCACATAGCCCTCGTCGTCGCTCGTCTGATAGCCGAGCTTCTGCGCGATGCCGAGCGCACAGTCGAGCGCGTCACGGACCGGGCGGCCAAACGGCGCGCCGGGCTCTGCATCGGCAGAAACTGCCACGGACGGATAGCTCACCAGCTGCTCGATATCGGCGACGACATCTTCCCAGACCTCGTCGACATACTCGGCGACGCTCTGCTCCACCTGATTCATGGACGACCTCCTTACCAATGAGCGGCGAGCGCGCTCGCCCCTCACATTACGTCATTAGATAGCGAAAAGTTTAGCAAGCTCGGCCACCGAGTGCACCACCGCATCGGCACCCGCCGCCTCGTGCTCGCCCGGCGCCGCCGCGCCCGAATAGATGCCGATGCACGGCACGCCCATTGCGTGCGCGCCCTCCACATCGTTAAAGCGATCGCCGATCATCACGGCATCGTCGGCCGTCGCGCCGAGCGCCGCCAGGGCATCGCGGACCGAATCGGCCTTGGTCTCGCGTCCCTGCGGCGGATTCATGCCAATCACCGCCTCAAACTGAGAGAGCCCGAGCTCATGCACCATGTCGATGCACTTGGCCTCCATGCGCGACGTCGCCACGGCCATACGTTTGCCTTGGGCGACCAACCCATCCAGCAGCTCGGGGACCCCATTGAACACGGGATACTCCTCCGGTCCCAGTTCATCAAAAAAGGCGCGGTACTCATCGGCCACCTCAAGCGACTCCTCGCGGGAAAAGCCGTAAAAGTCGTGAAAGCTCTTCCACAGGGGCGGCCCGATCATGCGGCGCAGATCACCCATCTGCGTCTCCGAAAACCCGCGCGCAGCCAGCGTCTTGCGCGTCGAGGTCATCACTGCCCGACCCGTATCGGCCACCGTGCCGTCAAAATCGAACAGCACAACCGGCCGCTCGCAAAGTTGCAATGCCGCCATCGGCACCCTTCTTCCCCAGTTGATGATTTCCACACCACCGCTTCAAACTGTTGACTATTCAACAATTGAACCTAGCAATGTAGAGCAACTCCACTATACTTGTCGCACTTTGCTTTCAGAAGGCGGCGCTGCCGCGCCCCAACGAAAGGTGCAATTATGTCTTTTGCCATCATAACCGACTCCACGTCGGACATCTCCCCCGCCCGTGCCCAAGAGCTCGGCATTTACGTGATTCCGCTGCATGTGATTATCGAGGGCGAGGACCTGCTCGACCAGGTGCAGATTACCGCCGAGGAATACGTCGCCCGCATGGCCGGCTCCGAGCAGCTGCCGCACACCTCGCAGCCGAGCGCCGGCGAGTTCAAGGCGCTGTTTGACCGCGTACGCGCCGATGACCACGACAGCGCGATCTTTATCTCGCTGTGCAGCGAGTGGTCCGCCTGCTATTCCAACGCATGCCTGGTCGCCGAGACCCACGAGCTCGACGTGCGCTGCATCGATTCGCGCACCGGCTCGGGCGCCGAGGGCCTGCTGGTGGAGTACGCGCTTGCCATGCGCGAGGACGGCCGCAGCTTGGACGAGACCGAGGCGCAGATCCGCGCGACGCTGCCCGAAGCCCACCTGCTGCTGATTCCCCGCACGCTCGAGAACCTGGTCAAAAACGGCCGCGCCCCCAAGCTCGCCGGCCAGCTGACGCAGATGCTCAACATTCGCCTGGCCGTTTCGCCGGAGTGGAAATCGGGCGAGATCAAGGCAATCAAAAAGGGCCGCGGCGCCAAGCGCATCGTCGCCAACACCATGGCAGATTGCCTCGCGTTTTTGGACGAGCACCCGGGCTCAAGCGTGCGCGTGCTCACGACCGGCGCCGCCGAGGAGCAGGAACTTGTCAACGAGGCGCTCGCGGGCCAGGACTACGTAGACGCCGGCACTGGCCCCATCGGCTGCACCATCGCCACCCACGTAGGCGTCGATGCCATCGCCATCAGCTACTGCCCCCGCTACCAGCCCATCCACTAGGGGCACCTTTACCTCTTGCGGTGGAATAGGGACTGTTTTTGGCTTATTAGCCGCCAATCAATCCCTATTCCACCGCAACTTAGAAATCGGCGATCAGCCCAGCGGACCCTGAAACAGTTCCTGATGAGCGCCCATTCTCACCAGCCTAATCACTGGGTTAGTCTTATGGGGAAGATAAAGAACGACCACATCGACCAAGCCATCGGATAGGTGGAAATCGATGTGGCCGTTGTAGTTTCCGCCCGGGTTTGAGAGCTCGTGGGCGCCATACTCCGCCGGAAGTGACCCATGAGCCACAAGCTCTGCAACCGCCGCTTTAAACTCACTTTTTAGCTGCGGATGCATGCGCATCGTTCGTTTGTAGTCCACCTTAAATTGAGCCTCGACTTTAATCTCGAACATCGCTATTCCTCATCGAGGAATGACATAAGCTCATCAGCGTTATTGAATGACAGGCTATCGTCCGGCAAAATCCCCAGCTCATGAGCCTCGGCGATCACCATGGCGCGCCTCGTCACCTCGTTGGGCACCTCCGCCCTTCCTACAATCTCAAAAGGAATCTTTCGCTGATTTACCAGCTGCCGAACGGCAAGATTGAGATAGGAATTGAGGCTGAGGCCGACCGAATCCAAGAACTCAGTCGCCTGCTCCTTGAGCCCCTCTTCGATTCGAACCGTCGTAGGCTTAACTGTTGCTGTAGACATTTGCGACCTCCTCGCCCTCGTCTTTTACACCAGTATACCCAATATAAATGGCAATCTGATGTTAGATAACATCAGATTGCCATGCGTATTCATGTCGCGTGGGCACGATTGATCTACATCAGCCCGCTGAGCGCAATGTCAACGGCCTCGTTGAGGTCGTCGGTAATGTGTACCAGATCCGGATCGAGCGGGCTAATCATACCGGTGCTCATCACCGGACCGTTGAGCCAGTCGAATAGGCCCTGCCAGTACTCGGTGCCCACCAGCACGAGCGGCATGCGCTTGACCTTGTGCGTCTGCACCAGCGTGAGAACCTCGAACATCTCGTCGAGCGTGCCAAAGCCGCCGGGAAATACGATGGCGCCCGAGCTGTACTTAACGAACATGGTTTTGCGCACAAAGAAGTAGCGGAAGTCCATGCCGAGGTTCACGTATTTATTGAGCCCCTGCTCGTGCGGCAATTCAATGCCTAGGCCAACTGACTTGCCGTTGACACTCGCCGCTCCCCTGTTGGCCGCTTCCATGATGCCGGGGCCGCCACCGGTGATGACCGCCACGCCACGTTGCGCGATCTTGCGCCCGACGGTACGCGCCGCCTTGTAGAGCGGATCGGTCTTGGGCGTGCGGGCGCTACCGAAGATGGTCACCGCAGGTCCAAGCTCGGCAAGCGCGCCAAAACCATCGACAAACTCTGCCTGAATGCGCAGCACGCGCCACGGGTCGGCATGCAGCCAGTCGGTCGAGTCCTCGGGCGCCAGCAGGTTGGCGTAGGTGTTGTCCTTAGGAATCATGGGGCCGCGCATGACCACGGGGCCGCGGCGGTACGTCTCGTCGTAGACAGGCTCGCCCTCGACGTTCTCATTCTTAATCATGGGTACTCCTATCGAGAAAAAGAAAAACGGGCGGGGTCGACGCTGTGCGCCAAACACCCGCCCGAACATCAACTATTCGGTATGGTACCCACGATGCATCAAGTGCTTGCAAGCTATCGGTCATCGGTCGCGCAAGCGGTGTTAGCAAACGTGATGACCGGCCGGCGCTCGCCCCTTGCCGTTGCCCGCGCCCTGCAAGCGCCCGTGCTGCTCTTAGTAATCCACCGCCGCAGGGCTGTTCATCCAGTCGCTCACGAACGCGCCGTAGCGGCCCTCGATAATGGCCTGGCGGGCCCGCTGCATAAGGTTGAGCAGGTAGTAGATGTTGTGCATCGAAAGCAGAATGCCGCCGAGCATCTCCTTCTGCGTGACCATGTGACGGATGAGCGCACGGCTGTAACCGCCCGTGCACACCGGGCAGGTGCAGGTGGGATCGATGGGACCGTCGTCGTGCGCAAAGCGAGCGTTGCGGAAGTTGAGGCGACCCTCGCTGGAGAATGCCGTGCCCATACGGCCGGTGCGCGTCGGCAGCACGCAGTCAAACATGTCGATGCCCACGCCAACGCCGCGCACGAGCGTGGTCGGGTTGCCGACACCCATCAGGTAGCGCGGCTTATGCTTGGGCATGTACTCGCTCACGAGCGGCGCCAGGGTCTCGAACATGGTCTCGTGATCCTCGCCCACCGAATAGCCACCGATACCATAGCCCGGGAAGTCGCCGCACTCCTCCAGATGGCGCAGCGAACGCAGGCGCAGATCCAGGTGCATGCCGCCCTGAACGATGCCAAAGAGCGCCTGGTCATCGCGGGTATGCGCCTTATAGCAGCGCTCGGCCCACATGCTCGACAGCTCAACGGCGCGCTCAACGTAGGCGCGCGTGGCGGGATAGCCCGGGCACTGGTCGAGCTGCATGCAGATATCGGAGCCGAGTTTCATGGCGATTTCCATGTTGTCCTCGGGCGTCCAAAACACGTGGCGGCCGTCGTAATCGTTGACGATAAAGCGCACGCCCTCATCGGTGAGCTTGACGGCATCGTTGTGGCTGAAGACCTGGAAACCGCCCGAGTCGGTGAGGATGGGGCCGTGCCAGTTCATGAACTTGTGCAGGCCGCCCAGCTCGGCGATGGTATCCTCGCCGGGACGCATGGACAGATGATAGGTATTGGCGAGCACGATCTGGGCGCCGAGCTTCTTGACAGTCTCGGTAGGAATGCCCTTGACGTTTGCCTTGGTGCCCACGGGCATAAAGATCGGCGTCTCGATGTCGCCGTGCGGGGTGTGCAGTACGCCGGCGCGCGCGTGCGTCGTCGGATCCTCGGCAATCAGGTCGAATTTAAAAAGGTTCTGGTCCATAAACTGGAACTCCTTGGTTGCGGTTCATACGCAAACCATTATACGGGCAACCCGCAAGAAGCACCGACTCGACAGAAACTGGTGCGAGGAGGATACGGCAGGGACACGGCAAATGAGCGTGGATTTTTGGACGCTTACCGGATGAGCGTGGATAATCTCCCACTTTTGCCCAAAGCACAGCCCAAAAACGGGAGATTATCCACTTTCATTCTGCGGGCACTCATTTAAGTACGTCCCCGATGAGTGGAGCTATTTACCAGCCACGGCAACGCCGATATTTTGGCAACGCCGATGTTTTGACAACGTCAGCGAGCGGTCACCAGGGCGAACAAATTGGCATGAAAAGAGGGCGGCATTGACCTTCTGGTCATGCCGCCCTCTTTGAATGACAAGTTGTCGCCCTGGTGACCGCGCAGCGTCGACCCGTTACGCGGTTTGGTAAAACCGCGTAACCCTACGGACGCTGGCCCATGCCACCCTCGAGGGTGACGGTCTCGCCGTTCATATACTTAAAGTCGGGACCGCAGAGCTGAACGACAACGCGGCCGATTTCCTTCTCGACGTCGCCGTAGTGGCCTGCCGGCGGCATGTGGACGTTGGCCTTGAACGCCTCGGGATAGGCATCCTGGAAGTTCTCGAGCGCGGCGGTCCAAGCAAGCGGGCAAACGATATTGACGTTGATGCCGTCCTTGCCCCACTCGTTGGCGGCAACGCGAGTCAGACCACGGATGCCTTCCTTGGCGGCGGCATAGCTGCACTGGCCGTAGTTGCCAAACAGGCCGGCGCCCGAAGCAAAGTTGACCACGGAGCCCTTGGTCTCCTTCAGGTGCGGATAGGCCTTCTGCATGTACAGGTAGGTGGCATACAGGCCAGAGTAAATGGCCAGGTTAAACTGATCCATGGTGTGATCGGCAATGGTCACGCCCGAGGCGCTGGCCTGAGCGTTGTTGACGACGGCGTCGATGCGACCGAACTCCTCAATGGCCTTGTCGATGACGTTCTGGACGACAGCCTCGTTGTCCTGACCAGCAGAAACATCGGCCTGAACAGGCAGAACCTTGACACCGTACTCGGCCTCGAGGGATTCCTTGGCGGCCTCGAGCTTGGCGACGTTGCGGCCGGTGATGACGAGGTTTGCGCCCTCCTTGGCAAAAGCGATATCGATACCGTAGCCGATGGAGCCAGCGGAGCCGTCCTTAAGCGTGGCCTTGCCGCCGCCGGTGACGATCACGGTCTTACCAGTGAAAAGTCCCATATAAAGTCCTTTCAAATCGCGACGGGCCTGCCCGTCGACTGCGCGCATCCAACTTCACGCGCCAAAAGCTGAAATGCAACTTTAGCGGGTTCAAGTGAAAAATAAAGCCCATGGCAGGCGAACGGCGCAACGTCTTTCGGCGAAGGGAATGTCAAGTACAAACTGGATAAAGTGGCCGAGTTTTTGCTATCGACGCGAGCCATCGAACACGTTTTGAAACTTTGCTGCAGCGCGCGGGATGTCGGCGCGAGACTTTATCATAGGGTGACAAACAACGATGAGGAGCACATGCCTATGACAGACGAGCTGGACCCCCAGACTCAACAGCATATTGATGATTCCGCAGACGTCACTGCAGATGCCGACGCTGTGACCTGCGATGATATTGACCTCGACGGCCCATTCTTGGACGAAAGCGCTACGGCGGAAACCCCTGGCGCCGAAGATGCAGACGAGCAAAACGACGATGCGCCCGCTCAGGACGACCACCCCGTACAGGATACTGCTCCGCAAGCTGCGGGCCCTATCGAGGTTTCTTCGGAAGAAGAGCTCGACGCCGTCATGGACTCCATGATGGATGCCGTCAAAGCGATGAAAGACGCCGTGGCCGACGCTGACGTTGACGCCGAGGAAGAGGAGGCCGCCGAGGCAGCCTCGACCTTCGTACCCGGCGAGACTCCGGTTGCCGACCAGGGCAGCACCATGCCCTCGTTTCTGCAGCTCGAGCATCCCACGATTGGCACCGATGCGGTCGACCCGCACGCAGCAGGCTTTTCTGTGATCGAAGGCGGTACCGGCAATATCGCCGTGCCGCAGACTGCCGATGCGGACGCTGCCGACACCGCTCGCCCGACTGCCCCGCACTCCCCCGCCGCGAGCCGCGATCTGGGGACCGCTGTCTCGAACACTGCGAACGCCGTGGGCACCTTTATCGCCCAGGGCGCCTCGGCCATGCGCGAGATGAACGCCGCGAAAAAGGCACTTGCCGATGCCCGCGCCCACCTGGCCGAACTTGAGCAGCGCATTGCCGATCAGGCCGAGGAACTCGAGACGCGCCAGGATATCGCAGGCCGCTACGACCAGATCGTCGCCGACCAGCGTCAGGCGATCGCCACAGCGCAAAAGACCGCTGCGGCAGCCGAGATTGACCGTGATGCCCACGCCGCCAAAGCGACAGAGCTCACTGGTCAGCTCGAACAAATGAAGACAGAGGATGACGCGACTGAGCTCCGCCTGAAGGCCGCGCTCGACGCCGTGGAGGCCCGCGAGGCGAGCTCTCGCGAGACCGGCAACCGCCTCGTTCGACGTCTTGAGGATTCCAAGCGCATCCGCGACAAGGTGAAGGCCGAGCGAGACGCCGGCATTGCGGCCGCACAACAAACCGTCGACGCCACGCGCGCCCAGCTCGAGACGCTGCGCCATGAGTATGCCGAGCTGCAACGCAATCCCTCGGCAAATCCCGCCAACTATACGGTGCGCACCAGCGAGCTCTCGATGCAGATTTCCGACACGGCAGATGCCCTGCGTAAAGCCGAAGAAGATGTCCCGCGCATCACCGCCGACCTTGAGCACTCGCTTGCCGCAGCCGAGCAGGCCGTCGAGCAGGCTCAAGCCCCTATCGCCGACGCAAAACGCGCGCACCAAGCCGTGACGACCGAAGCCGATGCCGCGCGCGACGAGCTGCAGACGGCGAAGACAGCCGCCGCGACTCGTCAGCGCGAACTGCACGAGAAGATCACTGCCGAGGACAAGGCACGCCGCGACCAGGAGCAGAGCATCGCCAACGCCCAAGCAGATGCCGCACATGCGCAGTCGATCATCGAACAGGCGACCGAAGTGCACGACCACCCAGAGATCACTGAGTCGCTTGCAGGATCCTTGGCCCGAGACAAAGCCGAACACGCCGAGACCGAGCGAGAAGTCGCCCAGCTCGAGGCCGCCGAAGACGACGTACGAGAGCGCACCCGCGACTCACGCATCAAATTCACCGGCGCCATCGTCTGCATCGTCGCCGCAATCCTGGCGATCATCCTAGTCTGGCTGTTCGCAAGCAAGTAGTCATTGGGGACGTTCTTAAACGACTAGTCAAACAAGAACGTCCCCAACGACTAGCCCAATGACGAGAGTGGATAATCTCCCACTTTGAGCCCCCAAGCAGGCCAAAAACGGGAGATTATCCACTCTCATTCTGCAGGCACTCATTTAAGTACGTCACCAATGAGTACCTGCCGATGCTTTGGCAAAGTCAGCGAAAACGCCCCTAAGCGAGCAAGGTGACGTGAAAGAGGAGGGCATTGACCTTCTGGTCATGCCCGACGATTGAACGTCAGATTGCCGCTTAGGGGCGTTTGCAGCGTCAACTGGTTACGCGGTTCGTAGAACCGCGTAACTAACAAATGAGCATCGCGTCGCCAAAGCTGAAGAAGCGGTAGCGCTCTTCGATAGCAGCGGCGTAGGCATCCATGATCTGGTCGCGGGTGGCAAGCGCGCTCACGAGCATCATGAGCGTGGAGCGCGGCACGTGGAAGTTTGTGATCAGCGCGTCGACCACGTGATAGGTCGATCCGGGCATGAGGTAGAGCTGCGTCGTGGCGTTCTCGCGCACCACGATGTCACCGCGGCCAAGTGTATCGGCCCCGTCCTCGCGGCCCTCAAAATAGCGCGCCGTCACGGCCGGATCGGACACCGGTGCCTCAGCGTCAAAGGCGCTCTCGAGCGAGCGTACTGCGGTGGTGCCGACGGCGATCACGCGGTGCCCCTCGGCCTTCGCCTTATGCACGGCGTCGACAACCTCCTGTGACACGTGGTAGCGCTCGGTGTGCATGACGTGCTGCGTGGGGTCGTCCTCCTCCACCAGACGGAAGGTATCAATACCCACCTCGAGCTCGACGGCGGCAAACTTCGCGCCCTTGGCCTCGATAGCGGCCATGAGCTCGGGGGTAAAGTGCAGACCCGCCGTAGGAGCGGCAGCCGAGTGCTCCTCCTTCATGGCGTAGACGGTCTGGTACTTCTCGGGATCGCCCTCGTAATCGGTAATGTAGGGCGGCAGCGGCACGTGACCGGCAGCATGAATGGCCTCGTCGAGCGTGCGCGGCTCGCCGGCGGCATTGCAGCCGGCCGGCTCAAAGCGCACCAGACGGCCTCCGCGGCTATCGGTGACAAAGTCGATGACCTCGGCCGTCAGCACCACGGGAGCCCCCTCGGGCGCATGGGCGCCACCGGCGCGATACTCAATCTGAGCACCGGGCTTCAGGCGCTTACCCGGCTTGACCAGGCACTCCCAAACGTGGCCCAGCGGGTCAACATCCTCACGGCGCTTGAGCAGCAGCGTCTCGACCACGCCACCCGAGCCGGCTTTGCGACCGATCAGGCGGGCCGGCATCACACGCGTCTTGTTGATGACGAGCACATCGCCCGGCTCGATATAGTCGATGATGTCGCGGAAGATGCGGTGCTCAACGGTACCGCCGTGCTCCAGCGGCTTCCCCGCCTGGGAGCCTTTGCGATCCACCACCAGCAGGCGGCAGGAGTCGCGCGGCTCGGCAGGAGCCTGGGCAATCAGTTCCTCAGGAAGGTTGTAGTCAAAATCATCGGTACGCATAGACACGTCGGATACTCCTTATATAGCTAAAGTCCGCTCTACATCCTAGCAGGCTGACGTCCCAAATGAACTACTTTTTGGCGGCTTTGCGCTCGTCGCGGATGCGGGCGCGATCCATGGCCGCCTCGACCGCCGAGAAACGGCAGCCGCAATAGTTCTGCCGATACATGCCCAGCTCGCGCGAGCGGCGCGTAGCCTCGGGGTAGTACGGGCGAAAATCGCGAATCACCGGGGTGAGCCCATGGGCGGCCGCCAAACGCTCAAGCACGTCATTGCAGGTATCGAACAGCTGATACGGCGAGACGGCGAGCGTCGTGCCCACAAACTCAAACCCGCGCTCCTGGGCCACGCGGCATGCCTCGGCCAAGCGCAAGGCATAGCACGAGCGACAGCGACGGGGCCGATCGGCACCCAGCGGGGCCACGCCGGCCTCCCAGCGCTCGCGGTCCTCCCCCGCCTCGATGAGCTCGATGTCGCCATCGGCACACCACCGGCGCAGCTCGTCCAGACGCCGCCGCCATTCATCGCGCGGTTGAATATTGGGATTGGTCCAGCAAATCGTGGGCTCAAACCCCTCCTCGCGCAGCAGGCGAACCGGCTCAAGCGAGCATGGTGCACAGCACGCATGCAGCAACAACGACTTCATCGACATCCCCGTCCCAGAAAACTCACCCCGACATCATGGCAGCTAAAATAGCCCCGTCCCAAAAAGACTACTTTGCGAAAAAGCGCACGCCAAAGGACGTATCCTCGCAGGCGACGATACGGCGGTCGCGCAGAATGGTCCGCACGTAATACCAATCACCCACACAGCCCGACAAGTGCAGACCAGCCGCCAGGTAGCACAGCAGCGGATAGTCCGAGAACGCAAACCCCAGGGCAAATGCTGTCGTCACAACAACCGTCGGCGCCAGGCAAACCGCCATGTACCGCCGGCGCGAATACACAACGCCCTCGGCGCAGGCATAGATCATCGCCGTCTCGCGATTCGCCCCAAAGGTCACCTGCGCGCCCGCAGGCGCCAGCAGCTTAAAAAACACCGCATGCACCAGCTCGTGCACGGCAAACGATGCCATTGAGACCGCAGCCAAGCCGACTATCCAGCCCACGACAGCCATCCAGCCGCCCGCCTCAGCCGCGTCCAAGTCCGCAGGCCCGCCCAACAGCATAAACACCGGCACCAGGCACACGGCAAACACCGCGATCACGGCCATCCCCCACACGAAGCAAGCGTGTAGAAAATCCTCGTCCTCAAACGCATGTATGTTGGAAATCTCATTCATAGCATCTTAGGATAGCGCCCCTGCCACGCACCCGCCCGCATGTGCGATAATGTCGAACGATATGCACGAATTGACCACCGCGCTGCCGAACCCCGTGCCCGGCCGCGCTCCCACCATATGCGAAGGAGTCCCATGGCATCCAAATATTCCATGAACGACCGTCCCAGCTGGCCGCGCCGCGCCATCGTTACCGCCGGCGAGCCCTACGGCAACAAGGGCCTGCACTTTGGCCACGTCGGCGGCGTCTTTGTCCCGGCCGACTTCTTCGCCCGCTTCCTGCGTGACCGCCTGGGCCGCGAAAACGTCATCTTCACCTCGGGCACCGACTGCTACGGTTCGCCCATCATGGAGAGCTACCGCAAACTCAAGGAGAACGAGGGCTACGACAAGTCCATCGGCGAGTATGTCGAGTCCAATCACTCCCGCCAGGCCGCGACCCTCAACAACTACAACATCAGCTGCGATATCTACGGCGGCTCGGGCCTTGAGCCGGCTGCGCAGATTCACAACGAGGTGACCGCCGAGATTATCAAGCGCCTGCACGAGCAGGGCACCATCTCCAAGCGCTCCACGTTGCAGTTCTACGACGCCAAGGCCGGCACGTTCCTCAACGGCCGTCAGGTGATCGGCCGCTGCCCCATCCAGGGCTGCAAGTCCGAGAAGGCGTACGCCGACGAGTGCGACCTGGGTCACCAGTTTGAGCCCGAGGAGCTCATCGCGCCCAAGAGCCAGCTCACCGGGGAGGTGCCCGAGCTGCGCCCAGTCGACAATCTCTACTTTGATCTGCCGGCCTACCTCGACTTTATGAAGACCTATACCGCCAAGCTCGCCCAGAACCCGCAGGTTCGCTCCGTGGTCTCCAAGACCATGGAGGAGTGGCTGCTGCCGGCTCAGCTCTACATCCAGAACAAGTTCCGCGAGGCCTTCGATGCCGTCGAGGACCAGCTCCCCGAGCACACCGTGCTGGAACCCGAGGGCAACAAGAGCAGCTTTACCGTCACCTTCCCCAGCTGGAAGGAGCGCGACGACGCCCACGCGGTGCTCGCCAACGGCGGCGTGCGCTTCCGCAGCGGCAAGGCGCTCGTGCCCTTCCGCATCACCGGCAACATCGACTGGGGCGTTCCGGTGCCCGAGGTCGATGGCGTCTCCGACGTCACCTGCTGGTGCTGGCCCGAGAGCCTGTGGGCGCCCATCAGCTATACGCGTACCGTGCTCGCGCGCGATGCCAAGGCAGCCGGCGTGACCGAGGGCGTCGCCGCCCAGGATGCCGCCCTCATGGGCGAGCCCGCTGCCGACTCCACGCAGGTCCCCGCGCCCACCTACCAGCACAGCTCGCTCGACTGGCGCGACTGGTGGTGCTCGGACGACGCGCAGATCTACCAGTTTATCGGTCAGGACAACATCTACTTCTACTGCATCGCGCAGACCGCCATGTGGGAGGCCCTGGGCTGGGACCTCACGCAGAGCACCGTCAGCGCCTGCTACCACCTGCTCTACATGGGCAAAAAGGCCAGCTCGTCCTCGCAGACGCCTCCCCCGCCGGCAGACGACCTGCTCAACCACTACACCTGCGAGCAGATGCGTGCGCACTGGCTGTCGCTCGGCCTGTCCGAGAAGCCGGTAAGCTTTAGCCCCAAGGCATACGACACGCGTGTGACCGGCAAGGACAAGGACGGCAACGAGGTACGCGCCTGCGACGACAAGCGCGTTATCGACCCGGCCCTTAAGGAGAGCGCCCTTTTGACCGGCGTGTTCAACCGTCTGGCCCGCAGCTGCTTCTACGGCGTCGCCGTCAAGGAAGGCGACGAGAGCCCCTACCGCAACGGCTGCATCCCCGCCGGTGCAGCTTCTGACACCGTGGTCGAGGCCGCCGAGCAGGCAGCCCTCGCCTTTGAGCAGGCCATGTACAAGTTCGAGACGCACCGCGCGCTCGCCGTGTGCGACGACTACCTGCGCGCCGCCAACAAGCGCTGGAGCGACGCTTCCAAAGCCGCCAACAAGCTCGAGGGTAACGAGGCAAACGCCGCAATGACGCAGGCCCTCGTCGACGCTTTTACCGAGCTGCGCGTGGCGACCGTCCTGATGCACGGCATCGTCCCGGCCGGCTGCGAGCTCATCTGTGAGTACTTCGACATCGACCCGGTCGCCTTCTTTAGCTGGGATAACATCTTCGCCTCCACGGATGAGTTTGTGGAGAGCCTGGGCGAGAAGCCCGGCGAGCACCGCGTAAAGCCGCTACCCCCGCGCTTCGACTTCTTCAGCAAGCACGAGAGCCAGTACTAAACACTCGACATGTAATGGAATGGGAAGGAAAGACGGATGTCCAAGCCGCGTCGTCGTAAGCAGAAAAAGCAGGTTAAGCCCGAGCTCAAGCTCAGGCAGTTTGCCGCCACCGAGCTTTCCGACCAGCTTGCCGCCCAACACTCCGCCGCCGACCTGCCGCGCTTTATGGTCGACACGGTCGCCGGCGCCTATGCGCCCGCCGATGCCGAGCTCATGATCAAGGGCTTCGGCGCCGCGGCCACACGCCCGGTCACGCTGCGCGCCAACACGCTCAAGGCAACCGCCGAGGACATCGCTGCGGCGCTCGATGCCGCCGGCATCGCTCACAACCCCGTCACCTGGTACCCAGACGCCTTCATCCTGCCCGAGGCCCAGGTTTCCGATCTGTGGGATCTCGACATCTACCGCGACGGCAAGATCTACCTGCAGAGCCTGTCGTCTATGATGCCGCCGCTGGTCCTGGGCGCTCAGGCAGGCGAGGACATCCTGGACATGTGCGCAGCCCCTGGCGGCAAGACGACGCAGATCGCCGCCCTCACGCAGGGGCAGGCGCACCTTACCGCCTGCGAGATGAGCATTCCCCGCGTCGAGAAGCTCGAAGCCAACCTCCACCGCCAAGGCGCAAAAAACGTGCCCGTCATGCGCATCGACGCACGCGAGCTCGACGAGTTCTTCCGCTTTGACCGCATCCTGCTCGATGCCCCCTGCACCGGCACGGGCACCGTCATCAGCGGCAACGAGAAAAGCCTGCGCGGCCTGACCGAGCAGCTGCTGAGTAAGTGTGCCCGCTCGCAGCGAGCGCTTCTGGACCGCGCCATGGGAGCCCTTAAACCGGGCGGCACGCTCGTCTATTCGACTTGTTCGATCTTGCCGCAGGAAAACGAGGACGCCCTGCAAGAGGCCCTCGACAAGCACATGGATTGCGAGCTTATCCCCCTCGACGGCACGCCGAGCGAAAGTGAAACGCGCCGTGCTCAGGAAGTTGGCGAAGAGCCACGCATCGAGTGCAACGCCCTCACCGAGGCCATCGCCGCCAGCCACGTCTCGTCCGTCGCCAACGGTATGCCCGGCACGCTGACCATTCCGCCTAGCCGCGACTTTGAGGGCTTCTACATTGCCCTGATCCGAAAACGCAGCTAGCGCACGGATCCAAAACTCAACAAGCTATCTCCGTGCGCGTTTGCCCTGCTGGTCGCGATGCTGTTTAAGCATCGCGCGCTCCTTGCGTTCGGCCCTTTTGCCTTTAATGGCCGTAACCACAAAGTAGATGACCGCGGCGGCTACGATTGCGCCCACGCATAGGCCAATCGAGCCCAACATTGCCGAAAATTCCATACCGCGTCACCTCTCTTTTAAACGGGACTTTCAAGATAGCACCTCGATCCCCGCCACCACAGCTCCTTCACGTTCGCCGCCCTTCGGTCTAACGGAGGACGCGGCGGGGAAAAATCAACTCGTCAAACGATTTAGTAAGCACAACGCTGCCGGCACCCTGCCGGCCGTCATCACATAGAATCGAGCCTCCATGGATACCCTCAACGATCTAAACGAGCGCGTCGACGCCTTCGTCGGCACCAGCTCCTTCGACACGCCTGCCGCGGCAAACGACCAAGCTCCCATCGATGTGCCCGCCGAAGTTCACGAAGACATCGTCGCCTCGGTCGATTTCTCCGAGGTCGAGCTCGCAGACGAGTTCACCGAGCCCCAGGTAGCCGTCACGCCCAACGGCCTGCTCCCTATGGAGCCCCTGCCCATCGACGGACGTCTGCGCAAGGCTGCCCTTCGCATGCCCGACGAGATCGAGGAGGCCAGCGGCTTCACGCTCTTCGGCCGCCGCATCAAGTCGCTCATTTACACCACCGATGTCGCGGTTATCCGCAACTCCAACGCCGATGCCGTCTTTGCCGTTTACCCCTTCACGCCGCAGCCGGCCATTACGCAGGCACTGTTGACCGTCGCCGAGTGCCCGGTCTTTGTAGGCGTGGGCGGCGGAACTACGACCGGTAAGCGCTCCGTGCAGATGGCAGCCGTCTCCGAGATGCAGGGCGCGGCGGGCTGCGTGGTCAACTCCCCCGCTACTGCCGAGATGGTCGAGCACATCACCAACATCGCCGACATCCCCGTCATCGCTACGGTCGTTCGCTGCGACGACGATGCCCACGCCAAGGTGCGCGCTGGAGCCAAGATTCTCAACATCGCCGCCGGCAAGAACACGCCCCAGGTCCTACGCGAGCTGCGCAAGCACTATCCCAACCTGCCGCTCATCGCACCGGGCGGCAAGACGCCCGAGAGCATCCGCGAGACCATCGCCGCCGGCGCCAACGCCATCATCTGGACGCCGCCTTCGGCACAGCAGCTACAGACCGACATGATGCAGCGTTATCGCAAGATGAAGGAAGACGCCACGCCTGTCATCTCGCACGACGATGTGCCCATTATCGACCAGGTCGCCGCCGCCGAGGTCAGCCAGGTCGAGAACATGAATCCCGACGTGCCGATTCCCGACGAAGTCATCGAGCGCGTCGCTTCGATCCACGATCATATCGAGGAGCGTCGCGCCAACCGTGGACTCAAGCCCTCGCTGCACGGCTTCTTCTTCCGCGGAAAGAAACGCTAGCAAAACATCTTGGCCCGCCCCACAAACGTGAGGCGGGCCGTTTTCGTTTGAGCAATCATGCAGCGACGTGATGGGGCAAATTAATCCACGCGCTTGTCGCCCATAAAGAAGAGCGCCACCGTACCAGGTCCGGTATGCGAGCCAATCAGAGTACCGATGTCATTGATCTCAATCTTGCCTTTAAGCTGCGGAACCTGTTCCTCAATCAGCGCCGCAACTGCCTCGGCATCCTCGCGGCACGCCGAGTGCGACATGATGCACTTACCCGAATAATCCACACCGTCCTGCACGTGTGCCATCATGGTCTTGGCCATCTCGGAAATCGCGCGCTTCTTAGTGCGAATCTTCTCACGTGGCGACAGCTTGCCGTCGCAATCGACCGTCATAAGCGGGCAAATCTTAAGCGCCGTGCCGATGATCGCACTCGCAGCCGAAATGCGACCGCCGCGCAGGTAGCTCGACAGATCGGTCGAGAAGAACCAGTAGTGCAGGTTGAGCTTGTGCTCCTCGATCCAGGCAGCCGTCTCGTCGAGTGAAGCCCCGCTATCGCGCACATCGGCGGCATATTCCAGCAACAGGCCAAAGCCCGAAGACGCCCCCAGCGAATCGATGACGCGCACCTTGCCGCCCTGGGGATAGCGATCTGCGAGCATCTGCGCCGCAACGCAGGCCGATCCATACGTGCCCGAAATACCCGACGACAACGTCAGGTGCAGCACGTCTTTGCCCTCGGCAACAAACGGCTCCCAAAACTCCTCGTACTCGCCCACGCTCACCTGAGACGTCTTGGGCATGGCGCCTGCGGCAATCTGGGCAAAAAACTCGTCCGGCGTAATCGACTGATACAGATCGTCCGTATAGACAACATCGTCGATCTCGTAATGAAAACACACGACAGGGATATTGCGCGATTCAAAGAACTCCCGAGTTCGATCGGCGGCGGATTCACAGGTCAGGACAAAATCACTCATATGAGGCTCCTTACTCA
Source organism: Collinsella aerofaciens (assembly GCF_015554145.1). Lineage (GTDB taxonomy): Bacteria > Actinomycetota > Coriobacteriia > Coriobacteriales > Coriobacteriaceae > Collinsella > Collinsella aerofaciens_AA. Next base: position 54,594 of record NZ_JADNHZ010000005.1, on the reverse strand, counting down.
TTGCTGCGCAAATTATCGCACAGTGAGCTTACATACGGTACATATGTCCACTATTTACCAAATCGAACCAATAATAGCGAACATCTCTACCACCATCGTCTCCACCGACCCCACGCATAAATATCTGAGAAAACACCTTCTGTCGTCTCCATCCAACCGCCATATCTACCTCAACTAAATCGATTTACCAAACCGTTCGGCCAACAATTCGACCTCCCACCCCCAATCGAAACAAAAGCGGCGCATACTGATAAACGTTTGACGCTGTTTATCAGTTTTACCAACCCCATCGGAAGGTGTTTCATGGTCGCATTCGATCGCAATCCGCAAGACTTCAAGTATCTGCGCCTGCTGTCGAGACGGTTTCCCACCGAGCAATCCGCGTTTACCGAGATTATCAACCTCTCGGCCATCCTCAACCTGCCCAAAGGCACTGAGCATTTTATGAGCGACGTGCATGGCGAGTACGAAGCCTTTATGCACATCCTCAACAACTGCTCGGGCGTCGTGCGCGAGCATGTCGACGAAATCTTTGGCGAAACGCTCACCTTTGACGAGAAGGGCGAGCTGTGTACGCTCATCTACTACCCGCGCGAGAAGATCGAGCTGGTCCGCAGCCAGCGCGAGGACTCGCCCACCTGGTACAAGACGATGCTTGACCAGCTCATCATGGTCGCCCGCTCGCTTTCGAGCCGCTATACGCGCTCCAAGGTGCGTAAGGCCATCCCACGCGATTACGCCTACATCATCGACGAGCTGCTACACACGCATCCGGACGAGAACAACTATCGCGTGCGCTATCACGAGCGCATCGTGGAGTCCATCCTGGAGACCGCAAGCGCCGACGACTTTATCGAGTCGCTTGCCTCGCTCATCAAGCGCCTGGCCGTCGACCACCTGCACCTGGTGGGCGACATCTTCGACCGCGGTGGCGGCGCGGCCAAGATTATGGACCGCCTGCTCACCTACCATTCACTCGACATCCAGTGGGGCAACCACGACCTGCTGTGGATGGGCGCTGCGGCCGGTGAGCCCGCCTGCATCGCCACGGTGCTGCGCAACAACCTACGCTACGACAACTACGAGATCCTGGAGAACGACTACGGCATCTCGCTGCGTGAGCTTGTCGCCTTTGCCGATGCCACCTACACCGCCGGTGAGTCCATCACCCCGCTGATCAAGGCCATCAACGTGCTGCTCTTTAAGCTCGAGGGTCAGATTATCCAGCGCCATCCCGAGTTCGACATGACCGACCGCCTGTTACTCGACAAGATCGACCACGACACCGGCACGGTCACGCTCGCCGACGGCAGTGTGTGGCCGCTCACGACCAACGACTTCCCCACCGTCGACCCGACGGACCCCTATACGCTCACGTCTCAGGAGCAGCACATCATCGACAAGCTCGTGTCCGAGTTTGTCACCGCCGATCACCTGCATCGCCATATCGATTTCCTCTATTCCCACGGCTCGATGTACAAGGTCGCCAACGGCAACCTGCTGTTCCATGGCTGCGTGCCGCTCAACGAAGACGGCACCTTTAGCAGCATGAACTGCCTGGGCACCTGGCACGCTGGCCGCGATTATCTCGATTTTTGCGACCACATCGCCCGCCGCGCCTGGCGCGTGGGCGACCGCGACGCTCTCGACTGGATGTGGTACCTGTGGATTGGCTTTAACTCACCCGCCAGCGGACGCCTGGTGCGCACCTTTGAGCGCGCCTATATCGCCGATAAGAGCACCTGGGTCGAGCCGATGGACCCGTACTTTACGCTTACCAAGTCGCCCTCGGTCTGCGACGACATCATGCGCGAGTTTGGCGTCGCGCCCATGGCATGCTCACCGACCGGTCACATCATCAACGGCCACACGCCCGTTAAAACCACCAAGGGCGAGCGGCCCATCCGCGCCGAGGGCAAGCTGCTGGTCATCGATGGCGGCTTCTGCCGCGCTTACCATCCCAAGACGGGTATCGCCGGCTATACGCTCATCTCGAGCTCGCGCGGCTGCCGCCTCAAGTCGCACCGGGCCTTTACGACGGTTGCCGAGGCACTCACCCGCAACGTCGATATCGAAAGCGAGACCAACCGCTTTGACGAGGCCGACCGTCGCCGCATGGTGAGCGACACCGATTCCGGTGCCAAGATCCGCAGCCAGATCCAGGACCTGCGCCAGCTGCTCGATGCATATAGAAACGGTGCTATCGAGGAGCGCGCCTAGCACCACCCGTGGGGATTGGCTAAACTTGCTGAGTTTGTCATCCCCGCGGCGCCCCGGCGCCACCATAAGGCAGGTACCATGCAAAAGCTCCTTGCACAGATCATGAAATTTGGCGTCGTCGGTGTCATTGCCACGGTTATCGACTTTGGCATTATGAATCTGCTCCACTACGGTCTGGGCCTCAACATCCTAATCGCCAATACCAGCGGCTTTATCGTCTCGCTCATCTTTAACTACCTCGCAAGCATGAAGTACGTGTTTGCGCACAAGGAAGGCATGAGCCGCCGCCGCGAGTTCATTATCTTTGTCGTGCTGTCCGTGATCGGCCTGGCACTCAACGACGGTATCGTGTTGACACTCAACGCCGGCCTGGGGCTCGAGGCCAATATCGCCAAGATTTGCGCCACCGCGCTTGTCATGGTCTACAACTTTGTGACCCGAAAGATCTTCCTGGAAGGCGATGAGACCAAGTAACTCGCAACCTTACAGCTTTACAATGCCCACGGACGACGCGCGTCGTGCGCTGTGTTGTTCGTGGGCATTGCTCGTTTACGGGCAAATTTTCAACGTTTGCGGATTAGCTCTTGAAAATTTGGCGAGTTCGTATAGTTCTTGGCAAGGACCTTACGTTTCCCTTGCAAAAGCTCTAAAGTATCCTCTGCTCGATTCATCAACGCATTGGATGTGATTACGTGCGCAAGGCACTGGCACAACCTCATACCAAGCAGTTCCTCAAGTTCGCTGTCGTGGGTCTTATCTCCTTTGGCATCGACTGGGGTATGCTCATTGCGCTCGTCGAGCTGTTTCACCTCGACTTTTTGATGAGCACCACGGTCTCGTTTACCACGTCCGTCGTGGTCAACTACTGGCTCAGCATGAAGTACGTGTTCGACCATCGCGAGGGCATGAGCCGCAAGCGCGAGTTCACGATCTTCACCATCCTGTCGGTGATCGGCCTGGGCCTCAACGACCTGTACATGTTTGTGGGCGTCACGTTTTTGAGCATCGGCTACCAGGCCATGAAGGCCATCGCCACGTTCCTCGTCACCTGGTACAACTACTTCAGCCGCCGCTTCTTCCTCGAGGGCGCACGGTCGTAGTCGATTCGCTATTTGCTTGAATGTATAACCGGTTGGAATTCCCATTCCAACCGGTTTTTTGTTTGCCGAGAGACCCGGCGACCCAATCCCATTCGCATGAAAAACGGGCGACCCGGATGTCTGTCCGAACCGCCCGTCTGGCGCGCTATGTCGAAGCCTCTAGCCTGTAACGTAATACCAGACCACGTTGTCGCCGTTGGAGAGAACGTAGTTGCTGCAGGCCGTCATGGGCGTTGTGCCGTTGACGGAGTACATCCAGCCGCTCGTGCCGCCGTACCGTTTCTCGGCCAAACCACCAATCGCGGAGACATACGTGCCGTACGACGAGCCATGTGCGTTGACAGAAAGGCCCAGCGCGCACAGGGCATCGTAGACGGTAGCGCCTTCGTTAAAGGTAAAGGTGCCACCAGAAGACACAGGATTGCCCACAGCGCTCGATGTGACCGAAACCGTCACTGTTATGTAGCTGGACTCCTGCGAGCCGCTCTGGCCGCCCGAGGAGGCGTTTCCACCATTAGAGGATGAGGCTCCATCGGACGACTGGCCACCGCCAGACGCATTGGAAGTATCACCGACTCCCGTATTTTGGGCAGCGGATTTATCGCCAGACTTCTTGCCGTCCTGACCATCGGACTTCTTGCTATCCGAGCTTTTATCCGATTCCTTGTTTGAAGACTCGGAATCGTCCTTGGACTTGGACTCATCAGAATGCTTGGACTCATCTTTTGCGTCATTCGATGACTTGGAATCCTTGGAACTGGCCTCGCCCGAAGTCGTAGTCGAGCCAGACACCTTGGTGTCCTTGGTTACGACGCTCTCCCCCGTCACGGTCTGAATGATCCAGTCGATGGACCAGGCACCGCTTGTGGAAGGGTGGACGAAACCCAGCGAGACGACGATCAGAATGGTGCAAGCGGCAGTCAGAACGCCAAGGAGTGCCTTGCGACGAGGGGCGGACGCCGCCGAAGCGGCGCCCTTTTGCTTTGGATCATCGAGCTGGATAAACGAGGAGTCGGGCTGTTGCCCGTTGGTCTCCTTGGGCTTATCGGGCATTACCGTCACCCTTGTCGCGCTTGGTCAGCACGAAGACGGCGATTAGCGCAAGGCCAATCACGCCGGCGGCGATGCCAACGATGGCGAGCGGATTGGTGCCAGTCTCCTGCTCGGCAGCACTATAGGACTTCTTAGCAGTGGTCGTGGAAGCAGCACCCGTATCGGACTTGGAATCGGACTTCTTGTCGGACTTGCTGTCCTTCTTGTCAGACTTCTTGTCAGACTTCTTCTCGTCCTTCTTGTCGGACTTATCGGAGTCCTTCTTGTCGGACTTGTTGTCCTTGGTCTCAGTCTTGGTCGACACCGTCGTCTTGGTCGTCGGCTTATGACCCGGGGCGACAGCGCCGCCAGCCTGCTGGCCCTTCGTGCCGGAGCCGGAACCCGTGCCAGCGCCAGCACCGGAACCGTTACCAGCGCCACCATTGCCGCCATTGGAGCCAGAACCGCCATTGCCGCCAGGGTTAACGGCATTCTTGGTCCACTTGGCATACAGCGTCAGATCGGCCGTCACCGGCGTACTGAAGTCATACGCCTGCGTGCAAGCCTCATCGGTATACCAACCGCCGAAAGCGTAGCCATCGCGCGTCGGATCGGCCGGCTTGACCAGCTTGCCATCGGCCGTAGCAACAAACTTAGTGTCGCAAGCAGACCCGCCGTTGGAATTAAAAGCAACCGTCCAAGACTCAACGGCCCCAAGCTTGAACAGCGTGCCCGAGTCATTGATGTAGTAGAGATTGCCAGAAGCATCGGCAATGACCGGAGAGTCGCAGTGCTGGTAATGGCCAGCCGCATCATAAATCTGCGTCGCCTCTGCATCGCCGAGCGTATAGCGATACACGCCACCACCAGCAGAGTAGTTGACGTAATCCTTGCTATCCGCGCTGTTAACGGTGAAGTACACATGGGTCTTTCCACCCTGAACACTCACCAGCGGAGTAGCAGCAATACCGTTGAAGCCAGCCGGCAGCGCCTTGCCGTCAGCAGCGGTGACCATCGTGGTCTTACCGGTCTTCAGATTATAGAGAGCCAGAGCAGAGCCAGTAGCCGTCTGTCCGCCGACAATCAAGTTTTCGCCAGCCACCGCCGGTGCGCTCATGTTATTAGTAAGACCCAGGTCGACCGTCTTCTGCTCGCCCAGTACGCCCTTCGCCGAAAGCGAAATCACATGGAGCTTTCCATCGTGCGTCATCTGATAGAAGGTCGAACCATTGGACGGATCGGCGACACAGTCGGCGTTCGCGAGAGCGCCGAGCTTCATGGTCGAAACGACGTCGCCCGTCGTCTTATCAATGCACTTAAGCGTACCCGCGCTCGTAGGAACGATGGCATACTTATCCGTCAAAGCCGCACCAGTCCAGTAATAGCCCTCGGCAGGGTCGATGTTCTGCCAAGAAACTTCGCCCGTGGCAATCTTAATGCGCGCAAAGGAGCCGTTGCCGTAGGTCGCGTTGTAATTCTCGTCATACGAAATATCGACCGAGCCTACATAGACGTACTCGCCGTCCGAAACGACGGTGCAGGAGCTCTGCGTCAAGTCCGTCAAACCAGGCGTCAGCCACTTGCAGATCAGCTTGTCCGCAGTAATCGCCTGGACCGCACCGCCGTTGAGCGGAACGATGATAAGGCCATTGGCATAGATCGGACGAGAGGTATAGCTCACCTTGGAGGCAAGCGGCGCAGAGGCAACCTTTTTACCCGTGGACGAATCGATCTTAATGAGCTCGTTCTCGGTCGCGATGTACACAAAACCGTTAGCAATGACAGGCTCGCTGCAGTTGGCATACTGCTGGCCAGACTCGGCCTTCCAATCGAAGGCCCACTTAAGACCAGCGGCCTGCGCAGGCGTCTTGGCATCCGTTACGGTCGAACCGTTGCCACTGTTGCCGTAGCCGGCCCACTCGGCATCCCAATCAGGAGTCGTCGCACTCGGGTCCACGACAATCTTGTCAGGATCGGGCATGGGCGAATCGTCGGTGGTATAGGCAAGCGTAACCTTATCGTCGCTCTTGAGCGTAATCTGATTGGCGCAGAGTAAGGAGGGCTCTCCATTGATATACAGATGCCAATATTTATTGGTCGCAGCATCCCAGACATACGGCTTGTGATCGAACGGCGAAGTAATGGAATTCAGGAACCAGTATGCACCGCTCTGGGAGGCGTTGTAATCAACGCTCTTCGCCTTCAGAACCGTCTCAATAAGGTCCTGGGCCGTAGAGCCTTCGGGCAGAGAAACATTGCTTGCCGAGCCCCAGCGAGTATTGTTGCCGTTGACATCGGGACCGATAACATCGACGGACCCAAGAACCTGACCGGGGAGGGCATCGGCGTCAGCACCATACATAAAGGTGACGGCGTCACCCTCCTGGAGCTTGTAGGCACCGGCGCCAACGTCGGCGAACTTGCCATTTACGTAGAAGCGCCAATAGCTATTGGTCGCAGCATCCCAGCCATAGGACTTACCATCGAACGGCGAAGTAATGCCGTTGAGGAACCAGCCCCAAGACGATTCGCCAGCATCGAGAGTAAGGCCGGTCTGCTCAAGGAGATCCTTGGCAGTAGAACCCGCCTTGAGACTCGTCTGGCCCGTCGAAGCCCAAACCTGCTGCTTGCCGTCCTTGTCCTTACCGAGGACCTGAACGGAAGCATGGACGGAATCGGACGGCAACTGGTCGCCCCAGCCACCGTAGAACCACGTAACGGTATCGCCAGCATGAATGGTGACATTGTCTGCCGTGTAGTCGCTCGACTTGCCGTTAATGAACAGCTGCCAATGGGTCGAATAATCGAGCGGCGTACCCAGCTCAACGCCGTTGTACTTAAGGCTCAGAATGAAGGAGCCCGCAGCAACGGCGTCGATGTCATTCGCCTCGAGCGCGACCTTCGTAAGGTCAAGTGCGCTCGAGCCGGACGTCACCACATACTGCGCGTTATCGACCCAAGTCTGAGTCTTGCCCTGGGCATCGCGACCAATGACGGTCACATTCGCAGCAAGCTGGTCCTTAACGACAGGGGACGAGCTACCAGCCGTATAGGCAAACTCAATCTTCTGCCCCTGGGTGAGCTTGACGCTGCTCGCGCCAACCGAGGAAGACGCGCCATCAACAAAGAGCTGCCAGAAGGCACCAGTTGTCGCGTCGTAGGCAAGCGTGCGGCTATCCGTCGGGGACGTAATGCTCTTGAGGTAGAACCCGTATGCCGTGTTTGCATCGTAGTCCGCCTTGAAGCCCGTCTTCTGCTGCAGCTTAACGAAGGCGTCCGCAGCCGTCGCGCCCTCGTCGAGCTTGAGTTGCGTAGGTGCCACCCAGGTCTGAGCCTTGCCGTCGGCATCGGTGCCGACAATCGAGAACGAGACCTCGACTTGCTTCTTGGCGACATCGCCGGTTTCTGTCGGGTTCTCTGTCTGGACGGCAGTCGCGGCGGCAGATCCTGCTTGGCCAGCGGATGCCGTCGAAGACTGCACGCTCGTGGCAGGGCTCTCCCCCGTCGCCGAGCCTTCGTCGCCAGTTGCCGCCTCTGTAGTGGCGGCACTAGCTGCAGGCGCGCCCTCGGAATCCGAAACCTCGGCCTTACCCTGGTCGGCAGCACCATCCGCAGGCGCTGCACCCTCGTCCGGCGTCGTAGCCTGAGCCACAGCCTCGGCAATGCCCTCGGTGCCCTCGGCCCACAGCTGAGCCGGCGTGGTGCCAAAGGCCATCGCGAAGGCCAGGAATGCCACCAGGCCGCGCTTGGCTACGCCGCGCGCAATTGCGCCACGGCGATGCGAGACGCGCTGACACTCGTCCACAAACATATCCATTTGTCTCCCATTGTCTGTACTTGGAGCGTTGCCTTGAGGCTGCCCCACGTCATCGCGCATGTTGCGCTCGAGTTCCCCCATCGGGGTCCCCCTTCCCTCCAGAGCCCTATGCACACCGGCGGCATACGCCGCAGCCGCATGCAAGATGGGAGGCGATCCGACTTAACCTTAACGACTCGGGCACGTCGTCCGATCTGCGACGCGAACATCCCGAGCCAAGAGGAATTACGGTTACTGGTACAGCCGGGGACTTGCACCCCAATTCTCCCAAACGCGCAGGTAAACCGCGCATTCATGCGTCTCCGCACCACCATCTAGGCCATCGATTATTACCGTCAAAATGGTATCACGCAAAAGAGCCTCGCACGCAGGCGAAGCCCAAGGTAAAAGCTATTGTTTGCGATAGGAAAATGCGGTGACGGTCGCGGCCTCTAGTGCTTGCCGCCGTGACTGTTGAGCCAGATATTGCGGCCCAGCATAAGCGCCAGCACCAGCGCGCTCACGTAGCCCATAAAGCCAATGACTGGGATACCAAACACAACCGGCTCGATGCGCGCGTAGTACACCACCGACGAACCGATAAACAGGCCAGCAATCACAATTGCCATCGACATACGGTCGATAATTCCGCCCAGCTGTCGCAGCGCCTTATCGCTGCTCATGATCTGCGTGTTCACCTTAAGCTGGCCGCGCGTGAGCATGCGCGAAGCCAGGCCAAGATACTCGGCCGCCTCGAGCGAGCCTTTTGCCGCGCGATAGCTGCTCGCGGCAAGATCGCGTCCCATGTCGCGCACGCGCGCATAAGTGCTTTTTTCGTTTTTGATATGCGTCTGAATGATCTGGATCATGTTGACGTTGGGCATATACTCAGTCAGCAGGCCCTCGAGCGTCACCATGCCGCGGGCGAACATCGTTACCACGCTCGGCAGCTCAACGTCGTTTTTGCGCGCCAGGTTTAACAGCGAGGTCAAAAACTCGCCGATATCCAGATCCTTCAGGTCAAGGCCCGCAAAGTCAGCCACGATAAAGTCCAAATCGGACAAAAAGGCCGAATGATCGAGCTCGGCCGAATCGCCACGCGTCACGGCGAAGCGCATGAGCGAATCCTTGAGCTTGGGCACGTCACCCTCGGCCACGGCGAAAATCATGTCCTTGACGATACCGCGATCGTGACTCGACATGCGTCCGACCATGCCCAAGTCGATAAAGTAAACGATGCCGTCCTTGAGAATAATGTTTCCCGCATGCGGGTCGGCATGGAAAAAGCCGTCATCGAGCACCTGCGTCGAGTAATCCTCGACGATTGCGGCACCGATCTTTTCCAAGTCATAGCCCTCGGCCACCAAGCACTCAGGATCGGCGATCGAAATGCCGTCGACGTAGTCCATAACCACCACGTGCTCGGTGCACAGGTCCAGATAGGATTTAGGGCACGTCACGCCATGAACGCTCTTATGGAACTCGTAGAAGTCGTTGAGGTTTTTGGCCTCGGCCAAAAAGTTGGTCTCCTCGCGAAACGAGGTCCACAGCTCCTCGACTACGCCGTGCAGGTCAACGAATTGATCGGTGTTGACGAACTTGGAAACGATACGCACCACCGAGCGGATGATATCGATGTCCTGTGCCATAACCTGCTGCGCACCGGGGCGCTGCACCTTGACGGCCACGTCCTCGCCCGTCACCAGACGAGCGCGGTGCACCTGCGCGAGCGATGCGCTACCAAGCGGATTGGGGTCGATCGCATCGAACATCTCTCCCAGGCGCAGGCCGTATTCTTCTTCCAGACAACTGAGTACGACCTCGTACGGCACCGGCTCCACGTCGGACCGCAGACGACGCAGCTCGTCGCAAAAGCGTTGCGGCAGAATCTCGGACCGGTTGGCCAGAATCTGCCCCATCTTGACGAACATGGGGCCGAGTTCCTCGAGCAGGCGGCGCAAACGAACCGGCGTGAGGTTATCCCACACGCGGTACTTTTTGACCAGGCGAACAATCTGCCCGATGCGCTCGCGGCGACCCGCCGGCGTGAGCTGGTATTCTTCATCCGGCGCCATCGCGTCGGGCTCCTCGGGGACCATATCGACAGCGCGCGGCTTCTTGCGAGCGCCCGAGACGGCGGCATCGACCTCATCGACAACCGCCGCCTCGTCACCCAAAGGATCTAGATTGTTGTAATCGGTGGTGGAATCTGCCATCTGCGCTGCTACTCGGCCTCTTCGGTATCCTTCGCATCGTCGGGCTCAACGGACTCGACGGGCACCGAGGTCACGTTGTCCTCGACCGAATCGACGATGTCGCGCACATGGGCCAGGAAGGCCGTGCGCTCGGGGGCTGTCATGACGCGGACGCGAGCCAGAATGAGCTCGTCGAGCACGCGCTGGGCCGCGGTCTCGCCCTGCATACCCAGACGCTCGGTCAGATCGGAGATGGTACCGCCGGCCTGTTCGAACATGTCGGATACGCTGCGGGCGATACCGGGGGCGCCTGCGTCCTTGCGCACCTGCTCGCCCTTGGTGTTAAGGTCGTCGAGAACCTTCTTGCTGCCCTCGACGGCAACGGCGGCGGCGCCGAAGCCCACGTTGATGGCGCCGTTAACAAGCTGATCGAGTTTCATAACCATGGTTGTCTCCAATCACAAACAACTGCATTGGCGTTCTTGTACCCAAGATTGAGTGAAAGCGACAAAGCGTTTAAGCGCTATTCGATCGACGGGAAATCCCTATCTCACGTTGTCGTTCATCGCGAAAGAGTTCTTCATGGCGCAGCTCGTGGTGTAGAGCACCTTGCCCAACAGGGCATCGGTCTCCACGCGCACGAGCTCGGCAAACTCCTCGTTGGCGCGTGCAAGCTCGGCAGGCACCTCGGCCTCGGGCAGAACGGCTACGGCAGCGTCGACGTCATGAATCTGCTTGTGGCCCATGCCGCCGACCTTCTCCTGATAATCCTCGACTGCGCGGCCGCACTCATGGAAGCGGACGTCGGCCAGCGCGCCGATCAGGCGGTTGGCCCAGTAGAAGTTTTCGGACGTCACGCGAGCCTGCGTGTCGGCAAAGTACTCGGGCATGGTCTCGACGTTGGCGTACAGCGGAACCAGCGCGTTAAACGAGTTGGAGCCAAAGGCCATCCACTGCACGGCGCGGTAGGCCGGATGCGCATAGGGGCGCAGCTGCAGCACAGCGAGCTGGCTGTTGCGGTTGATGCCGATGGGGCGATAGGCGCCACGCGTGGCGGGCGTACCCTTGCTGCCGTAGCAGTCGTACTCCGTGCCCTGGTAGTGGCTCGAAAGCACGTACTTGATGTCCTCGATGGTCACCCTGCGCTCGGGCACGCGGCTCCAGGGAATATCGTCGCTCTCGGGCGTGTAGTCGGCCTCGGGACCGTCCCACACATCGCTGGGGTTAAGGCAGCGCTGCATATACCAGGCGCGCGGCGTGTTGTAGACGTGGTCGCTGTCGCTGTGCGAGCCAAAGGCCTCGCGCGGGTTGAAGACCGCGGCCGGACCGTCGCCCTCGACGCCCAGCGTCAGGTCCAGATGCCACTCGGCCATCCAAGCGCGCAGGTCGGCGGAGCACATGTGATCGGCCTGGGCGCCCTCGGCGTCATCCAGGTCAAAGCTATCGATACCCAGCTGGTTGGGCATGGTCACATAAGCGTCATCGGGCACGCGCTTGGCGATCCAGTGGTGACCGCCGATGGTCTCGAGCCACCAGATCTCGTCCACGTCGCTAAAGGCGATGCCGTTGTTCTCGTAGGTGCCATAACGCTCGAGCAGGTCACCCAGAATGCGTACGCCGTCGCGGGCGGATTTGGCATATGGCAGCACCAGGGTCACCATGTCCTCCTCGCCCAGACCGCCGGGCTGCGCCGGAACGTATCCGTCCTCGCCCTCGTTGCCCTTGGCGGGCACGTAGTCCACGAGCGGGTCGGCGCCGCGAACGCGCTCGTTGGTGGTGAGCGTCTCGGTTGCAGACATGCCCACATTGAGCTCGTTGAAACCGGCCTCGGCCCAGATGCCGTGGCCCGGGACAACATCGGGGACGCTCGTGTAGCGCATGGGGTTATCGGGCAGTTCAACGGTCAGGTGACTCAGAACGCTCGTGTAGACGCGCGGCTGCTCGTCGGGATGCACCACGCGCATACGCTTGGGCTCAAACACCCCGTTGGACGAATCCTCGTTGCGGGCGACCAACGTCGACCCGTCGTAGCTCGCGTTCTTACCAACCAAAATCGTTGTGCACGGCATGCGCATCCTCCTTGAGCGAAGAAATCAAACGATAACAGTGTATCGCTTCGGCGCAGAAAGGGCGAAACCACGGCGCTGGCAACCCCTGTGGTCAAAAAATGCCAAATATGAGTACTGTCACCAATTTAGTAACAGCAATTTTGCTACGTATGGGTGTCGAAAGTCTACATTTGTTCAAAAATTAGATGATGTAATTCCTCATAGGTCCAATAAAATAGGCTCTCTATCGATAATAAATATCGTTAGAGAGCCTATTTGACCTAAAATATATGTGACTATCTTGGCAACAGTACTCATATTTGGCATTTTTTGTCCACGGGGTATAGAGCTAACCCCTCAAACAGCCCAAAACGCCTATTTCGATGCGCGCTCGGCCGCCTCGATCACGTGTTTGGCGAGGATCGCCGTCGTCACAGCGCCCACGCCGCCCGGCACGGGCGTGATGGCGTTAACGACCGGCTCCGCAGCATCAGAATCGACGTCACCCACCAGCTTGCCAGCGGCCTCGTCCCAATTAATGCCAACATCGATGATCGTCTGGTCCTCGCGAATGGCATCCACGCCAATCGTGTGCGCGCGTCCAACGGCGGCAACCACAATGTCGGCAGCACGGCACTCGGCAGCAAGGTCGCGCGTATGCGTATGGCACGTCGTCACGGTCGCATTGCGCGCCGTAAGCATGGCGGCAACAGGACGCCCGATCACCAGCGAGCGCCCGACCACAGCAACCTTAGCTCCATCCAGCTCAACGCCGTAATGATCCAGCAAAGCAAGCACGGCTTCGGCTGTGCAGGGGGCAAAACCCTCGCCGCGCCCCGAAAGCGTGGTGAGCAGCGAAGCCGGCGTCATGGAGTCAACGTCCTTGGCAGGATCGAGTGCCGCGGCAACCGCGTCCTCGTCAAGGCCGGCGGGCAGCGGGCGGAACATCAGGCAGCCATGAACAGACGAATCGGTATTGATGTCCTCGATGGCCGCCAACAGCTCGTCCTGCGAAACATCGGCGGGAAGCAAAACGCGGCGAGCTTCAATGCCAACCTTCTCGCAGCGCTTGAGCGCACCGCGCTCGTAGGATAGGTCGTCCTCGCGTTCACCCACACGCACGATAGCCAACGTCGGAACAACGCCCCGCTCGCGCAGGGCTGCGCAGCGAGCAGCAAGTTCCTCAGTCAACGCGCGGGCGACGGGAGCACCCTTCAGTAGCTCAGCCATGGCTATCCCCTCTTCCTTGCAGCGTCGGCGGCGCGGCGCGCCAGCGCATCGGCGCGCGGCAACCACGTGTCGAGCAACTCATCACACGCCGTCTCGAGCTCCTCAGCACGAGCGCGATCCTTCATAGACGTGGTGTTGGCAAAGAGCGTCAAGCTCGCGCCCTGCATAGCGGAACGGCAGAACACGGCGCCGCACGCCACATCGGACAGCAGCTGACGCGAACCCTTGTCGGCCATGTCCTCGAGCAGCGCCAGTGCACGCCCGCAGGCATCCATAATGCGATACGGCGGCATAGCGGCCACATGCAGCGCATCCTGAATCGCGGTCGCTCGAGCCGGATCGCCACGCGGAATACCATACGCCGCGGACACCTGCCCATATGCACGAACGTCCTCGGCAACCAACTCGACAAGCTCCTGGGCCAACTCATCTGCCTGGGCAAATGCGCGCGTCAGGTCATCCGCACGATCAACAAGCGCGGGATTGGTCGCACCGTAGCGGGCAACCATTCCGCACAGCGAGGCGCCCAGCGCGCCCACAAAGGCGCTCGCGCTGCCACCGCCGGGAACCGGCTCGCGCGCGGCAAGTGCCTCGGCAAACTCTCGACAGGTTTTATCCATCATCTCTTGGCTCATACGCACGCACCTTCAAGTCATATACATCGGTCAGGCGGCAACCGCCGACCAACCGCATCGATCACGTAATGGTGCTAAGTCTAGCCCATAAGCACATGGGCGTCAGCGCACCTGGCCATCGCGGATTTCTATGGCACACGATAGGCGGCAGCGACACAAACATGGGACACATGGCCCACCTTTCGAGACTTCCGGGCAGCGGCAACTGGGGCATACATATAGGTAAGGAGCCCTATGTTGGGGCAAGCTCATCACGGCACCGGACGACGAATGGAGGAATCACCGCACAGCAAACAAAGTCATCATGTGCACGCGCAACCGCTGCCCCAGCGATCCGCGGCGCACGATGTCCCTGGCAGACAAGGAGGACGCCACCATGAAGAAAAAGACCCTATCGATTCTTTCCCTTTGCATCGCCCTCTTTGCCGCGTTTGCCCTTGTCGGCTGCGGCGGGAGCGCATCGGGCGGAGGCGGCAGCACCACCAAGAGCGAGAGCAAGGAAAAGGCCCCCGTCGCCAAGAAGACCGACTTTATCTGGTTTAAGGTCGAGATGCCCGAGGGCGTCGGCGTAAGCGACTCCGCCGGCAAGAATGCCGACAGGGTCCAGCTCACCTTCCCCGAAGACGAGAACGCCTCGGCCGATCGCTTTATCCCCGTTTGGAAAAAAGCGATGACAGCCGAGGAATCCCACGCCGACCAGGCGGAAAAGAAGGGGGATACGTTCCAGTGGAAGGATGGCGGGTCCATCGAGTATAACGGCAGGACGTGGCTCGTCGGAACGTACGAGGACAACAGTGGCATCACAACCCTCCTCTTTACCGACGTTGAGCCGGGAAGCATCTATGTCCTTATCTCGAACTTCGACCAGCACAAGAAAGAAGCCGAGGCGCTCCTCAACTCCATCGAATTCCCCGATGACATGGCAGAGGCAGTTTCCGAGGCGCGCGAAGTCGAGATTTCGAGCATCGAGCTCAAGTAACGGGACACCCGCACGCGCCTACGCGCACCTGCGCACATGCGCCCCATTAAAGCAACGGGCACCCAACCCCGGGGAGGGCCGACAGCATCGGCCCTCCCCTCTTTTGCGTCCGAGCATATTGCCACTTAACGGCGCAAATCCGGCCCCCAGAATGGGACACATGGCCCACCCGAATGAGCTGCTCACGCGTACAGTAAAGACAGGTAATCCATGGGCGGTTACAGATCGAGGAGGACACGACCATGAAAAAGAAGGCCTTTGCGATTCTCACCCTCTGCATCAGTCTCTTTGCCGCGGTTGCCCTGGTGGGTTGCGGCGGAAGCGGCGGCGCTACCGGCAGTGGCGGTGGCGGCGGCGCAGAAAAGCCAGCCGTGGATATGAGGACCGACTTCATCTGGTTTAAGGTCGAGGTGCCCGAGGGCGTCGAAATCACGGACGTCGCAGGCGACACGGCCGATAGGGCCCAGTTTAAGTTCACCGAGAGCGAGCACGCCAGCGACCGCTTCATCCCCGTCTTCGACACTGACAAGAACGCCGACAAGCTGTTTGACTACGAGGCAAAGTGGAAGGCCAACTCCGGATGGACCGAGAGCGATCCCGTTAAGTACAACGGCAAGACCTGGCGCAGCGCCTACTTTACGCACTCGGGCGGCGTGACGACCGAGTACTTCACCGACGTTGACGGCGGCAGCGTGTACGTGCGCATCGACAACGTCGAGGAACACAAGGACGCCGTCGAGACCATGATGAAGTCTCTGGAGTTTGCCGACGACATCGCCGAAGCCAAGACCGAAGCCATGGACGTCAAGCTCGACGACATCGAGATCAAGCGCTAAACGACTGGCGAGCGCAGCGGGAAACACGGGCACAGTGCAAACAAGCGACGATACCCCAGCGCTTCGCACCAAGGGAGGATCGGCTCGCCGGTCTTCCCTTTCTTATGCCGATAGCCGGCGAACGCGAGGGTGCCGGACGCCGGAACCGCCCCAAATGTGGCAACGGTACGAAAACGGCAAGCACCCAAACACGTCCGCCCGCCGATTTATAGCGCCGCGCACACAATTTAAGCCGACACCTTTAAACATCTGGGCAGTATAGTGACCAAAACTATCGCATAACCGCACCCTGCGAACGGAGGAGTTATGACCGAACACCACGCCATCAGCCGTCGAGCATTCACGTTGGGCCTAGGACTCGCAGCATTGTCGCCATTTGCAAGCCTGCCCGAAACCGCAGCGCCGGGCATTCCCCTGCGAGCGGCATTTGCAGACGACACGCCCAAACCGGCGGAGCACCTCGGTAATTTCGTCATTCGCCTTCGCCCCGCGGGCTATTTTCGCACCGCGAGCGTCAACCAAGACGGCAACGTTCGCGGCAACGTCTGCCACCTGTTTAACGACGGCACGTCCAGCAAGCTCATCCTTGAGAACGTAACGACCAAGAATGACGATACAAACTGGTATGCTATCCGCACCTTGCTCAATTTCGAAGAGCATAAAAAGACGGGCTACAGCATTTGGTCGGTCGACGACGACTCGGACAAAGATGGAAAGGTCATCCACGTATGGGGCGGCGAGTATGACAACAAGCCCAGCCGCGCTTTTGCGTTCGAGCGCCAATCAAACGGAACCTATATCATCCGAGACCGCACGGTCGAGAAAGAAACCGAGAAAAAAGACATTAAGTACTTGGCAATAGAATCGAACGGCAAAGACCAGGACAACAATAAGATCTGCCATAAGAGTAAGAGCATTCCGTGGGAGCTCGAACTTATCGGTTACGACATGAAAAAGAACGATGCCACGGTTAGCAGCCTCGACTGGATCACGTACAGCAGCTACGTCGATGGGCCATGTTGGATGAAATACGTCGACGACAACAAGTTCCTCGACGAGCTGAGCATCCCGGGTACGCACGATTCGGGCACCTGCAGCGTGGACAACGACACTGAGCCCCAATCCTCGCAAGTAAAATGCCAGCAGGATTACATTCCCACGCAGTTGCTCGAGGGAATCCGCTATTTTGATATCCGACTCGGAAAGGGCGACGACCCCGGTATCGACCACGGGATTTTCTACCTACTCAAAAAAGACGGGAACTATCTGCATCTCTCCGATGTCATCGGGTACTTCAAAACGTTTTTGAACGAAAACCCGTCAGAAGCGCTCATCATGCTCGCATCGCGCGGCAACGATGAGGCTGCCGACGAAAGCATAACGACGGCCTTCGCCAAGGTTATGGCCGATAACCCCAACCTGTTCTACACATCGAGCCGCGTTCCCACGCTACACGAGGTGCGCGGAAAGATCGTTCTGCTGCGTCGATTTAGGCTCGCCGGCAACAGTGTAAGCGGCCATACGTGGGGCCTCGACCTTGCCGAATGGGATGACAAGATCAAGGCTCACTCCGACAGCACCACTATGTGTCTCGTCCAAGACGCGCGGGGCTTTGAAGCCGCGGGGGAAACAGGCGACAAAGAGCCCTATTGCACCAAGGTATACGCCCAGGACAAGTACAAACTCACGGGAACCGACAAGCTCAGCTGGGTCGATAATGCACTGAAGGAAACGACCGGGCGCACGCGCAACAAGGTGGACGTCGTGGACGATGGCGGGGCCAAGGTGCAAGCGCAGGAGCGTTGCTGGTCTATCAACTACACCAGCTGCACGGGCTTGTCGCACGGAGGCAATCCTTTTACCTCGGCACGAGTAGTCAACGAGCATCTGTATAAGAGCCCGTACATCAACCCCAGCGGCAACGAGGAAACAAAGTCAGATTACCTCAAGCACATTGGCATCATCGCATCCGACTTTGTTGATGCGGCACTGGCCCGGAGCATCTACCAGCGCAATTACAATTACGATACGAAGCACACGCAGTCGGCTTCGTACTACCTCCCGACCCGTATGCGCATGACATACGGCGACTCGCTGAGCGATGCCTCACTCCAGGATGGCAAGACCGTTGGCGAGGGTCATTTCCGTCTCGTCGACAGCAGCAACGTACTCAACGTGGCGGCTTCGGGCCATGCGTTTACCATCGAATATGTGGATGTCGACGCCTTGGGCAACGAGACCGTTACGGAGCTGCGGGGTCATGTGCCCATCGATATCGATCCGCGCGCGTTGACGCCCCATTTTGAGGGGCTCGAAGGCCTTAAGGCCGGCGAAGACGTGCGCGCCAAGATTGCGGCATCACTCGAGGGCAAGCTCGAAACCGATGCCTGCACGGCCCAGCTCGAGTTTGCGCACGACGCGGACGGCGCTCCGGGCACGGCAATGGTCGAGGGCGAGGCATTTACCGCAGGGACGTACTGGGTGCGCGCGAAAGGCCTTTTGGGCGACGCGGCGCAGAACTACACGCTCGCCAGCGACGGAGCCGCAAGCTTTACCGTTGCAGCCTCGGGCAACGCGGGCGGCAACGGCGCCGGCACCGACGGTGGCACGGGCTCCAACGCAGGTAGCGCCGACAAGAACGGCAAGGGCAAAAGCTCGGCCGGAAAACTCGCCGACACGGGCGACGGCTCTGGCGTTGCCGCCGGGCTCGCTGCCGCCGCCGTGGCGACGACGGTCGCAGGTGCAGCAATGCTTGCCAGTGACCGCGAAGACAGCGAAGGCGCTAGCGAATAGGCAAGCCAGCCTTTTAGACACATCGACTCAATCGGGGGCGCAGAACACCGTTCTGTGCCCCCGATTTTTACCTTGGCCCGAACGCCGCTTTCGACTACATCACCATGTTCAGCGCGTTAACAAACTCCTGGGCCTTCGCACGACTGCTCAGGCTAAAGACACAAGCGGTCAACAGCCTGTTACGTAGGAAAACGTCGCGGCCCTTGATCCTGTTGACCCCAGTGATGTCCTTAAGGTAAACAATCTCGGTGTGCTTGCCACCAAACGTGCCCTTCTTGAGCACCTCAATACGGTTAGGGTAGATCTTGACGTCTTTAAACCTACCCGAACCTTTGTCCTGGAATAGCAGCGTGTTCTTGTCCGTGCATGTCACTCCCGTGGGGTTCGCTAAAACTGCCTTTATGGTCACATTTTAACCACCGCAAGGCCCCCATGCGAAGGTGCCAGACAACGCAGCAATTCGTGTCCGCGCGAGGCTTTAAACTAAATGTAATAAAGATGCATTCCTCAAGAGGAAAGTCGGGCGATATTGATGGGTGAACTGGTAAACCGCGGGGAATCGACAATCGTGCCAGAAGTTTTTTACAAGCAGGTTTCCTCGATTCTCAACGCCGCTCGCAACAAGGCATATACCGCCGTTAACTTTGCGATGGTTGAGGCATATTGGGAGATCGGCAAGAGCATTGTTGATGAACAGGGCGGAGAGGAGCGCGCAGCATATGGAGAGGCATTGATTGCGGGCCTCTCCAGAAGGCTTACCGCGGATTTCGGAAGAGGCTTTGGCATCGCAAACCTTCGCAATATGCGTCAGTTCTTTCTTGCGTTTCCAATTCGCGACGCACTGCGTAGCGAATTGAGCTGGACTCATTACCGCAGGTTGATGCGCATTCCCGACCCTGATGCTCGCGCCTGGTACATGAACGAATGCGCCAATTCTCGCTGGAGCACGCGCCAGCTCGAACGCCAGATCAACACCATGTTCCGAGAGCGCCTGCTTGCCAGCAAGGACAAGGAGGCCGTCACCCAGGAAATCCAAAAGAGCGCCCCGGCTCGTCGCCCCGAGGATATCATCCGCGACCCATATGTACTGGAGTTTTTAGGCTTCTCGGACGATACTGCGTTTCGCGAGAGCGATCTAGAGCAGGCGCTCATCACGCATCTTCAGAAGTTCCTGCTGGAGCTTGGCCGTGGTTTCGCTTTCGAGGCGCGCCAAAAGCGCATCACCTTTGATGGGCGCCATTTCTATATTGACCTGGTGTTTTACAACTATCTGATACGCTGCTTCGTGCTCATCGACCTTAAGACCGATGACCTTACGCATCAGGACCTGGGCCAGATGCAAATGTATGTGAACTACTACACGCGCGAGCTCATGAACGAAGGCGACAATCCGCCCATAGGCATCGTGCTCTGCGCGGACAAAAGCGATTCGATCGTCGAGTACACGCTGCCCGAAGACAACGACCAAGTGTTTGCCGCCAAATACCTGCCGTATCTTCCAAGCAAGGAAGAGCTGGCGCGCGAGCTGAGTGCCGAGTACCGCGCCATCAACGAAGCGACCAATGGCGAAACGCAAGGGTAGCAGCACGTTGCGACCGAAACGCCCGCACGCCTGTGAGCCGTCCCGCGCTGCGCTTCCCTACTTCCCAAAGATCGCAGCGAGCAAGCCCTTGCGTTTGGGCTTCTCCTCTCGGCAGGAACCCTCGGCCACCGCTACCACCTGACGCGGCTGCTCGCCGCCTCCACGGCGCACGATCTGGTACAGGAAGGGCGATTTAACGTATTTGACCTCGATGGGCGTGGCGTGCACGGTGCTTTCGCTCGACAGCATCACGTTGGGATTGAGCGGTGCCACGATATGCGTTTCGCGCTTGTCGCTAAACACCACCGCGGCCGCGCGGCCCGTCTGGCCGTTCACGGCGATGCGCACCTGCTCGCCGTCGCGGCTGTCCGTCGCCGGACGATCGACAAAGTAGACCGGCACCATAACTAGGCCGTCCTTGTGCTTGCGGGCCTTGCATGCCCACGTGCGGATACTCTTTTTATTGAGCCCCAGTACAGCCTCGGCGTCGTTGCCGGCAATGTCGAGCGCCAGCTTATCAATGACCACCTGGTCCTTGGTAGACGCATCGACGGAGACGACGCGGAAATCGCCTTCCTGCATGGCGGGATCGAACGGACCGACCTTGGCAAAGTCCCACGGCTCCAAAATGCCCATGAGACGAACGTCCAGGTAGTTTGCCCGCGGATACGCCCAGTCGAGCACCTCGTAGTACACCAGGGTTTCCTTGCTCAGGCCCTTGCCCGGGAAGCTCGCCATCATGCGCAGATCCGCGAGCGCCATGGGGAAGTAGAAGAGCATCATGTCGTTTTGGATCGCGTCTTCCACATCGTGCCCGGCAAAGGCGTCGGGGTACTGGCGCACCAGCTGCAACGCGTTGGCACGTGCCTGCTGCGGCGAGATTTCGCAGGGAATACCCTGCTCCGGCACATACTCCGCACCCACGCCCATGGTCAGACGCTTGCTAAACGTACCGGGCTTGAGCAGGTCGGCAATGCCGATCTTGTTGCCGCAGGACGGGCACTCAAACACACGCTGCGTTGACTCGCCCTCAAAGGACGCTCCGCAGAAGGGGCAAGGAATGCTCACATGCGTGGCCTCTTGGAACTCCTGGGCCGTGCCGCGGTCTTCCCACAGCAGATGCTCCAGAACCGACTGATTGCGCCAGTGCTCATTAAAGAAATACCAGTCCGGGTCCTCCGGGCGCTCGAGTTGCGACACATGCGTGAGCTTGAGCAGTCCATCCACCACCGTCAACGGCGTATGGCGAATGCCCAAAGCGCTCTTGGGCTCTCCGGCGTCCGCCTGCCACGGAATGACCGCACCGCAATAAGCGCACTCAAAACTGCGCTTAGCTTGGTGCGAGTACATAGGGCCGCCGCAGTTTTGACATTTAATGGCAAACATCTCGTCCATGGAAACGTCCTCCTTTGCACAGGGGCTGTCGACATTGAGTATGTCGAGCAAACAGGCACATGCCCATACCCATGTGGCCCAAAATGGACCACCCAGGCAGACGAGAAGGCTCGCTCGTTAGCACCGGCAGACTATTGCTGCATTTTCTGAGCATCGGTGCACGGCGCCCCCGCGCGAGCTACACTATCCCCTTAAACATGATTGTGAGGACGACCGCTATGCTATTTGTAAATCGGCTGGTACATACGCTTGTTCCCGGCAGCGAGGGCGAGCCGGTCGATACCTCCTGCCGCTCCAACGCGGGCTTCGCCGCAAGCCTCATCTGCATTGGCCTCAACATCACCTTGTGCCTGGCCAAGGGCATCGCGGGCCTGCTCGCTGGCTCCGTCTCCCTCATCGCCGACGCTTTCAACAACCTCTCCGATGCCTCGAGCAACATCGTGAGCCTGCTCGGGTTCCGCCTCGCCAGCCGCCCGGCAGACGAAGGCCACCCCTATGGCCACGGCCGCTACGAGTACCTCGCCGGCTTGTTTGTCGCCGTCCTGGTTTGCGCCGTCGGCATCAACCTGATCCTCGAGTCGGTCACCAAGATCATCAAGCCTTCCCCCACCGCTTACACGCTCGTTTCCCTTGCGGCACTGGCTACATCCATGCTCGTTAAGCTCTGGATGGCCGCATTCAACCGCGCGCTGGGCAACCGTATCGATTCCGAAACACTCATTGCCACAGCACAGGACTCCAAAAACGACGTCATCACCTCGGGCTCGGTCTTGGTGGCGGCGCTTATTTCGCAGACGGCCGGCTTTGACCTCGATGGCTGGGCAGGCCTGGGTGTGGGCATCTTCATCTGCATCAGCGGCATGGGCCTAGTGCGCGACGCCATCAGCCCGTTGCTGGGGCAAGCGCCCGACCCCAAGCTCGTCCAAGCAATCCGCGACAAGATCATGTCCTATCCGCAGGTCTTGGGCACACACGACCTGATGGTGCACGACTACGGCCCCGGTCGTCAGTTTGCCAGCGCTCACGTGGAGATGCCCGGCGAGGGCGACGCATTTGAGCACCACGAGATCCTGGACACCATCGAGCACGACATCAAGCGCCAGATGGGCATTGGCATCACGCTGCACTGCGACCCCATCGCGACAACCGGCGATGATTTGCGCGGCTGGGTCAAGCGCGGCGTTATGCAGATCGACCCCGCGCTCTCCATCCACGACCTGCACGAGCACGACGGGTTCGTTTCGTTTGACCTGGTGCGCCCCGACGGCTTTGACATATCCGACGAGGAGCTGCTGGAGCTCGTCACGCGCATCGTGCACGAGCGCCGACCCAATGCCTCATGCGTCGTTACGTTTGACTCGGGCTTTAGCTCGCCCGACCGTCCGGCTGAACAGCTGTAGCCCGCTTAACAGCTAGTTTCCCTGCGCGCCCGAGATGCCGTTTTGCAGTGCGTTCCAGGCATCCGTCGCCATGTCGCCCAAGTTCTGCGCGGTGTCGCCCAGGTTTTGTGCCGTATCGCCCAGCTCTTGCGCCTTGTCTCCCAACTCCTGTGCCTTGTTGCTCAAGTCCTCCAGCGTATTGGAGCTCGAGTTGTCGGTACCGCTTTGGCCGTCGGACGAGTTGCCCGAGCTGTTCTTGTGCGTGAGTTGAATTTCGAGGTTGCCGTTGTCGTTATAGTAGGCAGAAGTAACGACCCAGTTGGCATCGACGACGGGCGTTGAGCCATCATCAGTCAGGACCACGGCATCCGAAAGATCGGCGCCGCGCGACTTGAGGATCTTCTTGGCGTTGGACCAGTACTGCCCCGGGATATCGCTCAGATCGACGGTGCTAGACGAGGCGGACTCGGTTTGCTCGGCAGTGGCATCGGCCGTTGAACTCCCTCGTTTGTTAAGCATGCCCGACACGATGGCAAACACAACCGACAGCGCAAAGAAGATCGCCAGTACGATGAGGATCTTCTTGATCACGCTCGACGAACGCGACGGCGTCTCTTCCTCGTCCTCACCATACTGCGGGATCGATTTGGGGTACTCGCGATACGGCTCGCGCGACTCGTAGCGAGACTGCGCCGTGCGAGGCATATACGTCGTCTGCTGAGGCTGCGGAATGGGATTTTGCGGCAGGTCATCATAGGGATTCGGCGTCGAGGCGGCATAAGAATCCTGCGGCGCGTAATCAAACGGGTCCGGAGCTGCGTTGCCATAGGGGCCTTGCGAAGATACGGCATAAGAATCCCGCGCTGTGTCGCCATAGCCCATAACCCGGGTTGGCTCGGCAGAAGGCTGCGTCGCGGCGGGGTCGGTATAACCGGGGTTGGGAACAACGCGGGTCGCATCGGCGCTATCGCCAGCCTGCGCGGAACCGTAGCCGCCCATCACGGTTGTCTTGTCCTGATCCATGCAACGATTCCTTTCCGTCGCGCGTGAGCCTCAAGTTATCCATGCATTCTACCCGCGCAAAAGCCTATGATGGGCAGAGCCCGTCGGTATCTACAAGACATGCGCGGGCCTAAGGATAAAAAAGCCCCGCCGGGCCTTGTGGGCACGACGGGGCGGGCAAGCAGCTATGGGCAACAGGCTTAGAACAGGCCGGTGATGTTGCCGTCGTTGTCGACGTCGATGTTCTCAGCCGCGGGGACCTTGGGCAGGCCCGGCATGGTCAGAACACTGCCAGTCAGTGCGACCACAAAGTGGGCACCGGCGGAAACCTTGAGCTCGCGCACCGTGATGCGGAAGTTCTCGGGAGCGCCCAGGGCCTTGGCGTTGTCGCTAAAGCTGTACTGCGTCTTGGCCACGCACACCGGCAGGTTGCCAAAGCCGTTCTCGCGCAGCTCGGCGAGCTGGCGCTTGGCGGCCGGCGTAAAGTCAACGCCGTCGGCGCGGTAGACCTTGGTGGCAATGGCCTCAAGAGCGTCGGCCACATCGGCGCCGTCCTCATAGGCAAACTTGAGCTCGCTCGGCTGCTCAATCAGACGCATGACCTCATCGGCAAGCTCGAGCGCGCCCTCGCCGCCCTTGGCCCAGACCTCGGAAAGCTTAACGTTGACGCCGAGCTTCTGGCACTCGGACTCGATGAGCGCAAGCTCGGCCTCGGTGTCCGTCGGGAAGCGGTTGATGGCGACCACGCAGGGCAGACCATAAACGTTCTGGATGTTGTCGACGTGACGCAGCAGGTTGGGCATGCCGGCCTTGAGTGCCTCGAGGTTCTCCTCGTTGAGGTCGGCCTTGGCGACGCCACCGTTGTACTTCAGCGCACGAGCGGTCGCGACGACCACGACGGCGCTGGGGCGAACGCCCGTCATACGGCACTTGATGTCGAGGAACTTCTCGGCACCCAGATCGGCACCGAAGCCGGCCTCGGTAATGGCAACATCGCCAAAGCGCATCGCCATACGCGTGGCCATGATAGAGTTGCAGCCGTGGGCGATGTTGGCGAAGGGGCCGCCGTGGACAAACGCGGGCGTGCCCTCGAGCGTTTGCACCAGGTTGGGCTTGAGCGCGTCCTTAAGCAACGCGGCCATGGCACCCTGGGCCTTAAGGTCGCGGGCACGGACAGGCTCGCCGGCAAAGCTGTAGCCGACGACGATCTCGCCCAGGCGCTCCTTGAGGTCGTTAATGCTCGTAGACAGGCACAGGATTGCCATGACCTCGGAGGCGACGGTGATATCGAAGCCGTCCTCGCGCGGCACGCCCTGGGCCTTACCGCCAATACCGTCGATGACGTGGCGCAGCTGACGGTCGTTCATATCGACGACGCGCTTCCAAGTGATGCGTTTAACGTCGATGCCAAGCTGGTTGCCCTGCTGAATATGGTTGTCGAGCATGGCGGCCAGCAGGTTGTTGGCAGCACCGATGGCATGGAAGTCGCCGGTAAAGTGCAGGTTGATATCCTCCATGGGGATGACCTGAGCCCAGCCGCCGCCGGCAGCGCCGCCCTTAACGCCAAAGACGGGGCCAAGCGAAGGCTCGCGCAGGGCCACGGCGCTCTTGACGCCGCGACGGCGCAGGCCGTCGGCCAGACCGATGGTCGTGGTGGTCTTGCCCTCGCCCGCAGGCGTTGGGTTGATAGCGGTCACGAGGACGAGCTTGGCCTGGTGATCAGTCGGCTCGTTGAGCAGTGAATAATCGACCTTAGCCTTGTCGAAGCCGTACGGAATCAGGTGCTTAACGTCGACGCCGGCGTTCTTGGCCACCTCGGTAATAGGCAGCGGCGTGACAGAACGTGCGATTTCGATGTCAGTAGGCATGGGCGGTCCTTTCGTTACCGAATGAGAAAAAGACCAATTCAGCATAGCACGGGCGCGCAATAGTAAAACACCCGTAACCGATGAATGGCGATATGTTTATCCAATGCTCAGCGATAGCTTAACAGCCCGCCAAAACAAAGCGCCCTAAATGGTAGGTTCAATCCCCAAGTGCTCAAAGGTGCGAAGCGTTGCCTGGCGGCCCTGGGGCGTGCGAATCATCAAGCCGCACTGCAGCAGATAGGGCTCATAGACATCCTCGAGCGTTCCCGGGTCCTCGCCCACCGCGCTGGCAAGCGTTGTCAGGCCCACGGCACGTCCGGAGAACGTCTTAGCGAGTGTCTCCAAAATGCGAATATCCATCCAGTCCAGACCAAGCTCATCGATCTCGAAGAACTCGAGCGCCTGACGGCAAATATCAAGCTCAATGGGACCGTTGCCGCGCACCTGTGCGTAATCGCGCACGCGCTTGAGCAGGCGGTTGGCAAGACGTGGCGTGCCGCGCGAACGCGAGCCGATCTCGAGCGCACTGGGGTGGTCGATCGCCACGCCCAGGATGGACGCCGAGCGCGTCACAATCTGCGCGAGCTCCTCGACCGTGTAGTAATCCAGGCGATATGAAATGCCAAAGCGGTCGCGCAGCGGGCCAGTCAGCATACCCGAGCGGGTCGTTGCTGCTACGAGCGTAAACTTGGGGATATCCAGGCGAATCGAGCGCGCCGCCGGACCCTTGCCAATCACGATATCGAGGGCAAAGTCCTCCATCGCGGGGTACAAGACTTCCTCGACCGAACGGTTGAGGCGGTGGATCTCGTCGATAAACAGCACATCACCCGGCTGCAGGTTGGTAAGGATAGCCGCCAGGTCGCCGGTGCGCGCGATGGCAGGACCACTCGTGGTCTTGATCTGAGCGCCCAGCTCGTTGGCGATAACGGTGGCCAGCGTGGTCTTGCCCAGGCCCGGAGGACCCGAGAAAATCACGTGGTCGAGCGTCTCGCCACGGCTCTGCGCCGCTTCGATCAACACGCGCAGGCTCTGCTTGATGTGCTCCTGGCCACAGTAGTCGTCCAGGCGCTGGGGGCGCAAAGTGCGGTCGACATCGAGGTCCTCGGCCGTCAGCTCCGAGCCCACCATGCGCTCGCCGTGCGCCATGGATGCCGCCGGCGAGTTGCCGGGCGTCGACCACAGGTCCTGAGAGTCATCGGCTTCCCACATCACGCATCCATTCCGAGTCGCTTAAGCGCCGCGCCGAGCAGATCCTCGACACGCATATTCTGCCCATCATACCCGCTCAGGGCAACATCGGTCTCCTGCGGGCTAAAGCCCATGGAAAGGAGCGCCGCACGGGCGTCATCGATGGCCGAGGGAGCGGCAGCGGGCACGGGCATCGCAACCTGGCCGGGAATCACGTCGACCGGCACAAAGCCCTTGTCCTTGGCAAAGGTGCTCTTGAGCTCCAGGATCAGACGCTGAGCTGTCTTTTTGCCCACACCGGGCACCTTGGCCATGCCCTTGTCGTCCTCGGCCATCACCAGCGAATACAATTGCCCCACGGTATAGGTGGAAAGCACGGCGAGCGCCAAGCGCGGGCCAACGCCCGAGACAGACACGAGCCGATCGAACATCGTGCGCTCATCCTTAGAGGAAAAACCGAAAAGTGTCATGGCGTCCTCGCGCACTTGCATACGCGTGTAGAGGCGGACCTCGCCGCCGGGCGTCGGCAACGTGGCCGCAGTGCTGCCCGAGATGCCGAGCTCAAAGCCAACGCCCGACACATCGACGACAGTAGAGCTCATCGTGGCCTCGACAAGCGTTCCGTGGAGCTGGGAAATCATCAGTATCCGGTTCCTCTCTGTTGATAGAACTCGCCACCGGTGAGGGCGCGGGTGCGGCTGAGGTTTACGTGGCAGATGGCGCAAGCCAGGGCATCGGCGGCATGGTCGGGATGAGGGTCGTGGTCGAGCTGCGTGAGCGTGCGCACCATGTAGGCGACCTGTCGCTTGTCCGCGGCGCCGGTACCCACCACAGCCTGCTTGATCTGCATAGGCGTGTACTCGCCGATCTCGAGCGCGCACTCCGAAAGCGCCACGAGCGCGGCACCGCGGGCATGTGCCGTGGGGATGGCCGAACGAACGTTGGCGCCAAAGTAGACGCTCTCGACAGCAGCCGTGTCGGGTCGATAACGCTCGACGACATCCTTAAGGTCATGGGCGATATGCGACAGGCGCACCGCGAGCGGACTTCCGGCACTGGTCTCGATGCAGCCATAGGCACGGCAGCGGACCTCGCCACGCCGCTCCTCGATAATCCCCCAACCCGTATGAGCCAAACCGGGGTCGATACCCAAAATGACCAAGCCAACCTCCCCTCGCCACAAGCACAGCGCAAGACAAGGCCCCGCGCATCATTCACGAACGTCTGTTCTAGAATAACACAACGGGGCCAAGATGCTTAGTTGAAGTGTCGGGGTTGAAAGCGAATCCTATCCCATAGTTAGTTCTGCGAGAAAAAAGGAAACTGACGGGGATCCACCGGCGGATGCGGCATCGGGCCACCCTGGGGCCCACCCTGCGAGCCGCCCTGACCGCCCATCATCTTATCGATGGCGTCCTGAACCTCGCCCTCGAACTTTTTCATGCCCTCGTGCAAACGACGCTGACCGTCCTCAGAGCGCAGCTCCTCCATCTGCTCGGGCGAAATACCCAGCAGCTCACCCAAAATGCCCATCATCTCACCGCGCATACGGTCACTCGTATCGTCGTCGGCAAAGCGACGCACCTCGGCGCGCGCCAGCGAATCAACCGTCATGCGCTCCTTGCCGTTGAGCCCCAGATCGGACCACGCAAGCATGTACGGCCAGGCGCGCTCGGCAAACGAACGGGCAGAGACGATCGGCACCGTCGGCAGCATGCGGCGGGCGGCCTCGCCCTGACGCACGAGCATCAGCAGCAGCGAGCAGGCCTCAGGCTTGCCAGCGGCCATCGGGATGTCGTCGAAAGATCGATTGCGGTCCACGTGCGCCTCGAGCGCGCCATCGACCTCACCCGGCTCAAGCCCGCCGAGCAGCTGTGCCGCGCGGTCGAGCATATCGACCGGACCGTCGAGCGTCGAGAGCGCCTGCGCCAGCACTCGCTCCATACAATCTTCCACTGCGTTGAGCGTCACGAGCTCCTGGGGCACCACGGCAGACGTGCGGTTGCGCACGCGCGCCACAAACTCAAGCGTCGACAGGTACACATCGCCAAAGGGCGCGTAATCGCCCTGGTAGCCGCCGCAAAGCGCCGGCGCCGCCAGCGCGTACTCGGTTTTGGACAGCGGGCTCAGCGCCATCGCACCCAACTCGAGCGCCGTGTCCTCCAGCATGAGGCCCAGCGTGCGAGAGCGCAGGCGCTCGGCGTCGCCCGCCGACACATCGCGGTCGAGCACGCGCGCGGCATCCGGCGCATCGCGCTCAACCGTGCGAATATGCAGGCGCTCGGCAATGGCGCGAACGGCGGCACAGCGAGCAGCCTCGGCCTCCTCCTGCGCCGGCGTAAAGATGCGGTTGCGCCCCAGCACCAGGCCAATCACATTACGTGGGCCCAGAGCGTCGACGGCCAGCGCCGCCAGCAGGGACGACGGCAAGTCGCCCTCGAGTGCCACCACGGCGCGCGACGCACCGTGGGCCCGGGCGTTGTCGCGCACGGCGAGCACCAGCGCCTGCCACAGCCACTCCTCGGAACGGAACTCGGGCAGTTCGTGATCTTCCAGGGCATCGAGCATCACGCCGCGCTGAATCTCCTGAACCAGCAGGCTCTCCTCAAAACACGGCGCTTGGGCCACCACGCGACCGCAGTCGTCGAGCACAAACGAACCGCCGGTATACACCGACTCGTCATAGGCACCGACCGGCGCCATACAGGCAAACCACACACTGCGCTTGGATGCGATCTTGCGGTAGGCGCCGCTGCGAACGGCGGCAATGGCGGCAGTCTCGCGGTCGGTCATGTCAAACGCATTGAATTGGAAATACGCAATGAGGTCAACACCGGTCGGCAACATCTCGAGTTCGCGGTCCAAGTCAAAAATCACGGCGATGCGCACGCCGTCCACGTCGAACACCGGCGGCGCCCAACGCGTGTCGTTGTTCTCGCCACGCTGCAGGGCAATGCTCGAACGCGCCGGCACCACATGACCGTCCTTGAGCATCATGTAGTCGAGCAGCGGCTGGCCCTCAAACGAAACCGCCGCGGGCACGATGCAGATCATGTCAAGCTCCTGGATACGCTCGGCGACACCAGTCAAGCCGGCAAGCATGTCGTGCTCAAAGTCGGCAGTGCCCACCAGGCCCCCGGGCATGGCGCCCATAAAGAGCGGAGCCGGAACGCACAGCACGCGCGCCCCGCGCTCGTGGGCCAGACGAGCCTGGTCCTCGATGCGGCCGCAAATGCCCTCAATATCACCCAGGCGCATATCGATCTGTGCAAGCGCGAGCTTCATGGCTCAGCCCTTTCCGTCGTAAACCATCGTTGTCGTAGTAAAAGCGCCGGCCGCATAATGCAGCCGGCGCTCGCATGTGCATATGCTAGCTATGATACCCCGAGCGGGGGCGCGCTCCTAGAACGTCGCGGACCACAGCCCGTGCAGGTTGCAATAGGCATAGACGGTACCGGTCTTGGAGCCGCCCGCGAAAAACGTCGCGGGCTTCATGCCGGGCTCAAGGTAATGGACCTCTAAGCGGCCCTCGGCCTCAAGGGCGATCCACTCAATATAGTGCTCGGGCAGGCTGGGGTGCTCGACCGAGCCAACGCGTGCGCGAATCACGTGACCGTCGCGCTCGGTCTCGACAACAGGCACGTGCTTCTCGTGCGCCGCGTCCTCAGTGTTTGCGGTCAGTTCCGTGCAACCGGCAGGGGTTGCAACGTCGTTGCCAAGGGCGGCAATGAGCTTACCGTCGGGGTCCTTAAAGAATTTCGCCATGATGTTCTCCTTTGCTGACGTGCCAATGTTCTTGATGGTTCTTATGCCCAAAGGCAGACAAACCATCCACGGCATTGCAAATGAACACATAACGGGCGGGGACGATGGGGCAGCGTGCGCTATCCGCCCTGGCGGCCCCACCCGAGCGGGTTAGCGCCCGTCGCCGCCCAGCAGCGCCAGAACATCTTCGCGGGTAAACAGCGCCGACGAGATGCCGTCGCCGCCGAGCACGCTGTTGACCAGGTCGCGCTTGGACTCCTGCATCTGCATGATGCGCTCCTCGATCGTGTCCTTGGCGATGAGCTTGTACACGGTCACGGTATGTTGCTGGCCAATACGATGCGCGCGGTCGGTCGCTTGGTCCTGCGCCGCCACGTTCCACCACGGGTCGTAGTGGATGACCACGTCGGCCGCCGTCAGGTTAAGGCCCACGCCGCCCGCCTTGAGCGAAATCAAAAAGACCGGGACCTCGCCCGCTTGGAACTGCGCGACCATCTTGGCGCGGCTCTCCTTAGACGAAGCGCCCGTGAGCTTAAGGAAGGCGATGTCCTCCTTGGCCAAGCGCTTACCGATGATATCGAGCATACCCGTAAACTGGCTGAACAACAGGATGCGATGCCCGCCGTCGAGTGCGCCGTGCACGAGCTCCATACACGTATCGAGCTTTGCGCTCCCCGCCTTGTAATCCTCGTAGTGTAGACGTGGGTCGCAGCAGATCTGGCGCAGCTTGGTGAGCTCGGCGAGCACCTTGAGCTTGTCCTTCTTAAACTCCCCAGCCTCGCGGTGCTGCACCTGCTGGGCGATGCGGTCCTGGTTGGCCAGGTAGAGCTTGCGTTGCTCGCCGGTAAGCTGTGCCATGACGGTGTCCTCGATCTTCTCGGGCAGGTCGGCCACCACGTCTTCCTTAACACGGCGCAGCACAAACGGCGACACGAGCGCCTGCAGGCGAGCGGCGCTATCGCCCTCGGCATGCTCGACGGGGCTCTCAAAGCGCTTGGCAAACGACTCGCGCGTCCCCAAAAGGCCCGGCATCAAAAAGTCGAAGATGCTCCAGAGCTCGGACAGGCGGTTTTCGATGGGCGTGCCCGTCAGGGCAAAGCGCACGCCGGCAGGCAGGCGCTTGGCAGCGCGCGCCACCTGCGTGAGCGGGTTTTTAATGTACTGGGCCTCATCGAGCACCACGCGGGCAAAATCCTGCTCGACGTACTCGTCGATATCGCGCCGCATAAGATCATACGACGTCACAACCACGCTATGCTCGGCCACGCCGGCAATCTGTACACGACGTTGAGCTTTGGCGCCCACGATGGCGCACACATCGAGCGACGGGGCAAAGCGCTCCAGCTCGGCGGTCCAGTTGTACACGAGTGAGGCCGGGCATACCACGAGCGTGGGCTTGGTGTTCCCCGCCTCCACGCGCGCCAGAATATGCGCAATCATCTGGAGCGTTTTGCCCAGGCCCATGTCGTCGGCCAAGATGCCGCCAAGGCCCAGGTGTTCGAGCGAGCCGAGCCACTGGTATCCGTCGACCTGGTAGCCGCGCATCGTTGCCTTGAGCGAGGCGGGTACCGTAAAGTCCATCTTGCCGAGCGTGTCCAGGCGCTCGACGGTGCGGCGGAACGCAGCGTCGCGATCGGCCTCGAGCGCCGGCGTGCGTGCGAGCATGCTATCGACAAAAAGGGTACTCGACGCGGGAAGCGACACGCCGTCGAGCAGGTCGACGGCATCGACGCCTAGGTCCTCGGCAAGACCAAACGCGGCACGCGCTCCCTCATCCAGGCGCACGATGTCGCCGGACGTCAGGCGCGCGAACGTCTGGTGGCGCTTGTACGAGTCCAGATAGATGGCAAGATCTGCCGCCGAAAGGCCGCTCGCGCCCAGTTCGACATCGAGCAGGTTACTCTTGACGGTCGCGCGCACCGAGAGCTTGGGCGCAGGGCGGACCGAAATCTGGCGCAGACGGTCGCTGAGCATGACCTCACCCAGCTCGGACAGGGCAGACAGGCCCTCGGTCAGCAAGTGGAACAGGCTCTCATCATCGCGCTCCTCAAACGCCAGACCGCCCTTGTAGAAATCGAAGTACAGGGCCGCTGTATCCATAACGCGAAACTCCGCCACCTCGTCGCGGGGTGGCACACCGGGGCGCTGCTCTTCGAAGGGGCTGCCCGGAGCGCCCAGGCTAAAGAGATCCGCCGACCAATCGCCGTAGGTAACCGTAATTTTGCAGGTCACGAGCCCATCGTCGACACCGATCGCCATAGCAAAGCTCGGCTCGGGTGCCACGGTATCGAGCGCGGCGGGCGCGGTGAGGTCGGTGTAGTCGCGCAAAATGGGCAGCGCCATACGGCAGAACTCACCCACCTGCTCGGCGGCAATATGGGCGGGCGTGCGGCACGGCAGCAAGCGCGACAAAAAAGGTGCGGCATGCTGAGCAAATGCAGCGTCGGTACGGCGCGCGCGGCGCGTGTCAACCAAGTAGGCGGCATCGCCCGACGCAAAGCAGTACATATCGGCGGGCAGGCGCAGGTCATAGCTACCACCAGCCGCCGGCGCGATTTTGGCGGCAAGCAGCGGTGGGCGCTTAGCGGATGCCTCGTCCTCCCCTTGCGGAGACAGCTCAACCGCCACGTCGTAGGTGCGATGCGTCGTCATCCCCCGCGACCAGGCGGGCTCAAAGGAGATGGTCTGGCCGCGCAGCAGGTCCAGCACATATACGATGCTATGCTCGGACAGCGGCAACTGACGCTCGGCAACAAAACCGCTGCGGGCAAAGTCGTACGACGCCGAACGCGAGCTTGTGATGTCATCGAGATAGGCAACTGTCGTCACAACAAGGTTGAGCAGCTTTGCCGATGTTTCGTCAAAGGCCTCAGGTGAATGGACAAACGTGAGCTTCTTGCCATAGGAGAACGTGCCGCCGCGCACGTAGGCATCGGCCATGCCGTCGATGTCCTTGACCACGTAGGAGACCGATCCGCAGCGAATGCGGAACTCGAGCGCCCAGCTAAAGCGGTCAGCGAACAGCGGATTGTAGTACGGCACCAACGAGGGCTCCAATGCCGCTTTGGGGGCGTCGGGATCAACGGCACCGGCAAGCTTGCGGCGCATGCTCGCCAGCTCATCCATGCGCGCGTCCGAAAGATCGGAGAGCGCCGCCACAAGGCTCGGGCTCGTGGGGACGGGCGCCGGAAAGGGAAAGTTGGGGTTGACGGCCGGCGCTTTGGGTGCGGTGCGCGCGGGCTGTTTCGACTGCGCCGTAAACGTGCGAACCGGCGTGCGCAAACCTTCGACGGGCTCGGCGCCGCTGGCATCCAAATACGCCAGAGCCGTGGCAATAGCGTGCTTGCACATACCGGGGTAACGATAGGCGGCGGGGCAATCGCAGTCGTAGTCGATTACCTCGTGCTCGTCCATGTCGAGCGCCACGTGCGTCTTGTACAGGTCGCCACGCGAACCGCGCACCGAGCCCTCGACCGTCACGTTTTTGGAGAAGCGCGAGCCGCTGTCCTCGATCGACAGCACGGCGCCGTTGAGCATGAGCGAACGCCCCTTCATAAAGGTGCCGCTCAACGCCGCCTCTTTGCGAAGCGCCTGCACAAACGTCCCCTGCGCCATCACTTCCTCCAATCTCACCCGGGGTAGCTTAGATCACCGTCACGCGGCCCTGGTTACCCACAATGGCCTTGGCCTCGGCCAGCAGCGGAATCGAACGCGCGTTGACCTTGGCAGGTACCTCGGCACGCAGCACGCGCCCGTCCACCTGCTCGATAAAGATCTCCACGCGGTCGCCGCCCGGGTTTGCGGTGAGCACCGTGGCCAGGCGCGCCATATTGCCCTGGCTAAAGCGGCTGTTGGGCACCATGACCTCAAACACCTTGGGCTTGTTGTTCTCCTCGTTGAGCTCGAGCGGCACGATCTCCTGCGCGATGATCTGGTCGCCGCGGTCCGAGCGCTCGAGCTTGCCCTTAATGCGCACAAAGGCATCGGACAGCTGCGCGCCGGTCTCGGGATCGACCTCGCCGTACAGGTACCCCTCGGCCTCCTTGTAGGTCTTGGGGAACACGACGACGGTGGCCTCGCCTTCCATGTCCTCGAGCTGCACGATGCCCATGGGGTCACCGTTTTTGGTCACGCGCTTGGACACGCTCGAGACCATGCCGGCCCACCACAGCGCCTTGCCCTCGGGAATTTCCTGGTTGATGGTGCCGCCCGTAGGATTCTGAACTTCGTAGCCGGTGTCGATCTGCGAGAACGAGAAGTCACGCGCCTTGGCTAGTGCATACTCAAACGGGCGTAGCGGGTGGTCCGAGACATAGATGCCCAGAACCTCCTTCTCCTGACTCAACTTAAGGTGGCGGTCCCATTCCTGGCCATCCGGATCGGGCACGCTCACCTCAAAGCCCGAGCCCTCAACGTCGCCAAACATATCGAAGAACGACGTCTGGCCGCTCGCGCGATCCTTCTGGCGCTTTACCGCGGCATCGATGATGTTCTCGGGGTTGTTCTTGTCCACAAAGTGCATCATCTGGCGACGCGGATACCCCGTGGAGTCGAAGGCGCCTGCCTTGATGAGCGATTCGATCACGCGGCGGTTGGCCTGGCTCGAGTCCACGCGCTCGACAAAGTCGTGCAGCGTCTTAAACGGACCGCCCGCCTCGCGCTCGGCGATAATCGCCTGCGCCACGCCGGTGCCCACGCCGCGGATGCCGGCCAGACCAAAGCGCACGCCCTCCTTGGTAGCCGTGAACTCGGTACCGGACTCGTTGACATCTGGCGACAGCACGGGGATGCCGTCGTGACGGCATGCCGAGACGTAGTGCACGATCTTGTCGGTCTTGCCCGTATAGGACGTCAGAACGGCCGCCATGTACTCGTGCGGATAGTGCGCCTTGAGCCACGCCGTCTGCATAACCAGAATGGCATAGCCGGCGGAGTGCGACTTGTTGAAGGCGTAGGACGCGAACTCGAGAACATCGTCCCAAATCTTCTGGGCGACCTCGCGCGTGTAGTTATTCTTGATAGCGCCGTTCATCCAGTGGTCGTAGGTGGTCTCGTCCGAGCCATCCTCCCAGTGGAGCACCGTCGACGTGAGCAGCTTGATCTTTTTCTTAGCCACGGGCTTACGGATACGCGAGTCCGATTCGCCCTTGGAGAAGCCGCACATCTCGACGGAGATGAGCATAACCTGCTCCTGGTAGACCATGGTGCCGTAGGTTTCGCCCAGGATGTCGTCCAGGCGGTCGTCGTAGGAGACCGCCGGCTCCTTGCCGTTCATACGGTTGATGTAAGACGAGACCATGCCGGCGCCCAGCGGGCCCGGGCGGTACAGAGCGATCAATGCCACGACGTGCTTGTACTCGGTGGGCTTCATGTTCTTGATCGTGGCCGTCATGCCGGCGGACTCGACCTGGAAGACGCCGGCGGTGTGGCCGGAACCCATGAGCTTAAAGATCTCGGGGTCGTCAAAGGGAATCTCTTCCTCTTTGATGTCGATGCCGAAGTTCTTTTTGATGTTTGCCTTGGCCTTGGAGATAACAGTCAGCGTGCGCAGGCCCAAGAAGTCCATCTTGAGCAGGCCCATGTCGGCAACGGTATGGCCCTCGTACTGGGTAATCTCGACGCCGCCCTTGGTGTCGAGCTTGGTGGGCACGTGCTCGTTGACGGGGTCGCGGCAGATCAGAACGGCGCACGCGTGCACGCCCTCGCCACGGGTGAGGCCCTCGATTGAGAGCGCCGTGTCGATGATGCGGCGGGCGTCGTCGTCCTTTTTATATGCCTCGGCAAAATCGGGGTTAAACAGGTCCTCTTTGCCGGGTTGCTTTTCGAGCACCTGCTTGAGCTTGACCTTGGGGTCGCTCGAGACCATCTTGGACAGACGCTGGCCCATGTAGACCGGGTAGTCCAGGACGCGAGCGGCGTCGTTGATGGCCTGCTTGGCCTTAATGGTCGAGTAGGTGATGACGTGGGTGACCTTCTCGGGGCCGTAGAGCTGGCGAACGTGCTCCACGACCTCGAGGCGCCGCTCATCGTCGAAGTCCATATCGATATCGGGCATCTCGGTACGCTGCGGGGACAGGAACCTCTCGAACATCAGGCCGTTCTCGAGCGGATCGAACGCGGTGATGTTCATGGCGTAGGCGACGATAGCGCCGGCAGCCGAGCCACGGCCGGGGCCGACGCCGATGCCGTTGTCTTTGGCCCATTGCACGTACTCGGCAACAATCAAAAAGTAGGCGGCAAAGCCCTTGTCGCAGATGACTTTGTATTCGTACTCAAAGCGCTCTTTGATGTTGACGCCACCGATCTCGCGCGTGGCCCAGTCGTCACCGTAGTGCTGGCGCAGGCCCTTCTCGCACTCGCGGCGGAACTGACTCTCGTGCGTCTCGCCGGGGTCGAGCAACGGGAAGCGCGGCAGAATGATGGAGTCCCAGTCCAGCTCGACGTAGCACTTGTCGGCGATCTCGAGCGTGTTGTCGCAGGCCTCGGGGCAATACGGGAACATCGCCCGCATCTCCTCCTCGGTCTTCATGTAAAACTCCGAGCCAGTCATGCGCATGCGGTTGGGGTCGTCGACCTTGGCGTTCATGCCGATGCACATGATGACGTCCTGCACGGGAGCGTCCTCGCGGCGCAGGTAGTGGAAGTCGTTGGTGGCGATGACCTTGACACCCACCTGTTTGGCGATGTCGATGAGCGTGCGGTCCATCTGCTCATCGGTCAGGCCGTTGTCGGTGGTGATGCCGTGTTCCTGGATCTCGATATAAAAGTCGCCAGGTTCGAAGGTATCACGGAAGGTCTCGGCCCACTTGATGGCGCCCTCCATGTCACCGCGGTCGATGTATTTGGGAATGATGCCCGCGATGCAGGCGCTGGTGCAGATCATGCCCTTGGCGTGGCGGCGCAGGTTGTCGAGCGTCACGCGGGGCTTGTAGTAAAAGCCCTGCACGGCTGCCTCGGAGACCGTCTGCATCAGGTTGACGTAGCCCTCCTGGTCCTTGGCCAGAAGGATCATGTGGTAGAGCTCGGGCTTATGGTCGCGAGCAAGGGTCTCGTCCGGCGTAAAGTAGACCTCGCAGCCAAAGATGGGCTTGATGACCAGAGGCGGCTTGAGCTCGTCGATGTTGCCCTTCTCGTCCCACATGGCCATGTCCTTCACATACTGGGCATGCTCGCGCGGGTTTTCCTCGGGATCGGGCTCCACCAGCTCGTCGCGGCGATCCTTTTCCAAGAAGGCCTTGTCGTGGCTCCAGGTTTTGTACTCAGGCGTGTTGTGGTTGACGGCGTCGCAGGCCAGCGCCAGGTCGGGCACGCCATACATGTAGCCGTGGTCGGTAATGGCGACGGCGGGCATGCCCAGCTCTACGGCGCGATTGACCATATCCTGGATACGGGTTGCGCCGTCGAGCATGGAGAAAACGGTGTGGTTGTGCAGATGGACGAATGCCATGTGATGAGCTCCGATGCGGGTTCGTGTTCTGACTGAACGATTTTACCGCACGGCGCGGATAGCACCCGAACCTAGCCAAACCAACACGGGTAGTCAATTTGGGACCTTCAAAAAGGGGAATGAGGGCATCCAGATATATCGAGTATTACTGGAACCCCGGCGATGCGCGGAATGATTTGTGACGAATAGTCATGTCCATCAAGAAGGCTCGACGCTTCGGATAGCTCGTCAATCGATATATCAATTCTTGGAGACCTGTATTCCTACCATTTTTAATGAAACAACGGCGGTAATTGCTATCGCGATTGCACCAATAATACCGAGCGCTATCTGAATGGGATATAACCCCAACACATGTCCAAATATGGAGAAAAACATTGCGGAAAAGAGGGCCCTTACCAGAGACGCGACGGAAAGGATCGTCGCGCGGAGATCGTCCGCAATCGCGTCTTGAATTTAGTTTTCCGAAGTGATGTACACCACTTCCGGGAGAAAACAAAGCACCATGCTAAGGCCAAACAAACACAGAGGATTTGAAGCGAGCCACGGAAGAATCAAGAAAAGGCCAGCTTCGATTAGCATCGAGCCGAGCATGGTATTTCTTTTCCCGAAACGCGATGAGAAGAAATCTGCTGCAATGTAGGCCGTCGCATTTACTGCATAGGATGC
Source organism: Collinsella aerofaciens (assembly GCF_015554145.1). Taxonomy (GTDB): domain Bacteria; phylum Actinomycetota; class Coriobacteriia; order Coriobacteriales; family Coriobacteriaceae; genus Collinsella; species Collinsella aerofaciens_AA. The sequence continues at coordinate 15,432 of NZ_JADNHZ010000005.1, read as the reverse complement.
ACCGAAAAAGATTCCTATTATGGAGACGGGAGCATCAAATGCGTCGAATACCAACTGATTCAAGTTGTAATAACTCCCATAGAATCCGTCGAGCATGCTTGTGCCGATTAGAAGAAGCAATACCGCAAAAGCGGATTCTCCAATGCACCAGGTTTCGCGTCTGAAGATCTTGGCTACGTCAAACCTTTCCTCCCCAGAGTTTTTGGAATGGGTCGTTTCCATCCTCTCAATGGGATACAGAAGGAAAAGCTGCAGAAGATAGAAAACGGAAACGCATACGTAGAGGGCACTCCAAGATATTTGGGCAATGAATGATCCAAGTACGATTGCCACTCCCGTAGCGATTGATTGTGCGGCAAGCAGCCGAGCATTGATGGTGAGGAAGCGCTCTCCTTGACCGGCATTCCGGGCAATTTCATATAAAAGTGCTTGTTCGGATCCCGATTGAAGGGAGTAGGCGAGTGCCTCAACAAGGGAAAGTACGACAAGAAAGGGGCCTGAGAGCAACAGCATGCCAGCCGTATGGAAGAAAAGCAGCAGCACGCCCACTTGAATCGAAAACTTCTTTCCAAAGAAATCGCCTATCAGCCCTGTTGGCAGCTCGAGGACGACCGTTGCAATGTTAAACAGAGCTTGATAAAGCGCGATTTCCGTGACAGACATTCCTTTCTCCGCAAGGAAAAGTAGAAACACTCCCCGATTTAAAACAAATCCCGCGAGAACGAAAAGGGCGGAATAGATGTGCAGCTGCGTAGCGGCATTCTTATTCATTTGGCACTTCCATCAACTACTTTTGTCGGGCCGCTCGCTACTGACTCGAAGCCTGAAGTGTTCACAGTTGATGTGAAGAGCGGTAAAGCTTTTGCACAGGGTATCAATGGAATACATCCGAAGCGTTTTCGGCAGTATCATCGGCGAAGGCGGGATTAGCCTTTACGCGGCGCTCACCCTCGATGTATTTGACGATTTGATCAATCGTCTGGTTGGCGTGGCTCTTGAGCTTGCGCTCGTAGAAGAAGAGGCCGAGCTTGCCGCGCATGCCAGACGTGTTGCCACCCGCACCCTGAAAATCCTCGGTATAGGTGAGCTCGCAAGCACCATCGCCAGCAGGTGCAGTCTCATAGCGCATGGTATTGATGCCCGCCGCATACTGAAAACGGACCTCATAGAGGCACGGGTAGTCAAAGTGCTTGATCTTAACCTTGATCGCCGTGCCCTTGGTCTTGCCTTTTGCGGACTGGGCGCGCTTCTCGTACTTATAGCCGTTGAGCTTATTGCGGCTAGGACGTTTGCCCGTGACGTTCTCGATATCCCGCATGATGGACCCCGCCAGAGCGTCAAAAAGCTCCTCCGGCGTCACCTTAAGCGTTTTGGTGAGCTGCATGATGGCCCCTTATTCGTTTGAACCGTTCGGGCCATTGTACCGCCCCAAGCTCTCCCATGCGTTGCGGTGCCATTTGGACGATTGAGGGCCTTACGGCCGCAAAACCAACCAAATAGCACCATAAAGCCTGAGGTGGCTAGAGGCTGTAGGTGACTACTTGAGGCTCGCAGGGGTTGGCGGGGTCGACTTGCTCCACGCGGACGAACTTGACGGTCACGGCCTCAAAGCCCGCCTTGTGCAACACATCGGAGTAGACGCGCGCCTGCAGGGCGTGCTTCTCCTGCAGCTGTTCCGGCGTCTCGTCCGGCGTCCTGCCCGTCTTGTAGTCGATGACCAGCGCGCATGACGAATCCGCCGGGTTCGTCGCCAAAGCGTCGATGGCGCCCTCGGCATATGCACCGTAGCGGGCGATGTCCTCGTCCTCGCAGCCCAGCGAGAAGAACGGCACCTCGGCGCGAACGCACGGCCACGCGAGCAGGTCGGCACGAGCAGCCGACTTGAGCCAGCGGTCCAGGGCAACGTCGAAGCGTTCGCGCTGCTCCGGCGTCAGGCACCACAGGCGCGCCAGCGCATCGGCACGCTCGGCGGGCAGCGCATCGGCACCCATCTCGATCAGCCACTGGCAGGCGGCATGGAACGCCGAGCCCAGCGCCATGGGGTTGCCGGCGGGCTCAACGGCGGCCACGCCTGCATCCGTCATCTCGGAACCATCCGACTCCACATCATCGCCAGCCTCGTCTATGGGCACATGCGCCTCGGCGGCTCGGTCCTCGGACTCGGCATGCAGCGCCGCGGCAATTGACGAGTAGCTGTACGAATCGCGCGCCGGATACGGGCAGGTGCCCATGCGCACGCCCACCGCCTGGGGATACACGAGCTCAAACGCATCGGGCTCGGGGTCGGCTGGACCGGGAACAGCGGCGTGGGCATCCGCACCGGCACCCTCCGGCTCCGCATCGCCGCGGACAAGCCTGCCCTCGACATCCAGCGAAGCGTTGACCTCAAACGCCTGCTCGCCAAACGTAAAGTCCGCCAGCGAGATGAGCTCGTAGTCGCCCGGCTTGGAGTTGTCGAACACCAAACGGTCGCTATCGAGCTGCGGTATGTCCAGGCTGTCGGTCGGCAGGATGCGGCGCAGCACGTCGTAGGTCAGATCCGTCTCGACATCGAAGGTCGGCGCCGTCACCTTGCCGCGGCTCACGCCGACATCCATCGCCAGAATGACCAGCTCGCGCGCTCGCGTCATGGCGACATAGAGCAAGCGAGCCCGCTCCTCGAGCGAAAGCTGCAGGTCGTCGTTGCGCAGGCGAACGAATGCCTCGGCGGGAGAACCCGTCGCGCAGACATCCTCCATGAGCTCCGGCGGCAACCATAGCGACGTGCCCTTACCCTTAAACGCATGCTCAAACTGCTTTTTGACGTCATCGCCCTTTACGAACGTGCCGTCCGCGAGTTTAACGCCGTCGAAGCGTGCCGGCAGCGCCACGACCTGCGCTCCGCCCTCGACACGCCCCATCTGAGCCGCACCGGACGATTTGCGCACGCCAAAACACTCGGCAACCGCTACGACCGGATACTCCAGACCCTTGGACGCATGCACCGTCATGATGCGCACCGCGCCGTCGCCCTCCTCGTTGAGCGCGCCCGGGGCCTCCTTGCCCGCCAAGAAGCGGTCGAAGGCGAGCGCGATGGAGCGCGGAGAATTGCCGAGCTCGGCCTCTGCCTCGGCCACGGCGTCGAGCGCCTTGAGCACGTTGGCGGCGATGGCCTTGCCCTCGGGACCACGCTGCGCCAGACGCACAAACCAGCCGGAGGCGTTGACAGTATCGCGCGCGATGGCGGCGAACGAATCGCGCCCCACGCGACGAAGCGCATGGCGCAACACCTCGCGGGCGCGCGTCAGCAGCGGCAGGTCCCGCAGCCCCGGCACGTCACAATCGCTCATGATGCCCGCGTCGATGTTGCGGCGCGAGGTCTCCCCCGTCTGGTCGTCCAGCTTGGTCGCCAGCGCCAAAAACTCCTGGGCGCCCAGCGCAAACATCGGCGATGCCAGCAGCGGCATGAGGCCCTGCGCCGTATCGGCCGGATTGGCAAGCGCGCACACCAGAGCACGCACCGTCTGCACCTCGGCTGTCTGGGCAAAGACCGAGCCGCCCGCGATGACGCAGTCGAGCCCCTGGTCGCGAAACGCCTGTGCGTAGACATCGGCATTGGTCATGCGCCCTAGCAGCAGCACCATACCGCCCTGGGGCTGGCCCGCTTTAACGAGCGCTTGGAATCGCTCCGCAATCGCACGAGCTTTCGCCTGCGTTCGCTCCTGGGTGCTGCCGCCGGCAACGAAGATCGCCTGGCGGCGCGATGCCTTCGCCTTGAGCTTGTCCTCGCGTTCGTCGCTCGGTTCAAGATCCAAGAACCCCTGCATCAAACCACCGGTGTCGCCGTCAAAGACGCGCGCCACATAGCGCAGCACCTCGTCGTGGCTGCGGAAGTTGCGTACAAGCTTGACGAGCTCGCCGGCGGGGGCATCGGACGTGGCGACCGTCTCGGACGCCGTCGTCGAACCCACCTTGCGCTCCTGGCGACGGAACACCTCGACCTCGGCACCACGGAAGCGGTAGATCGACTGCTGTGCATCGCCCACGGTACACAGCGCACGCTCACCCGCGCCGGTCAGGTAACGGATCAGGTCGACCTGCATCTGGTCGGTATCCTGGAACTCGTCGATCATGACCATCTTAAAGCGGCCCTCATAGGCCGCTCGAATAGCCGGATAGTCGCGCAGCGCCTCGTACGCCATACGCAGTAGGTCGTTGTTATCGAGCGCGGACTGGCCGGCCTTCAGCGCGCGATACTCAGCCTCCACGGAACGGGCCAGGCCCACCAGCGCATCGAGCGCGGGACCACCGCAGGCCAGCACGATATTGATAAACGCATCGGCAGCCTCGGCCTTGAGTAGCTCCACCTGCTCCTTAGAAAACGCCTTGCTCGCCCGAGGCATGCTGCACGACATCATGAGTCGCGCCGCATCCTCCATGGTTTTGCCGCTCGCCTCAAACGCGTCGATGGCGTCGAGTGCCACCTGTGCCTTTTCGGTCGCGGCCTTGCTCGCACCCAACGCCGCGCGATAGGCGTCGGCAAGCGCCGAGGTGTCAGCCTGGCCGCGCGCCACGCACACATCGTCCATGCCGCCCGGCAGCTGGCTCGATAGCTCCAGCAAGTCGCGCACCAGTCCTTTAATGGTGGTACCGGCGCCAAACGGCCCACCCTCGCCCGCCATGGGATACCAAGCGTAGAGGGCCTTAAGCGAAGCGGCGAGCTCGGGGGCGGCATCGGGCGCCGTCGCGCGGGCCAGCACATGCTCAACAGCCTGGTCCATAAGCTCGTCGGTATCGGTGAGCACCGTGAACTCGGGATCGATGCCCAGCTCCAACGCATGTGCGCGCAGGATACGCGAGCACATGCCGTGAATGGTCGAGATCCACGCATCGTCGACGGTCAGGGCTTCCTCGTCCATGCCCTCGTCGATGAGCGCGCGGCGCACACGGTCACGGATCTCGGCCGCGGCATCTTTGGTAAAGGTAATGGCGAGCACCTGGTCCAGATGCTCAACGAACGGACCGGATTCGGGCGAGAGCGCGTAGACGATGCGGCGCGTGAGGGTAAAGGTCTTGCCCGAGCCGGCACCTGCCGAGACAAACAGCGGGCGGTCGAGCGTTTTGACGACTTGCAGTTGTTGCGGCATCAAAGTCGAAAGATCCATGGTCTACACGTCCCTCCTTACAAACGTTCCTTCGTGGTTATACGAGCAGCGCGCATGCGCGGCCTGAGCCGACGTCGGGTCGACGGCGGCAACGTTGCCTGCCTCGAGCTCGCGCAGACGCTCGGCAATGCCGGTCTCCACGCGATCGAGCAGCGCATCAAAGTCCATGTTGCCGCCCTCGCCGGGAAAGCCCTTCTTAAGGCCTGGGATGCGGCTGTCGCCGCGCTCTTCCTCAAGCAACTCGGCACTCGCGGCGCCGCGCAGCGCCGGTTTGCCGCCCTTGGTCGAAAAATAGAGCGCCGCACGGGCATCCAGATCCAGCGCCCGGCGCATGGCCTGCGCATAGATAAGCGTCTGGGTATGGGGCGGCAGCCACCGCGGGTCGTCGATGGCGGCCTCGCCCGATTCCTCGTCGCGCACCGTGGGGTCGGCGAGTTTAAACTCCTCAACGCCCGTGCGATGCTTGTAGTCGATTACCACGGCGCGATTCTCGGCATCCACATCCACGCGGTCGATGCGCCCGCCGAGCGGCCAGCCGGCATACTCGACCTGGAGCTCGTTGAACGCAAACTCCAGGTAGCGCGGCGCGAAGGGCGCGAGCGCCTCGGACTCGTAGGCAAGAACGCCCTCCAGCTGCGGCAAAATCTCGGCCACCTGGCGCTCCTCCACCGGGGAGAGCGGCACGAGCGGGCCCTCGGTACCGCGCTTGCCCGCATGCTCGGCCAGGGTCTCGTCAAAGACCTCGCGCAGCAGCTCCTTCGCGCGTGGCAGATTCATGGGTGTCACGCGCTCCATGCCCTCCTGGGGCAGACGGGCATGCAAGTGTTCCAGCACGTCGTGGACAAAGTTGCCCTTCTCCATATTGCCAAAGCCAGCGTCGATCGACTGAGGCTTCACGCGGTACGAGACGAACCAGCATAGCGGGCAGGTCGAATAGGCCTCGATCTGCGAGGCAGACGTCAGGCGCGGCACCAGCGGCGCATCCTCGCCCTCGCCATCGCGACGACGCAGGACCAGATACGGAATGGCTTCATCGCTCAGATGCTGAGGAGCTTCGCAGGTCACGCGCTCGCGCCTAAGACCTTCGCCTGCCGCGGGATCAAAGTCCCTTACGATATCGCCCTCACCCACACACTTCGCCTTGTCGGCGCCAACGGCCTTAGCATCGTCAGCGGCCTTGTCGGCGTCAGCGGCCTTAGCATCGTTAGCGGCCTCGGCATGCGCCCGCAACTCGGTCCACACGGCCGCCGGATAGCACTCGCGCGCCTGACGATCGTGGGTCACACGGGCGAGCGTAACCGGACCACGCGACGCTTGTATCGCGCGGCCAAAGCGTGCGCGCAGCAAGGCCGCAGGCTCAAGCGTCACGCCCTCGCGACCGAGGCTCGCCGTCAGCGTGGTCAGCGGCCCCTCTTCGTGTGAGAGCGGATAGCTGTCCAGATCGACATCGGCAAACAGCACGGCATCGTAGCTGCCGGGGCGCAGAGCCGCCGCATCGGCAAGCGAAGCAAAGCGAACCTGGGCGCGTGGCGCACGGTCAACCTCGTAGGTCTCGTAATCGTAGGCGGAGCTACGCTTGTCCACCTTGGTTCGAATGTCATCGAGCACGGGCACGGTCGCGGCCTGCGACACGTCGAGCGCACGGGCGCCATTCATAAGGATGTCGATGACGTGGCACAGCAGGGCCACCTCCGCCTGGCGACGGGCCTGACCGTCGAGACCGCCAAGTGCGCGATCGGGCAGTGCCTCGGCAACGGCAAGCATGGCCTTGAGCGCCGTCACGGGTTTGTCGCGCCACAGCGCCTGGAACACGTCCGAGATCACGCACGGCACGTTCTTAAGCCAGTTCTCGTCGCTCGCCGCTTTACGCGCGCCCCTCACCTGGCCCTGCACGCTCTGCAGCAGGCTCTTGACGCCCGCAGTGGTCTTGCTGCGCGACAGTCGCATATTCTTGTCGAACGTGCGCGCGCTGGCGGCGTCGGCACCCGAAAGCGGGCTGTAAATCCAGTCGGTAAGCTCCGGAGCGGGCCACCACTCAGTCTTAGAAGCTGCCCCTTCGTCAGCGGCCTTCATACGCTCGATCAGGTTGGCGAGCGCCGTGAACTGCCTGCCCGCAATGGATTGGGAAAACGCCGTGAACTCGGCCGTCTCGGCAGCAACGTGGCGCGCCGCCAAACGAGCGGCAAGCTCGCCGAACAGCTGGGGTGCCCGGGCAGAAACAACGAGCACGCGTACGGGGTCGGCGGGTGTTGCAGCAGCTTTATCGTCCTTGGACTCCTTGTGCGCTTTCACCAACTTATCGATGACGTCCGCATAAGCATGGGCACGGGCATGGGGGCCGGCGACCTCAATAAAGGCAGGCTGAGCAGCGGACTTGGAGGCAGTCTGGGGCGCGGCGGCGCCCTCCCCCAGCGGCGCGATCTCAAACAGCACACCGCGGACATCAAATGCCGTGGCCAGCTCCTCACGCATCGCCGCTTGCTCGCGGGCGAGCAGCACGACAACCTCTCCCCCGTTGTTTGCCACGGCGGACAGCAGCTCGAGCAGGCTATACGTAAATGACGTGACGCCGCGCACGCAAACGGCGCGGGCGCACCCCGGCAGGTTGTCGGCCAAAGCGCCGGCCATAATGTCAGCCGCCTCGCAGGGCTCGACCATATCTCGACGGTCCAAACCGCGCGCATAGGCGCACAAAAGTTCAAACACGCGAGCCTCGGCGTCGCTTTTGGGCTTGGGCTTGCAAACGTTGTCGCAGCAACGCTCGGCACCTGTCCCTGCCACACCCGGCAGCACATCGCGAGCCATACGCGCGAGCATACGCACCGTGCCCTGGCTGCGCGAAAGCGGCTGCAGGTCGGCGTCGTCGAGGCGCGCTACCATGTCCGAAAACAGCATCTGGCGCTGCAGGTTGTCGACGAAACCGCGCCCGTCGCCCAAAAGCTCCCAAAGCGAGCGAAGCCACGATGTAGGCGTCTTGTAGTCAATACCCAGCGAAACGCCGGCTTCCGCCGCATCATGACGGCACAGGTCGAGCTCGGCAAACGTTGGCGCCAGCAGCACGGCACGCCCGTGGCGGGCAATAAGGTCGGCAAGCAGCGCCGCCTCGGCATCGCTCAAATCCGCGCCGGCGTTGGTGGTATAGATTCGAACAGGCATGGTCCTCCACTCAAACCGTTCGCAATATTCAATGCTTCCATCCTACCCGCCCGCGCGGACAGATTTGCCCCACGCCAACAGATTTGACCCCTTGGAGACGGAGGAAAATGGATCACCGAGGAGGTCAGTCTAACCCAGTGATCCGTTTTCCTCCGTCCCCAAAGGATCAAAAAAACCGCCCCCGAAGGGACGGTTCTGCGCAATTCGTTTTTACCGCTGGCCTACTCGCCATCCTCCAGCTTGATGAGGATCTTGCGATAGCCGCCGTACTCGCCGTTGAGTGCCTTTGAAACGCGGCTCACCGTAGTGGACGAAGCGCCGGTGCGGGCCTGAACCTCAACATAAGGCTCGCCCTCATCCAGATAACGCGCAACCTGCAGACGTTGCGAAAGATCGCAGATCTCGCGCGGCGTGCAGATATCGGTCAAAAACGCCTGGATATCCTTCTCGTCATCCAAAAGACTAAATGCGTGGACCAGCTGCTTGACATCAGGCTTGTCAAACATGTTCTCGATATTCATCGATCACCGCCAAACCCGCCAAAAGGCATCGAAGTTGATACTGACATCGGGCATCGTTCGCCCGTTCTATGCAATAGGGCAACGCCTGTGGCTTTTGCCCGTAGCAGTTTAGCACACCACCAAACTAAAGCGACAAAACTCTCTGCCAGCGGCGCGTTTTCTAGGACGAACGCCGTTTTGAAACCGAATGCGCACGTAAGCTCCACGAATATCTGAGACAATGGGCGGCCGAACAAGGCGGCACACCCGAGCGGCCGTCCAAGCTGCCGCAGCAAACCGCTTCACGCGACACCGACGCACCCTGCGCAAGAAAGGATTCACACCATGCGCTTTATGCTTAACTGGCTCTTTACCTCTATCGCCATCGCGATTGCCACGTTCCTCGTCCCCGGCATCCAGCCCTTCGGTTTTGCCGAGGCCTGGGTCTGTTTCGCCTTCGTGGGACTGTTCTTGAACATCGTCGATTCGCTCGTCAAGCCGTTCCTGACGGTTATCTCGCTGCCGCTCACGATCATTACGCTGGGTATTTTTCAGCTCGTAGTCAACAGCTTTATGCTCGAGCTGGCCAGCTATCTGTCGGTCAATCTGCTGGGCGCGGGTATCTCCATCGCCAGCTTTGGATCGGCCTTTATGGGCAGCATCCTGGTGTCCATCATGCGCAGCATCCTTGACAGCATCGCCGAGGGCTAAAACGGCCATTCCGGCCGCGCCCGTCTCAACAGCCCAAAACGAAGGCCGCCCATCACAAAAATGGGCGGCCTTCTTATTTGCCAAGTCTCAAAGGGCGAGAGAATCTGCCATTTCCGCCCCGTCCCCAAATGGCAGGTGGGCTAGATCACGTAGTCGTAGCCTTCGTTGGGAGCGACAAGTTGATCGAGCGTCACACCGTCGAGGTAGTCGTTGATAAGCTTGTCCAGGTTCTTCCACACGTCGAGCGTGGGGCACTCGTCAGAGCGCGAACAACCCTTGCAGTCGCCATCCAGGCAGGCGACCGGCGCCAGGCTGCCCTCGGTCAGGCGCAGGATCTCGCCCACCGTGTACTGCTCGGGCGGGCGCGTGAGCACATAGCCGCCGCCCTTGCCGCGCATGCCCGAGAGCATGTTGGCGCGCACGAGCGTAGCCAGAATATTCTCGAGGTACTTCTCCGAAATCCCCTGGCGCGCCGCGATCTCTTTGAGCGGGATGCGACCGGCCGCCTGATGCTCGGCCAGGTCGACCATAACGCGTAGGGCATATCTGCCCTTTGTGGAAACCAACATATATAGCTGCCTTTCGGTCTTTTAATTCGTAGAAATTCTAGCCGAAAAATTGGTTTTGAAAATACCTATTCCCGTCAAGATGGTTAATCGACTCGTAATAATCTTCTATTTCCTATTGCGTTACTAGGCTTTACTGTCTACTATGCTTGCCAACAGCAAAACGAACAACCTATAAGGTTTGTGGGTTTTGCTGTCACACACACCGTAAAACCACACGGTATCCAGTCATTTGAACACTTTGGAGGTTCACCATGAGCAATGTTTACACGTCCATCGATCAGCTTATCGGCCACACCCCGCTTCTGGAGCTCACCCACTTCGAGGCCGACGAGGACCTCAAGGCCCGTGTGCTCGTCAAACTGGAATACTTCAACCCCGCCGGGTCCGTCAAAGACCGCGTCGCCAAGAACATGATTGACGAGGCCGAGAAGGCCGGCAAGCTCGTGCGCGGTGGCGACTACACCATCATCGAGCCCACGAGCGGCAACACCGGCGTCGGCATCGCTTCGGTGGCGGCGGCCCGCGGCTACAAGGTGATCATCACCATGCCCGAGACCATGTCCGTCGAGCGCCGCAAGCTGATGCAGGCATACGGTGCGCAGCTCGTGCTCACCGACGGCTCCAAAGGCATGAAGGGCGCTATCGCCAAGGCCGAAGAGTTGCAGAAGGAGACCCCCAACAGCATCATCGCCGGCCAGTTTGTGAACCCCGCGAACCCGGCCATTCACAAGGCCACGACCGGCCCCGAGATCTGGGACGACACCGACGGCAAGGTCGGCATCTTCGTCGCCGGCGTCGGCACCGGCGGCACCGTGACCGGCGTGGGCGAGTTCCTCAAGGAGCAAAACCCCGAGATTCAGGTCGTCGCCGTCGAGCCCGCCACCTCCCCGGTGCTCTCCAAGGGCCAGGCCGGCCCGCATAAGATCCAGGGTATCGGTGCCGGCTTTGTGCCCGACGTCCTCGACACCCAGGTCTACGACGAGATCATCCCCGTCGAGAACGACGACGCCTTTGCCACCGGCCGCGCCGTGGGCCACAAGGAGGGCGTGCTCGTGGGCATTTCGTCCGGCGCCGCCGTGTGGGCCGCACTGCAGCTGGCCAAGCGCCCCGAGAACGAGGGCAAGACCATCGTGGCGCTGCTCGCCGACACCGGCGAGCGCTACCTGTCCACGGCACTCTTCCAGGACTAGAGCTCTCGTTCTTAGAACGAGTCCAAGGCACGCCGGTCTCCCCTCTCTTCTGGCAGCCTGAGCTCATCCCAACAGGGTGTCCCACAGGACGCCCGAACTTGCTACAATGTCTGCGGCGCGGAACCAGCCTCCCGCGCCGCTTTTCTTTTTTGGCCACATGCCACCAAGGAGAACCTCCCCATGCACAACAAGCGCGTGCTCGTCGCCATGAGCGGCGGCGTCGATTCCAGCGTGACCGCGTATCTGCTCAAAAGTCAGGGTTACGAATGTGTCGGTGCCACCATGCGCCTCACCTGCCCCGCGCCCGATCCCGCCACGGGCATGAGTAAGGTCGACCACGACATCGCCGATGCAAAGGCCGTCGCCGAGCGCCTGGGGATACCCCATCACGTGCTCGACTTGCAGCAAACCTTCGACCGCAACGTTGTCGAGCGTTTTATGAACGCCTACCAGGAGGGGCTGACGCCCAATCCGTGTATCATCTGCAACCGCCATATTAAGTTTGGCGCGTTGCTGGATGCGGCGCTGGATATGGGCTGCGACTACATCGCCACAGGCCACTATGCCAAAACGAGCCAGGCGCCCGACGGCACCTGGCAGCTGCATCGCGGCGAGGACCCCAAAAAGGACCAGAGTTACTTTTTGTATTCGCTCACGCAGGAGCGCCTGGCGCACACGATCTTTCCGCTAGCAGGCCTAGACAAAGAGCGCGACGTGCGCCGCATAGCCGCCGAGCAGGGCTTTACCAACGCCCAGAAGGCCGAAAGCGAGGACATCTGCTTTATTCCAGACGGTGACTACGCGGGCTATATCGAGCGCCGTTGCGGACATCCCGCTGCACCGGGCGACATTGTGTGGCGCGACGGCAGCGTGGTCGGGCGCCACAACGGCGCGCTGCGCTACACCATCGGCCAGCGCAAGGGCCTGGGCGTCGCGATGGCGCATCCCGTGTACGTAACGGGTGTCGACGCCGTCAACAACACTGTGCATCTGGGCGAGGCCGAGGACCTGACGGCCACGGCGCTCACGGCCAACGACTGGATTTGGAGCGCCCCTGCCGACCACATGGAGGTAGAGCTCACGTCCGGCGGCATTCGCGTGGGCGCCAAGTACCGCTACCGACAGAAAGACCAGGCAGCGACCCTTACGCGCGGCGAAGACGGGCAAATGTTGCTGACCTTTGACGAGCCGCAGCGAGCCATCGCCCCCGGCCAAGCCGTTGTAGTCTACCGCGGCGACATCGTCCTGGGCGGCGGCACCGTGACCGGCGCACTTAAGTAGCCGCGGGTTTATCGCTGCACGTGTCGAAGTACCTCAACAGCGGCACCAACCTCGATTACGCGACGCTCGAGGCCGCGGCGGATGGCCTCGAGTCGACCCTCCGCCGTGGCCCATTTGCTCTGCGAAAGAATCTCGATCGCCTCATCAACAAATCCGTTGAGCCGCGATGAATCGAACCAATCGAGCAAATCCGCAAGCGCCAGCTGGACGGAAGGGTCGGGCCCAAACGGCTTAGCGGAAAACCCAAACTCCCCAGCTGCGAGCACGGCAGTTGGTACGTTGTACCACAGGCAGTTGCCGCTATCGAACAGCGGAGCAGGTTTTATCTCCAGGGTGTCGACATTGCGGATGATGCCGAAGTTTCGCCAATGGCGATCGCTGTTGGCCAAAAGGGCATCGCAAACGATCATCTGCGACATAGACCTTCTCACGGCAGCCTCGTCTGCTCCATGCTTACCAAGAAAGCGGCAGTACCGGTCGTACGTCGAACTTCCTCGCTGGCCACCAAGGGCGTTCTTAACGTAAACAGCCGGAACATATTCCTCGCGGCCGTCAAGAAAGTCGTCGCACAGACACACAGGGCCATCGAACATGCGCTCAACCGTGTAAGGAACAAACTCCCCCTTGGAAAGCAAGCGACAATGCAGAGCCGTTGCAACCGCCTCGTTAAAGGGCCGTTGGTCGTCCATGCCGCACCCCTTGACCAGAACGCGAACACCGTTGCGAATCATCCACGATTTAGGAAGCTCGCCCTCGGATGTGTTGTCGGGATTTTTAAGACCGATGCCCTCCAGCCAACCCGAACGCCCCTCGGGCGCCGATCGCTCAAAATCATTCTCGAAGTAATTGAGGTTTCGCCATTCGAGCCCATCGCATTCTGCCGGCCGCAGCCAATAGCAATCCGAAAGCGAGAGGCCCAGGCACTGAACCGGCGCCTCAACGCCGTTGACAATTCCCAGCTCGCGGTAGCGCGAGATAAGCCCGGGGCGAACATCGGGCACCGACCGATGCCCCCACCACGCGTTGAGCTCCCGCTTATTCACCGTTGGAGAAGAGCTCGAGCATGTGCCAAACGGCATTCGTTGCGCATCGAGGACCTCGGCGATTTCGAAGGGAAACTCACGCGTCGGATCAAATGAGACATGCGCGACCTCATGGTCGGCCGACATCAGCGTAAACTTGCGTCCCACATCGGCCGCAGGACGGCGTCCTCGCTTGCGGACCTTTTGGTAGGCGGTCGCAGAATTGTACTCGATCATCTTCCGGCCGCCCACAATATCGCACACAAGCGTCCCCGATGCGGCAAGTTGCGATATGCGGGCTTTCGTAACGCCCAACAGGCGGGCGGCATCACCCATAGATAAGTACTCAGATGTATTCATATGCCGCATCACCTCGTTAAGTAATTTACGCGTTTAGTTAATAGATTACTTACATCATAATACTAAATGACCTAAAGCGAAAAAAGGCCCGAGAGATCGGGCCTTATCGATTGGTCAGCCGAGTCGCAAACTGCTTCCTTAGCGCTGTACGTAGGCGCGGACGAGCTCGAAGGTGTTGCGCACACCGTCGATGTGGCTGCGCTCGTAGTTGTGGCTCGCATACACGCCTGGGCCGATCAGGCCATGGCGAATGTCATAGCCGGCCGAAAGCGTGGCCTCGACGTCGGAACCGTAATGCGGGTACACGTCGATGGCGTAATCGAGCTCCAGCTCGCGCGCAATATTGGACAGTGTGGTCACCAGATCGTAGTTGTAGGGGCCGCCCGAATCCTTGGCGCAAATCGACACCATGCGCTCGGTGCAGCCCAAGTCGTCGCCCACGCAGCCCATGTCAACGCTGATCATCTCGCGCGTGTCGGCCGGCACAAAGGCACCGCCGTGGCCAACCTCCTCGTACACGGTAAAGAGCAGCGACACCTTGCGCGAAAGCGTCACCTCGCCGCCAGCAACGGCGCGGGCCAGGCCCAGCAGAATCGACGCCGACAGCTTGTCATCCAGGAAGCGGCTCTTGATGTAGCCGCTCTCCGTCACCGTGGTACGCGGATCCATAGCGATGATGTCGCCGGTCTGAATACCCAGCTCGAGCACATCGTCCTTGCTGTCAACGTTCTCGTCGAGCAGGATTTCCATGTTCTTCTCGATGGTCTTGACCGGCTCATCGGCCACATGCGCCGAAGGCTCGGTATTGAGGACCACGCCCGTGTAGACATTGCCATCGCGTGTGTAGACGGTACAGTTCTCGCCATCGGCCGTAGACCACTGGTGCCCGCCGAGCGTCGTGGGGCGCAGGCGACCATTGTCCTTAATGGAGCGTACCATGGCGCCCAGGGTATCGACATGGCTCGCCAGTACGAGCGGCTCACCCTCGCCACCAAGCTCAACCAACACGTTGCCCTTATTGGAGCGCTCGGGGCCAAAGCCCATATCGCGCAACGTTTCCATTAGATAGTCAGTAGCCGCACGGGTATAGCCCGTAGGTGAAGCAATCGAGGTAAGCGCCTTCAACTGGTCAGTAATATAGGAGAGCGTAGAATCCATCTTGGACACCAAAGTCACCCTTTCATATCGAATTAAACCCACAGCAACAATACCACCGCGAGCCATCTTTTTACCTAGCGAGATGACCCATCGAGCTCTTCAGAACTGCGCCCGCCACGATAAGCAGATACAAGGCGCCATCCAACAATGCGCCCCTCACATCCCGCCTTTCCGGCACCCCGGCATCTGAGAAAAGAACGCAGGCGGTCCCGGGCTTCCCTCCGGGCGCATTCCGCAGGATGTAAAAGACCCCGCCGCGCAACGTGAACTGCGTCCCAAATCTTGGACGCCCTAAATAGCGACTAGGCCGCGAGGGCCTGATTCCGGAACTCCTCCGGGGT
>NZ_JADNHZ010000004.1 GCF_015554145.1 Collinsella aerofaciens | reverse complement strand
CGCGCCTTTAGACGCGAGCCCGGGGCCCGTGGGTTATACCCTAAGAGCAAACCACCCTTTTTAAGGGTGGTTCTGATTGGTGGCTATCTGCGCAGTGGTGCCAATAGTATTTTGCGGAAGATCTACCTCTCGCTTGGCATGGAAGTAGGGTGGCCGGGCTGGTCGTCGTAGGCGTATTTGCTGTACACGTTGACCTCCCACTGCTTTTTTTCGACCTTTGCTACAGAATCTAGGATGAAGCCGGTCGCAAGGCTCAGGCCGCACAGGAACATAAACGAGGCGGCGAGCACAGCGGTGGGGAAGCGCGGGACGAGGCCGGTCTGGAAATATTCGACAACGATGGGCATGCCCAGGGCGAGGCCGAATACCGCGAACAGAAGCGCAACGAGGCTGAAGAACTTCAGCGGGCGGTAGTCCTTGAACAGCGTGCCGATCATCGCAACGACTTTAATGCCGTCGCTCACGGTGTTGAGTTTGGACTCGGAACCCTCGGGACGGTCGCGGTACTCGATGGGCACATCTTTGATGCGCCAGCGGTGGTCGACGGCGTGGATCGAGAGCTCGGTTTCGATCTGAAAGCCCTCGGAAAGCACTGGGAAGGTTTTAACGAACGGGCGGCTCATGGCGCGGTAGCCTGTCATGACGTCATCGAAGCTGTAGCCATAGATCCACTTGATCATGGCGCGGACCAGATTATTGCCAAAGCCGTGGAAGGCACGCTTGTTCTCCTCGGCGTAGGTGCCGTTGGAAAGGCGATCGCCTACGGTCATGTCGGCCGTGCCGTTAAGGATGGGCTCGCAGAGGGCCTTGGCCGCCTCGGCGGGGTAGGTGTCGTCTCCGTCGACCATCAGGTAGCAATCGGCGTCGATATCGCGAAACATCTGGCGGCACACGTTGCCCTTTCCCTGACGGGGCTCAAAGCGGACTGTGGCGCCGTGCTCGGTGGCAATGCGTGAGGTATCGTCCGACGAGTTGTTGTCATA
This sequence comes from Collinsella aerofaciens, assembly GCF_015554145.1. Classification (GTDB taxonomy): domain Bacteria; phylum Actinomycetota; class Coriobacteriia; order Coriobacteriales; family Coriobacteriaceae; genus Collinsella; species Collinsella aerofaciens_AA. The sequence goes on along the minus strand of NZ_JADNHZ010000004.1, from coordinate 123,535 downwards.
GACATAGACCGTCGCCTGCGGAAGCTCGCGGTGAAAGTCGTCGATGACTTTGCCGATCGTGAGCGCTTCGTTGTAGCAAGGGATGATGACGGCGATGGATTCAGAATTCACTTAATGCTCCTTATACATTCAATCCTAGAAAGTATAGCCGTTTGGGCCTGGCATCCTAAGATGTGGGTTAGTTCTCCAGTTTTGTTGCGCGAATCGTTTGCATGGCCGTCGGGTCTATACTGTTCGTTTGTCAACGATTACGAGTAAAGGAGTTGCATCCGTGTCGGATCAGACAAAGCAACAAGAAACTCGCAGTCTGCCTGCGACGTTTGCTAAGAACGAATTTGAGAAGGACGCGTTTATCCTTCGTCAGCTGGTTACCAAGGATTTTAAGATCAAGTATCGCCGTAGCGTTCTGGGCGTCGCATGGTCGGTTCTCAACCCGCTGCTGATGATGATCGTCATGGCCATCGTGTTCTCGACGATTTTTGGCCAGGGCCGCAATGGATCAATGACGCCCGAGATGTACCCGCTGTACTTGATCGTGGGTAACGTTACCTTTGCCGTCATGTCCGAGTCCACGAACCAGGCCCTAACGTCGATCGTGGGTGCTGCCCCTCTGCTCAAGAAGGTTAAGGTGCACCGCTGGGTCTTCCCGGTGCAGAAAGTGCTTTTCTCGCTGGTGAACTTTGCCTTCTCGCTGGTCGCCGTCGCCATCGTCATGCTGTGGTTCCGCGTTATGCCTTCTTGGCACCTGATTCTGCTGCCGGTTTGCCTGCTGCTGCTTATGTGCTTCTGCATGGGCCTGGGCATGATGCTCTCTGCCCTTACGGTCTTTTTCCGCGACGTTATGCATCTGTGGAGCGTAGTCATTACGGCGTGGACTTATATTACGCCCATCTTCTGGACGACTGACTATATTGCGCAAATGCCGCATCTCGTGCGTATCTTGATGTATGCGAACCCCATGTACAACTACCTGCAGTTTATGCGCGATATCTTTCTGTTCCAAACTACGCCCTCGCTTATGACGTTTGGTATGTGCGCTGCTTGGGCGGTTCTTGCGCTTGTTATTGGCTATACCGTGTTCCATAAGTCCGAGCGCAAGTTCATCCTCTACATCTAAGGAGTGCTGTGATGACTGAATCTGTTGTTGATTACAGCGAGCAGCCTCTGGCTGTCGAGGTCGACGACGTCACCATGATCTTTAACATGGCGTCCGAGTCGCTGACCAACCTCAAGGAGTACTTCATCAAGCTTGCCAAGCACGAGTTGTTCTTTGAGGAGTTTAGGGCGCTTAAGCACATCTCGTTTGATATTCATCGCGGCGAGGTTGTGGGTCTGGTCGGCACCAATGGCTCCGGCAAGTCTACGATGCTCAAGATTATCGCTGGCGTTCTTGAGCCTAGCGAGGGCAGCGTTAAGGTGCACGGTAACATCGCGCCGCTGATTGAGCTTGGCGCCGGCTTTGACCCCGAGCTGACCGCCCGCGAGAACATCTATCTGAACGGCGCCCTGCTCGGCTATACCAAGGAGTTCATCGACGCCAACTTTGACGGCATTATCGAGTTCGCTGAGCTGCAGAACTTTGTCGATATGCCGCTTAAGAACTTCTCTTCGGGCATGGTGGCGCGTATCGCCTTTGCAATCGCGACGATTACCGAGCCCGATATTCTGATCGTTGACGAGACGCTGTCCGTCGGTGATGTGTTCTTCCAGCAAAAGTGTGAGGCCCGCATCCAGCACTTTATCCAGAGCGGCGACGTGACGGTTCTGTTCGTTTCGCACTCTATGGAGCAGGTTGAGCGCATCTGCCAGCGTGCCGTTTGGATTGAGAAGGGTGACCTTCGCATGGACGGCCCGGTCGATGAGGTCTGCAAGGCGTACCGCGAGCAGTTCAACTAGGTTATAATTACTTGCGCCTGACAGGCTTGTGCTTGCTTGGGCGTGCGGTTATTTGCTCCATTAGCTCAGTTGGATAGAGCAGGGGACTTCTAATCCCAAGGTCGACGGTTCGAATCCGCCATGGAGCACCATCGTTTATTAAGCCCAGACCGCTTGGTGGTCTGGGCTTTTTTCATCTTGTGTGTTGCTGGAGCCGAGCGCGAGCAAGCCGCTGCTGTTTGTTGGGGTTGGCATTTTACTTTTCGAGATGCTCTTTCAGCAGCTCCAACGCGTGGGCGTAGCCCTTCAGGCCCTCTCCGGTGATGGTGGCGAAGCAGGCCAGACGGGCGTAGCTCACCTGGCGGAAGTCTTCGCGGGTCTCGACTGCGCTAATGTGGACCTCCACAGCCGGGATGGCGACGGCTTTGAGCGCGTCCAGGATGGCCACGCTTGTGTGCGTGTAGGCGGCCGGGTTGATGACGATGCCGTCGACCTTTCCGTAAGCCTCCTGGATCTTGTCGACGATGCTGCCCTCGTGGTTAGACTGGAAGACCTCGACCTCGTCGAGGCCCTGTGCGGCACCCGCTTCCTGGCAGATCTGCACTAAGCGATCGTAGTTGTCGCTGCCGTAGATGCCTGGCTCGCGAATGCCGAGCATGTTGAGGTTGGGGCCGTTAATGACGAGTGCTTTCATGGTTGCTTCCTTTGCAGTTGAAAAACCACCACAAAGGTGCCTGCCCCCTTTGTGGTGGTTTTGGTTAGAGAGCGGGTGGGAGGGTGTCGAGGAGGGCATGGGCGGTGTTGGCGGCGCAGTCGCGTGAGTCGATGATGTAGTCGGCCCAGGCGCGGTAGCGCGGCATACGCTGCTCGGCCAGCTTGTCGATGCCGTCGCGCGCGGTGATGGGGCGGCCCTTGTGGGCGAGCTCGTCGAGCTTGCGGTTGAGCATCACGATTTGGCTGTTTTGGTGCAGCAGAGGGTAGTTCTCGTCGCGCGTAACCACGCCGCCGCCGGTGGAGAGCACCAAGCCGCTGCGCTTGGAGATGTCGGCCAGCGCTGCCGTCTCCTGCTCGCGGAAGGCCGCCTCGCCGCACTTGATGATAAAGTCGGCGCAGGGCATGCCCAGGCGCTCCTCGAGGGCGCGATCGAGATCGATGTGCTCGCGGCCCGTGAGCTGGGCGATCTGCTCGCCCACGCGGGTCTTGCCCGAGCCCGGCATGCCGATCAGCGCGATGTTCTGTTCGCGGCGTGACAGGCGCTCCGTTACGTCCAGGATCCTCTCGCGCGGGGTGGCTTTGCCGGTATAGCGCTCGACAGCTTGTGCCGCCTGGGCAACAAGCATAAGCAGGCCGCCGATGCAGGGGATGCCGCGGCGCTCGGCCTCGAGCATCAGGCCCGTGCGGGCGGGGTTGTAGACAATGTCGATGACGCCCTCGAGCGCATCGAGGCCTTCGAGCGTGCAAGGCGCGTCGGGGCAATGGGGGAACATGCCGGCGGGCGTGCAGTTGACGAGTAGGGAGGCGTCGGACTGCTGCGCGATATTGTCGTAGTTGACCTCGCTCGTGCGACCCACGGGTACGACGATGGCGCCCATGTCTCCCAGCACCATACTTGCCGTGGTGCCGGCGCCGCCGGTGGCACCGAGCACGAGGGCCTTCTTGCCGGCAACCTCAACGCCCAACTCCTCGACCAGGCACTGGAAACCGAAGTAGTCAGTATTATCGCCGTGCAGGCGGCCGTCGGGCAGGCGCGTGATGGTGTTGACGTTGCCCATGCGCTCGGCGAGCGGGCTCAGCTCGTCCAGGTATTCCATGACGGCGCGCTTGTAGGGGATGGTCACGTTGGTGCCCTCCCATTCGTCGCCCGTCATAAAAGCCTCAAGATCCTCGGGCTCGCGCTCAAAACGCACGTACTCAAGCCCCGCCAGCTCCTTGTAGATGGTCGGGGTGTAGCTGTGGCCCAGCACGCGGCCCAGCACGCCGTAGGGGCGGGTTGCGGCGGTATCGGTCATCTAGAGCACCTCCGTGTAGCTGCCAAAGTAGGTGAAGCTCTCGCATACGTCGTCGATCGAATCGAGCAGGTCGTCGAGGGCCTTGCTGCCAAAGGGACAGTCCAGATCAAAGTAGAACATAAACTCAAAGTCGTGGCCGGGGATGGGGCGGCTCTCGAGTTTGATGAGGTTGATGTTGAGCGCGTAGAAGCGCTCGAGCACGCGATAGAGGGCACCCGGCTCATTGGCCGTGGTGATCATGAGCGAGGTACGGTTGGCACCGGGATAGACGCGTGGCTCGCGGCTGATGACGACAAAGCGTGTGTAGTTGTTGTCCGAGTCCTGGATGTTGGACTCCAGCACCTCCAGGCCATAGAGTGTCGCGCAGCTGCGCGATGCGATGGCGGCAACATCGGTGCGCCCGGAGCTGGCGACCATCTCGGCCGACATGGCGGTGTTGGGGTACTTGGTGGCGTGCAGGTCGTGGGACTCGATAAAGCCGGCACACTGGGCAATGGCTTGGCCGTGGCTGTAGACCTCGCGCACGTCGGCGAGCTTAGTGCCGGGCTTGACGAGCAAGTTGTGGTCGATCTTGAGGCGAAGCGAGCGCACGATGTGGAAGTCGAACTGGGCGAGCAGGTCGTAGACGGCGTTGACCGAGCCGGCGGTGGAGTTCTCGATGGGCAGCACGCCAAACTCGCAGAAGCCGTCGCGCACAGCGCGCATAACGCCTTCGAAGGTCTCGAAAAACGCGATGTCGGGCACGTCGAAGAGTTTGCACGCGGCGATTTGGCTGTAGGCACCTTCGACGCCCTGGCAGGCGACGGTTGCCGTCTGGGGGAAGGGTGTGTCAAAGGCTGCGGCCATGGCATGGGCCTTTTGCGACACCGTGATGCCCTTGAGCTCGTTGATGTAGCGCTGCTGCTCGGCCTTGCTCATGCTCATGAGGAGACGGAACAGGGTGATGGTCTGCGCCTTGTAGCGCTCGGGCGCGCGGCTGGCGAGGTTGTTGAGCTTGGAGCGCTCACGGGCGGGGTCGAAGACGGCCTTGCCCATCTCGATTTTTGACTTGGCTACCTCGGTGGCAATGTCCATTCGCTCGACAAAGCTGTTGAGGAGCGTGGTGTCGATGCCATCGATGGCCTGGCGGATGTCAGCAAGGTCCATGGAGGCCCCTTTCACGTAACGGCTGAGTTGGCAGGCAACCCAGGTGAGTCGGGTTAGAGCTGGGCGGCGTCCTCGAGGAGAGCGTCCCAGATGGCGAGGGCGGCGGCTGCTTCGGCTACGGGGACGGCTCGGGGGACGATGCAGGGATCGTGGCGGCCGTGGACCGAGAGCTCGGCATTTTCCATAGCGTCCATGTCTACGGTCTGCTGCTCGCGGCCAATGGAGGGCGTCGGCTTTACGGCCATGCGCCACATGACGGGCGCGCCGGTCGAAATACCGCCCAGGATGCCGCCGGTGTTGTTGGACTCGACCTCGATCTCGCCGGTCTCGGCATCGATGCGATACGGATCATTGTTCTCGCTGCCGCGCATGGCGGCCACGGCAAAGCCCATGCCAAACTCCACGCCCTTTACGGCGGGAATGCCAAACGCGATTTGCGCGATGCGGTTCTCGATGCCGTCGAACATGGGGTCGCCGATGCCCGCGGGAAGTCCGTAGATGCCGCACTCCACGATGCCGCCGATGCTGTCAAGCTCGTCGCGCGCGGCTAGGATCTCCTCGCGCATGCGGCCGGCTGCGGCGGCGTCAATGCACGGCAGATCGTTCGTAAGGATCGCCTTGCGGTCGGCCTCGCGATAGACTATGTCGTCCATCGGCAGGTCGGAGATGCCGCCGATCTGCGCCACATGCGCCATCACTTTAATGCCGCGGGCCTCGAGTGCCTGCAGCGCAATGCCGCCGGCGATGCACAGGGGTGCCGTTAGGCGGCCGGAGAAGTGTCCGCCGCCGGCGACATCGTGCATGTTGTGATACTTCACGCGCGCAGGGAAGTCCGCATGTCCGGGACGGGGCTTGCGGCGCAGCTCGGAGTAATCCTTGGAGCGCGTGTTGGTGTTCTCGATAATCGCGGCGATGGGCGCGCCGGTGGTATGTCCATCGACAACACCGGCGATGATGTGCGCGGCGTCGGCCTCGCGGCGTTTGGTTGCGGTCTCGTCGCGACCGGGGGCGCGACGGTCGAGGAAGGCCTGCAGCTGCTCCTGGTCCACGGCGATGCCCGCCGGAATGCCATCGAGTGAGCAGCCGATGGCGGGGGAGTGCGACTGGCCGAAGATGCTTAAGTGCAAGACGTTGCCAAAGGTCGAGGACATGCTATTCCTCCTCGAGTGTGACCTTGCCGCCCAGCAGGCGGTAGTGGTCGAAGAAATCGGGATAGGACTTGTTGACGGCCTCGGCGCCGTGGATCACGACCTCGCCGGTGGCGCGGCTCGCGGCGATAGCGGCCATCATGGCGATGCGATGGTCGTTGTGCGAATCGACCTCGCCGCCGGTGAAGGCATCGACACCCTTGATGATGAGGTCATCGCCGGCAATGCGCACCTGCGCGCCCAGCGCGGTGAGCTCGCGGGTGGTGGTGACCAGACGGTCGGATTCCTTGATGCGCAGACGGGCGCAATCGCGAATAAAGGTGCGGCCCTGTGCCAGCGAGGCCACGGCCGAGATGACGGGCACCAGGTCCGGAATGTCGTGGGCACTCATCTCAAAGCCGGCGAGCTTGTCGGACTGCACGGTGGCGGCGTTGGTGGAGCGCACGATGCGGGCGCCAAAGCGCGAAAGCGCGGCAAGCACGTTACGGTCGCCCTGTGCGGAGCTCAGTGACACGCCCTCGACGGTGATTGGGTCGGTGCCGATGGCACCGGCGCACAGCCAAAAGGCGGCGTTGGACCAGTCGCCCTCGACGGCTACGCTGCCGGGCGTGCGGTACGAGCCGCTGCTCACGCGGAAGTTCGTGACCTCGGGCTGGCCGTCCTTGGCCGGAATGCGCTCGACGTTGACCTCGACGCCAAAGGCCTTCATGGCCTGTATCGTCAGGTTGATGTAGGGGCGGCTCTCGATGAGGCCGGTTACCTGCACGCAGGAGGGCTGGGCCAGCAGCGGGGCTGCCAGCAGCAGGCCCGAGATGTACTGCGAGCTCACGTTGCCCGGAAGCACAAAGGTGCCCGGGCGCATGCGGCCGCTCGTCTTGAGCGGAAAACCGCCCAGACCCTGTAGGTCGCAGCCGGCGGCGATGATCTCGTCCGAGAGCGGGGAGAGCGGGCGGGCGCCCAGGCGGCCCTGGCCTACGAAGGTGGCATCCGCACCCAGCGCGCAGGCGACAGGCAGCATAAAGCGCAGCGTGGAGCCACTTTCACCGCAGTCAAGCGTGCCGCCGGCAAGGGCCTTGAGCAGGCCAAACTCAACACTCTTCATGGTGGGGTGGACCTGGAAGCCGTCCTCTACGGTCTCGATGCGAGCACCCAGTGCCGTAAGGCAGCGCACCGTGGCCTCGATGTCGGCGCAGGTGGTGTTGCAGGTGACGTGCGTCTCGCCGTTGGCAAGCGCAGCGCAGATGATGAGGCGATGCGCCATCGACTTGGACGCGATGGCGGGAACGGTGCCCTTAAGCGGGGACGGGGTGATGCGGGCTAGCATGCGGATGCGTCTCCCTTCTGGCCGAGGCCCTCGGCAATGAGTTCGTGGAAAGTGGAAAGCGGCGTGCGGTCGATGCTGCAGCGGCCAATGCCGTGCGGAATCACAAGGTCGATAGTGTCGCCCGCGCGCTTCTTGTCGTGGAGCGCCTCGGCAAAGATGGCGTCGGCCGATAGCTCGCAGCGGGTCTTGAGGCCATGGCGGGCGCAGAGCTCCTCGATGCGACCGGGCAGCTCGGCGTCGCAAATGCCGTGCAGGGCCGCGGCACGCGTGATGATGCCCATGCCGATTGACACGCAGTTGCCGTGTCCCAGCTCAAAGTGCTCGCAGGCCTCGACGGCATGTCCGGCGCTGTGCCCAAAGTTGAGCAGCTTTCGCTGGTTGGTCTCGCGCTCGTCGGCAACGACCACGGCGCGCTTGATGTCGATATTGCGGGCGATGATGAGTGCTACGCGGGCCACATCGCGGTTGAGCAGCTCCAGCGTGAGCGGGGTCTTCTCCAGCTCGGCGAAAAGCTCCGGGTCGGCGATCACGGCGTGCTTGACGACCTCGCCGCAGCCGTCGGCGAACTGCTCGGGCGTGAGGGTGGCCAGGCACCCCACGTCGGCGATAACCACGCTCGGCTGCCAAAAGGCGCCGGCCAAGTTCTTGCCGGCAGCCAGGTCGATGGCGGTCTTGCCGCCCACCGACGAATCCACCATGGCGAGCAGGCTCGTCGGGATCTGCACAAACTTGCAGCCGCGCATGTAGGTCGCGGCCACAAAGCCCGCCACATCGCCCACGACGCCGCCCCCGAGTGCCACGATCACGTCGGAGCGCGAAAGCTCGTGCTCGGCCACAAACTCCAAAATGGCAACATAGGTTTCGGCGCGCTTATGGGCCTCGCCGGCCTCGAAGGTGCAGATGCTCACCTCGTAGCCTGACGCCTCCAGGCTCTGCTTAACGGGCATCTGGTAGAGCGGGCCTACGTTGGTGTCCGTCACGATGACGGCCTTGGTGCCGCCGGCAGTGGCGCGCACGAGCGGTCCCGCCTGCTCCAGCAAAAACGTGCCAACATGCACCTGGTAGGGGCGTGCGGTGTCGATATCGATGGTAATCGCCATAAGCTTCGGTCCTTTCGACCTGGCGTGATAGGTGGTCTAGTGGGAGGCCTCGTCGTCGAGTGCGCGCTTAATGCGGTCGCCCTCGGCAAGGAGATTCTCCAGATAGCGCTGGTCGCGGTTCTTGAGCGCACGGCTGTAGGCGCCAAGCGACTCGATCAGATGGTCGATCTCGAAGGCGAGCGCGTCGGCGTCGTCGATCATGAGCTCGGACCACATTTGCGGGTTGAGGTGCGCCACGCGGGTGAGATCGCGGTAGCTACCGGCCGAAAAGCCGTGGTGGACCTGGGCGGTGGGGCTTTTGACGTAGGCGTTGGATACCACGTGCGCAAGCTGGCTCGTGAAGGCGATGACGCGGTCGTGCTCGGCGGCGCTGGTCACGCTGAACTTGCCAAAGCCCAAGGGGCGCACCATCTCGCGCACCTGGCCCAAAAGCTCCAGCTTGAGCGCATCGTCTACCGCGGGCGGTACGAGCACCAGCGGGGCGCCCTGGAACAGGTCGGAGCGGGAATGCGCGTAGCCCGAGAACTGCGTGCCCGCCATGGGGTGCGCGCCCACAAAGTAAAAACCGTGCTCGCGGGCAAGCTTAAAGGCGCGCTCGCACACGATGTTCTTGACGCCCACGGTGTCGATCACCACGGGGCCCATGATGGCCTCGGTGTCGGTGGCGTCGGCGAGTGCCTGGGCGTGTGCCTCGAGCCACTCGATGCAGGCTTCGGGATAGCAGGCAAGGACGATGATGTCGCACTCGCCGAGCGTCTCGTCGTTGAGCTCGCCGGCAACGGTGCCCATGCTGGCGGCCGTCATCACGTCATCGTCGGGGTCCCAGGCCAGCACGCGAACGCCCGCCTGCGCATAGCCGCGGGCAAAGCTGCCGCCGATGAGGCCCAGGCCCACGATGCCGGCGCACTTGGGGCCACCCTGGTTAACGCGTGCGTTTCTCACCGTACCCATGGGCTACTCCTGAACGGGTTCTTGGCAGACGACCTCGCGGATGGCGCGGATGCGGCGCATGGTGTCGTCGAACTGGTCGGGCGTGAGGGCCTGGGCGCCGTCGGACCAAGCGTGGCTCGGGTCGTCGTGGACCTCGATCTCCAGGCCGTTGGCGCCGCAGGCGGTCGCCGCGAGCGCCATGGGCTCAACGTAGCGGGTGTAGCCGGTGGCGTGGCTGGGGTCGGCGACGACGGGCAGGTGCGACAGGTGGTGCAGCACCGGCACGGCGTTGAGGTCGAATGTGTTGCGGGTGCGGGTCTCGAAGGTGCGGATGCCGCGCTCGCACAGGATGACGTTGTCGTTGCCCTCGCTCATGATGTACTCGGCGGCCATGAGCAGCTCATCGATCGTGCCGGACATGCCGCGCTTAAGCAAGATCGGAGTCTTGGTCTTGCCGACCTCTTTGAGCAGAGGGAAGTTCTGGGCGTTGCGGGCGCCGATCTGCATGACGTCGATCTTCTTGTCCAGGAAGACCTGCACGTCGCGCGGGTCCATGATCTCGGTGACGATCGGCATGTCGAGCTCGGCAGACGCCTCGCACAGCAGGTCCAGACCGGCGGGGCCCATGCCCTGGTAGGCGTACGGGGAAGTGCGGGGCTTGTAGGCACCGCCGCGCAGCATCGTGGCACCGGCGGCCTTCACGCGGCGGGCGATGCGGATGAGGTTCTCGCCCTCGACGGAGCACGGGCCGGCGATGACCTGGAACTGATCGCCGCCGATCTTGACGCCGTGGCCGCAGTCGATGACGGAGTCCTCGGGGTGGAACTTGCGGTTGGCGCGCTTGAACGGCTCGGAGACGCGCTGCACGCGCTCGACGACGTCCATGGACTCGAGCAGGAACGGGTCGATCTTGGTCGTATCGCCCACCAGGCCGATGATCGTCTCGTTCTCGCCGCGCGAGACGTCGGTCTTCAGGCCCTTTTTTTCAATCCAGCTGACGATATGGCTGACGGCCTCGTCGCTGGCGCTCTGCTTTAAAATTGCAATCATGGTGTGCCTCTCACCTCGATGGATAACCCTTGTAAAAACGGCCCGCATCGCGAGCCGTGTATATATGGTGCATGAGAGTTTATACTATCTGATTCGCTTTTGCCTTCTAAAGTGGGCCGTTGCGCCGCGTCTTCCTCGGAATTGCAAAGCTTTTTCTTTTATTTTGATAGCCCGTGGCGCACTTGGGTATAATGCCTACCGTTCGCCCTATTAGCTCAGAGGATTAGAGCGTCTGCCTCCGGAGCAGAAGGCCGTTGGTTCGAATCCAACATGGGGCACCATCGAACGTGAGACCGTCCGAACCTCGCATGGTCCGGGCGGTTTTTCTTATACCGACGCGACGTGATGGGACGTGGTATGGCAGCAACGGATATCGAGCGCGGACTCTCGACCGCCGAGGTCGAGGAGCGCATCGCCGCCGGTAAGATCAACCGCAACATGGAGCTCAAGACCAAGTCGGTCAAAGAGCTCATCATTGAGAACCTCTGCACGTTGTTCAATTTGATCAACGTGATCTTGGCTTTCCTGGTCATTTTGACCGGTTCGTTTAAGAATCTGACGTTCCTGTTCGTGGTGTTCCTCAATACCGCTATTGGCGTCATTCAGTCCATGCGTTCCAAGAAGATGGTCGATAAGCTTACGCTGCTAACCTCCAAGAAGGCCATCGCGGTGCGCGACGGCGCTGAGGTGGAGCTCGACCTGGACCAGATCGTGCTCGACGACATTATCCGCTTGGGGCGCGGTGACCAGATTCCCGCCGACGCCGTGGTGGTTTCGGGCGAGGCACTCGTGAACGAGAGCCTGCTGACGGGCGAGAGCGACCTTATTAAGAAGCAGCCCGGCTCCGAGCTCATGAGCGGTAGCTTTATCGACTCAGGTCTGCTGCGCGCCCGCGTGATCCATGTCGGCGCCGACAACTACGTGGCCAAAATTAATAACGAGGCCAAGTACGTCAAAAAGGTCAATTCCGAGATCATGAACGCGCTGAACGCCATTGTGCGCTTTGCGAGCATCATCATGATCCCGCTCGGTTTGGCGTTGTTTGCCTCGAGTGTGAGCGAGCTGTGGGATGCCGCGGGAACCCCGGGCGATAGCGCGCTTTCCTGGTGCTTCTCCGAGCTGCTGGCCGGCCGCGTGCCTTCGTCGGCGCTGCTGTCCACGGTGGGCGCCCTGCTGGGCATGATTCCGCAGGGCCTGGTGCTGCTGACCTCGTCGGTGCTCGCCATCGCCACGGTGCGCCTGGCCCGCCGCAAGGTTCTGGCGCAGCAGCTCTACTGCATCGAGACGCTCGCTCGCGTCGACGTACTGTGCCTGGACAAGACGGGCACCATCACGTCGGGTCGCATGGAGGTCGAGGGTACCTATCCGCTGCCGGTTGAGGGCGTTGCCTTGGGCGTGGGGGAGAACGAGGCGGCTGTTCCCGTCGATACCACGGTGCTCGATTTTGCCCTTGCTAACGTCGCGCGTGCGACTTCGGCCGATGCCAACGAGACCTGCCAGGCGCTGCTCAACTATTACGCCGATCGCCCGGTCGAGGTGTCTGAGCCGCTGTCGGTCATTCCGTTCTCGTCGTCTAAAAAATGGAGTGGCGCTTCGTTTGCGCAGGGCTCCTACGTAATGGGCGCCGCGCAGTTTGTGCTCTCTGATCGTGTGTTTTCGCAGGTCGAGAACCGTGTCGCCGAGCTTGCCGATACCTGCCGCGTGCTCGTGGTGGCGCGCGTTGACGGCTTTACGCCCGATGGCGATATGGTGGGCGAGGCCGAGCCTGTGGGCTTTGTGACCATCCGCGACGAGATCCGTACCTCGGCGGCCGAGACCATCGGCTACTTTAACGAGCAGGGCGTGACGCTCAACGTGATCAGTGGCGACGACCCGCGTACGGTGTCGTCGATCGCGCGCGTGGTGGGCGTGCCGGGGGCGGACGCTTATGTGGACGCCACGACGCTCGATACGCCGGCCAAGCTCGATGCCGCAGTGGACCGCTACCATGTCTTTGGTCGTGTGACCCCGCAGCAGAAGCGCGAGCTCGTGCAGGCGCTCAAGCGCCGCGAGCACACCGTGGCCATGACAGGCGACGGCGTCAACGACGTGCTGGCGCTCAAGGAGGCCGACTGCTCCGTGGCCATGGCGGCCGGCTCCGATGCCGCGCGTAACGTGGCCGAGATCGTGCTCGTCGACAACGACTTTGCCTCGATGCCCGCCGTGGTGGCCGAGGGCCGTCGCTCCATCAACAACCTGCAGCGTTCGGCTTCGCTGTTCCTGACTAAGACGCTGTTCTCGATGGGCCTGGCGGCGCTGTGCATCGCGCTGCCGCCGTACCCTTTCGAGCCGATTCAGATGACGCTCATCAACTTCTTCTGCATCGGCGCGCCGGGCTTTGTGTTGGGCCTGGAGCCCAACAATGCTCGCGTGAAGGGGTCGTTCCTGACGAACGTGCTCAAGCGGGCACTGCCGGCGTCGATTGCGGTCATTTTGGCCGCGGCGCTCGATATCTTTGTGGCGCGCGTGTTTGGCTTTAGCCAGCTCACGCTGTCTACGATGTGCCTGCTTACGTCGTGCGCGGCGAGCGTCAGCCTGATCTGGCGCATCTCGCAGCCTCTCACGTCCTTACGTGTGGTGCTCTTCGTGTTTGTTGTCGCCGGCATCCTGGTGGGCGTTATCGGATTCCCGGAGCTGCTGTCTATTGCCAACCTGTCGATGGGCCAGATGGTAATCTTGGCTGTCATCGTGGTCTTTACCTGCTCGGTGTTCTTTAAGCTCGCCACGATGATGGATTCGCTCAAGCCGCGTCGTCGTCATGCCGCAACTGGTTTTGGCCGCGGTGTGCGCGTCCACCTGGGTCGCGGTGGCGGCAAGGTGAGCTCGACGGGTTCGACGGCCGAGCGTTTTGCCAAGCGCGTCGCCGCCGACATGGCGCAGCGCCGCGAAGATCGCACCGCTCGCGAGGCCGAGGCCCGCGCACTCGAGGGCGTGGCCCAGGCCCAGCCCAAGAAAAAGAAGGGTAGCGGAGCCAAGCGCTCTCGCGTAACCAAGTCCGCCCAAGGCATCAAAGTCTCGATGCCAAGCAAAAAGAAGAAGTAACTACGCACCCTGCCGATGTTGAATTGGTGCCTTGCTCCTGTGGGGCCGTGGCGATGTTATGCTCTAACCTCGATTGTTTGAATTGCTTCGAAAAGAGGATGCCGTGATCTGCCCGCATTGCCTTAAGACTATCGAGGACGGCGCCTCGTTCTGCCCCTACTGCAACGCCTACGTGGGTCCGGGCGATGGTCCGGAGCACACCGAGTTCGTGTTCTGTGAGGGCTGCGGTGCCCGTCTTTCTCCGCATGATCGTACGTGCCCCAAATGCGGACGCCCCGCTCCGGGTATCCTCTCCGAGGACGCGGCCGCATCCGACCTGGCAGCGGGCCGCACGGCGGGCTTTCCGCGCCTAACGCAAGAGCAGATCGATACCGAAGTGCCTCATGCGCCGACCTCTGCCGCTGCAGTGCTCTCAGACGCCGCCGACCCCAATGAGACCTGCGTGCTGCCGGCTTTCGATAAGGATTTCGGTATCCCCAAGGTCGATATTCCCATGCCCGTTTCCCTGCATGACGATGCTCAAAAACCCAAGCGCAAGGTGCACCCCGACGAGGACGCCTATCACAAGCACAAGCGTCATATTCCCAAGCCGCTTATTGTCATCGCGGTCCTCGCCGTCGTTTGCGGTGGTGCCTATTGGTTCGTGACGGCCGATCCCATGGGTGTCATGCCCGGCTTCTACGACCAGTTTGGCCAAGCTGCACAAACCACCTTCCCCACGCGCCAAAAGGGCGAGGCCACTGAGGACGATACCAAGCAGGACGATTCTGCCGAGGTGGTCCAGGAAGAAACCGTGCTCACCGATGATCAGCTCTATACCAGGCTCGACGGTCTGTATCAGACCATCGTGTCCTATGCTGACGAGGATCAGATCGGCGAGGTCATCGATTCCTTTAACAACGGCTATCTCCGAACGCCGCTGTCCACCCGTCAGGAGCTGTCGCAGAGTGCCTACGCCCTGCGTGACCAGATAAAAAAGACGCAAGATGAGCTTAACAACCTGAAAGTACAGGACGATACGGTCTATGCGGATGACATCGCCCACTTAAAGCAGCTTGCCGAGTGGATGTATGAGCGCGTCGACGTGATCTGCCAGAGCTGGGATATCTCGCTGGCCATTCCCGATGGCGAGTCGATGAGTTCCCACCAAAGCGAGATCCTGGCGCCCATCGCGCAGGGCGGCAACAGCGCGCTGAACCAGTACGATGCCAATGTGGGTTCCTGGAAGCCGCAGCAGCGTTCCTAAAATTAGTTCGCCATAGTCGGCATAACCTACGTGCGCAATTGATGTAAGCCCGTGCTTATTGCTACAATTCGTACAAATATGCTTTAAACGCACGAGGAAGGAACCACATGTTTGGTTTTAAGAAAGGGCTCTACACGCCCGAGTATCAGCTTGTCGGCGACGAGTGCGCCGTAATCGAGACGTCGAAGGGTACCATCAAGGTCAAGTTTGACGGCGAGGGCGCTCCCATTCATGTCGCGAACTTCTGCGAGCTTTCCACGATGGGCTTCTATGATGGCCTTAAGTTCCATCGCTATGTGCCCGGTTTTGTTATCCAGGGCGGGGACCCCAATACCCGCGACATGTCCGGCGCCGACGTCGCCGCCGGTCTTGAGGGCCCCGACGGCATGCCCGGTACCGGTGGCCCCGGCTACTGCATCAAGGGCGAGTTCGCCACCAATCCGCGCAACAGCCATGTCGATGGCGCCCTTGCCATGGCGCGCTCCATGGACCCCGATTCCGCGGGTTCGCAGTTCTACTTCTGCCTGGGCGCCCAGCATAACCTCGATTCCGGTTACACCGTCTTTGGTACCACGGTCGAGGGTCTCGATGTGATTTCGCAGCTGCGTGCCGGCGACGAGATCGTTCATGTCGAGATAGTTCACGAGTAAAGGGGACTTCCTTGAATAGCCAGCTGATCCAACAGGGCCGCGCCGCTTACCGCGCGGGTGATTTTTCTGCTGCAGCCCAGATGCTTGGGGCGGCAAAGACTCCCGATGAGATTATGGGCGAGGCCGATCACCTTCGTGGCAACGCCTTGATGCACCTGGGCATGTATGCCGAGGCCGCCGAGGCCTATGCCGCCGCCCTCAACGACGGCACCTACGGCAAGCGCGGCGCGCTGCTCACCAACCGCGGCAAGGCGCTCGCCGCCGTGGGCGACTACACGACGGCCGCTCAGGCTTTCTCTGCTGCTACGCAGGATGCTTCCTATGCCACGCCGTTCAAGGCCTATCTGGGTCTAGGCAATGCGCTGTTCCAATCGGGCGACTATGCCAACGCGGGAACCGCCTTCCGTCAGGCTGCTATCGACGGCGCCAATCCGGCTCCTGCCGCCGCGCTCGGCGAGCTCGGTCGTTGCTTCATTAAGCTCGGCCGTCCGGCGGATGCCGTGGAGACCTACCGCACGGCTATCGACTTTGCCGGCCCCCGCGACGACACGCGTGCGCTCAACGCCGGCATGGGTCAGGCGCTTTCTGCTGCCGGCCGTCCCTCCGACGCACTCGACGCCTTTAACGCCGCTACTGCCGATGGCATCTACCAGCTCACCTCCGAGCAGGCCGATGAGCTTGCCCGCGTGCACGATTCGCTTGCCGCGCTGTCTGCCCAGACGGCTATGGCCACGGCTCCGGCGCCCGCGATGGACGCTCCTGCCGTCGATCCGCTCGATCCTACGGGCGCGACCGGTCAGTTTATGCCCGATCCCTCGGACACCGGCTTCTTTACGCTGTCCGAGTCCGAGATGGTCCAGCAGGACCGTCAGGATCGTAAGCAGGCCAAGGTCCGTCGTCGCCATCGCCATACGGGTCTCAAAGTCTTCATCGTGCTGCTTCTGCTCATTTTGATCGCCGCGGGCGGTCTGGGCTTTGCCTACACGCGCGGCTTTGGCTTCCCGTCTCAGGAGTCTGTCGTTACCGATCTGTTCCAGGCTGCCGGTGACGGTGACACCGCAAAGGCCGAGTCTTGTCTGGCCTCGAGCCTGTCCGAGGACGCTAAGTCGATGATCATCTCCTCGATTCCGCAGGGTGCCACCGTGTCCGTCGAGGGCATGGATCAGTCCATGACCGAGACGACCGCTAAGGTGAAGGCATCGCTGTCCAAGGGCGGCGAGCAGGAGTACACCGTCAAATTCGTGCGCTCTGACAACCATATCGGCTGGGCCGTTTCTTCGCTTGATATGGATTTCTCGGCTGCTGACAACCAGTAGTGACCTTATGGGATTTAGCTTTGCCCGGCGCTTCACCGCAAGTGAGGCGCCGGGCTTGCGCTAGTATGATGAGCTAGTAGTTTTCCAGCAATCATCCAACACATCAGGAGTTGCGTTGTTTTCTTTGATGGATATGTTCTTCGGTAGCTATGCGGGCGATCTTGCCATCGACCTCGGCACCGCAAATACGCTTGTCTCCGTGCGCGGCAAGGGCATCGTCATTCGCGAGCCCTCCGTTGTCGCCATCGACAAGAACGACGAGCGCATCCTGGCGGTCGGTATCGAGGCAAAGCGCATGCTCGGCCGTACGCCCGGCAACATCGTGGCCGTTCGTCCCCTGAAGGACGGCGTCATCGCCGACTTCGATGTTACCGAGGCCATGCTTCGCTACTTTATCGACAAGGCGTCCGAGAAGCGCTATCCGTGGACTCCGCGTCCGCGTGTCGTCGTTTGCGTTCCCTCCGGTGTCACGTCGGTCGAGAAGCGCGCTGTCTTTGAGGCCACGATCCAGGCCGGTGCCCGCCAGGCCTATCTGATCGAAGAGCCTATGGCCGCCGCTATCGGCGCCGACCTGCCCGTTGAGGAACCTACCGGTTCCATGGTCATCGACATCGGTGGCGGTACCACCGAGGTTGCCGTTATCGCTATGGGCGGCATCGTCGTCTCGCAGTCCATTCGTATTGCCGGCGACGAGTTCGATCAGGCCATCCTCACGCACGTTCGTGATGCCTACAACCTGGCCATCGGCGAGCGTACGGCAGAGGACATCAAGATCAAGGTCGGTTCCGCCGTGCCGCTCAAGGACGAGCTCGACGTCGAGGTCAACGGCCGCGACGTGATCACCGGTCTGCCCAAGACCGTGCGCATCGAGAGCGAGGAGATTCGTCGCGCGCTCAACAAGCCGCTCGACGAGATGGCCAAGGCCGTCAAGGACGCACTCGACGCTACGCCTCCCGATCTTGCCTCGGACCTTATGTACTACGGCATTTTGCTGACCGGTGGCGGCGCGCTGCTGCGCGGTCTCGACGTGCGCCTGCGCGATGAGACCGGCGTTTCGGTCAACGTCAGCCCCACGGCGCTCGATAACGTTGTTAACGGCTGTGCCCGCGTGCTCGAGGCCAATGCGTTTGATGGCGGCTTCGTCCAGACCAATGCTTAATTTCCAAAAGGTGGATTCCATTTGGCACGATCTTCGGGTTTCTCCACAAATCTGAATACCAAGCGACAATCAACGGGTATGCGCCCGTTGATTGTTTTCAGCCTGATTTCGGTGTTGCTGCTCACGTTTTATATTCGTGAGGGCGAGACGGGGCCGATTCATGCCGTTCGTTCGGGCGTGACGACGATTACCTCGCCGGTGCGTTTTCTGGGCTCGGCTGTGGCGGCTCCCTTCAATGCGATCGGTAACGTGTTCTCTAACCTTACGGCGTCACAGGACACGCTTGACGAGCTTAAGAAGCAAAACGAGGAACTGACCTCTAAGGTCGCCGAGCTCTCCGAGGCTCAAAAGACCGCCGAGCGACTGGAGGGTCTGGTCGGTCTGCAGTCGACCTACAACCTCAAGTCCACTGCAGCTCGTATCGTCGGCGCTTCGGGCGATGCCTGGACCTCGACCGTTACCATCGATAAGGGTTCTGCCGACGGGCTTACCATCAACATGCCCGTGACGAGTTCTGCCGGTGTCATAGGCCAGATTATCGAGGTCTCGGCCAAGACGTCCACCGTGCGCCTGATTGGCGATGAGAACTCGGGCGTGTCCGCCATGGTGCAGGACACGCGCGCCCAGGGCATGCTGCAGGGTCAGGCTGACGGCACGCTGCGTCTTGAGTATGTGAGCGTCGATTCCGACGTTAAGGTTGGCGACATCATCGTGACCTCGGGCATTGGCGGTGTGTTCCCCAAGGGTCTACCGCTCGGCACCGTCTCGTCGGTTGAGAAATCGGCAAACGACGTGTACTACACCATTGTGGTGCGCGCCCAGACGACGGCCGAGAACAACGAGGAAGTGCTGGTCATCACCTCGCTGACCGACGAACAGTCGGCCTCGGATGAGGACGTGAGCACCGCTAACAGCACGCCGCAGGGAACGTCGCGCGATGCTGCGACCAAGACGAAGGACGAGAGCTCGGATGACAGTTCCGACACGTCCGAGACGACCGATTCCGGCTCGAGCGAATAGGGGGCATGTCCATGGATCTACACGAGCAGGGGATGAGCTCCCGCACGTTTGTTATCGCCGCCATCGTGTGCGTGCTGCTGCAGGCAGGCCTGGCACCGCAGATCTCTATTGCGGGCGGTCGCGTCAACTTTATGATTATCCTGGTGTGCCTAAGCGTGTTCTCGGGCGACCCGAACCGTGCCGTCGTGTGCGGTTTTTGCAGTGGCTTGTTCTATGACCTTTCCGCTGCCGTGCCGGTGGGCGTTATGTCGCTCCTGCTGACCTTGGGTTCTTTTACCCTGGTGCACAGCGCTGCCGGTCAGACGGGCGGTACCCCGAGTGCGCGCGGCATCACGGTGGGCGCCTTCGCGCTCGTCATAAATGTGATCTACAGCATCATCTTGCTGTTTATGGGTTTGGAGACGAGCTTTGCCGTCGCGATCTTCGGCCATGCGCTGCCGTCTTCGATCCTGACGGGTCTGGTTGCCATTCCGTTTTTGATGTCCGGCGTCGTGCCGCAGTCCGGTTATGGATTCTCCGCACGTGGCGGACGCCAGACGGGCATGCGCTTTAAGCCCAAGACCCGTAAGCTCAAATAGGGGAGGCCCGTAGATGTCTTCCCAGATGACGGTTATTATCGCCGGTATCGTGCTGGTTGTGGCTATCGTGGTCGCGCTGGTCATCATGCGTCGCGGCGATTCCCGTTTTACCTACGATACGCAGCATGGAACGGCCCCGCGCGCCACCGAGGGCGAGGGCAATACCGCGGCGACCGCCTTTAAGGGCCGCTTTTCCATCCTCACCACGGGTGTGGGCGCGATGTTCGCGGCGCTTGCCGTCAAGCTGTGGGGCATGCAGATGGTCTCGTCGGACTATTACGAGAAGCAGGCTAATAGCAATCAGACGCGCACCGTTACCACACCCGCTGTGCGCGGCCGCATCCTCGACCGCAATGGCGTGGCGCTTGTCCAGAACCGTCCCTCACTTGCTGTCGTGGCCTACCGCGACCTTGCCGAGGATGAGGTTCTGGTTCGCCATCTTGCCAACGTGCTCGGTATGCCCTACGTGGCGGTGCTGCGCAATATTCAGGACAATTCCGAGGGCGCTCAGAGCCTGCATACCATCGCGACGGACGTCCGTCGCTCCACGGTTGCCTATATTCAGGAGCACGCCGGCGAGTTCCCGGGCGTCAAGATTGCCGAGCGTACCGAGCGCCAGTATCCATATGGCGAGACGGCATGCCATATCTTGGGCTATACCGGCACCATTACCTCCGAGCAGCTCGAGGCCCAGAATAAGAAAACCTCTGGTGATGATGATGCTTCTGCTGGCCGGATTACGTACCAGTCGGGCGATATCGTGGGCCAGGCGGGTGTTGAGAGCTACTACGAAAACCTGCTGCAGGGTATTCGTGGCGAGCAGACCGTCAAGGTCGATGCCTCGGGCAATGTGACCGGTCAGGCCGGCGCCGTGCCCGCCAAGGCCGGCTCCGACATTAAGCTCACGCTTGACCTTAAGATCCAACAGGCCTGTGAGACGGCGCTGGCGAGCGCCATCGAGCTTGCCAAGACCACTGGCTACAGCAATGCCGGCAACGGCGCTGTGGTGTGTCTCGATCCCAACAATGGCGAGATCCTGGGCATGGCGAGCGAGCCCAAGTTCGATCCGTCCGTCTTTATCGGCGGCGTCTCAAATGACGTGTGGACCGAGCTCAATGATGACAAGGGTTCGCACCCGCTGCTCAACCGCGCCATTAGCGGACAGTACATGTCGGCCTCGACCATCAAGCCGCTTTCGGCACTGGCCGGTCTTGAGTTTGGAACCTACACTTCAACACAGACAACCAACTGCACGGGCTATTGGACGGGCTTGGGCAAGGCTTGGGGCAAGCGCTGCTGGTTGACGTCTGGCCACGGCACCATGACGCTGCAGTCGGGTATCGCCAACTCGTGCGACCCCGTCTTCTACGACATGGGCAAGGCGTTCTTTTATGACGAGCAACATTCCGAGGGGCTGCAGGAGGTCTTTCGTCGCTGGGGCCTAGGCAAGACCTGCGGTATCGATCTGCCGAGTGAGGGCGCGGGCCGTATTCCCGATGCCGAGTGGAAGGAGTCGTACTTTACCGACGCCTCTGCCGAAGACCGCAAGTGGAATGCCGGCGATATGACCAACATCGCCATCGGCCAGGGCGACATTTTGGTGACGCCTCTGCAGATGGCATGCGCCTACATGGGCCTTGCCAACGGCGGTAAGCAGTACGTGCCTCACGTGTTTTTGTCTGCCGTGTCGCGCGATGGCGACGGCGATGCCTATAAGTACAACGGCAAGGGCAAGAAGAAGCGCCTGGAGGCCAAGATCAACAGCGATTCGGATTTGGCTCTTGTTCGCAACGGCATGCACGACGTGATTTACACGGCATCGACGTCCTTGGCGGCTCACTTTGGCACCCTGACGCCGCAGGTATACGGCAAGTCGGGCACGGGCGAGAAAAGCGGCGAGGACGAATACGCGTGGTTTTGCGCCTATGCGCCGGCCGATGATCCCAAGTATGTCATCGCTACTGTCCTGGAGCAGGGCGGCGGTGGCTCAGATACCGCGATGCATGTCGCGCGCGATGTGCTCGGCGTGATTTATGACGAGCCCGATACCTCTTCGGCCTCGGGCGATTCTTCGGTTCGATAGGAGGTTGCGATGGATTTTTCTCCGGCGGATCTGTTCCGTTCAACCAAGACCGGCTCTCGCAGCAGCCTGGACCGTGTCAACAAGCAACTTTCGGCCTCGCGCGGCACGTTTCGCCAAAAGGTGCATATAGGTGTGCTTTTGGCTACAGTGGCGCTCGTCGCCTACGGTGCCATCATTATCTGGTCGGCTTCCCAGTTTAAGGCCGATGCTTCGTTCTCACGCCATCTGCTGGGAATTGGTATCGGGGCGATGCTGGCGGTGCTGGTCTGGCGTACCGACCTGCGCGGTATTTCCAATTTCTCGACGGCGTTGCTCGTCATCGACCTGATCGTGATCTTCTCGCCCAAGATTCCGGGTCTGTCCTATACGGGCGGTCTGGGCATGACGGGCTGGATCAAGATTCCCGGTATCGGCTTGACATTCCAGCCGGTTGAGCTTGCCAAGCTCATCACCATCTTCTTTATCGCCACGCTTGGCTCGCAGTATAACGGCCGCATCGATACCGTTCGCGACTACGTCAAGCTCTGCGGCATGCTGTCCATCCCGTTTTTGGCCGTCGTCGCCATGGGCGACCTGGGCTCGGGCCTGGTCGTGCTGGTCTCGGGCGCCATCGTCATCTGCATGAGCGGTGCACGTCGCGAATGGGTGCTGTCGACCCTAGCCCTGCTCGTGGGCCTGGTGGCCCTCGTCCTGGCGCTCGATTCGGTCTTTGATTCGTTGCTCGGCCACGATGTGCTCATCAAGCAGTATCAGATGAACCGTCTGACGGTCTTTATCGACCCCGATAATGCCGATTCGGACGATGCCTACAACCTGCAGCAGTCGCTTATCGCCGTTGGCTCGGGCGGCTTCTTTGGTAAGGGCTTGGGCCATGCGACGCAGTCGGCCGGCGGCTTTCTGCCTGAGTTCCACACCGACTTCGTCTTCGCCTTCCTGTCCGAGACCTTTGGCTTTTGCGGTTCCTTTTTGCTCCTGTGCCTCTACGTGCTGCTGATCTTTTCGACGATTCGCGTCGCCTTTAAGTGTGAGTCGCTGTTCTTGCGTCTTTCGTGTGTGGGCATCGTTGGCATGTGGGCGTTCCAGACCTTCGAAAACATCGGCATGTGCATCGGCATGATGCCGATTACCGGTATTCCGCTACCGTTTATTAGCTTCGGTTCGTCTTCGATGATGATTCAGCTGCTGACGGTGGGTATCGTACAATCCATATGGCGGCATCGTTCTGGCGCCGCGTAACCGCTGGAGGGGTTTGCTATGAAAATTCCCGTAGATAAGCTGACCCGCGCTTTTAAGATGGGCGCGTCCGTTAAGAAGGATTCCGATGCGCCGGTGCGCGTCTCGGTCTATCTGGATTCGTCCGCCTCGCGCTTTCTTGCTGAGACGGTGCGTGACGCCTTTGTGCCGCAGACGACCTCGGGCATTGTGCGCGTCGAGCGTCTGGGGGAGGAGCGAATTGCTCCAAAGACCGATACCGATGTGGTACTGGTGCTCTCGTGTGGTTCCGACCGCCTGGAGAGTGCCGTGCAGGAGCTCGTGATCGCCGGCGCGCCCGTGTGCGTGCTTGCCGAGTCCGCTGTGGAGGTGCCGTTTATCGAGGAGTCCACGCCCATGCTCGGCGTGGTGGCGGCAACCGATAAGACGTATCTGCTCGAGACGCTTGCCCGCTGGATTCTCGATCGCACCGAAAAGGAAACGGCTTTTGCGGCGAACTTTGCCTTCATGCGCATCGCGGCGGCCAATCGTATCATCACCTCGTGCGCGCTCACCAATATGGCGACCGGTGCGCTGGTGTTTTTGCCGGGCGCCGATTATCCCGTTATGGCGCTGGCGCAGGTGGGCATGCTCTTTGAGCTCGCTGCCGTCTTTGGACGCGGCATTAAGCCTGAGCGCGGCTACGAGGTCGCTGGCGTGCTTGCCGGCGGTCTTGTGATCCGCGCGGTCACCCGCGCGCTCGTCAAGCAGACGCCGCATATTGGGTTTGCCGTTAAGGCGCTCACTGCTGCTGCGGGCACCTATGGCATGGGCCGTGCGCTCGTTTCGCTCTACGAGCGCGATGTCGACTACAGTCGTGCCAACGAGGTGGTTACTGCCACGTTCTCCCGCGTTCGCGATCTGGTGACCACGGTCGCGGGCGCTACCCGTCCTATGGCGTCCTACCAAGACGCATCAGATCTCGCTGCTTAGGGGTTTTCCGTTGCGCGTTCCGTACCAAGATTGTTTTCATTTAATTGAGCCGTTGCTCGCCAAGGTCGAGAAGCCGAGCCGCTATATCGATCACGAGTGGGGCACGCTTTCCAAGGCCGATGCCGACTACCGTTGCTGCCTGATCTATCCGGATGTGTACGAGGTTGGTCTGCCCAACCAGGGCATCGCCATCCTCTACAACATTCTTAACCAGGCCGAGGGCATCTCCTGCGAGCGTGGCTATGTGCCGTGGCCTGATATGGGTGACGCCATGCGCGAGGCGGGCATTCCGCTGCTCTCGCTCGAGGGTGCAGCGCCGGTCGCTTCGTTTGATATCGTCGGCCTGCATGTGCCGCACGAGATGGCGGTGACGAACTTCCTCGAGGCACTCGACCTCGCTGGCATTCCGCTGTTAGCGGCCGACCGAGGTGAAGACGACCCCATCATCATCGCCGGCGGCCCCTCGGTGTACAACCCCGAGCCGTACGCGGCCTTCTTCGATGCCATCCTCATCGGTGAGGGCGAGGAATCGCTGCTCGAGACCTGCCAGCTGCATCGCCGCCTGCGTGACGAAGGGGTCCCGCGCGCGCAGATTGTCGAGCAGCTTGCATCCATTGCCGGCAACTACGTGCCGTCGCTCTATGAGGTTCGTCACGACGAGCCCTGCTCGCCGCATGGCTACACCGTGCCGCGTGAGGGCAAGGATGCGCCGACCGTGGTCTACAAGCGCGTCGTCGAGGATTTCGGTGCCACGAATCCGCTGTCGCAGTCGTGCGTGCCCTATGCGCAGCTGGTCCACGACCGCCTGTCTATCGAGATCCTGCGCGGCTGCGCCCGCGGCTGTCGTTTTTGCCAGGCCGGCATGACCTATCGCCCGGTGCGCGAGCGCTCGGCCGACCAGATCGTCTCGTCGGTGATTCAGGGTCTGGAAAAGACCGGCTATGACGAGGTGTCGCTGACCTCGCTCTCCACGACCGACCACTCCTGCATTCGTGACGTGCTCGGCAGGCTCAACCGTCGCCTGGAGGATACGGGTATTCGCGTGTCTATTCCGTCGCAGCGCCTGGATTCATTTGGCGTGGATATGGCCGAGTCGGTCGCCGGCGAAAAGAAGGGCGGCCTGACTTTCGCACCCGAGGCCGGCAGCCAGCGCATGCGCGACATCATTAACAAGAACGTGACCGAGGAGGACCTGGACCGTGCGGCCAAGGCGGCCTTCGAGGCCGGCTGGAACCGCATGAAGCTCTACTTTATGATGGGCCTTCCCGGCGAGCGCGACGAGGACATCGTGGCCATCGCCAATCTGGCCGATCACGTGCTGGAGCTCGGTCGTTCCGTGGTGCCCAAGGCTCGTCGCGGCTCGATCTCGGTGTCCATCTCGGTTTCGGTCTTTATCCCCAAGGCTGCCACGCCGTTCCAGTGGTGCCCGCAGCTCGACTACGACGACGTCAAGCGTCGCCAGAAGCTGCTTATCACGAGCGTTCGCAACCGTGCCGTCCGCGTGCATTACCACGATGCCGAGACCTCGCTCATCGAGGCCGCTCTGTCCCGCGCCGGTCGTGACATGACGCCCGTCATCATCGATGCTTGGCGCGCGGGCTCTCGCTTTGACGCCTGGGTAGAGCATTTCTCGCTCGATAACTGGAAGGAGGCTGCTGCCAAAAACGGCATCGACCTCAATGAGCTCGTGCACCTGCCCTACGAGTTGGACTGGCGCCTGCCGTGGGAGCACGTGAGCCCCGGCTGCACGCGTGGCTTCCTCGAACGCGAGTACCGTCGCTCGCTCGAGGGCGTTACGACTCCCGACTGCACCCGCACGTCGTGCACCGGCTGCGGAATCTGCCCCACGCTCCACGCCAAGAATGTATTGATGGGTGATCGCGCATGAGTGAGCGCCTGACCGACAACCCCACGCTCTTTAGACTTCGTGTTCGCTATGGCAAGCGCGATCGCCTTAAGTACCTGGGCCATCTCGAAGTGATCCATACCATTGAGCGCATCGTGCGCCGTGCGGGACTTCCCTATGCCGTCACGCAGGGCTTCTCTCCGCACATGCGCGTGGGCTTCTCTTCGGCGCTGCCGGTTGGTACGTCGTCGACCTGCGAGTGGTATGACCTGTTTATGACCGAGTTCGTGGCGCTCGACGAGGCGTTTGAGCGCCTGTCTGTGGCGTCTCCGGCCGATCTGGCACCTATCGAGGCAGCGTACATCGACGTGCGCACGCCGGCGTTGACGGCGCAGCTCACGCGCTTGTCGTATCGCATCGACCTGCACTTGGATCCCGAGGCGCCCGTAAGCGCCGATGAGGTGCGTCGTGCGATCGACACGCTGCGCGCGGACCATGGCATCGACTACGCGCGCGGCAAAAAGAGCAAGCGCTTGGATTTGGATCACACGCTCGTGGGCTATGAGCTCACGGCGGGGGAGCGCCCGGACCATTTGGTGCTCATGCTCGACACCCATGCCGATAACGAGGGCTCCATGCGTCCGGAAATTTTGCTTTCTGCAGCTGATGTTTTGTTGCAGGGCTTGACCCCGGGCGTGGATGCACCTATTGTTTCCACCGGTATGCAAGACCTCGTGACCATCTGCTCCTACGATGTCGAGCGTCAGAATCAAGCATGCGAGGACGACGAGGGCCGACTCGTCAGCCCCATACCTGTACGAACTTGTGGATTTGCTCCACATACTCGTTGACGGGGGTATTTTCGCCTGCTACTATATTCGGCTGTTGCACTAACTGATGCATGAAGGGCAAGTAAACATGTACGCAATCGTTAACACGGGCGGCAAGCAGTACAAGGTCGCCACCGACGATGTCATCACCGTCGAGAAGATCGAGGGCAATGAGGGCGACAAGGTCACCCTGCCGGTTATCTTCCTCAACGATGGTAAGAAGATCGTCACCGATCCCGACAAGCTGGCCAAGGCCAAGGTTACCGCTCAGATCGTTGAGCAGTTCAAGGGCGAGAAGCAGCTGGTCTTCAAGTTCCACAAGCGTAAGCGCTATCGTCGTCTGAAGGGTCACCGTCAGCAGCTCACCAAGCTGAAGATCGTGAAGGTCCAGGCTACGTCCCGCGCCAAGAAGGCTGTCAAGGCAGAGGCCGAGGCTGTTGCCGAGGCTCCCGTCGCCGAGTAGATTACACTCGTAACGAAAGAGTAGGTATACACAATGGCACACAAAAAAGGACTCGGTTCCTCCCGTAATGGCCGTGACTCCCGCGGTCAGCGCCTTGGCACGAAGCGCTATGCCGGCCAGACGGTAACCACGGGCACGATTCTCGTCCGTCAGCACGGCACTCACATCCACCCGGGTGAGAACGTTGGCCGTGGCAAGGACGACACGCTGTTCGCGCTGGTCGACGGTACCGTTGAGTTCCACAAGGGTATCAAGCACAGGGTCAGCGTACGCCCGCTCGCGAACGCGTAATTCACCCTTCATAGAGCACATATGTGGGAGGCACTTGAGTTTTAGGATTCAAGGGTCTCCCTCTTTTTTGTAGGAGGCGATTCTGTTGTCACAGTTCACCGATATCAGCCGCATTAACGTGTGCGGCGGCGACGGCGGAGCCGGATGCATGTCGTTTAGGCGCGAGGCATTTGTTCCCAAGGGCGGCCCCGATGGCGGCGACGGCGGTCGTGGCGGCAACGTCGTCATCCAGGCCGACGCTCAGCTTTCCTCGCTGATTGATTACCGCTTCAAGCATCATTTTCGTGCTGAGCGCGGAACGCATGGCCAGGGTGCCCGCCGCAATGGTAAGAGCGGCGAGGACCTGATTCTCAAGGTCCCTATGGGCACCGTGGTGCGCGAGCTCGACCCCGAGACGCAGACACCGATGTTTGAGATTGCCGACCTGGTACACGACGGCGAGCGCGTTGTCGTGGCGCCCGGTGGCGCCGGCGGTCTGGGCAATACCCACTTTGTGACGTCGGTGCGTCGCGCGCCCGCGTTCGCTCAGCTGGGCGAACCGGCCGAGGAGCACTGGATTGAGCTCGAGATGAAGCTTATGGCCGATGCCGCGCTCGTGGGCTTTCCCTCGGTGGGTAAGTCTTCGCTCATCGCGCGCATGAGTGCCGCCCGTCCCAAGATCGCCGACTATCCGTTTACCACGCTCGTGCCGAACCTCGGCATGGTGCGTGCCGGTGAGTATTCTTACGTCGTTGCCGACGTTCCTGGTTTGATCGAGGGCGCGAGCGAGGGCAAGGGCCTGGGCCACCAGTTCCTGCGCCACATTGAGCGTACGGCCCTGATCATGCATGTCGTCGACATGACGGGCGGTTTTGAGGATCGCGACCCGGTTGAGGATTACCGCATCATCAACCGTGAGCTCGAGCAGTATGGCGCAGAGCTCTCGGAGCGCCCGCAAATCGTTGTCGCCAACAAGTGCGATGCGCCGGGCACGGCCGACAAGATTGCCGACCTCAAGCGCGCCGCGCTCGACGATGGACATATGTTCTTTGCCGTGTCCGCCGTGACGGGCGCCGGGCTCAATACGCTGATGCTTGCCGTGGGCGAGCAGGTGGCTAAGCTTCGCGCCGAGCTGGCGGTTTCCGATGAGCCGGTCGATCTTCGCGACGAGGAGTGGGAGCGCCGCCGTCTGCAGCGCGAGAAGCGGTTCCGCATTGTCCAGGAGGAGCCCGGTGCCTTCCGTGTGGTTGGTCGTGCCATCGAGCGCATGGTCATCCAGACCGACTGGGAAAACGAGGAAGCCGTCATTTACCTGCAGCATAAGTTTGCGCGTATGGGTGTTGACGACGCGCTCGAGAAGGCCGGTTGCCGTGCGGGCGACGAGGTCCGCATTTGCCAGCGTGCCTTTGACTTTGAGGGCGCTGAGGACTTCTCGGAGTACGAGGAGCTCGAGGACGCTGGCGTTGAGGTTATTGACGTAGCGGCCGAGGACGCAGACGTGGTTGATGCCATTGAAGGCTCCGAAGGCACTACCGAAGTCGACGTTGTTGAGACCCCGGAGGGCGAGTAAGCCATGTCGCTGCGCGGTGGAATCGGTTTGCCCGAGCTGCCCATAAAAGAGGGCAAAGAGTTTCGGCTTGGCATTATGGGCGGCACCTTCGACCCGATTCATTACGGGCACTTGGTGACTGCCGAGCAGGCGCGCGAGTCGCTCGACTTGGACGCTGTGCTCTTTATGCCGGCCGGCTCTCCTGCCTTTAAACTCGACAAACCGGTGACGCCTGCTGAGGACCGTTATGCCATGACGGTTCTCGCCACCGCCGCGAATCCGGCTTTTTTGGCGAGCCGTTTCGAGATCGACCGTCCGGGCGTGACCTATACTGCCGATACGCTTCATGCCCTTCGCGACTTTTACCCGCCGCAGGTAAAGCTCTACTTTATTACGGGCGCCGACGCGATTATCGATATTGTGACCTGGCATGATGCCGAGCGAATCGCTGAGCTTGCTACCTTTATTGCGGCGACGCGACCGGGTTTTGATATCGATACGGCGCGTGCCCGAATCAAAGAGTCGGGGCTGCCGTTCGATGTTCGCTATATTCAGATTCCGGCGCTGGCGATCAGCTCGACGAACATTCGTAAGCGAGTTGCCCGCGGCATGAGCGTGCGCTATCTTACGAGCGAGTCTGTGCTCGGCTACATTCGCAAGCGCAGTTTGTATGTCGATCTGGGTCAAGAAGATTTTGAGTGATGGGGGCTACGTTGTCGGTTGAGGATCAGTTTGAGGGCGATGAGCGCGCGCTGCTCAAGCGCATTCAAGAGCTGCTCGATGTTCGCATGAAAGATAAGCGCAAGCGCTATGTGCATTCGCTGGGTGTTGCCGAGACCGCACTTCATCTGGCCGAGGTCTACGGCGTTGACCGCTTTGATGCCGCTGCCGCCGGCTTAATTCACGACTGGGACAAGGTGCTTTCCGATGACGAGCTCGTGGCCCGCGCGCTTCACTATGGCATCAAGGTTGCCGGCTCTCCTTCCGCCGCGACGCCGCTTTTGCATGGCCCTGTTGCCGCCTATGAGCTTCCGCAGCTTTTTCCCGAGCTGTCGCCGGCAGTCTTTCAGGCTGTCGACCGTCACACCGTGGGTGCTTGCGACATGACGCCGCTCGATATGGTGGTCTTTGTGGCAGATGCCATCGAGCCCAACCGCCACGGCGACTATGCCCATGCGCTGCGCAAGATGGTGGGGAAGTCCTCGCTCGACGAGTTGTTCTTCTCCTGTTTTGCGCAGGGTCTGGTCTATGTGATCCAGTCCGGGCGCTATCTTTATCCCACGGCTATTACGATTTACAACCATTACGCCCAGCTGCGCTAGCTCGGGTGTGTCTAGAAAGAGGTATTCCATGGCCGACGAGACCATGACTGACGAGCAGATTCTTGAAGGTGTGGAGCACAAGAGTTTCGTTGCCACGTCCGACCGCACCGCCGCCTCGCTGTCCGCGAGCGGTGTCGCCGCCGAGGATGTCGCCCGCGCCGCCGCGCAGGCCGCCTACGACAAGAAGGGCGAGGACGTGCAGGTGCTCGACCTGACCGAGCTTTCCGACGTGTGCGACTACTTTGTGCTTGCCACCGGTACCAACAACCGCCAGGTCGATTCTATCGTCGACGAGATCGAGGAGAAGGTCGCCGCGGCTTGCGGCGAGCATCCGTTCTCCATCGAGGGCCGCGAGCAGAAGACCTGGATGCTCATGGACTACGGCTCGGTCGTCGTTCACGTCTTCACTCCCGAAGCCCGCGACTTCTACCGTCTAGAAAAGCTCTGGGGTGACGCCCCCCAGCTCCCCCTCGACCTCCTCTAGTGGCTCATTTGATACGGGGCTTTTAGTTAGCCTCGCGCATTTTGCCGGGCAGTTGCGGTTTTCCGTACCTGCCCGGCTTTCTTTTTGCCCAAAGGCGGTTAATCGTTGAAGCGGGATTGGCGGCCGAAGGATAGGGCGGTGTCGCCGAACTTGTCTCGGACGGCGTCGATAGCAACCGAGAGGTCGCGTCGGTCGCTGGATTGGGCTCCGCGGTCGTCGACTTCGCAGAACAGGTCGGTCTGGATGCCGCCCTGATGGTCAAAGTCGCTCATCCCGATACCCGCCAGACGCACATGCATGCCTTCCTGCCAGATGTTGTCGAGCAGTTCGAGCGCAACCGCCACAAAGATGTTCTCATCGTCGGTCGGATGAGGCAGCCGGCGCTGTGCCGAGCGACCGCTTCCATACGAATACTTGAGCTTGAGCGTCACCGTGGCGCCCGTCAGTCCCTGACGGCGCAGGCGGCGTCCCACTGACTCGCCCAACAGCGCAATCGCCGCTTCGATGTCCCCGCGCTCAGTCAAATCTTTCGCAAAGGTGCGCTCATTGCTCACCGATTTAACCTCACGCTCTTCATCGAGACTTGTGACTTCGGAGATTTCGAGTCCCAGCGCACGCTGGCGCATGCGTTCGCCGTTGACGCCAAAAATAGAGGCCAAGGTGGATTCCGGTGCACGTGATAGCTCGCCGAGGGTGTAGATGCGCATGCGGCGCAGTCGTTCCTCGGCCGAGCGCCCGATGCCGCTCATGACAGACACTGGTAGCGCGGCCAAAAAGCGCTGTTCCGTCCCGGGGCGCACAATCGTCAATCCAAACGGCTTGTCACGCTCGCTTGCGATCTTTGCGACCGTCTTGTTGCAGCCCACGCCAATGGAGCACGTCACTCCCAGCGCTGCCACGCGGTCGCTTATACGCCGCGCAACCAGTCGCGGGTCTTCGGGCGCAAAGCGACCCGGTGTGATATCGATAAAGGCTTCGTCGATGGATACGCGCTCTACGCGCGGCGTCTCCTCGGCAAGAATCGCCATGACCTGCGCGCTCACCTCGCGGTAGCGATCAAAGTGCCCGTGCGTCCAAATGGCTTGCGGGCACAAGCGCCGCGCCTCGGCCGAGGCCATGGCAGAGTGCACGCCAAAGCGACGCGCCTCATACGAACACGTGGACACGACGCCACGCGAATCGGCGTCTCCGCCCACGATGAGCGGCTTACCGCGCCATTCGGGATGATCGAGCATCTCCACGCTCGCAAAAAACGCATCGAGGTCCATGAGGCCCACCGCCGGACCCGTCCAGGGAGGCGGCGTGACGCCCATGGCATCCTCATAACCGTATGTATGTTCGCGTATTTCCATGTCATGAGTATACCGCGCAGCTCATGTGGGGTGCGTGTATGTGCTTGCAAATCCCGAATTCTTGTCTAAGATATGGATTTGCCCTCGACTACACCGAAGAAGTTGGTCTCACGGACTTCACCTGCCCGCGTCGATGGCGTATTATGTTCAACTGTTTGTTTGTAGTTGCAGCCTAAAGCTGCTTGGTTGGAGGAGTTTCCTTTGGCAGTCAAGATTCGCCTTGCTCGTCACGGCGCTAAGAAGCGTCCGTACTACCGTGTCGTCGTCGCCGATTCCCGCGCCCCGCGTGACGGTCGTATCATCGAGGAGGTTGGCCGCTACAACCCGATGACCGCCCCCAAGACCATCAACCTCGACCTCGAGAAGATCGCCGACTGGCAGTCCAAGGGCGCTCAGCTCACCGACGCCGTCGCCGCTTTGGTCAAGGCCGCCAACGAGGGCGAGAAGACCGAGACCGTCGTCAAGAAGTCCAAGAAGCAGCTCGCCAAAGAGGCCGAGGCCGCTAAGGCTGCCGCTGAGGCCGCTGAGGGCGCCGAGGAGTAAATCGTGCCTGAGGTTGACGCTGCACAGCTCGAGGGTGAGGCAATGCTCTCAGATCGCATCGCCGATCTCGTCGAATATCTCGTTGTTCAGATCGTCGACGACCCGGATTCCGTGAGCCTTGAGGTCATTGATGGTGATGACGCCTCTACGATTGAGGTTTCTGTCGCCGAGGATGACGTCGCTAAGGTCATCGGCCGTCGTGGCCGTACCATCAAGGCCATTCGCACGCTCGCCCGTGCACTGGCCGCTCGCCTCGACACTGCTGTCGAGGTAGAGGTTCTGGGCTAGGACCTTGAGGTCCCAGTACAAAAACATCGCCCGTGTGGTCAAGCCGCACGGAAGGAAGGGGGAGGTCCTCGCGCAGCCGCTGCGGGGGCTTCCTTCTGTATTAGAGCCGGGTATGCGCGTCGCCCTGACGCCGCCGGCGCTCAAGCGCGACCGCTTTTGCACGGTCGTGTCCGTCACCGATACGGGCGATGGCGATCTGGTCTCGTTTGAGGGCATTGACGACTTGACGGCCGCCGAGGGCATCACGGGATGCTATGTGCTGGCAAATCGCGACGACTTTGAGCTCGATTCGCTCGATGCTGCCTATACCGACCTGATGGGTCGCGAGGTGGTCGACGAGCGCTTCGGTTCGCTCGGCACGATCGTCGAGATCATGTCGACGCCCGCTAACGATGTTTGGGTTGTCGAGGGCGATCGGTACGGCGAGGTACTGATTCCCGTGATCGAGCAGGTTGTGCTCGATCTTCCCGACACAGGAACAATTTCCGTCCACGTTATGGACGGCCTGATCGATATGGACAAGTAGGGAGGACAACATGCTGATCGAGACCCTTTCGGTCTTTCCCGAGATGTTTGAGCCCGTCATGTCCACATCGATTTTGGGCCGCGCCCGCAAGGCCGGCCTTTTTGATTTTAAGGCGTATAACCTGCGCGACTGGACGCACGACCGCCATCGTACCGTCGATGACGAGCCGTACGGCGGCGGGCAGGGCATGCTCATGAAGGTCGAGCCTATCGCAGAGGCCATCGAGGCCATTAGCTCCGAGGGTCCTAAGCCCACCGTGGTGTTTTTTACCCCCTGTGGCGAGCCCTTTACACAGCATGTGGCCGAGCGCCTGCTCAAAAGCGAGCGCTTGCTGTTTGTGTGCAGCCGTTACGAGGGTGTCGACGAGCGTGCCTATGCGTATGCCGACGAGCGCCTGTCGATCGGCGATTACGTGCTCACGGGCGGCGAGCTTCCCGCTATGGTCGTTGCCGATGCTGTCGTACGCCTGATTCCCGGCGCCCTTGGTGACGAGATGAGCAACGTCGACGAGTCGTTCTCGACCGCCGAGGACGGAGGCCTGCTCGAGTATGCGCAGTACACTCGCCCTGCTGAATTCAACGGCGAGGGCGTGCCGCCGGTGCTCGTGAGCGGTGACCATGCCAAGGTCGATGCCTGGCGCCGTAAGAATGCCATCGAGCGCACCTGCCGCTGGCGTCCCGACCTGATCGAGACGGCACGGCTTACGCCCCAGGAGCGCGCATACGCGCAGGAGATTCTGGACGCTTCGTATTCGCAGAGCGAGGAGTGAGAATGGTTCCATCGCAGCATTCCGCGTTGAGGGGCGC
Organism: Collinsella aerofaciens; assembly: GCF_015554145.1. GTDB lineage: Bacteria > Actinomycetota > Coriobacteriia > Coriobacteriales > Coriobacteriaceae > Collinsella > Collinsella aerofaciens_AA. The sequence goes on along the minus strand of NZ_JADNHZ010000004.1, from coordinate 89,357 downwards.
TTTTGAGTGGGTCGCGGTCATCGCGATCGCGCTCGTGGCCACCTTCCTGATCCGCACCTTTGTGGTCGAGCCCTTTGTGGTACCCACCGGCTCCATGGAGGACACGATCGAGATTGGCGACCAGATCCTGGCACAAAAGGTGAGCCTCGAGCTCGGTCAGCCCGTCAAACAGGGTGATATCGTGGTGTTCCACAACCCCGATGCCACTTCCGAGCATGATGTTCTTGTCAAGCGTGTTATTGCCACGGCCGGCCAGACGGTCGACCTGCAGGACGGCAAGGTGGTCGTTGACGGCCAAGCGCTCGACGAGGACTATACGACTGGCATGAGTTGGCCGCTTTCGGTCCAAGCGCCTGGCGCCCAGGTGAGTTATCCCTACACCGTTCCCGACGGGTGCGTGTGGGTGATGGGCGACAACCGCGAAAACTCTGCCGACTCGCGCTACTTTGGTCCCGTCGATCGCTCTGATTTGATCGCTGTGGCGCTTGTGCGCTACTGGCCGCTCAACCGCATCGGCGCTATCGACTAAAAACCGCTATAGTACAGTACCTAACCGTGTAATCGTTTCGACGAGGGGATATTAGAGGCATGAACGCTTCATCGCTTTCCTTCCAAGACATCATCCTGCGCCTCCAGCAGTACTGGGGCGAGCAGGGCTGCGTCATTATGCAGCCCTATGACTCCGAGGTCGGTGCCGGTACCTTCCATACCGCGACCACGCTGCGCTCGCTCGGTCCCGCCGAATGGCGCACCTGCTATGCGCAGCCCTGCCGCCGTCCCGCCGACGGCCGCTACGGCGAGAACCCTAACCGCATGCAGCACTACTATCAGTTCCAGGTGCTCATTAAGCCCTCTCCGGTTAATGCTCAGGAGCTTTACCTGGGGTCTCTTGCTGCCATTGGCCTGGACCCCAACGACCATGACGTCCGTTTTGTCGAGGACGACTGGGAGAGCCCGACGCTGGGCGCCTGGGGCCTTGGCTGGGAGGTCTGGCTCAACGGCATGGAGGTCACGCAGTTCACGTACTTCCAGCAGGTGGGCGGTATCGAGGTCGACCCCGTGCCCGTCGAGATCACCTATGGCCTGGAGCGTATCGCCATGTACGCTCAGGGCGTCAACTCGGTCTACGATCTGGTGTGGAGCTATCTGCCCGACGGCACGCCCATGACCTACGGCGACGTGTTCCTCGAGAACGAGCGCGAGTTCAGTGCCTATAACTTTGAGGTCGCCAACGTCGAGATGATGCGTCAGAAGTTTGACGACTACGAGGCCGAGTGCCATTCCTGCCTGGAGCGCAAGCTGCCGTTGCCGGCGTACGACTGTGTCATGAAGTGCAGCCACGCCTTCAACCTGCTCGATGCCCGCGGCGCCCTGTCCGCGGTCGAGCGTGCCAACTACATCCTGCGCGTCCGCGCCGTCGCCAAGGCGTGCTGCGAGGCCTACATGGCCGAGGTCGCCGGAGTCAACGAGAATGCCGACCAGGAAGGCGAGGTGGCGTAAGCCATGGCAGACGCTAAGGATTTCCTGTTTGAGATCGGTACGGAGGAAATGCCCTCTGCACCGCTGAACAATGCCGTCAAGCAGCTTGGTACCATGATCGCCAAGGGTCTCGACGAGGCCGGTCTGGCCCACGGCGAGGTCCGCGTGATCTCGAGCCCGCGTCGCCTGGCTGCGCTCGTTGCCGACGTTGCCACCGCGACCGATGAGGTTCACGAGGTCAAGCGTGGCCCCGCGGCAAACATCGCCTTCGACGCTGACGGTAACGCCACCAAGGCCGCCCAGGGCTTCGCCCGCAAGTGCGGTGTGGCTGCCGAGGACCTGGTCCGTCGTGAGGATACCGACGGTCGCGAGTATGTCTTTGCCGAGAAGAACATTCCCTCCGCACCGGCAACCCCGATCCTGACGGCCCTGTGCGAGAAGACCATTGCCGGCCTGCAGTGGCCCAACTACCGCTCCCAGCGCTGGGGCCACGAGCACGCGACGTTCGTGCGTCCGGTCCGCTGGATTTGCTGCCTTCTGGGCGAGGATGTTGTGCCTGTGTCATTTGCCGACGTGACGAGCGGCAACACCACGCGCGGCCATCGCGTGCTCGGCCCCGGTGACCACGTTGTCGCCAGCCCCGCCGCCTACGAGCAGGTACTCGAGGACGCCGGCGTGCTTTCTGCCGAGCGCCGTCGCGAGGCCATCCTTGCCGGTATCTCCGAGGTCGAGGCCGCTCGCCCCGGCTGCCATGTCGATACGCCCAAGAAGGTCTTTGAGGAGGTCATTAACCTCTGCGAGTGGCCGACGGTGCTCGTCGGTACTTTCGACGAGGAGTTCCTCAAGGTCCCGCACGAGATTATCTGCGAGTCCATGCTCACCAACCAGCGCTACTTCCCGATCTATGACGGCGAGGGCAAGCTGACGCGTGAGTTCGTGGTCGTCTCCAACAGCAAGCCCGAGAACGCCGAGCGCGTGATCGACGGTAACGAGCGCGTCGTGCGCGCCCGTCTGGACGACGCTAAGTTCTTCTACGAGGAGGACCTGAAGATCTCCCTCGACGAGTTCCGTGAGCGTCTGTCCAAGGTTGCCTTCCAGGAGAAGCTCGGTAGCGTGCTCGCCAAGTCCGAGCGCATCGAGCAGCTCGCGCTCGCTATCGCCCGCGAGGCTCACCTGGGCGCCCATCTTGCCGCCGACGCTGCTCGCGCCGCACACCTGTGCAAGGCAGACCTGGTGTCCAACGCCGTCGTCGAGTTCACGAGCCAGCAGGGCGTGATGGGCGGTTATTACGCGACCGCGATGGGGGAGAACGACGAGGTCGCCCATGCTATTCGCGATCACTATCGTCCCCGTTTTGCCGGTGACGAGCTGCCCGAGGGCACCGCTGGCTGCATCGTGGCCTGCGCCGACAAGCTCGATACCATCGCCGGTATCTTTGCCATCGGCGAGCCCCCGACCGGCTCCTCCGACCCCTACGCGCTGCGTCGTGCCGCTATCGGCATTATCAACATCCTGCGCGACCGTCTGCCGATCGACCCCACGTCGCTCATCGACTTTGCCCTCGAACTCTACAGTGAGCAGGGCATTGAGTTCGACGCCGCCGAGGTCGCCCAGCAGGTTCGTGACTTCTTCCATGGCCGCCTGGTGAGCATGGCCCGCGACGAAAAGATTCCGGCCGATACCGTCGCCGCCGTCTCCGCGGTGCACATCATCGCCCCGTCCGTCTTCTTCGCCCGCTGCGCCGTCCTCGACGAGGCCCGCAAGAACGACGCTGAGACGTTCGACAACCTGGCGACCGCCTATGCCCGCGCCGCGCATATCTCCAAGCCCGAGCTGGGTGCGGAGTATGACCGCAGCCTGATGGGCGAGGTCGAGCTTGCGCTCGCCGACGCCTCCGAGGCTGCTCAGACCGCCGTCGATGCCGCCCTTGCTGCCGAGGACTACTCGACCGCATTTGCCGCCCTCGCCGCCCTGCGCGCGCCCATCGACCGTTTCTTCGATGAGGTCATGGTCATGGACAAGGACGAGCAGCTTCGCGATAATCGCCTTAAGCTGCTCAACCGCTTCGAGGCCGTTTTCTCCGGCATTGCCAACATCGGTGAGCTTGCCCGCAAAAAGTAAGCCAGCCTGCGCATAAGCGCAAAAGGAGCCCCGCATGGATTGTCCGGTCACCGCTCGTCCCACCGTTATCGTTATCTCCGACTCGCTCGGCGATACCGCTTGTGAGGTGGTGCTTGCGGCGTCCGGGCAATTTGATGAAGGGGCTTTTCGCGTTTTGCGCCTGCCCAAGGTGACCTCCGTGGAGCAGGTCAAGTCATTTGTGGGGCCGCGCGTCGATGCCGACCATCGCGATGTCGCCGTGTTCCATACCATTGTCGATCCGGCGCTTCGCGCCCGCGTGCTCGATTACCTGGGTATGCTGCATATCCGTTCGGTCGACCTGATCGGCCCGACGCTTGCCGTGCTGTCGTCGCTCATCGGTGTGCCGCCCAAGTGCGTTGCGGGCGTGATTCACAAGACCGATGACCGCTATTTCCATCGTATCGAGGCCATGGAGTATTTCGTTGAGCACGATGACGGTCGTGGTTGCGACGATCTGTCGGGTGCCGATATCGTGCTGCTGGGTGTGTCGCGTACATCCAAGACGCCGCTGTCGATGTATTTAGCCTATCAGGGCTACAAGGTCGCCAATGTCCCACTGGCGCATGGCATGGAGCCGCCCAAGTCGATTTACGAGGTTGACCCGATGCACCTGTTCGGCCTGATTTCGACCGTCGACGTTATTTCTGAGATTCGCGATAGCCGCTTGGGCGATGACTACGCCCGTGCCGTTGCCGGCTCCTATGCCGAGCCTGAGAGCGTGCGCAGCGAGCTTGAGGAAGCTCGTGCCCTCATGAAGCGCTTAGGCTGCTTTGTTGTGCGTACCGACGGCAAAGCCATCGAGGAAAGCGCTGCCGAGATCATTGCTCACCTCGAAGAGATTCAAGAGGCAAGAGCCCGCCGTGCCGCCCGCCGCGCTCAACAAAAGTAGCTCACTTGGGACAAGGTTGTTTGGGTAGCTAATTTGGGACGGGGCTCTTTTAGCTAACCAAAGAGAATACTTGGAAATAATGCTGATAAATGGTAAAGCGATTTAGCAAATACATCGCATCCGACCTGCACTTTCCTTGTAGTGGTATCTTCATAAGGTAGCCACCTTTACCTACCGTTTACCGCCGGTTTTAGCACGTTTACCAAACCGCGCACCCTCTGCTCAAGCCTGTCCAAAACCCGCCGTATAGTTCCCTCACGGCCCGCATCCGGCGGGTCGATTCGTTACCACGGTCGTGCGCGCAAGCGCATGGAAGGGGAAGTATCGTGAGCGATTGCAAGAGGGTTTACCGTTTTGGAACCGACGCCCAGGGCACCTGTGTCACTGAGGGCGACAAATCCATGAACTTCGTGCTTGGCGGCAAAGGCGCAAACCTTGCCGAGATGAGCCGCATCGGTCTGCCGGTTCCCGGTGGCTTTACCATTACCTGCCAGACCTGTGTCGAGTACTCCGGTGCCGGCAACGTCTGGCCCGAAGGCGCACTCGATGAGATCGTTGCCGCCGAGGCGGACCTCGAGGCCCGTTGCGGCAAGAAACTCGGCGATGCCTCCGATCCGCTGCTCGTGTCGGTTCGCTCGGGCGCTCCGTTCTCCATGCCCGGCATGATGGACACGGTCCTCAACCTGGGCCTCAACGACGATTCCGTCCAGGGCCTTATCGCGCAGACGCAGAACCCGCGCTTTGCCTGGGACAGCTACCGTCGCTTTATCCAGATGTTCTCCAACGTCGTCATGGGCGTCGACGCCGACCTATTCGAGAACGCCCTGACCCAGGCCCGCCTGGTCGCCGGCGTTCGCGTCGATTCCGATCTTTCGGCCGAGGACCTGCAGGAGCTCGTCGAGACTTTTAAGGGCATTTTCTCCGATAACGTCGAGGCCGCCCTGTACCCCGAGCTCGAGGTCGCCGACGGTAAGCACGTCTTCCCGCACGATCCGGAGCTCCAGCTGCGCCTTGCCATCCAGGCCGTCTTTGGCAGCTGGATGAACGAGCGCGCCTGCATCTACCGCAAGCAGCACGGCATTTCCGACGAGCTCGGCACCGCCGTCAACGTCCAGGCCATGGCCTTTGGCAACAAGGGCGAGACCTCTGCGACCGGCGTCGCCTTTACGCGCAACCCGGCCGACGGCACCAAGGAGTTCTATGGCGACTTTTTGGTGAATGCCCAGGGCGAGGACGTCGTCGCCGGCATCAGAAACACCGAGCCCATCGCCGACCTCAAGACCACCTCGGGCCTCGAGTCCGCAGGCGAGGAGCTCGAGCGCGTGTTCCTGACGCTCGAGGATCACTATCGCGATATGTGCGATATCGAGTTCACCATCGAGCAGGGCAAGCTCTGGATGCTCCAGACCCGCGTGGGCAAGCGCACCGCCACTGCCGCCCTGCGCATTGCTATCGAAATGGTCGAGGAGGGCCTCATCACCCGCGAGGAGGCCGTGAGCCGCATCGACCCCGCACAGCTCGATCAGCTCCTGCACCCGCAGTTCGACGCCTCCAAGAAGTACGAGGCCCTGGCCAGCGGCCTTAACGCCAGCCCCGGTGCCGCCGTGGGCGAGGTCGTGTTCTCGAGTGATGACGCCGTCGCGCGCGCCAACGAGGGTCACAAGGTCATTCTGGTTCGTTGGGAGACCAACCCCGACGACCTGAAGGGCATGGTCGCCGCCGAGGGCATCCTGACCAGCCACGGTGGCAAGACGAGCCATGCCGCCGTTATCGCCCGCGGCATGGGTACGCCCTGTGTCTGCGGCGTTGAGCGCTTCCACATCGACGCCGCCGAGAAGGTCGTGCGTATCGAGGGCATCGACCGCGTGCTGCGCGAGGGCGATGTCATTTCCATCGACGGTACCCAGGGTATCGTCGTCGACGGCGCCGTTGATCTGGTCTCGGCCGAGCTCACCGGCGATCTGGACACTATCCTGTCCTGGGCCGATGAGATTCGTCTGGACGAGACCTGTGGCCATGCCAACCATGTGCGCGTCAACGCCGACAATCCCGAGGATGCCGAGCTCGCACTCGAGTTTGGCGCCGAGGCTATTGGCCTGTGCCGCACCGAGCACATGTTCCTAGGCGACCGTAAGAACATCATCCAGAGCTTTATCCTGTCTGACGATGAGGCCGTGAAGCAGCAGGCCCTGGCCGACCTGCTCAAGGTTCAGACCGAGGACTTCCTGGCGATGTTCAAGACCATGTCCGGTTGCGATGTGGTCGTCCGCCTGCTCGATCCGCCGCTTCATGAGTTCCTGGATAATCCTCGCGACCTCGAGGTCGCCATCACCAAGAAGGAAGCCGCTGGCGTCAGCGAGGAAGAGCTTGCCGTCCTGCGCGCCCGCCTGCGTCGCATTGACGGCATGGTCGAGTCCAACCCGATGCTCGGCCTGCGCGGCGTGCGCCTGTCCGTCGTCTTTGGCGATCTGCCGCTCATGCAGGTCCGCGCTGTGGCCACGGCTGCTGCCCGCCTTATCAAGGATGGTGTCGACCCGCGCCCCGAGATCATGGTTCCGCTCGTTTCCATCACGGCTGAGCATGTCCAGACCCGCGAGGTCATCGAGCGCGTGATCGCAGAGGTTTCCGCCGAGGAAGGCGTCGAGCTCAATATTCCCGTGGGCACGATGCTCGAGCTGCCGCGTGCCTGCATGGTCGCTGACGAGATCGCCCATCATGCCGACTTCTTCTGCTTTGGCACCAACGACCTCACGCAGACGACCTTCGGCTTCTCTCGTGACGATGCCGAGGCCAAGTTCATCCCGCTGTACATGCACAAGAAGATCCTGAAGGACAATCCCTTCGAGACTATCGACACGGCGGTGCTGGAGCTCGTGCGCTTGGCCGTCGAGAAGGGCCGCGCCACCAATCCCGACATGCACTTTGGCGTGTGCGGCGAGCACGGCGGCGACCCCAAGTCCATCAAGGGCCTGTTTAACGTGGCCAACGTGGACTACGTGTCCTGCTCGCCCTATCGCGTGCCCCTCGCGCGCCTGGCTGCCGCTCAGGCCAAGCTCGAGGCCAAGCGCAGCGCCTAGCCCCCTGCGCATCGACGCCTAGCGTAGCGCCCCTTCATACCGCCCGTCTCATTCGTGAGGCGGGCGGTTATCATGTGCGGGTTTTGTCTTTTTGTCTGCGTAAAAAATTGTTCTTGCAGCAGAAACCCGCGCGTGTATACTCAAATACGTTTGTTCAACTACGTGCCGGCCAGGGTGGTACGGCACCTCTAGAAGAGTAAGGAATTGCACATGGATTACATCCGCGCAATCGAGCGTCAGCAGATCCGCGAGGACATTCCTCAGGTTCGCGTCGCCGACAACGTCAAGGTTCACTACCGCATTAAGGAAGGCGACCGCGAGCGCATCCAGGTCTTCCAGGGCGACGTCATCCGCATGGCCGGCGCCGGTGCCCGCGAGACCTTCACCGTCCGCAAGATGTCCTTCGGTGTCGGTGTTGAGCGTACCTTCCCGCTTCACAGCCCCAAGATCGCCAAGCTCGAGGTCGTTCGTCATGGTCGCGTCCGTCGCGCCAAGCTGTACTACCTCCGCGACAAGGTGGGCAAGGCTGCTCGCATCCCCGAGAAGCGCTAAGAAGATCGCAGCGTCTGTCCACTCGTTTGGACACAAGGGTCACCTTCGGGTGGCCCTTCTTTTTATCTGATTTGCATGCAAGGAGGGCCTGGTATGGCCAATATGACGAGCTCGGTTTCGGCATCGGAGGTTGCCGGTGAGTTGGCGAGCGCTACGTTTGAGGAGATCCCCGCCCTCGTGGAGCATTATCGCGAGGACCCGCGCCAGCAGGTGATCAAGGCTTGCGAGCGTGCTCTTAAGCGCCATGCCAAGGAACTTGCCGAGCGCGAGCGCGTCAATGACATGTACGAGCTTATGCATGAGCTTGGCGGCGATGGGGTAGTCGTTGGTGTCGACGAGGTGGGTCGCGGATCGGTGGCCGGTCCTTTGACGGTATGCGCCGTCTGCCTTCCTATGGAGCCGCGCGTCTGGGGCATCAACGATTCCAAAAAGCTCACGCCCGCGCGCCGCGAGTTGCTCTCAGTGAAGATTGCCGAGGTGGCGACGGCGATCGGTTTTTGCCATATCGCGCCGAAGGATATCGATGAAATGGGCATGGCCCGTGCTATCCGTACCGCCGTTGCGGGCGCCGTGGCCGATACGGGACTTGAGCCCGACTGCGTCCTCATGGATGGTAACCCCTTGGGCGCCGTTCCTAACGAGCGCGATGTGGTGAAGGGCGATGCCAAAATCGCCTGCATCGCCGCGGCGTCCATCATGGCCAAGGTCACGCGTGACGAGATGATGGTCGAGTACGACGCCGAGTATCCCGAGTACCATCTGGCCGAGTCGAAGGGCTATGCAAGCCCCGAGCATATCGAGGCCATTCGCAAACATGGACTTTGTCCACTGCACCGCGTGAGCTTTTGCGGAAACTTTCTGCAGACTGAGCGCCTTTTCTAGGTCAATTGTGGAGACAGGGACCTCTGGGGTTTTATAAACCTGCTGGTGGCGGGCCGTATGCAACACCATTGCTGCGTACGGCCCGTTTTTTGACGGCATTTGGTCAGCTTTTGGTTTGCTTCCGGTACTTACCCGCACGAAAGGTGCCCTCATCATCGGGGCAATGCAGCGTGCGGGAAAGGAGACCCCATGAGTGCCGCAAGCAAAAAGAGCAAGACGCAGCAGCTCAAGGAGCGTTGGGAAAACGGCGAGCTCGACTGCGGGGCGATGACGCCTGAGTTTATCAAGGGACTCAGTCCCCGCGAGCTGGGCATGCTGGGCGAGCTGATCACCATCGACTACTTTAACGAGCGCGGCTACACCTTGCTGGAGCAGGGTTATCGTTGCTCCGAGGGCGAGGCCGATCTGGTGCTGCTCGATGAACTCGACGATGTCGTGGTGATGGCCGAGGTCAAGACCAGACGCGTCGCACTGGATTGCAGCACGCGGGTCTTTCCCGAGGAGGCCGTGGACGCCCAAAAGCAACGCCGCTACCGCCGCATCGCAAGTTGCTATCTCATGGAGCATTATCCGCTCAAGGCGATTCGCTTCGATGCCGTGGGTGTCACCATTCGTGGCGGGCATATCGCCGAGATCGAGCATCAGTACAACGCGTTCGATTGGCAGGTGTCGTGATGGCGTTCGAGACGTTTGCCGTTCACGCGGCCTGCATCCGTGGCGTCGAGGCGATTCACGTCACGGTCGAGGTCTCGCTTGCCGGTGGTGTTCCGGGCATCCAAATGCTCGGCATTCCGAGTATGGAGGTGATGGAGTCACGCGGTCGTATTCGCTGCGCGATGCGCTCCGCCGGGTTCGAGATCCCACGCTCGGGCATTACGGTCAACCTAGCGCCCGGCGATATTCGCAAGACCGGTAGCGGCTTTGATCTGCCCATCGCCATCGCGGTTCTGGCGGCCGATGGGCAGATTCCCCGTGACAACCTCGATCGCTGCCTTATCGCCGGCGAGCTCGGCTTGGACGGTACGGTGCTTCCCGTCAAGGGCGAGGTGGCGTTTCAGCTATTGGCGCGTGATATGGGGCTGTCCTTTATCGCCGGCAGGTCAGACCAGCATGTGCCGCTCGCGGGCGTGGATTGTGGATTCATCGATCATTTGTCTCAGCTTGCCCATGGCATGGGCGAGGCGGCTCGGCACTATCTGGATTCCGAGGGCGTCGAGGCGACCTTTGAGCCTGAGCTCGACTATGCCGACGTGCTGGGGCAGGAAGTCGCTAAACGCGGCATGGCGCTTGCGGCGGCAGGAGAACTCGGCTTGCTCATGATCGGGTCCCCGGGATCGGGCAAGACGATGCTCGCGCGTCGTATGACCGGCATCCTGCCCGAGCTTTCCGTTGAGGATCAACAGGAGGCGCTGTGCATCCATTCGGTTTTGGGTGAGAACATTGATGGCTTGTTGGCGGGGCACCGGCCCTTCCGCAGTCCCCATCACAGTATTTCGACCGCAGGTCTTATCGGCGGTGGGCGCCCGGTGCACCCGGGTGAGATCAGCCTTGCTCATGGCGGCGTGCTCTTTTTGGACGAGCTTGCCGAGTTTCCCACTGGCGTGCTGCAGACGCTGCGTCAGCCCATCGAGCGCGGCTACGTGAGGATCGTACGCGTCGACGGGGCTTTTACCTTCCCGTCGCGCTTTCAGCTGCTGGCTGCGAGCAATCCCTGCCCCTGCGGCTTTTTGGGCGATCGCGAGGTGCCGTGTCGCTGCTCGGCGGCGATGGTCGAGCGCTATCGGTCTAAACTGCGCGGTCCTTTGGCCGACCGTATCGACATGATGATCGATGTGACCCGTCCCGACCCTCAAGTGATTATCGAGGGTGCGGAGGGCATGTCGTCGGCCGAGTTACGTGACTACGTTGTGCGCGGTCGCGCCTTTCGCGCTTGGCGCGAATCCCGCATGGACGATGCGGATGCCGAGGCCGAGGATGACGAGACTCGGTCCATTGACGGCGTCGTTTCGACCTTTGAGCTCGATGATGCGGCGGAGAAGTGTGTGCTCGGCCTGTCGAAGCGCACGCATCTCACAGGGCGTGGCATCGTGCGCCTTGTTCGCATTGCGCGCACGATCGCAGATGTCGCCGAGAGCGAGCAGGTGACGCAGGACCACGTGCTCGAGGCGGCGATGTACCAGGGAAGGAGGGACCAATGATGGCTGAGGGGACCTTCGAGCTGCATCCAGGTGACGCGTTGTATCCCGAGACCGTTTTGGAGCTTTCTGATGTACCTCAGACGCTCTATGTGCGCGGCAACCCCGAGGCGCTTTCGACGCCCGCGCTCTCCATCATCGGTGCGCGAAAGGCCTCGCCGTATGGTCTTGCCGTGGCAGAGCTTGCGGCGAAGGTGGCGGTTGAGGCGGGAGTGACGGTAGTTTCGGGCGGTGCAGTCGGTTGTGACCAGGCCTCGGGTTGGGCTGCGGTCAACGCCGGCGGCAAACACGTCGTGGTGCTGGGGACGGGCGCCGACGTGGTCTACCCGCGTTCGAGCGCGGGGCTTATTACGCGCACGCTCGATACGGGCGGCGCGGTCGTGTCGATCTCTCCGTGGGGCATGGGTCCGCGCAAGTTTGCCTTTCCGCGTCGCAATCGCGTGATCGCGGCCCTGTCGCAAGCCCTCTTTGTATCCGAGGCGGGTATGCCTTCCGGGACGTTTTCTACAGCCGAGGCTGCTATGGATTTGGGGCGCGAACTTCTTGCCGTGCCGGGGTCGATCCTATCGCCCGAGTCGCGTGGCACGAATTACCTCATTGCGAACGGTGCCTGCTGCATTGTCGACGAGGAGTCCATCGAGATGGCTATCTCTCGCATATACGGCACCCTGCGCTACTCGCGCCCCGATGCTCCCGGCATTGCCGACCTGAATCCAACACAGCAGACCGTGATGCATGCGCTCATCGCCTCTCCGCTCAAGGTCGACGACATCGCGGCGCTCGTCTCACTCGATGCTGTCGGCGTACTCAAACTCTTGGGTTCGCTTGAACTCGAGGGCCTTATCGAGCGCATGATGGATGGAAGGTATGCGCCCTCCAAGTTTGCCCTTCACGCCCAGACGCCCTTCGGTCACAATGGAAAACGTGTCAATTAGAAAGGTGTTTGCAGATGCAGTTCGATCAGGTGACGGTTATCGGTGGCGGTCTGGCGGGTTCGGAATGCGCGATCCAGCTGGCAGACCGCGGGTTTGCCGTAAAGCTGTGCGAGATGCGCCCCCAGGTGAGCTCCCCGGCTCACCATACCGATCACCTGGCAGAGCTCGTCTGCTCCAATTCGTTTAAGTCGACCCGTCCGGATTCCGCGGCTGGTTTGCTGAAGGCCGAGCTTGAGCGCATGGGTTCAGTCCTGCTCGACTGCGCCCATCGCGCTGCTGTTCCCGCTGGTGGCGCCCTGGCGGTCGACCGTGTTACATTCTCCGAGCTCGTCGAGGCTGAGGTTGCCGCCCGCCCCAATATCGAGGTCGTTCACGGCGAGGTCACCCAGATCCCCGAGGGCCACGTGGTCATTGCCGCGGGCCCGCTGTGTTCACCGGCGCTGAGCGAAGAGGTCATGAAGCTCGTCGGTGGCGACGCCCTTGCGTTCTTCGATGCCGCGGCGCCGATCGTCGATGCCTCCACGCTCGATATGGACGTGCTGTTTTCGCAGTCGCGCTACGAGGAGCAGGGGAGCGGCGACTATCTCAACGCTCCGCTCAACAAGGAGGAGTACGAGGCCTTTATCGAGGCGCTCACCACGGCCGACCGCGTGGTGCTCAAGGACTTTGAGGGCGGCGATCTGTTCCAGGCCTGCCAGCCTGCCGAGGAGGTTGCGCGCACCGGCAAGGACGCCATTCGCTTTGGCGCCATGAAGCCCGTCGGCCTCACCGACCCGCGTACCGGACGTCGCCCTTGGGCGGCGATTCAGCTGCGTGCCGAGAACAAGGAGAAGACCGCCTATAACCTGGTGGGCTTCCAGACCAACCTGACCTTTGGCGAGCAGAAGCGCGTCTTCCATATGGTGCCGGGCCTGGAGAACGCTGAGTTCTTCCGCTACGGTGTCATGCACCGCAATACCTTTGTCGACGCCCCGCACGTGCTCGATGGCACCTTTGCCGTGCCCGGTACCGGCGTGCGCCTGGCCGGTCAGATCACCGGCACCGAGGGGTACATGGAAGCCGTGGCGACCGGTCTGCTCGCGGCGCTCAACACCTATGCAGAGGCTATCGGCGCCGATTCCGTCGAGTTGCCCCGCGTGGGCGCCCTGGGTGCGCTCGTGGGCTATGCGACCGATCCTGCCACCGTGGGCTATCAGCCCATGCATGTCAACTTTGGCCTGGTGCCGCCGCTCGAGGACGGTAAGCGCCGCAGCAAGCGCGACCGCTATCAGGCCTATGCGGACCGTGCGCTCGAGGCCCTCGATGCCTACTTGGCCACGCGTTCCGACTTGTTTGGAGGCGACCGGTCATAGCCTTTGACCTGTACGACACCGTCGACTCTTTTATCGCCTATATCGCACGCGTTGAGGGGCTTTCTCCCAACACGGTGACGGCCTATGGCTCGAGACTGGAGCGCTTTGCTGCCTGGTGCGAGCGCGAGGATATTGATGCTTTCGCTGCCGACGTGCGCACCATTCGTCGCTATCTTGCCGAGCTTTCGCGTGAGCAGGTGGCTCCCCGAACGCTTGCGGCGCACCTGTCGGCTATCCGATCTCTCTATCGCTGGATGGCTGCCGAGGGGATTGTCGAGGGCGATGCGGTCTCGGCGATCGCGTCGCCCAAGCTGCCGCGTGACCTGCCGGGCGTCCTTACGACCCAGCAGGTCGAGGCGCTGCTCAAGACGCCTGATACCTCAACACCCGCGGGACTGCGCGATGCGGCGATGCTCGAGTTGCTCTATGCCTCGGGTGCCCGCATCTCAGAGCTTGCGGCGCTCAATGTGGAATCCATCTCATGGTCCGAGCGCACGCTGCGCCTGTGGGGCAAGGGGAGCAAGGAGCGTATCGTCCCTCTGTATCGTCGTGCGCTCGATGCGACGCGTCTCTATATTGAAGAGGGGAGGCCGGAGTTGCTCGCTCGGGCAAAGCGCCGCGACCTCGCTACCGGGCCGCATCCGCTGCTTATATCGGCGCGCGGCAATCGCATGAGCGCCGCGATGCTTCGGCGGCGGTTCCATACGCTGGCGACGCTCGCCGGCATTCCGGCTGACATCGCCCCGCATGCGATGCGCCATACCTTTGCGACCGACTTGCTCGAGGGCGGTGCGGACCTGCGCTCGGTTCAAGAGCTGCTAGGTCATGCGAGCCTGTCCACGACGCAGATCTACACGCATCTCACACCCGATCGGCTTAAACGTGCCGTGGCTCAAGCCCATCCCCGCGGCGAATAGTGGCTGGGACGTCCCGCGCCGCACTCAGGTGTGTGGTTTTGATTGCGGGTTGGCAGGAAGAGGCATTCCTGCTATCATTCATCGGGTTGCTTCACGGCAACATGTTTTTATCACGCACGCGCGGCTACTTCATACCGTGGTGCCCGGGCTTTGGTAGCACATGTCCGGGTTGGTTTTGGAGGATGACCCCGCGCGGAGGCAAACCACAGGAGGTTTAACATGGCTACCAAGATTAATATCCGCACCCTGCTCGAGGCCGGCTGCCACTTCGGTCACCAGACCCGTCGCTGGAACCCCAAGATGAAGCCGTTCATCTTCGGTGAGCGCAACGGCATCTACATCCTCGACCTCAAGCAGACCATCCTCGACGCCGACCAGGCCTACACCTTCGTCAAGAACGTCGCCAAGGGTGGCAACGTGCTATTCGTCGGCACCAAGAAGCAGGCTCAGGAGGCCGTCAAGAACGCTGCTGAGCGCGCCAACATGCCTTACATCAACCAGCGTTGGCTCGGCGGTATGCTGACCAACTTCGTCACCATCCGCTCCCGCATCAACCGCATGGAGGAGCTCGAGGCCATGGTCGAGGACGGCCGCATGGCTGTTCTGCCCAAGAAGGAGCAGGCTGTTCTCGGCAAGGAGCTCACCAAGCTCCAGACCAACCTCGGTGGCGCCCGCGACATGAAGGGTCTGCCCCAGGCTCTCTTCGTCATCGACACCAAGCGCGAGGAGAACGCCATCAAGGAGGCTCAGCGCCTGAACATCCCCGTCGTCGCCCTGATCGACACCAACTCCGATCCCGACGAGGTCGAGTACGGCATCCCCTGCAACGATGACGCTATCTCCGCTGTCACCCTTATGTGCGAGCTCATGGCTGACGCCTGCCTCGCTGGCTCTGGTAAGGAGCAGGTCTCCGAGGCCGAGATGGCCGCTGAGCCCAAGGCCGAGTAAATCAGTCTTAGTTAATTCTTTTTCATCTCTTTGAAAGGAACCACAATGGCCCAGATTACCGCCGCTATGGTCAAGCAGCTCCGCGAGATGACCGACTCCCCGATGATGGAGTGCAAGAAGGCTCTCGTCGAGGCTGACGGCGACATGGACGCCGCTGTCGACGTTCTGCGTAAGAACGGCCTTGCCAAGGCTGCCAAGAAGGCTGGCCGTGAGACCAACGAGGGCGCTGTCGCCGCGTTCGTCTCCGAGGATGGCAAGACCGGCGCTCTGCTCGAGCTCTCCTGCGAGACCGACTTCGTTGGCTCTAACGCCAAGTTCACCGGCTTTGCTTCCAAGGTCGCTGAGGTTGTCGCTACCACCGAGCCTGCTGACGTCGACGCTCTGCTCGAGAAGCCGATGGGCGAGGAGACCGTTTCCTCCGAGCTCACCGAGATGATTCACATCATGGGCGAGAACATGAAGATCTCCCGCTTCGCTGCCCGCAAGGCTGAGAACGGCGCGCTCGCTTCTTACATCCACATGGGTGGTAAGATCGGCGTCCTCGTCGAGTTCGCCTTCGAGAAGGCTGAGACCGCTCAGGCTGAATCCTTCAAGACCTTCGCTCACGACGTTGCCCTTCAGGTTGCCGCTGTCGCCCCGATCTGCGCTACCCGCGATCAGGTTCCGGCCGAGACCGTCGAGCACGAGAAGCAGATCTACATGGCTCAGGCTGCCGAGTCCGGCAAGCCCGAGGCCATTCAGGAGAAGATGGCTGTCGGCCGTCTGGAGAAGTTCTACAAGCAGTCCGTGCTCACCGAGCAGGAGTTCATCAAGGACAGCTCCCTCACCATCAAGAAGTACGCAGAGCAGGTCTCCAAGGAGCTCGGCGACACCATTACCGTCGTTGCCTTTGACCGTCTGGTCCGTGGCGAGTAAATAAGCTCTTGTAGCTGGTAATGAGCAGGCTGTGGGTTTTACTCACAGCCTGCTTTTTCATGGCTCTTCTTAGAGCCTTTGATAGAATGTTGAGAGTTCAATCTAAAGGAGGATCGCTTTGTCCGACATCCGATATAAACGCGTGCTTCTTAAGCTTTCCGGCGAAGCGCTGATGGGCGACGGCCAATATGGCATCGACCCCAAGGTTACCGACCATCTTGCCAAGCAGGTCAAGGAGCTGCTCGCCGTTGGCCATGAGGTCGGCGTCGTTGTCGGCGGCGGCAATATTTTCCGCGGCATGGCCGGCGCTGCCGGTGGCATGGAGCGTGCTCAGGCCGACTACATGGGCATGCTGGCAACCGTTATGAACGCGCTCGCCCTGCAGGATGCCTTCGAGCATAACGATGTTCCCTGCCGCGTGATGAGCGCTATCCAGATGAACGAGATCTGCGAGCCCTATATTCGCCGTCGCGCCATCAACCACCTTTCCAAGGGCAACGTCGTTATTTTTGCCGCCGGTTCGGGCAATCCGTACTTTACGACCGACACCGCCGCGGCTCTTCGTGCGTGCGAGATCGGCGCCGAGATTCTGATTAAAGCCACCAAGGTTGACGGCATCTACGACAAGGATCCCGTCAAGTGCGCCGATGCCGTCCGTTTTGACAAGATTACCTATCACGAGGTTCTCGTCCGCGGTCTACAGGTTATGGATTCCACGGCTACGGCACTGTGCCAGGATAACCGTATGCCGATTTTGGTCCTCAACATCGATGGCGAGGACACCGTCAAGCGCGCGCTTTCGGGTGAGCCCGTCGGCACGCTCGTCTATCAGGAGGATTAAGCATGGCAGATAACATCACCGCCCATATGGACAAGTCGCTCGAGTCCCTCAAGCATAACTTCTCCAAGGTCCGTACCGGCCGCGCCAATGCCAACATTCTGTCCGACATCACCGTCGATTATTACGGTGTTCCCACGCCGGTCACGCAGGTTGCCGCCGTCAAGACCCCCGAGGCCCACATGCTGCTCATCGAGCCGTGGGACAAGGCACTCATCAATGCTATCGTCAAGGCCATCGGCGCTTCCGATCTGGGTATTACCCCCAACTCCGATGGCACCGTCGTTCGTCTTCCGTTCCCGGCTCCCACTGAGGAGCGCCGTCGCGAGCTCGTCAAGGAGTGCCGCGAGTACGCCGAGCAGGCCAAGGTGTCTATCCGTAACATCCGTCGTGACTTCAACAACAAGCTCGAGCGCGATGAGGAGCTCACCGAGGACGATGTCCGTCGCGAGCAGGCCAAGGTCCAGAAGCACACCGATGAGTATGTCGCCAAGGTCGAGGAGCTTCTGAAGGAAAAAGAAGCCGAGGTCATGGAGATCTAAGGTGCAATACGACGAGCATAAACTGGTCGAGTACTTTGCCGACGCCCCTGCGGGCGTCGGTTTTTCCGACCTTGACCTCAATAACATTCCGCACCATATCTCGTGCATCATGGACGGCAACGGTCGCTGGGCCACGTCGCGCGGTCTTGCGCGCACTGAGGGCCACAAGGCGGGTATCGTCTCCCTTCGTGAGATTATTACCGCCTGCGTGCGTCTGGGCGTCGACGTGCTTTCTGCCTATGCGTTTTCGACCGAAAACTGGAATCGCCCTCAGCACGAAGTCAACGTTCTGATGCACCTGTTTGCCAAGACGTTCATCGACGAGCTGCCGCTTCTGAAGCGCGAAAACGTGCGCGTTGTCTTTTTGGGTGACATTTCCGCGCTGCCCAAGAAGACCCGCGACGTTTTTGAACGCGGTCTTGCTGAGTGCGCCGATCACACCGGCATGACGCTGGCGCTTGCCGTCAACTACGGCGCGCGTGCCGAGATTACCCGCGCTGTCCGTCAGATCGCACTCGACGCTGCCGCCGGTAAGATCGATCCTGCCGCAATTGATGACGACATGGTGGCTTCCCACCTCTATACCGCCGGCCTTCCCGATCCTGAGCTTGTGATTCGCACTTCTGGTGAGCTGCGCCTTTCGAACTATCTGCTGTGGCAGGTGGCTTATTCCGAATTCTACGTCACCGATACCTATTGGCCCGACTTTGATCGTTGGGGCCTTGTCGACGCCATTTTGGCCTATCAGGGCCGTGACCGTAGGTTTGGTGGTCTGAGCAAGACCGAGGAGGCTTAATCGTGTCCGATCGTCCCAAGGCAACTGCTCCCAAGACATCTGAGCGCAAGGCTGTCGCTGCGGGAGCGCCCGCAGCGAAGAATGGCACCGGTTCGTGGCTTGCGGGCTTTATCACCCGTGCCGCCGCCGGTATCGTTTACGCCGTTGTCTTTATCCTGTGCCTGGTTTTGGGTATCGTGCCCACGGCCATCTTTGTTTCTGTCATGAGCGGTCTGTGCTGCTATGAGTTTTTCCGTATGACGAGGCTCGATGGCAAGATGGCTAACGAGCGCATGGGTATCGCTGCCGCCGTACTCTTTCCGCTGTCGGCGTTGGGCGATTCGATGTTGCTGAATGCCCTGCTTTTTGCCCTGATGCTCGCTGTGGGCATTTGGTATGTCTGGTCGCCGCGTACCCGCATCTCTGATGTGGCCGTGACGCTCATGGGTCCCATCTACACTGGCTTTATGCTGTCGGCTATCGTGCTGCTGCGCGATGCCGTGCCCGGTTTTGCCGGCGCCTTGCTTTCGGTGGGCGTTTGCGCGTCCCTTTGGGTCTCCGATTCGTTTGCCTACATCGTGGGCAGCCGTATCGGCAAGCACAAGATGGTTCCCAAGATCTCTCCTAAAAAGAGCTGGGAGGGATTTGTCGGCGGCATTCTGGGCTCGGTTTTGATTTGGCTCATCCTGTGGGCGACGCACTTCTACAAACTCAGCCTGCCCTATGCGCTGCTGTGCGGCTTGGTCGTGTCCATCCTGGGCGTTATCGGCGACCTCATTGAGTCGCGCATCAAGCGTGGCGTGGGCGTCAAGGATTCCGGCAACCTTATCCCGGGCCATGGCGGCATGCTCGACCGTAGCGACTCGCTTATCTTTGGCTGCATTACCGCGCAGCTGCTTTTGATGATCGGGGGCGTGCTGTAATGTCATTCCAGACGACGTATGGCTCCGATGGACGCCTTCGTGTTGCCATCCTGGGTTGTACGGGCTCTATCGGCACGCAGGCACTCGACGTGTGCCGTCAGCATGCCGATCGACTGCAGGTAACGGCGCTGTCCGTCAATTCCAGCACCTCGGAGCTCGTTGCCGCCGCCCGCGAGTTCTCGGTTCCGGCCGTTGCCGTGGCCGACTCCGCCCACGGTGCGGACGCCGTGCTGCAGGAGCTGCCCGAGGGCACGGAGCTCGGTGTTGGTGCGCAGGCGGTTTGTGAGCTCGCACGTCGCGATGATGTCGACTGTGTGCTTGTTGCCATTGTGGGCGCTGCCGGGCTCGAAGCGAGCCATGCGGCCTTGACCTCGAATAAGCGTCTTGCCCTTGCCAACAAGGAGTCCCTCGTCGTCGGTGGCGACTTGCTTATGCCGTTGGCGCAACCGGGCCAGCTTATTCCAGTTGACTCTGAGCACTCCGCCATCTACCAGTGCTATCTGGGGGAGAACCCACGCGAGGCTCATTGTATTTGGCTCACCTGCTCGGGCGGTCCGTTCTTTGGCCGCACGCGCGACGAGCTCAATCGCGTGACGCGTGCCGATGCCCTCGCACATCCCACGTGGGCCATGGGTGCCAAGATCACCATCGACTCCGCCACCCTCATGAACAAGGGTCTGGAGCGCATTGAGGCCATGCATCTGTTTAACTGCGACCTCGATTTCATTAACGTGGTCGTGCAACGTCAGTCCAAGATTCACTCTATGGTCGAGTTTGCCGACGGCTCCGTGATGGCGCATCTCGGTGCTTCCGACATGCGTATTCCCATCCAGTTCGCGTTCTCGTATCCCGAGCGTTGGGATACCCCGGCGCCTCGTATCGATTTCCGCGAGCTGGGACAGCTCACGTTTGATGCTGCCGACATGGATACCTTCCGCTGTCTGGCACTGGCCGAGCGTGCCGGCAAGACGGGTGGCACCATGCCGTGCGTGCTCAATGCCGCCAACGAGGTCGCCGTCGATGCCTTCCTGCACGATGGCTGCAGCTTTACCGATATCGATCGCATTGTGGAATCCTGCATGGATGCCCACGATATGCAGGCGGTCGATTCGTTTGAGCAGCTTCGCGACATCGATGCGTGGGCGCGTGAAAAAGCTGCGCAGGCGCTCGCCGCAACCCGTTCCTAACCCATAAGGATTGCTTTTTCGTTTTATGGATACTGTTCTGAGCGTTCTTTCATCGGTCTTTTGGGGCCTGCTGATGCTTTCCGTCCTCGTGTTTTTGCACGAGGGCGGCCACTTTTTGGCGGCGCGTGCCTGCGGCGTCCGTGTGACCGAGTTCTTTTTGGGCCTGCCGTGCCGCTTTGACATCCATTACACGTCGCGTCGCATTGGAACCAAGTTTGGCGTGACCCCGCTGCTGCTGGGTGGCTACGCTGCCATCTGCGGTATGGATCCGACCGATGTCTCGTGCGCCGATCGCGTGCTCGCGGCTATCTACCGTCATGGTCGCGTGACCGTGGCCGACCTTGCTGTCGAGCTCGAGCTTTCCGAGGAGGATGTGCTCGAGGCATGCGCCTTGCTCTTGGGTTGGGGCTCTATCGCGCCTTGGTATGAGGAAGGGGAGAAGCCCTCGCCGAGCTACTATCCCACCAAGTATCAGACGCTGCCACGAGATGCGGCGGGTTACACCACCTTTGACGGCCGCCGTTTCGATCGAGAGCATGCGACTACCGAGGGCGATGTGTGGGAGCTGCCGTGCGGCGAGGCCGAGTTCCTTGCACAAGAGCGTTCGCACACCTATCTTGGCCAGGGCTTTCTCAAGCGCGCCTTTATGCTGCTCGCGGGCATTCTCGTCAATATCCTGACGGGCTTTTTGCTGCTTATGAGCATCTACTCTATTGCGGGTGTCACCGTGCCGATGGATACCAACGTGATCGGTCAGGTTGACGAGGGGTCTATTGCCGCCAAGGCGGGTATCGAGGGCGGCGACGCGATCCTTTCGGTTGACGGAGTATCGTGCTCTACCTGGATGGACGTTTACGATGCCATCGGTAAGGCTGCCGGTAAGGACGATATCGCCATCGAGTACGAGCGTGACGGCAAGCAGCATTCGACCGCGGTTGCGCTCAAAGAGGACGAGCGCCTAGGTGTGTATGCCTCTACGCAGGTGGTCCGTTTAGACCCCATCACGTCGGCTCGACTTTCGTTCTCCTATGTCGTGCAGACAGCGGAGGGCGTGATGCGCCTGCTCCAGCCGCAGCATACGATGGAGATTCTCGATCAGTCTTCTTCGATCGTGGGCATTAGCGTTATGTCCTCACAGGCTGCTGCTGCCGGCCCTGCCACGTTCCTTTCGTTTGCCGCCCTCATTTCGTTCTCGCTTGGCTTTATGAACCTGCTGCCCATCCCACCACTCGATGGCGGCAAGCTGGTCATCGAGATCATTCAAAAGATTGCTGGCCGCGAGCTTCCGCTCAAGGTCCAGACGATTGTGAGCTATGTGGGCATCGCGCTCTTTGTGCTGCTGTTTGTCTATATGCTTCGTTCCGACATCCTTCGATTTATTCTGTAGGGGAGTGTTTGGATTGTCTTTATCCCATCCTTTGCCTCGCGAGTTGACGTGCCCCGTGCATGTGGGCGGCGTGCAGATCGGTGGCGGCGCTCCGGTCGTGGTTCAGTCCATGACCTGCACCGATACCGCTGATGCCCAGGCAACGCTTGCGCAAGTGTGCGCGTTGGCGCAGGCTGGCTGCGATATCGTGCGCGTGAGCGTGCCCACCGAGGCCGCGCTTGAGGGTTTTCGCACCATCTGTGCCGAGTCTCCGGTGCCGATCGTTGCCGATATTCACTTTAACCATAAACTCGCCATCGGCGCCGTCGAGGCTGGTGCCGCCAAGCTTCGCATCAATCCCGGCAATATCGGCGATTGGGCCAAGGTTGACGCGGTGATTGATGCTGCGGGTGCCGCTGGGTGCGCGATTCGCATTGGCGTGAACGCGGGCTCGCTTGAGCAGGATATCGCCGAGCGCGATGACCTCACGCAGCCCGAAAAGCTCGTGATGTCTAGCGAGCGCTTTGTGCGGCACTTTGAGGATCGTGGGTTTACCAACATTGTGCTTTCCGCCAAGGCCCATAGCGTACAGACGACGCTCGATACCTATCGAGCCCTGTCGCGTGAGATTCCACACGTTCCGCTTCATCTGGGCGTTACGGAGGCCGGTACCAAGCTCCAGGGCACCATCAAGAGCTCTGTAGGCTTGGGTATCTTGCTTTCCGAAGGCATTGGCGACACCATGCGTGTGTCGCTCACAGCTGATCCGGTTGAGGAGCCGCCGGTTGTCTGGGGTATTCTGCAGTCGTTGGGCCTGCGTCGCCGTGGCCCCGAGATTGTCTCGTGCCCCACGTGCGCCCGCTGCCAGGTTAACCTTATTCCCATTGCCGAGGAGGTTACCGAGCGGCTTAAGAACTACTCCGCGTCGCTTTCGATCGCTGTGATGGGATGTGCCGTTAATGGCCCCGGCGAGGCTTCTGATGCCGATCTGGGCGTTGCTTGCGGACGTGGTCAGGCCTTGCTCTTTTCGCATGGCCAGATCATTGGTAAAGTAGCTGAGGACCAAATTGTCGACGCGCTTATGGCAGAGGTCGACAAACTTATTGAGGAGAAATAAATGACTCGAGCAATGTATATGTCTAAGCTCTATGCGCCGACGCTTAAAGAGGATCCGGCGGACGCTGAGCTCGCCAGCCACCGCCTGCTGCTCCGTGCCGGCATGATCCGCAAGGAGGCCGCCGGTCTGTATTCTTATCTGCCGCTCGCATGGCGCTCGATCCGCAAGATCGAGAACATCGTGCGCGACGAGATGGATGCTGCCGGCGCCCAGGAGCTTATGATGCCTATCATGGTCGATGCCGAGCTGTGGCGTGAGTCCGGCCGTATCGATGCCTATGGCAAGGAGCTTGTGCGCTTTGACGACCGTCATGGTCGCGAGTTCGTCCTGGGCCCCACGCACGAGGAGACCGTCACGGCCCTGGTGCGCAACGAGCTGCGCTCCTACAAACAGCTGCCCGTCAACCTGTACCACATCCAGGATAAGTTCCGCGACGAGTTCCGTCCCCGCTTTGGCCTGATGCGCGGCCGTGAGTTCATCATGAAGGACGCCTACAGCTTCTCTGCCACGCAGGAGAGTCTGCAGGAGGAGTACGACAAGATGAAGCAGGCCTACGCCAACATCTGTGAGCGCTGCTACATCAAGGCCCTGCCCGTTGTCGCCGACTCCGGCGAGATCGGTGGCGATACCTCCGTCGAGTACATGGCTTTGGCCGACGCCGGCGAGGCTTCGCTCGTCTACTGCGATGATTGCGGCTTCGCCGCCGACGATGAGGCTGCAAGCACCAAGGTCATCGTGACCGAGGGTCCTGGCGACGGTACGCTTACCAAGGTCGAGACTCCGGGCATGGGCACCATCGAGGCTGTTGCTAAGTTCTTTGGGTTCCCCGAGAACGGCACGCGAAAGTCGCTGGCGCTCATCGACGCCGAGGGCAAGCCGGTCGTGGCCATTGTCCCGGGCGACCACGAGCTCAACGATTGCAAGGCCGAGCATGTCTTTGGCAAGGGCTATCGCATGATGACCGACGAGGAGCTCCAGACCTACGGTCTGCATAAGGGCTTTATCGGACCGGTTAACTTGCCCGAGGGCATCCGCCTGGTGTGCGACGAGAGCCTGCGTGAGTCCAAGCAGTGGGCCTGCGGCGCCAACGAGGTCGACTATCACTTTACCGGTGCCTGCCCCGAGCGTGACTTTACCGTCGACGAGTGGGCCGACCTGGTCACCGTCGTGGCCGGCGATCCTTGCCCACACTGCGGCAAGCCCCTCTCCGCTGCTCGCGGTATCGAGGTCTCCCAGGTCTTCCAGCTGGGCACCAAGTATTCCGAGGCCATGGGTGCCACCTTTATGGATGAGGACGGCAAGGAGAAGCCGCTTATCATGGGTTGCTACGGCGTTGGTGTGTCCCGCTCGCTTGCTGCCGTCGTGGAGCAGCACAACGACGAGCACGGCATCGTCTGGCCGGTCTCCGTTGCCCCGTACGAGGTCGCGGTGATTCCGCTCGATCCCAAGAAGGAAGAGTGCGCTACCGTCTGCGAGCAGATCGTTGATGGCCTGTGTGCCGAGGGTATCGAGGTCGTCGTCGACGATCGCGATGAGCGTCCGGGCTTTAAGTTTGCCGATAACGACCTCATGGGCTTCCCGTATCAGGTGGTTTTGGGCAAGCGCGGCCTTAAGAATGGCACCGTTGAGCTCAAGGACCGTTCCACGGGCGAGCGCGAGGACGTGGCGATCGACGAGGTCGTCGCCAAGGTTGCCGAGCTTGTTAAGGCGGCTCGCCGTTAATCGACGATTTCGCTTGTAGTTCGATATACGGGACGGCCCCGCATTTCTCCAGATAGGGGAGATGCGGGGCCGTCATTTTACCTTGCCTGCGTGCTCAATCGCTAAAAGGAAAACCCCACAGCCCATATGAGCTGCGGGGTCTTCTTGTGCCTCCGATGCGAAATAAATCGCTCAGATATTACTGATAATCGACGACGTCGATCCAGTTCTTAAGGAACTCATCGTTCACGTTGCGCTTACGAGCGAGCTCGGAAGCGGCGACGATGCTCGTCCACTGACGCACGACCTGCATGGGCATGTCGGCGCGGTCGCAGTAGAGCTCCAGGTAGGCCTCGGCCTGGTCCTTGCTGTTGAGGGCAAAGAGCAGGTAGGTGGTGGCAACGTCGGCAGCAGGGGAGCCCTGGGTAGCGTGTGCCCAGTCGCACACATAGAGCTGGCCGTCGTCGCCGACGATGACGTTGGAGGGGTTGAAGTCGCCGTGGCAGACCTTGAACTCCTTAGTCATGCCGTCCAGACGCTCCTGAAGGTTGTAGCGCGTGGTGGCATTGAGCTGATCAAGGCTGTCGATCATGCGGGCGAACTTGTCGCGCTGACGGTTGAGCAGCGGGGAGGTGTAGCCGTGGATCTCGATCTGGAGGTCGACGAACATCTCGAGGTACTCACCAAAGCGCTGGGGCTCGGCAGTCATCTTCTCGGCAAGGGTGGTGCCCGGAACCTTCTCGGTCACGAGCGCCCAGCCGTTGGCGTTCTCGAGCTGGGAAACCTCGAGCGCCTTGGGGCTGCGGATGCCGCACTCATTGATGCGGGCAAGATTCAAAGCCTCGTTGAACACGTCGGAGACAGGCTTGGTCTCGTTAAAGACCTTGACGATCTTGTCGCCCAGGTCGTAAACGACCTTGTTGCCACGGCGGACGAGCTCGGTCTTGGAATCGGGTAGCAGCATGGTTGCATCCTTTCAACGATGCGATAGAAGCGACGGCGGGGGTATGTGAAACACCCGTGCACCCCCGCCGTTAAAAACCGTGCTAAAACTAGCAGACGGCGTAGTCCTGGGGCTCGCGGCCGTAGTAGGCGTCCAGGTAGAGCTCCTTGATCTCGCTCATGAGCGGGTAGCGCGGGTTAGCGCCGGTGCACTGGTCGTTGAATGCCTGCTCGGTCATCTCGTCGAGGGTGTCGAGGAAGTACTGCTCGTCAACACCGTAGTCGGCGATGGTCTTCTTGACGCCGATGAAGTCCTTGAGCTCCTCGAGCTTCGTGATGAAGTTCTCGAAGACCTCCTTGTCGTCCTTGCCCTCGATGCCGCAGTACTTGGCCATCTCGGCGTAGTTGTGCAGCGCGTTGGGGTAAGGATACTGGGAGAAGGTACCCATCTTGACGGGAGCCTCGGCGGCGTTGTAGCGCATGACGCGGGTCAGGATGACGGCGTTTGCGAGGCCGTGAGGCAGGTGATGGAAAGCGCCGAGCTTGTGGGCCATGGAGTGGTTGAGGCCCAGGAAGGCGTTGGCGAAGGCCATACCGGCCATGCAGGAGGCGTTGTGCATCTCCTCGCGGGCATGCGGGTCCTTGGCGCCGTTCGTGAAGCTGGAGGGCAGGTTCTCGAAGACGAGCTTAGCAGCGCGCTCGGAGAGGCCCTTGGTGTAGTCGGAAGCCATGATGGAGACGTAGGACTCGATGGCGTGGGTCATGACGTCGATGCCGGAGGCAGCGGTCAGGCCGCGCGGGGCGGTCATGCAGTTGTCGGCGTCGACGATAGCCATGTTGGGGAGCAGCGCGTAGTCGGCGAGCGGCCACTTGATGCCGGTCTCCTTGTCGGTGATGATGGCGAACGGCGTGCACTCGGAACCGGTGCCCGAAGAGGTCGGGACGGCGACGAAGTAGGCCTTCTTGCCCATCTCGGGGAAGGTGAAGATACGCTTGCGGATGTCCATGAAGTCCATGGCCATGTCCTCAAACTTGCACTCGGGGTGCTCGTACATCATCCACATGATCTTGCCGGCGTCCATAGCGGAGCCACCGCCGACGGCGATGATGACGTCCGGCTCAAAGAGAGCCATCTGCTTGGCGCCGCGACGTGCGCACTGCAGCGACGGATCGGGCTCGACGTCGTAGAAGCAGTCGTGGGCGATGCCCATCTCGTCGAGCTTGGCCTCGATGGCGCGGGTGTTGCCATTCTTGAAGAGGAACTGGTCGGTGACGATGAAGGCGCGCTTCTTGCCCATGACGTTGCCAAGCTCGTCGAGGGCGACGGGCGTGGAACCCTTCTTGAAGTAGACCTTCTCGGGAGCGCGGAACCACAGCATGTTCTCACGGCGCTCGGCCACAGTCTTAACGTTGATCAAGTGCTTCACCCCAACGTTCTCGGAGACGGAGTTGCCGCCCCAGGAGCCGCAGCCCAGGGTCAGAGACGGCTTCATGCCAAAGTTGTACAGGTCACCGATGCCGCCGTGCGAGGACGGGGTGTTGATGACGATACGGCAGGCCTTCATGACGTGCTCGAACAGGCTGATCTTCTCGGCCTGGGCAGGGTGCACGTACAGAGAGGCGGTGTGGCCCGGGCCACCGGCGAGCACCAGGTGCTCGGCCTTGTCGACGGCCTCCTGGAAGTCCTTGGCGTGATACATGGCCAGGACCGGGGAGAGCTTCTCGTGGGAGAACTCCTCCTTGGCGGGGTCGGTGGAGGTGACCTCGGCGATCAGGATCTTGGTCTTGGCAGGAACCTCGATGCCGGCGAGCTCGGCGATCTTGGCGGCAGCCATGCCGGGGATGCGGTGATCGAGGGCACCGTTCTTGAACATGGCGGCACGCAGGGCCTCCATCTCGGCACCCTGCTTGACGAAGTAGCAGCCGCGCTTCTGGAACTCGGCCTTAACCTGGTCATAGATGGTGTCGATGACGGTCACGGACTGCTCGGAAGCGCAGATCATGCCGTTGTCGAAGGTCTTGGAGTGGATGATGGAGTTGACGGCGAGCAGCACGTCAGCGGTGTCGTCGATGACGACCGGGGTGTTACCGGCGCCAACGCCCAGGGCGGGCTTGCCCGAGGAGTAGGCGGCCTTGACCATGCCCGGGCCACCGGTGGCGAGGATGATGTCGACGTCGCGCATGACCATGTTGGTCAGCTCGATGGAGGGGACATCGACCCAGCCGATGATGCCCTCGGGGGCGCCGGCCTTGACGGCGGCGTCAAGCACGAGCTTGGCGGCGGCGATGGTGCACTTGGCGGCAGCCGGGTGCGGGGAGATGATGATGGCGTTGCGGGTCTTCAGGCTGATCAGCGTCTTGAAGATCGCGGTGGAGGTGGGGTTGGTCGTCGGGATGACGGCGCCCACGATGCCGATGGGCTCGGCGATCTTGGTGATGCCGTAAGCCTCGTCGCGCTCCAGGACACCACAGGTCTTGGTGTTCTTGTAAGCGTTGTAGATGTACTCTGCGGCGTAGTGGTTCTTGATGACCTTGTCCTCAAGAACGCCGCGGCCGGTCTCCTCGATGGCCATCTTCGCCAACGGGATACGAGCCTTGTTGGCGGCCATGGCGGCCTCATAGAAGATCTTGTCGACCTGCTCCTGCGTGTACGTAGCAAAAAGCGCCTGGGCCTCTCGCATCTGAGCGAGCTTAGCCTCAAGCGCCTCTACGTTGTCCACAATTGCGGGAGTAGTGTTTTCCGGTGACTTTTTCACCATTTGTGTCTCCTTGCGATCGGAGATTTACCCTACGTCTTGCATGATAGCAAGAAATTATTCGGCGAACGGTCAGATTCCTGTAAAAGGCACACTAAAACGCTTCAATATACTGAAGCGTTTTAACAAAACGATCCGCCTGCCGCATCGCCTCAATTATTGGGCGCAGGTCAAGCTACAAGGCATATCAGCTGGGCTAGGATCCCTTTGACATTCGCAAACACTCATTTAAATCCGTCCCCAATGAGTGCAAAAAGGCGCCCTCCGTGGGGGAGGACGCCTTTGGTAAGTTCTATATGAACGCGAGGTCTTTGACCCGGAGAGTCCGAGGTACTTGTTGGTAAGACCTTATTTAGGAGCGCGCAACCTTGCCGGACTTGAGGCAGGTGGAGCAAACGTTCATCTTGCGACGGTGACCATCGACGACGACGTAAACGCGCTGGATGTTGGGGCGGAACTTACGGTTGGTGACGCGGTGAGAGTGGCTGATGGAGCGACCGGCAACGGGGTGCTTACCGCAAACTTCGCAAACTTTGGACATAACTGACCCTCCTTGGGCGACAAACGAACATGTCGCGTTAACAAACAAGCCTGAACTATAGCACAGAAGTCACTCCCTGTGCGCAATCTACACAGAGATATTTCTCTTTTGGCGATAGTGCCCACGCCACGGCCCTGGACGTAGATCCGATTTGCGTGCAGCAGGGGGGATTATGCCAGCTCGCAACAAGGTTTTCAAGCTCGTCCCACAAATATATATAGGTTTATTGAGCGTAGGGCTCCGTTTACGGATTGCTCTGTATTTATGCTCGCAATTAAGCTCAAGGTTGGCTACACTATCCCTTGACCATTAAAGGGGTACGAGATACCCACATGGAATTACATAGCTGCCAAAGAGCAGCCCTTCCTGTGGGTGTCTGGTCCGCTTTGAGCGGTCGGGCATCTATTTTTTTGACTGTGTCAGCAGTCAAGACATGTGAGGAAGGAGATCGATGGGCACGACTTCCCCCAAGGCGGTCATCATGGACGAGACCGCCGTCAATCGAGCGATGACCCGCATCGCGCACGAGATTCTCGAGCGCAACGAGGGCTGTGAAGACCTCGCTCTGGTCGGCATCGTCACGCGCGGCGACCTTCTGGCAAAGAAGCTCGCCGAGGAGATCAAGGAGATCGAGGGCGTCGACGTTCCGCTCGGCAGCCTGGACATCAGCTTCTACCGCGATGACTATGCGACCAATTTCGCTCCCGCGATCCACGCTACCAACATTCCCTTCAGCGTCGACGGCAAGCGCGTCGTGCTGGTGGACGACATCCTGTATACGGGCCGTACCATCCGCGCCGCTCTGGACGCCGTTATGGACCTGGGCCGTCCGAGCCGTGTTGAGCTGGCAGTCCTCGTTGACCGCGGCCACCGCGAGCTCCCCATCTCGCCGGACTTTGTCGGCAAGAACGTTCCCTCGTCGCATGAGGAGAACGTGCACCTATATATGAAGGAAGTCGACGGCCACACCGCCGTCGAGATTAACGACGTCGCGCCGGGTTCCCACGTGGGCTCCGCGCCGCTGGGAGGTGAGTAGTACCGTGGCGTTCAACCATAAGCACCTGATCGACATTACCGAGTACTCCGAAGAGGACATCAAGCTCATCCTCGAGACCGCCAAGGCGTTCTCCGAGGTCAACGAGCGTGCGATCAAGAAGGTCCCCACGCTCAAGGGCAAGACCATCGTCAACATGTTCAACGAGCCCTCGACGCGCACCCGCAGCTCCTTCGAGCTCGCCGAGAAGCGTCTTTCGGCCGACAGCCTTAACTTTGGCGGCTCCTCGACCTCCACGGTCAAGGGCGAGAGCCTCGTCGACACCGTCGAGACCCTCAACGCCTATAAGATCGACTGCATTGTCGTGCGCGATAAGCACGCCGGCGCTCCCTACATCGTCACGCAGAACTCGCCCGCAAGCGTCATCTGCGCCGGTGACGGCAAGCACAACCATCCCACGCAGGCCCTGCTCGACCTGTACACCATCTGGGAGCACAAGGGTGACTTCCACGGTCTGAAGGTCGCCGTCGTCGGCGATATCGCCCACTCCCGCGTCTGCGGCTCGCTGATCCCCGCCCTTAAGATCATGGGCTGCGAGACCTACGCCGTCGCCCCCGGCACGCTGCTGCCGCCGGCGCCCGAGGTTCTGGGCTGCGACCACGTGACGAGCGACCTCGATTCCGTCCTGCCCGAGCTGGACGTCGTCTACATGCTGCGCGTGCAACAGGAGCGCCTCGAGGGTGCCCCGTTCCCGACCATTCGCGAGTACCACAAGCTCTTCGGCCTGACCAAGGACCGCGAGAAGCTCATGAAGCCCGACGCGATCATCTGCCACCCGGGCCCCATCAACCGCGGCGTCGAGTTCGATTCCTATATGGCCGACCACCCGCAACGCTCCGTCATCCTGGAGCAGGTCTACGCCGGTATCTGCGTGCGTATGGCTATCCTGTATCTGCTGCTTGGAGGTGCCGATAATGGCCTTGCTTCTTAAGAATGCCCACGTCGTCGACCCGTCCGTCGAGCTTGACGGTGTCGTTGACGTCCTGATTGACGGCGACAAGATCGCTGAGGTCGGCGAGAATCTCGCCGTCGAGGGAGCCGAGGTCCGCGACCTTTCCGGCAAGTACCTCGTCCCCGGCCTGGTGGATATGCACGTTCACCTTCGCGAGCCCGGCTACGAGGTCAAAGAGGACATCGAGAGCGGCACCCGCGCAGCTGCCAAGGGCGGCTTTACCGGCGTGTGCGCCATGCCCAACACCGATCCCGTCACCGATAACGGCACTGTCGTGGAGTTCGTCAAGTCCCGCGCTGCCGAGGTCGGTCACTGCCGCGTCTATCCGTCGGGCGCCATGACCCGCGGTCTTAAGGGCGAGGCCATGTCCGAGATGGGCGATATGGTCGCCCACGGCGCCGTCGCCTTCACCGACGACGGCCGCGGCGTGCAGGGCGCAGGCATGCTCCGTCGCTGCATGGACTACGGCAAGATGTTCGGCAAGGTCTTTATGAGCCACTGCCAGGACGAGGACCTGGTCGGTCACGGCCAGATCAACGAGGGCAAGGTCTCGACCCGTCTGGCCCTCGAGGGCTGGCCGGCTGCCGGCGAGGAGCTCCAGATCGCCCGCGACATCGAGATTGCCAAGCTGACCGGTGCCAAGCTGCACATCCAGCACATCTCCACCGCTCATGGCCTGGAGCTCGTGCGTGCCGGTAAGGCTGCCGGTGTCCAGGTGACCTGCGAGGCCACCCCGCACCACATGTTCCTGACCGAGAACGACCTGGACGAGACCTACAACACCTCGCTCAAGGTCAATCCGCCGCTGCGCACCGACGAGGATGCCGAGGCCATCCGTCAGGGTGTCATCGACGGTACCGTCGACGCTATCGTTACCGACCACGCTCCCCACACCCCGTGGGAGAAGGCCCGCGAGTTCGAGCTCGCGCCCTTTGGAATGATTGGCCTCGAGACTTCGCTGTCGCTCGTGCTCACTGAGCTGGTCAACACGGGCAAGATGAGCGTGAGCCGCATGGTCGAGCTCATGGCCATCAAGCCGCGTGAGATTCTGGGCCTCGATCAGGTTCAGGTCAAGGCGGGCTCTGTCGCCGACCTGACCGTGTTCGACCCCTCCGCAACCTGGACGGTTGGCGAGGACGGTTACGAGTCGCGCGCCGAGAACTCCGGTTTTGCCGGCCGCACGCTCACCGGTCGTGCCACCGATGTATTTGTCGGTGGCAAGCAGACGCTCGCCGACGGCTGCATCTGCTAGCATAGCCTTATCGCTTTTGTGCGCGGCGCCCTTGCGGTGCCGCGCTTTCTGTTCGTTTAGACCATGCAACCGCATGGGGGATTGGAGCGTCTATGCCCACACCTTCCACTGCACGCATGCACGACTTCGAGGTCGTCTCGAACCGGGAGATCGCCGACGGCATCTTCTCGCTCGTCATCTCGGCCCCCAAGCTTGCAAGTGCGCTCAAGCCCGGTCAGTTTGTGAACATCGCCGTCCCCGGCGATGCGTCTTCTCTGCTTCGTGTGCCCTTGAGTTTCTACCGCGCCGACGCCGAGGCCGGCACCGTCGAGCTGTGGTACGCCGTCGTGGGCGACGATACCCGCCGTTTGTCCCAGATGGGCCCTGGCTCCACCTCTAACCTGTTGGGCCCCGGTGGCCGTGGCTGGATGGTACCCGAGGGCACCAGGAAGGCACTGCTCGTCGCCGGTGGCATCGGCGTTCCGCCTGTGCTGTGTCTTGCCGGCATGCTTGCCGAGCAGGGTGTTGATGTGGACGTGTGCCTGGGCTTTGGCACCGCTTCCAAAGTCGTGGGTGTCGATGAGTTCCGTGCGCTGGGCGCCACGGTTAACGTGTGCACCGACGACGGTTCGCTCGGCACGCACGGTTTTTGCACCGATCCGGCAGCCGAGCTGCTTGGAGAGGGCGGCTACGACTACGTCGCCAGCTGCGGCCCCGCCGTCATGATGAAGAAGGTCGCCGCCGCTGCCGCCGAGGCCGGTGTGTACTGCGAGGTGTCGCTCGAGCGTATGATGAGCTGTGGCTTTGGCGCCTGCAACACCTGCAATGTCGAGACGGTCGACGGTATGAAGGGTGCTTGTATGTGCGGCCCCGTGTTCGATGCTTCCAAGGTGGTGGTCTTCTAGTGGGTACCGTGAACATGGCCGTCGATTTCGGCGGCGTCAAGATGCAGAACCCCATTAACACCGCAGCCGGTACCTTTGGCTACGGTTGGCAGTTCCAGAACTTCTTTGATGTTTCCCAGCTGGGCGCCATTACCACCAAGGGCTGTGCCGCCGAGCCTTGGCCGGGCAACCCTGCGCCCCGCATGGCCGAGATTCCTGGCGGTATGATCAACTCCGTGGGCCTGCAGAACCCCGGTGTCGCCGCCTTTGCCCGTGAGTCCGGCCAGTGGCTCGAGCAGCTGTCCAAGGACGGTTGCCAGGTCATTTGCCAGGTTGCCGGGCACTCCGTTGATGAGTTTGTGCGCGCGCTCGAGATGTATGTCGAGCTATGCCCCTGGGCTGCCGGCTACGAGATCAACGTGAGCTGCCCCAACATCGCCGCCGGCGGTGCCGCCATGGGCTCCACGCCCGAGGGCGCCTCTTCCGTTATGGCTGCTTGCCGCAAGGTGACCGATAAGCCGCTGTTCGTGAAGATGGCGCCGGTCAACGTCGCCGAGATTGCCAAGGCCCTCGAGGCTGCCGGCGCCGACGGCCTTTCGGTCATCAACTCCATCCAGGGCATGGCCATCGACGTCCATACCCGCAAGTCCCGCGTGGCCAAGCCCAAGGGCGGCCTTTCTGGCCCGCTTTGCCACCACATCGCCGTGCGCATGGTCTGGGAGGTTGCCCAGGCCGTCGATATCCCCATCAACGGTGTCGGCGGTGTCATGACTGGCGAGGATGCGGCTGAGTTTATCCTGGCCGGCGCCACCTGCGTGTCGGTCGGCATGGCCAACTTCGTCGATCCGTGTGCTTCGCTTAAGATCGCGCATGAGCTCGAGGCCTGGGCCGAGTCCCAGGGCGTAAAGGACATCAACGAGCTGGTGGGTGCTTTCGAATGCTAGAGAATGATGCCCGCGACCGTGTTATCGTCGCCCTCGACTGCGACCGTGAGCGCGCGCTCGAGCTCGCCCACGAGCTTTCGGGCCATGCCGCCTGGCTCAAGGTCGGCATGACGCTCTATTACGCTGAGGGTCCCCAGATCGTCAAGACCTTTAAGGACCTTGGCTTTAAGGTCTTCCTCGACCTTAAGTTCCATGACATTCCGCATCAGGTGCGCGGCGCTGCCCGCTCGGCCTCGCTTGCCGGTGCCGACCTGCTTTCGGTCCATGGCCTGGGCTCGGGTGCTATGCTCGCTGCCTGCCGCGAGGGTGCCGAGGAGGCGCGTGAGGACCGCGCCAAGCTCGTCGCCATCACCGTGCTCACGAGCATGAATCAGGATGCCTTGAGCGAGATCGGCGTCGAGTCTCCCGTGGCCGAGGAGGCCGCCCGCTTGGCAAAGCTTGCTCAGGCCAACGGCATCGATGGCATCGTGTGCTCGCCGATGGAGGCTCACGACATGCGTGAGCTGCTGGGTCCTGATGCCCTGATCGTGACTCCGGGTGTGCGTCCGGTGGGTGCCGCCCTTGGTGACCAGTCCCGCGTGGCGACGCCTTCCCAGGCTATCGAGCGTGGCGCAAGCCACATTGTGGTGGGCCGTCCCATCACCGGTGCCGACGATCCGGTTGCCGCCTTTGACGCCATCGTCGCCGAGCTGGTCGAAAACGTCGCGTAAAAGATTCCCCTAAGTCACCACTTTTGGGTCTCATTAGCACAAAATAGCCCCTGTGCCTGCGTAAACTTTCCCATCCTTTGTGTGGAATCGCAGGTCAGGGGCTTAACTTTGGGCGCAGTATATTGCACTTTTTGCGGGTATCGTCTAACCTATGGAGCCGCGATTAGGCATTTTGTACGTTCTACGTGCTAAAATGCCAATTATTGAATCAGATATAACCCAACTATTTGGAGGTACGAATGGCACTCCCTCAGCTTACCGACGAGCAGCGCAAGCAGGCTCTTGAGAAGGCTGCTGCCGCACGTCACGCCCGCGCTGAGCTACGCGAGCAGATCAAGAAGGGCGAGAAGTCCCTCGAGTCCGTGCTCAACTCCGATGACCCCATCGCTTCCCGCATGAAGGTTTCCACCCTCATCGAGTCTCTCCCCGGTTATGGCAAGGCCAAGGCCGCCAAGATCATGGAGGAGCTCGGTATCTCCGCTACTCGTCGCGTCCAGGGCCTCGGTGTCCGTCAGCGCGAGCAGCTCCTCGAGCAGCTGACCAAATAAGTGAGCGCTCAGGATTCCAAGCTCTTTGTGATTTCTGGACCGTCAGGCGCAGGCAAGGGTACGCTCGTCACTCGTGTGCGCGAGCGCCGCTCGAACCTGGGTCTGACGGTTTCGGCTACCACGCGAGCACCACGCAAAGGTGAGGTCGACGGCGTCAACTACTTTTTTCTGACGCGCGAGGAGTTCGACCGCCGCGTGGCAAACGGTGAGTTTGTTGAGTGGGCCGAGGTCCACGGTAACTGCTACGGCACGTTGGTGAGCGAGGTCACATCCAAGCTCGCCTCGGGCTCGTCTCTGATTTTGGAGATCGATGTCCAGGGCGCCCTGCAGGTGAAGGAGCGTTTCCCCGAGGCCGTGCTGATCTTTATCAAGCCGCCTTCGCTTGAGGTGCTCCGCGAGCGTCTAGTCGGTCGCGGTACCGAGACGCCCGAGACGATTGAGCTGCGTATGGCAAACGCCGCCGATGAGCTTGCCCTTGCCGACCGCTACGACGACGTCGTGGTGAATGACGATCTCGACCGCGCGACCGATGAGCTCGTTCGCGTTCTCGATATGCATGAAAGGATCTGAGGTCCGTGTCCGTTGTAAAGCCTTGCATTGACGATCTTCTGGAGAAGACCGATCACAACCGCTTCCTGCTCGCTTCGCTTGCCTCCAAGCGCGCCTGCGACATCAATAGCATGCTGCGTGGCCAGCACAACCGCGTGCTTGCCGTTCAGGATGTCGATGACATCACCATCGGGCTTTCCGGTGCCGATACCATCTCGATGGCTATGGACGAGATTGTCGACGGCGACATCTCTTACGACGAGGCCCGTTACGAGAAGGCGCTCGGCCACAAGGTTGCTGAAGCCTAAATGGCGGCTCGCGTCTGCCTAGTCCACTATCACGAGGTTGGGCTGAAGGGCAAGAACCGCGCACATTTTGAGCATATCCTCATGGATAACATCAAGGCGGCCTTGGCCGCCTTTTCCGTGAACGCCGTGTCTCGAATTTCCGGTTATATCCTCGTGACCTTTAACGAGCATCAGGCCGACGAGGCGGCGCGTGTCATCCGCACCGTCCCCGGCGTTGCCCGTGTGTCTTTGGCGTATCACACCAACCGCGACCCGCAGGAGTACTGCGCCGCCGCTGTGAAGGCGCTGCGCGAGTTTGGTTCCTTCGATTCGTTTAAGGTGCACGCCAAGCGCTCCAATACTGACTATGAGCTCACCTCGATCGATATCAATCGACAGGTTGGCGAGGTGCTGTGTGAGGCGTTTCCCGATAAAAAGGTCCAGATGCACGACCCCGACGCGATGGTGCACGTTCTGGTGGTTCAGGGTAGTGTCTACGTGTATGCGCGCTCCGAGCGCGGCGTTGGCGGCCTTCCGGTGGGTTCTGCCGGCAAGGTCGTGACGCTTCTGTCGTCGGGTATCGATTCTCCGGTGGCGACCTGGATGCTCGCGCGTCGCGGCGCGGTGTGCGTACCGGTGCATTTCTCCGGTCGTCCGCAGACGCCCGACACGAGTGAATACCTGGTGCAGGACATCATCCGTGCGCTTGAGCCGGGTGTCCAGATCGGCCGCCTGTACGTGGTGCCGTTTGGCGACTGCCAGCGTGAGATTTCGGTCACCTGTCCCAGCAACCTGCGCGTGATCATGTATCGCCGCATTATGTATTCGGTTGCTGAGCGCATTGCACACATCGAGGGTGCCAGGGCCATCGTTACGGGCGAATCGCTTGGGCAGGTTGCCTCCCAAACGCTTGAGAACATCATGGCCGTCAACGAAGCCGTGAAGATTCCCGTGTTCCGTCCTCTCATCGGTTCGGACAAACAGGAGATCATCGCACGCGCCGAGGAGATCGGTACGTT
Source organism: Collinsella aerofaciens (assembly GCF_015554145.1). GTDB lineage: Bacteria > Actinomycetota > Coriobacteriia > Coriobacteriales > Coriobacteriaceae > Collinsella > Collinsella aerofaciens_AA. The sequence continues at coordinate 52,208 of NZ_JADNHZ010000004.1, read as the reverse complement.
CGATATCTCGACTGAGGCCGCTCCCGACTGCTGCACGCTGTTTATGCCACGCCGTCCCGAGACGCACGCTAAACTCGATGCCGTGCATGAGGCCTGGGAACTGTTTGATCACGAGGAGATGATTGAGCGTCTGCTCAAGCAGACCGAGTACATCGACTTCGAGAGCAACACGTACAAGGCCCCTAAGACCTTAAAACGCAAACATTCTGAGCTTGCTCCGCGTGAGATTTACCAAGATCACGAGTAAATATGTGCATAGACCGACGATGCGCCTGCATCGTCGGTCTTTTGCTATCTGGGCATTTTGCGGCTAAGTGTTCATTTGCTGACGTGTGCCTGAATAAATGGACATTATTTCGTAAGGTTTTGGTCAGCTTTTGGTTTGACCGCGAAAACCGGTGTGGACGTGCGGAAGCTGCGGCGTTCGTTTCCTGACACGATGGTGTTGGGAGGTTTTGCTATGGCGCAGCGCGAACAACACGAACGAGTCAAAAAGATGGACCGCTGGGCGGGCAAACTGCTCGGTCATAAGGCAGTGGTGATGGCGATACTGGTCGTCATTGCGATGGCGAGTGGACTGGCAATGGCGAACTTTGGCGGCGGTGCCGGCGGTGTGTCGTTTGAGCGCACTGATGGTTCGGGCACGTTAGTGGAGCCGGGATCCGGCGATGCTTCGAGTGGAAAGACATCTGAAGGCTCTTCGCCTAAGGCGTCTGCCGCGGCAGAGGTCTATGTCGATGTTGATGGCGCCGTGGTGTCACCCGGTGTATATCGCCTCAAAGACGGGGCGCGGGTGGCTCAGGCGATTGATGCCGCCGGCGGGCTGGCGCCCGAAGCAGACGTTACGGGGCTTAATCGTGCATCCAAGGTCACTGATGGACAAAAAATTCACGTTCCAACGGTAGGGGAGCAGCAGGTGTCCATTGCGGAAGCCGGTGTTGATGGTGGGACTTCCGCATCATCAGGCGTCGGTGGCGCAACAGGCCTAGTAAACATTAATACGGCAAGCTCGGCAGAGCTGCAGACGCTCTCGGGAATCGGTCCCTCAATGGCACAGTCGATTATCGATGAGCGGACAAAGAACGGTGCTTTTGCTTCGGTTGACGATCTGATGCGCGTGTCGGGAATCGGCGAGAAGAAGCTTGCCAAAATCAAAGATTGCATCTGCGTATGAGTGCGACCGAGCGAGAGCACGTGATGCCTCCGCGGCCCCTGATTCCGTGGACGATGGCCATTTGTGCCGGCTTGTGTGCGAGCTGCGGATTGGTGCTTAACATGGCAGCCGATTTGCTGCTGGGAGAGCAGCCAGCGCCCGTCACATTGCTTATAGCCATTCCCATTGCGGCTGCGGTATTCGTTGTGCTGGCTCAATCTTGTGCGCGGCTTGCCCCTTTGAAGCGGTGGCTGTATGCCGCGTCCGTCGGTCTCATAGCGGGTGCGGTCGTTTCGGCGTGGTGGGCCGTGGGTGCGCTCAACGCCTCGAAGACGCTCGACGGTCGAGCGGCAAGCAGTCTCGAGTTTGTCGTGCAGGGTGACCCATCCATAAATGACGACGTGTATTCCTATACCTGCGAGGCGCGCTCGGACGGTAAGAACTTGGCAACGGTTCGCCTATCGTGTGACCGTGAGTTCAAGGTCGGGGCGCACGTGCGTGTTATCGGTCGCGTGTCACGTTTTGAGAACGATGCGTATGGACGATCGCGCGTGCTTCGAGGCGAGGTACGCAAGGTTAAAGCCGTTCGGATTGTGTCGGTCGATGAGGGTTCTCCGAGGCCGCTGCTTCGGCTGCGAAATGGGCTGCTTGCGTCCATCGCGCCTGCGACCGACCCGGCGCGTGCGCTCATAGCCGGTGTCGTCTGCGGTCGTTCGGCCGAGCTGCGCGCCCAGCCGGCGGGCGACTGGTTTTCGGTGACGGGAACGGCGCATCTTATCGCCGTCTCGGGCAGCCATTTGGCTATCGTGGGGTTTGTAATCGAGGGTGTATTGCAAAAGACTCGGTGCTCACGTGGTCTTCAGCGGGCGATATTGGCGATAACGCTTGTGGGCTACGCTGCCTTTACGGGCGCGTCTCCCTCGGCCGTGCGCGCGTGCTGCATGGTGTTCGTGACGCTTGTCGTAAACGGCGCGGGGCGTCGTCGGCACGGCCTTTCGGCACTCTTCGTAACCATGTCCATCTTTGTGCTACTGCGGCCGACGGTGCTGTTCGAGATGGGCTTTCAGCTTTCATGCGCCAGCGTCTTAGCCATTCTGTGCTTTTGTCCCTATGCGACCTACGCTTTGGGTGAGCTAGGTGTGCCATCGGGCGTTGCCAGCGTGCTTTCCGTCACGCTGTGCTCGCAACTGGCGACACTTCCCATTACCATTCCTGCCTTCGGTACATTCTCGCTCATTGCTCCGTTGGCAAATGCGGTCATCGGTCCGGTGGTGAGCGTTCTGCTCGCTGTGTCGATCGTGCTGGTTCCCTTTTCGTTCGTGGCACCGTTGCGGACTTGGGCGCTCGTTGTGCCCATGATTGCCGCCCGTTGCGCGCTGTTCTTCGAGCAACTGTTTGCCGCCGTGCCGGGTGCATACGTGAGCGTGCCGCCCGATAGCATGTGGATTTACCTAGTGCCGTGTTTTCTGGCGGTTCTGCTGGTCTGGTGGCCGCGTCCCCGTGCACGTCCTATGGCGGTGGGGCTTGCATGCCTGATGCTCTTGGCTGCGATTCCGTACGTCTATTGGGATCGATTCGCTCCGCCTTCGGTGACGGTGCTCGATGTGGGCCAGGCCGATGCGATTCTTATCCGCCAGGGCGGCGCAGTTGCACTTGTCGACTGCGGACTCGACGAGCGCGTGGTGGCGGCGTTGGTTCGCAATAACGTGCACCATATCGACGCCGTCTTTGTGACGCATTGGGATGAGGACCACTGGGGTGGTCTGCCTGCCGTGCTCGAACAGTTTTCGGTCGGAACGATTGCCGTGGCCGCGGATGCGCTGGAGGATGCTCCTGCCGAGGTATTGAACCGACCTGGCGTGGAGTATCGGCAGGTGCGCCGTGGGGATATGGTCGACATCGGCTCATTTTGCGCCCGCGTGATGTGGCCATTCGAGTCCGTGGATGGCGAGGGAAATGAGGACTCGCTTGTCCTTCTGCTCTCTTATGTTCAGGAAGGCAAGGGCCTGCGCATACTCCTCACCGGTGATGCCGAGCTCGACCAAGAACGGGAATTCATGCAGGAGGTGGGGGATATCGATGTCCTTAAACTTGGGCATCACGGCTCCAAGGTTTCAGTCGATGGCGAGTTGCTGGACGTCCTGAAGCCCGAGCTTTCCCTCGCAAGCGCCGGTGAGGGGAATCGATACGGCCATCCGTCCGATGCCTGCATCGATGCCGTTAAGGAAGCGGGTGGTGTGTTCGCGTGTACCATCGAACACGGCGACATTACCGTCACACCGACTGCGAATGGCTTTGCGATGCGATGCCAGCGACCGTGACGACGTCGTTGGCGTGTGGTGGGCCCCTGGGCTAGAATGGCACGGAACGAATACGAAGGCCTGCGGGAGGGGAGCGCAATGTCCGAAACCGGTTTGCTACCGGCATATCTGATCGTCGGTACCGACGGAGTTAAGCGCGACCACGCCGTCTCGCGTATGAAAGCGCGTCTGGAAAAATCGGGTATGGTCGAGTTCAACCTCGACGAGCGAGACATGACCAAGGACCCCGATATCGAGTCCATTATCGGATCGCTCAACACCTTTCCGATGGGCAGCGAGTTTCGTCTGGTAATCCTCGATGGCTGCTCAAAGCTCGCCAAGGCGGTCTCGGAGCCGCTCGTTGGGTATCTGGCGAGTCCCAGCCCAACAACGGTCTGCCTCATCATCGCCGACTCACTTGCCAAGAATACGCGCCTGTATAAGGCGATCGCCAAGATCGACAAGAAGGCCGTGATCGATTGCTCCGGCACCAAGCGCTGGGAGCTACCGCGCCGCGTGCAGCAGATGGCGACGCAGCACGGCAAGTCGATCTCGATGGCGGCCGCCGAGGAACTCGTCTCGCGTTCGGGTGAAAACACGCGCATGCTCGATAACGACTTGGCTAAGCTTGCCCAGATGGTCGAGGCGCCCCAGATTGAGCTTGCCGACGTTGAGCGCTGGATTGTACGTACGGCCGAGGTTCAACCCTGGGACTTTCTCAATGCGGTCTCGGCTCGCGATATGCGGCGTTCGCTCGAGCTCTTTAAGCTTCTGCCCTCCAAGAGCTACGTGTGGACCTATACGCTGCTATGCGGTCGCATCCGTGAGCTGATCGTTGCCAAGGCGCTCGATGCGCGCGGACAGGGTCGTGAGCTGGCCGCAACGCTCAAGCTCCAGTCCTGGCAGGTCAAGAATCACCTGACCTGGGCACGTCGCTTTTCGATGGCAGAGCTCATCGCAGCGCTCGAGGGTGCGGTCGATGTGGAGCTCGCGCTCAAGGGTTCGGCCGATTCTCAGACGGCGCTTTTGCTCTGGATTACGAACATCTTGAGAAAATCGTGATGATACCTGCCTATTTGACAAATTCGTTCTATCCCTTTGAGGGGGAGCGTGCTATAGTAGGCGCTTGCATGACCTCACCGTGTCTCAGAGGTGTCATACATTTTTTGCAAGGAACTCGAAAGGAACTCCAGAAGTGGCAAACATCAAGTCTCAGAAGAAGCGTATCCGCACCAATGAGGCAGCTCGCATGCGTAACAAGGCTGTCAAGTCCGAGCTCAAGACGCTGACCAAGCACGTCCAGTCCGCCGTTGCCGAGGGCGACGCCGAGAAGGCCCAGGCTGCCCTCAAGACCGTTACCAAGCGTCTTGACATGGCTGCCGCCAAGCATGTTATCCACAAGAACCAGGCTTCCAACCGCAAGTCCGGTCTTGCCAAGCTCGTGAACAGCATCAACGCCTAAGTTGTAAATTTCACACCACACAGATTACGCGCATAAATGGAGCCTGTTTTATGGAACAGGCTCCATTTTTTGTACCGCTCGGGTAAGATAGTCCGCATGAATACTTCAATTGACATTTCCCACATCCGCAACTTCTCAATCGTTGCGCACATTGACCATGGCAAGTCCACGATCAGCGACCGCATCCTCGAGCTCACCCATACCGTCGACGAGCGCGACATGGAGTCGCAGCTGCTCGACACCATGGATATCGAGCGCGAGCGCGGCATCACGATCAAGTCCAACGCCGTCCGCGTGTCCTATGACGCCGACGATGGCGAGACGTATCAGTTCAATCTGATCGATACGCCGGGCCATGTGGACTTTACCTACGAGGTCTCGCGTTCGCTGGCAGCCTGTGAGGGCGCGGTGCTCGTCGTCGACGCCACTCAGGGTGTCGAGGCGCAGACCGTCTCCAACGCGACGCTCGCCATGAACGCCAACTTGGACATTGTTCCGGCCATCAACAAGATCGACCTTCCCTCGGCCCATCCCGATGAGGTTAAGACCGAGATCGAGGATGACCTGGCAATCCCTGCCGATGATGCCGTGTGCGTCTCGGGCAAGACCGGCGAGGGCATCCACGATCTGCTGGAGTCCATTGTCTTTTTGATCTCTCCGCCCAAGGGCGATGCGAACGCGCCGCTCAAGGCACTCATCCTGGATTCGTACTTCGACGAGTATCGTGGTGTCGTCGCCACGGTGCGCGTCTTTGACGGCTCTATCAAAAAGGGCGATACCCTGCTTATGATGCAGGTCAAGGGCGACTTTTTGGTCGACGGTGTGGGCGTCAAGCGTCCCGCCGAGACCCCGGTCGACGCGCTGACGGTCGGCGAGGTCGGATATGTGGTCACGGGTCTGAAGGACCCCGAGGCTGTGCGCGTGGGCGATACCCTTACGTGGGCTTCGAACCCCTGTCCCGAGCCTCTGCCGGGCTACCGCGAGGCCAAGCCCATGGTCTACACGGGCCTGTTCCCGATCGACAACAAGGACTACGAGAACCTGCGTGACGCGCTCGATAAACTGCACGTCAACGACCCGTCGTTGGTGTGGGAGCCCGAGACCTCGGTGGCGCTCGGCTTTGGCTTCCGCGTGGGCTTCCTGGGCCTGCTGCACATGGAAGTCGTCAAGGAACGCCTGGAGCGCGAGTTCAACCTGGACCTCATTGCCACGAGTCCCTCGGTTGACTATCACGTCTACAAGACCGACGGCGAAATGATCGATGTCCGCAGTCCGCAGGACCTTCCCGAGGCCACACGCATCGATCGTATCGAGGAACCCTACCTCAAGGCAAAGATCATCTGCCCGCCTGAGTACACGGGCGCTGTCATGCAACTCGCCATCGAGCACCGCGGCGTCACAACCGACATGATCCACCTGACGAGCAAATCGGTCGAGATGCGCTTCGATATGCCGCTCGCCGAGCTCATCTTGGACTTCTTTGACCAGCTCAAGAGCCGTACCAAGGGCTATGCTTCGCTCGATTACGAGTTCAACGAGTATCGTCCCTCCGAGCTCGTCAAGCTCGACATCCTGCTTTCGGGCGACGAGGTGGACGCGCTGTCGTTTATCGTCCATAAGGACAAGGCATATGGCCTGGCCCGTGGCCTGTGCGACAAGCTCAAGGAGATCATCCCGCGTCAGCTGTTCGAGGTGCCCATCCAGGGTGCTATCGGCAACAAGATCATCGCCCGTTCCACCGTCAAGGCGCGTCGCAAGGACGTTCTTGCCAAGTGCTACGGCGGCGATATCTCGCGTAAGCGCAAGCTGCTCGAGAAGCAGAAAGAGGGCAAGAAGCGTATGAAGGCCATCGGATCGGTCGAGGTCCCGCAGGAGGCCTTTATGGCGATCCTCAAGGTGGACGAGTAGGACTATGGCTCTTTCCGAATATAGTCTGCGGCTGCTGGGCGCCTATGCCGAGCAGCCGTTCCTTATGGCTCCCATGGCGGGCGTGACCGACCCTGCCTATCGCATCATGTGCCGCCGCCGCGGTGCCAACCTTGCCTACAGCGAGATGGTGAGCGTGGCGGGCCTTGCCTATGCCAGCAACAAGACCTGGCGCCTGGTGCTACCGGCCGACGAGGAGCAGCAGATTTGCGTGCAGCTCTTTGGCTCCAAGCCCGAGCAGTTTGCGAGCGCCGTTGCCGCCGTCGAGGAGCGCGTTGGCGATCGCCTGTCATTGATTGATATCAACATGGCCTGTCCGGCTCGCAAGGTCGTTACCAAGGGCGAGGGCTCGGCGCTTATGCGCACGCCCGACCTGGCCGAAAGAATCGTCGAGGCAGCGGTGGGCGCGGCGCATGTTCCCGTGACCGTGAAGATCCGCAAGGGTTTTTATGCCGAGGATCGCAACGCCGCAACGTTTGCCCAGATGCTCGAAGGGGTGGGCGCCTCCGCAGTTGCCGTGCACGGTCGTTGTGCCACGCAGCTCTATACGGGCCAGGCCGATTGGTCGGTCGTCGATGAGGTTGCCGACGCTGTCGAGATTCCCGTGATTGGTTCGGGCGATGTGTTCTCGGCCGAGGACGCTGCTGAGCATCTGCACGGCTCGGGTGCCAGCGCGGTGTTTATCGCGCGCGGCATCTACGGCAATCCGTGGGTGTTCGGCGATGCCCGAGCCCTTGCACTCGATGGCATGCCGGTTCCTTCTCGCTCCTCGGTCGAGCGCCTGGAGGCTCTGCGCGAGCACCTGACGTTGACGCATGAGCTTCTGCCGCTCATGTCGCGTGCTCGCACGTACGCAAGCTGGTACTTAAAGGGCATGCCCCATGCCGCCGCCTGGCGCGCTCAGGTGGTGCGTTGCTCTACGTACGAGGAGTTTATGGCGCTGGTCGATGATATCGAGCGCGACGTGGTGGTCTGCGAGGCCGCGCTTGCCGCCGGCGAGTCGGTGCCTGCTCATCCGCTGGAGGCCTAACGGTGGCCGTTACCGCGCTGTACGTGCACGTGCCGTTTTGCGCCCAAAAGTGCCGGTACTGCGACTTTGACTCGCGCAGCTTTGCTCCGTGCGACCTGGATGCTGCGCTCGATGCCTATTTTGAGCAGCTGTATGCGCGGCTCGATGCCTTTGGCAACGCTGGGGCACTCGGGCAGGTCCGCACAGTCTACGTAGGCGGCGGCACGCCGTCGCTGGCAGGGGAGCGCCTGGTGGAACTTGCCCGGCGTATCTCCATGTGGTGCAAACCCGTTGAATTTACTTGCGAAGCCAATCCTGAGTCCCTGACCGCTGAGCTCGCCACCGCGCTTGCCGAGGCGGGTGTCACGCGCATCTCTCTGGGCGTGCAAACCCTCGACAATACCGAGCTGGCCGCTATTGGCCGCATTCACGATGCTAATCGGGCACTTGCGGCTATCGCGACGGTGAAGGATGCTGGCCTCGATGTGTCGTGCGACCTGATGTGCGGCCTTCCCGGGCAGACGGCCGCAAGCTGGCGGAGCACGCTCGATGTCGTGTTGGCGGCGGCGCCTCATCATGTGTCGGTCTACCCGCTCACGCTCGAGGAGGGCACGCCACTCTATCGCATGGCGTGCCGTGACGAGTCGCTCGAGCCCGACGAGGATTTTCAGGCTTCGTGCATGGACGCGGCGCGTGAGCGCCTGGGTGCGGCCGGCTATCATCCGTATGAGGTGGCAAGCTACGCGCTCGATGGCCATGAGTGCGCCCATAACATTGCCTACTGGACCGGACAGGGCTACCTGGGCCTGGGTCGTTCTGCCGCGGGCATGCTCGACGACGAGGATTTCGACCGTCTTGCAGGTTTGTTCCCCGGCGTGTCTTCTCGAGGCGATGCGTACCGCGTGCGTCTGGTGCAACGTGACGATGACGCGACGGCGTTCGAGGCCGAATATCTGTCGCAGCGCGAGGCTGTCGCCGAAGACTTGATGCTCGCTTGTCGCATGACGCGCGGTGTTGCGTCCGACCTGTTGGCTCGTGCAGCTTGCGTCATCCCAACGGGCGAGCTGGCAGCTGCCTGCGATCGTGCGCTCGAATTGGGTCTTGCCACTTGGGTGCCCGAGACGCTCTGGGGTCATGAGGGACCCTTCACTTCGGCAGATGTCGTCGCGGGCCATGTTCGAGCTCGTCTGGCGCCGACCCATCTGGGCTGGCTCGATGGAAATGTTCTGTTCGAGCTGTTTTGGGATCTAGCTTAGGCCGCTCGGGTAGAATTACCGGAATATATACGCTGCTGTGAGCAGGAGGTTGCCGCGCATGGCGACGATGAACGAAAAAGATTACTACGAGATTCTGGGTGTCTCCAAGGACGCCACCTCGCGTGATATTCAAAAGGCCTTCCAGCAAAAGGCCCGTAAGCTCCATCCGGACGTCAATAAAGAGCCGGATGCCGAGGAAAAGTTTAAAGAGGTTTCCGAGGCCTACGCCGTGCTTTCGGATGAGCAAAAACGTGCGCGCTACGACGCCATGCGTTCTGGCAATCCCTTTGCCGGTGCTCCTACGGCTTCGCCCTATGGTGGCGGCTACGCCGGCAGCACGGGCTATGGCAATCCCTTTGAGGGCGGCTTTCCCTTTGGTGGCGCCTGGGGCCAGCAGCGTCGCGGCCAGGCTGCCTACAATCCCGAGAACGGCGCCAACGTGGTCGTCGATATCAAACTCGACGCCAAGGAGGCCAAGGGCGGTGCCCGCAAGACCGTCCGCTACACGCGCTTCGATACCTGTGGTCACTGCGGCGGCTCGGGCTCTGTTTCGTCCGAGCATGCACATGCCTGCCCGAGCTGCGGTGGCCGCGGCCACATCGACGTCGACCTGTCCTTCCTGTTTGGTGCGGGCACGTTCCAGTCGGTCTGCCCCGAGTGCGGCGGTTCCGGTAAAGTCGTGGCCGATCCCTGCCCTGATTGCGGTGGCAGCGGTCGTACTCGCGTAACCTCCGAGCAGACGATTGAGTTTCCTGCCGGCACGCACGATGGCGACGAGGTCCGCATTAGCGGCATGGGCCATGCTGGCACTAACGGTGCCGCGGGCGGCGACTTGGTCGGCCGCGCCCATGTTGAGGCCGAGCGCTTGGAAGGCAAGGCCCGTACTGGCTTTTACCTGATGGGCATCGTGGCGCCGTTTTTGGTGCTGTCGGCCATCTCGGGCGTGTTCTCGGCCTTTGCCGTGATGTGCTTTATCCCCTTTACCATGGGCCTGTTCATGGTGCTTTCGGACGGTGTGCTTCATCGCAGCCTGCTGTGGTGGAAGCGCGGTGCGATGCAGTTTGCCAACGGTTTTGCCAACGGCTTCATGTTCGCGCTCGTGTCGGTTTGGTTCGCGAGCTGCTCGCAACGGGCCATGCTTTCGCCGTATCAAATGCAATAACATCAAACCCTTTGTTTGCGGTCGGCCCAGCTTGGGTATAGGACGCACTGTGACAATAATGAAAGTCGGAAGGATTCGGTCGTGTCGGAAAATAGGGATTACTACGAGGTGCTTGGCGTCGACAGGGATGCCGACGCGCGGACGATTAAGCGTGCGTTTCTAAAGAAGGCCCGTACCGTACATCCGGATGTTTCGGACGATCCCGAGGCCGAGGCCAAGTTCAAGGAGCTCAACGAGGCCTATTCCGTTCTTTCCGATGAGCAGAAGCGTGCTAACTACGACCGTTACGGCACCGCGGACGGCCCCGGTGGCTCTGGTTATGTCGACATCAACGATATCTTTGGCGGCATGGGTATGGACGACCTCTTCTCGTCGTTCTTTGGCGGTGGCGCCGGTGGTGGCGCCCGCAGCCGTCGTGAGCGTCGTCGCGGACGTGACATGGCCATCTCGCTTTCGGTGACGCTCGAGGAGGCGGCGCTCGGCTGCAAAAAGACGATCAGCTATGATCGCCTTGCTCCTTGCGAGGACTGCAACGGTACCGGTAGGGCCGAGGGTGCACAGGAAAAGCAGTGCAGTCGCTGCCACGGTACGGGCTACGTCACGACGGTTCAGCGATCGTTTTTGGGTCAGGTTCAGTCTTCCTCGCCTTGCCCCGACTGCCATGGCGAGGGCACGGTTATCGACCATCCCTGCGAGACCTGCGACGGTCAGGGCCGCACGCCTTCGCACGAAAAGATCGACATCGATATTCCCGCCGGCGTTTCGACCGGTCGCCAGCTGCGCGTGAGCGGCTTTGGCGAGGCCGGCCTTCGCGGCGAGCCTTCGGGCGACCTGATTGTCAACGTGCGCGTCGCCGACCATGAGCGCTTTAAGCGCAACGGTGATGACCTGTACCTGGTGAGCGATATCTCGATTGCGCAGGCTGCGCTCGGCTGCGAGATCGAGGTCGAGGGCATTATGCCCGACGAGGTCGTTAAGGTGACGGTTCCCGCCGGCGCCCAGTACGGCGACACCGTGAGCGTCAATAATTACGGCATGCCGCGCATTGGCGGTGGCGGTTCGCGTGGCCGCCTGATCGTGCAACTGCGCGTGGTCGTTCCCACCAATCTTTCCAATAAGCAACGCGAGCTGCTCCGTGCTTTTGCCGATGAGATGGGCGATGACGTCGCTTCCGGTAAGAAGTCGGTGACCGACCGTATCAAGAGTGCCCTCGACGATATCCTCGATTAAGGAGCCCGCGTGCTCGCACCCCATATTTCCGTCGTCAACCTCGGCTGCCGTGTCAACCGGGTTGAGTCATACCGTATCACTGCTGATCTTATGCGCCTGGGCTTTGCTATGGTGGAGCCCCACGATGCCGATCTGATCGTCATTAACACCTGTGCCGTTACGGGCGAGGCCGAGGCGAAGACCCGTAAGGCCGTCCGTCATGCGCTGGCCCATCCAAACGAGCCCTATGTGGTCGTGACCGGATGCGTGGTCAATTTGCATCCCGAGGAGCTGTTGGAGCTTTCGGATCGCGTGATCGCCGAGCCGTCCAAGATCGATGTCGCCGAACGTGTCTGCGAGGTGCTGGGCGTTGAGTCCGATAGCGTTCCCGCCTGCAGCGATGACGAGGTGGTCGATGCGCTCGGTCGCTCTCGCCTGGGCGTGAAGATCCAGGACGGCTGCAACCATCGCTGCACCTATTGCATTGTGTGGAAGGCGCGCGGCCCCGAGCGCTCCGTGCCCGTCGAGTCCGTGCTTGAGCGAGTTCGCGAGGCCCAGGAGGCCGGCGTGCCCGAGGTGGTGCTGACCGGTGTGAACCTGGGTGCCTACGATGGCAAGAGCGCGACCGACGAGCATGTCGAAATCGATGAGCTGCTCGAGGCCATCATGGAGCGCACGACTATTGCGCATGTGCGCATTTCCTCGGTCGAACCCATGGATATCTCTGAGCGCCTGCTTAAGGTTATGGCGCGCTATCCGCAGCGTATCGCCCCGTTTTTGCACCTGCCCGTGCAGTCCGGCTGTACGGCGACGCTGCATCGCATGGGTCGTCCCTATAGTGCGGAGGCCTTTGAGGACACGGTGCGTATGATTCGCGCCAACTTGCCCCAGGCGTCTCTTTCGTGCGATGTCATCGTCGGTTTTCCTGGTGAGACGGACGAGGAGTTCGAGGAGTCGCTGGCGCTGTGCCGCCGTGTGGGTTTCTCGCGTATGCACGTGTTCCGCTACAGCAAGCGTCCCGGTACCCTTGCTGCCGACATGCCCGACCAGGTGCCGCCCGAGGTTATGGCCGAGCGCAGCCGTCGTATGCGAGACACGGCGCAGGAGCTCGCTATTGCCGATGCTCGTCGTCGCGTGGGCACTGTCGAGCGTGCCGTGCTCGAGTATGGTGACAACCTAACGCTCGGTTCGTTCCATCATGCCCGTCTTGACGATACCTGTGGACTTACAGCCCCGTGCCTGCTCGATGTTGCTATCATCGGAGTCGATGATTCCGGCTTGGTCCATGCGCGCAGGGAGGTCCATGGAAGCCTCGAAGATTAGACTTACCGTTCCCGAGGGAATTGATCCCTCGCGCGTTTTGGGCGCCGGCGACGGCGTCCTTCGTGCGCTCGAGAGTTTGGTTCGCGCTCACGTGGTCGCCCGTGGCGATAGCATCGCCGTGAGCGGTGACCCGGACGAGGTCGAACTCGTGGCGCGTTTTTTCGAACATGCTTTCCGCGAGGCGGCCGCCGGGCGCACGCTGTCTGCCGACGATGTCTCTCGCTGCCTGGCCGTCTTGCGCGACGGCGAGCATGAGGCCACATCGCTTCGCGATGACGTGCTGCTTTCATACCGCGGTCGTGTCATTCGTCCCAAGACGCTTGGGCAAAAGCGCTATGTGGATGCCATTCGCTCGCATACCATCACCTTTGGCTTGGGTCCTGCCGGTACCGGTAAGACCTATCTGGCCATGGCGCTCGCCGTTGCCGCGCTCAAGCGCCATGAGGTGGGCCGTTTGATCTTGACGCGTCCGGTTGTCGAAGCAGGGGAGAACCTGGGCTTTTTGCCCGGCACCCTCGAGGAAAAGATCGATCCGTACATGCGCCCGCTCTACGATGCCCTTTTTGACATGATGGATCGTGAGCGCACCGATGAGCTTATGGAGCGCGGCGTGATCGAGATCGCCCCGCTCGCCTACATGCGCGGTCGTACGCTGAGCGATGCTTTCGTGGTGCTCGACGAGGCGCAAAATACCACGCCCGAGCAGATGAAGATGTTCCTGACACGCCTTGGATTCAACTCCAAGTTCGTGATTACCGGCGACCTCAGCCAGCGCGACCTGGTGGGTCGTCGTGGTGGCTTGGCGGATGTCGAGAAGATTTTGGGCCGTGTCGACGATGTGGCGTTTGCACACCTGGAGCGCGCCGACGTGGTGCGCCATGCCCTAGTGGGTCGTATCGTTGAGGCATATGATGCTTATGATGACGTGCGCGAGCAGCGCTCGCGCGACCGAAAGGAGTCCCGTTGAGTGTATTGATCAGCAACGATGCCGAGCTCGATACGCTGCTCGACGCGCAGGAGGTGGAGCACATCTGCGAGGTTGTGCTTGCCGCCGAGGGCGTTGAACGTGAAGTCGAGATTTCCCTTTCGTATGTCGACGAGGACGAGATGCACGAGCTCAACCACGAGTGGCGTGGCATCGACCGCACCACCGATGTGCTCTCGTTTGAATGCGACTCGGCCTTTGACGAGGATATTCCCGCCGACGAGACGCTCGAGCTCGGCGATATCATCTTGGCCCCGCAGGTCATTGCCCGTCAGGCCCCCGGCTTTGGCAATAGCCCTGCCGACGAGTGCCGCCTGATGCTCGTACACGGCATGCTGCACCTGCTGGGGTATGACCATATCGAGGACGACGAGGCCGAGGTCATGGAGGCCCGCGAGGACGCTATCCTGCGCGATCTGGCGCTCGAGCGCGGCGAGGACCCCAAACTCGTTCACGTCGGCCCCATCACCAATCATGCCCACGACTAGGAGCCGCTTATGATTCCCGGATCGAACAAGGACCATCCGTCCTTTTTAAAGTCGTTCTCCTACGCCATGGAGGGCTTCGTCACCGCCGTCAAGACCGAGCGCAACATTAAGGTTATGCTCGTAGCGGGCGTGTGCACCATCATTGCCGGCTGCATCGTGGGGCTCGACATTGCCGAGTGGGCCACGATTATCATCTGCTGCGGCCTGGTGATTCACGGCGAGCTGTGCAATACCGCCATGGAGGCCATTGTCGATCTGGCGACCCAGGAGCTCCATCCGTTGGCAAAACGCGCCAAGGACATCGCCGCCGCCTCTGTATACGTTCTTTCCATCACCGCCGCGATTGTGGGCTTGCTGGTATTTGCCCACTCGCTCGGCTTTATTTAGAAAGGGATTCCCATGTCTGACAATATGCAGCCTACCGATGAGATTTTGGACGACGAGTCCCCGGATGCTAAGGCGACCGAGGCCTATGAGGAAGTCGAGGAGTTCGACCCGTTTGAGGGCATGAGCGACGAGGAACTCGACGCCCTGTGCGACGAGGACGACAGCCTCGCGGGCTTTGGCGACGTTGAGCCCGGTTTCCGCAGTGGCTTCGTGGCCTTGGTTGGCCGCCCCAACGCCGGTAAGTCAACGCTGCTCAACGCCTGCTATGGCAAAAAGGTCGCCATCACCTCGCCGGTGGCCCAGACGACCCGCCGTCGCATGCGCGCCGTCGTCAACCGCCCCGGCTACCAGCTGGTCTTTGTCGATACCCCGGGTATCCACAAGCCCAAGGACGGTCTAGGGTCCGAGCTCAACAAGAGCGCGCTGTTCGAGCTGAACGATGTCGATGTTGTCGCGTTTTTGATTGATGCCACTAAACCGATCGGCAGGGGAGACGCCTGGGTTGCCGAGCGTGTCAAGAATGCCCGTTCCAAGAAGGTCCTGGTGCTCACCAAGGCCGATGAAGCCGACCCCGCACAGGTCATGGAGCAGCTTAAGGCCGCCCACGAGCTTATGGAATATGACGACGAGATCGTGACGTCGTCGGTCAAGAACTTTAACGTCGATGCCTTCATCGAGACCGTTGCGCACTTTTTGCCCGAGGGTCCGCGTTGGTTCCCCGAGGACATGGGTACCGACGCTTCCGATGAGACGCTCGTTGCCGAGTTTGTGCGCGAGAAGGTCTTGCGCCGCACCCGTGATGAGATCCCGCACTCCGTGGGCGTGATTTGCGATGCGCTTGAGCAGACCAAGAAGGTGCTGCGCGTGCACGCCACCATTTACGTCGAGCGCGAGGGCCAAAAGGGCATCATCATCGGCAAGGGCGGCGAGATGATCAAACATATCGGCATCGACGCCCGTCGCGACCTTGAGCGCATCTTTGGCACCCAGGTCTTTTTGGAGCTGGACGTGAAGGTCAAGGCCGGCTGGCGTGACGACGAGGCCCAGATTCGCCGCTTTGGCTATAACGCCGAGGATTAGGGACACGCGGCGCGAATGGCAGGTTCTCGTACATATCGCACGAAAGTGCTCGTGCTCGATAAGACGAAGCTCAAAGAGACGGACCTGATCCTGACGATGCTTGACGAGCGGGGTCGGCAGGTTCGTGCCGTGGCAAAAGGCGCCCGCAAACCCGGCGGACGCCTGGCTGCGCGCTGCGAGATGTTCTGTACCGTTGATCTGCTGCTTGCGCATGGACGGTCGCTCGACGTGGTTTCCCAGGCCGAGCTTATGGAGGCGCCGCTCGGCGCTGCTCCCGATTACGAGATGACATGCGCCGCAAGCGCGATCGCCGAGGTCGCGCGCGTGTGCTCGTTCGAGGACGCCGAGGACCCGTTTACCTTTGCCATCACGCAGCGGGCGCTCACACTTGTCGGCAGCGGGCTCGACGCGGCACATATGGACCTGCTCGTGGCGGCCTTTGTCTTTAAATTGCTGTCGCACGTTGGTTACCGACCCGATTTTTCGGCATGCGTGCTGTGCGGAGACCCGATGCTGTCGTTTTTTTCGCCCCAGGCGGGCGGCCTCATGTGCGGGTCGTGCGCGTCGAGCGTGCCCGGTGCCGAGCTGGTGTCGACCGGTGAGGTCGCATGGCTGCGCGCCCTCATGTCCATGACCTTCGATGCGCTTATGGCCGAGAGGGTCGACCCCCATACCGCTGCCTTTTTGCTGGGGCTTTCGCACGTGTGGGCTGCGACGCACACCGATCAACGTCTCCGTGCGATGGAATTCATGTTGGGTCGGTGATGATGCGCAGGCGCGGACTGCTTGTGGTAACATACCGACCTGTTGGTACCTCGACCTTGGATGCTCGCTCCACCGGCGGCTTCCCAGTCCGAGGCGAATAGCGTCGCCCGCGGGCGACAAGAAACGAAAGGTGAAACAATGACTGTTTCCAAAGAGCGCAAGGCAGAGCTGACTGCTCAGTTCGGTAACACCCCGGTCGACACCGGCAACCCCAAGGTTCAGGTCGCCATCCTGACCGAGCGCATCAAGGAGCTGACCGAGCACATGAAGTCCCACCAGAAGGACTTCCACACCCGTCGTGGCCTGCTCATGCTCGTCGGCCGTCGTCGTCGTCTTCTCTCCTACATCAAGAAGAACGACATCGTCGAGTATCGTGAGCTCATCAAGGCTCTGGGCATCCGCGACAACATCCAGTAGGATTTGTACATGCTAAGAGCGTCCTGCGCAGCGGGGCGCTCTTTTTGTGTAAGGGCGCGAACAATCACGCTCTGAAGCGTGGCGGGGGCAGGGGGCCCGCGTCACATGAGAAGCCTGCAGGCAAGGGGCCTGTGGGGTAAAGGAGAACAATGACACTCGTATCTAAGACCTTTGAGCTGTACGGCAAGACCTACACCTTTGAGTCGGGCGAGCTTGCCAAGCAGGCCACCGGCGCCTGCCTGGTCAAGCAGGGCGACACCACGATGCTCGACACCGTGGTCGTCTCCAAGGAGCGCAAGAACTACGACTTTTTCCCGCTGACCGTTGACTTCAACGAGAAGATGTACGCCGCCGGCCGTATCCCGGGTGGTTACCTCAAGCGTGAGGGCCGTCCCAGCGAGAAGGCCACGCTCACCGCGCGCATGATCGACCGTCCGATTCGCCCGAGCTTCCCGGACGGCTTCCGCAACGAGGTGCACATCGTCGCTACCTCGCTCGTCGCCGACCAGGTCAACCCCTTCGACGTCATCAACGTCATGGGTGCTTCCCTGGCCATGACGCTCGGCGGCGTGCCCTTTGAGGGCCCGCTTGCCTGCGTGCGCATCGGCCGTAACGTGGAGACCGGCGAGTTTATCGTCAACCCCACCTATGAGGAGCGCGAGAACTCCGACCTGGACCTGGAGCTGGGCGGCTCTGCCGACTTCATCTCGATGGTCGAGGCCGGCGCCGAGGAGATCTCCGAGGACGACATGCTCGCCGCCATGAAGTTTGGCCAGGAGGCCCTTGCCGCCTTCTGCCAGGCCCAGGACGAGTTTGTTGCCGAGTGGGAGCAGGTCAACGGCGCCATCGTCAAGAAGGAGTACCCGCTCGACCAGCCCGTCGAGGAGGTCCAGGAGCGCATCTTCGCCCACTACGACGAGATGGCAGCCGCCCTTCGCGACGCCGACAAGCTCTCCCGTATCGGCAAGGTCGAGGCTCTGAAGGAGTCCATCCGCGCCGAGTTCACCGACGAGGAGCAGGCCGCTTGGGAGCGCGAGATTCCCGTGGCGCTCAAGAAGCTCGAGAAGAAGGCTATGCGCACCATGGTCGTCGAGACCGGCGAGCGCGTCGACGGCCGTGCCGCCGATGAGATCCGTCCCATCATGGTGAAGGACAACTATCTGCCGCTCGTTCACGGCTCCGGCCTGTTCCAGCGCGGCCAGACCCAGGTGCTCTCCGTCCTGTCGCTCGGCATGCTCAACGAGGGCCAGCGCCTGGACACCATCGAGCCCACCGAGGGCAAGCGCTACATGCACCATTACAACTTCCCGCCGTTCTGCACCGGCGAGACCGGCCGCATGGGCAGCCCCAAGCGCCGCGAGATCGGTCACGGCAACCTGGCCGAGCGCGCCCTGCTTCCGGTGCTCCCCGACGAGAACGAGTTCCCCTACGCTATCCGCGTGGTCTCCGAGGTCATGGAGTCCAACGGCTCCTCTTCGATGGCTTCGACCTGCGGCTCCACGCTCGCCCTTATGGACGGCGGCGTGCCCATTAAGCGCCCGGTCTCCGGTATCGCCATGGGCCTGATCCAGGAGGAGGGCAAGACCGTGGTCCTGTCCGATATCCAGGGTCTAGAGGACTTCCTGGGCGACATGGACTTTAAGGTCACCGGCACCACCGAGGGCATCACCGCTCTGCAGATGGACAACAAGGCCACCGGTCTTACCTTTGACATCCTGGCCCGCGCCCTGCAGCAGGCCAAGGAGGGTCGCGCCTTCATCCTTCAGAAGATGCTCGATGTAATCCCCGAGCCGCGCCACACCACGCGCAGCACCGCCCCGCGTATCGTCTCCATCCAGGTTCCGACCGACAAGATCCGCGACGTCATCGGTTCTGGCGGTAAGGTCATCCGCGGCATTCAGGACGAGACCGGCGCTTCGGTCGACATCCAGGAGGACGGCACCGTCTTTGTCGGCGGCACCGGCGAGTCCGTCGACCAGGCCGTCGAGCGTATCAAGCTCATCATCAAGGTTCCCGAGCCGGGCGAGGAGTACACCGGTCGCGTTGTCTCCATCCAGCCCTTCGGCGCCTTCGTCAACCTGCTGCCCGGCAAGGACGGCCTGCTGCACATCTCCCGCGTCGCCAAGGGCCGCGTGGAGAAGGTCGAGGACGTCCTCAACGTCGGCGACGAGGTCAAGGTCGTCGTCATCGAGGTCGACGATCGTGGCAAGATCTCGCTCGATCGTCTTGACAAGCCCGAGGCCCCGGCTCGCGCCGAGGGTTCTTCCGAGGGCGACGGCGAGCACTTCCAGCGTCGTGAGCGCCCGCGTCGCGAGCGCTCCGAGCGCAGTGACCGTCCGCGCCGTCCCGGCGACAACGGAGGCCGCAAGCCCCGCCGTCACCACGACGCCGAGTAACAACTGCACATAAGCAGCTCAACAAGGGCGACTCCGGACAGGGGTCGCCCTTTTGCTTGCGCCCGGAAGGGCCGCATATGAAGTTTCCTGCTCTACAGTCCTGCGCAAGACGGAAAGCACATTAAGTGCTTTCCTTTGCGTGCGGAACTCGCGATAAACTTCATATGCGGCCCTCCCGGGCGCAAGCAAAAGGACTGGTTAGTGCCGCTCGCTATTTAGTTAGACAGTCTATTCAGTAGTCAGATTTCAGATCTGTAGATAGCCGCAGCAGCATCTTCCCAGATAAAACCGACCAAAACAAACCTGTCCCTTTTTGGCAGGTTTCCCGTGGGGCGGGCACTGATGAAGTTTATCGCGAGTTCCGCACGAACAGGAGGCCACTTAATGTGGCCTCCGTCGTGAGCAGGACTGTAGAGCAGGAAACTTCATCAGTGCCCACCCCACGGGAAACCGGCGGGATAGACCGGTTCAGATGGGGCTTTGATGCATGGGTGGTCTGTTGTTGTGCAAATGGGTATCATACTGTGGTTACTGCATCGACTCGGTGATGCATGTTTGTACGTTCCCGGCGGTCGGTTTGCCAGAAGCGCCCCGTCGGTTGTTCCAGACCCGTTTCGAAGAAAGGAAACCACACTAACCTATGGCAGCTAAAAAATCATCTCCCTTGAAGATCATCCCGCTCGGCGGCCTTGACGGCATCGGCAAGAATATGACGGTCTTCGAGTGCGGCGACGACATGGTGCTCGTCGACGCCGGCCTCATGTTCCCGGATGACTCCCAGCCTGGTATCGACCTGGTGCTTCCCGACTACACCTATGTTCTGGAGAACGAGGAGAAGCTCCGCGGTATCGTCGTCACTCACGGCCACGAGGACCACACCGGTTCGCTTCCGTATCTGCTGCAGGACCTCAACAATAAGGTGCCCATCTTCTCGAGCAAGCTGACGCTTGGCTTTATCGAGGGCAAGCTTTCTGAGTTCCGCATCCGCGCACCCAAGTTCCGCGAGGTCAAGGGCGGCAGCCATGTCAACCTCGGCGGCATCTCGCTCGACTTCTTCTCGATGACGCACTCCATCCCCGGCGCTCTGGGCGTGTTCATCCGCACCAATCAGGGCACCGTTATGCACACCGGCGACTTTAAGCTCGACCAGACGCCCATCGATGGCGTTACGCCCGACTATGCCGCTATCAGCCGCTTTGCCAAGCAGGGCATCGACCTGCTGCTTTCCGACTCCACTAATGCCACGGTTCCCGGCTTTACCAAGTCCGAGGCCGAGGTTGGTACCAACCTGCTGCACGCCATCAAGAACGCCCCGGGTCGCGTGTTCGTCGCATCGTTCTCGAGCCACATCCATCGTTTGCAGCAGATCTGCGATGCCGCCCGCAAGTGCGGCCGTAAGGTCGTTGTGACCGGTCGCTCCATGCTCACGAACACCCGCGTGGCGCGCGAGCTCGGTTATCTCAACATCGATGATGCCGATATCATCGATGCCTTCGATATTGATAACCTGCCTGACGACAAGATCGTCGTCATGTGCACTGGTTCGCAGGGCGAGCCGCTGTCGGCCCTGTCCCGCATGGCCAATGGCGAGCACAAGACGCTCTCCATCCACGAGGGCGATACCGTTATCCTCTCGGCAACTCCCGTTCCCGGCAACGAGAAGGCCGTCCAGCAGGTCGTCAACAGCCTGGCCAAGCTCGGCTGCGACGTGTGGGATAAGAACCGCGCTCTCGTCCACGTCTCGGGTCACGGTAGCCAGGAGGAGCTCAAGCTTCTGATGGCCATGGCCAAGCCTACGTACTTTATGCCGGTCCACGGCGAGGCCGTGCATCTGCGCGCCCATGCCCAGCTGGCCCGCAAGATGGGTCTCAAGGACGATCATATCTTTATCCTCGATAACGGCGACACGCTCGAGATGCGCGGTGGTATCGTCAAGCGCGGTACGCCCGTCGAGTCCGGTGTCGTTTACGTCGACGGCCTGCGTATCGGCGATACCGACCCCATCGTCCTGCGCGATCGCCAGAAGCTCGCCAACGACGGTATGGTCACGGCCGTTGCCATCGTCTCCCTCAAACACAAGAAGATCGAGGCCTTCGAGTTCTCGGGCCGCGGCGTCTCGTTTGCCATCGACGACCAGTTCTCCGAGGATGCCTCCGCGTCCATTATGAAGACGATCGAGAAGGGTAAGTTTAGCTTTACCAGCAGCGGTTCCGATGCCATTCGCAAGGCCGTGCGCGATTCGCTCTCTAACTTTATCTGGAGCCGTACGCGCACCCGTCCGATGATCATCCCGGTCGTCATGGAGGTTTAGTTTGGCGCGCGGATCTGCACAAAACGCCAAAGGCAATAAGGCCAATAACCAACCGGCATCTGCTAAGGGTGCCGGTTCCCATCTGCGTGCCAATAAGGGCCACGAGTCCGAGTTCGATGAGTTTGAGCCCTTGGTCGAGCCTTCGGCCAATCGCGATATCGCCGGTGTGGTCATCGCCGTTTTGGCGATCGCGTCCTTCATTGCCGTGATCTCTCCGGCAACAGCGCCCGTGACGGCTGCGGTTGCCGGTTTCTACCACCTGGGCTTTGGTCTGGGCGCCTACGTGCTGCCGATCGTCATCTTGCTGTTTGCCGCCACGCTCTTTTTGGGTGAGGATTCGCCGCTCAACGTGCGCTCTGTTGCGGGCGGCGCCTTGGTCTTTATCGCTGTCGTCTCCATTCTTTCGCTGATGGTGCCGGGCACGAGCGATTCGTGCGACCTTATGTTTACGCCGCAGAACCTTTCCGTGTCGGGCGGCTACATTGGTGCCTTTATCGCAAGTGCCTTGCAAAATGCCCTGGGTAAACCTATCGCCATGGTTGTCTTGCTGGGGCTTGTCGTCGTTGGTTTGGTCATTATCGGCTTTTCGGTGGGTGGCGTTTTGCGCTCCGCACGCGATCGCGCTGCCGATTTTGCCGAGCGTCGACGTGCCGATGTCAATGCGAGCCCGTGGGGCGATGAAGAGGCCCTGTCTGTTCCCGGCGTTGCTCGTCCGCACCTGAGCATTCTGCGCCAGAAGGGGACTGACGCCGCGGTGACCACGGTCATGGGTGGCGATGTCGACCCGGTTTTGGATGACGACGAGGACGATGACCCGTTTGTCGACGTATCCGAGTCGGTTGAAGCCGAGCGAGCCAAGACCACGCTGTTGCCGCGCCGCCATGCCAAGAAGGGCAAGTCTGCGCCTAAGCTCAATACGAGTGAGCCCGACCCGTCTTGGTCCGATAGCGAGATTGAGCTCACCGAGGGCGATGACGAGGACGACGAGGCTCCGATTGAGACCGCAAAGACAACTTTGCTGCCGCGTCGCCATGCAAAGCGCGGCCAGGTAACCGGCCAGCTTTCGATGGAAGACGACCCCGATAAGATCGACGAGTCCGAGCCGCCGTTTGCCGTGAATCCCGTCTCGGCCGCACCTCAGATTCCCGACTTCCTGAAGCATCCCAAGGTTGCTGATGCGCCTGCCACGAGTGCTATCGAATCGGCTGCGGCTCGTGATGGGGGAGTGGACGACGGCGCCGCAGATAACGAGGGCGAAGAGGAGGACGGCCTCAAGCTTCCGCCGCTCGAAATCCTGCATGCCAACCCGCAGTCGGCTTCCGCCGCGTCTTCGGACAAGGAGCTGGAGCAGACCGCTGAGTCACTGCAATCCACCTTGCTTGAGTTTGGCCGCAGTGCCCGCGTGGTCGGCTGGATCGCCGGCCCCACGGTGACGACCTTTAAGCTGCAGCCCGGTGAGGGCGAGCGTGTGAGCAAAATCTCGAGCCTCGAGGACGATATCGCGCTTTCGCTCGCTGCCCAGTCGGTGCGTATCTTTGCCCCGATCCCCGGCACCTCGCTCGTGGGCATCGAGATTCCCAACCGCAAGCGCCAGAACGTCAATCTGGGCGACGTGCTGCCCTATGTGAAGGGCGGTCCGCTCGAGCTCGCCATCGGCCGCGACGCCGAGGGCACGCCGGTTGTCGCCGACCTCGCCAAGATGCCTCACCTGTTGATTGCCGGTACGACCGGTTCTGGTAAGTCGGTGATGATCAATTCCATTATCACGACCTTGCTCATGCGCGCCCTTCCCGAGGACGTTCGCCTGATCATGGTCGACCCCAAGCGCGTCGAGCTTGCGGGCTATAACGGTCTGCCGCATCTCTATGTGCCCGTGGTGACCGAGCCCAAGCAGGCCGCGAGCGCTCTGCAATGGGCCGTGTCCGAGATGGAGCGTCGCCTGAAGGTCTTCGAGCGTCTCAACGTTCGTAAGATCTCGACCTACAACGAAAAGCAGGCCGCCGGCGAGTTTGAGCATTACGATAACCCGCCGCAAAAGATGCCCTATCTGGTCATTATCATTGACGAGCTCTCTGACCTGATGATGGTCGCCGGTAAGGATGTCGAGGCCTCGATCGTTCGTATTGCACAGCTGGGCCGTGCCGCCGGTATTCATCTTATCGTTGCCACGCAGCGCCCCAGCTCCAACGTGGTGACGGGCCTCATCAAGGCCAACATCACCAACCGCATCGCCTTTAACGTCGCCACGGGCATCGACTCGCGCGTCATCATCGACCAGATGGGTGCCGAGAAGCTCACCGGTTTGGGCGACATGCTGTTCTCCAAGGTCGACTGGGGCAAGCCCCGCCGTATCCAGGGCTGCTTTGTCTCGGACGACGAAATCAACGAGATTGTCGAGTTCGTCAAGTCGCAGAGCGAGCCCGACTACCACGAGGAGATTCTGTCCGCCGTGGCGCCCGCTTCCATGTCCATGGCGGGTGCCGGAGGCATTGTCCGCACCGGAGTAGCCGAGCCGCAAGACGATGATCCACTCATTTGGGAAGCCGCCCATATTGTGGTGGAATCGCAGCTTGGCTCCACATCTGGCCTGCAACGTCGTCTGAAGGTTGGCTATGCGCGTGCCGGGCGTATTATGGACATGCTGGAAGAAAAGGGTGTCGTCGGCCCGCCCGACGGTTCCAAGCCGCGCGAGGTCCTGTTGGACGAGGAGGGGCTTGCCGCGCTGGAATCTGTCGACGCCGAGATGGCACGTGAAGATCGTGAGTTTGGAGGATTCTGATGGCTGCACGCTTTGGTGACATGCTGCTCGAGCAGCGTCGCCGAATGGGCCTTTCCATTCAGCAGGTCGCCAACACCATCAAAATCAGGCCGCAGATCATCGAGTTTTTCGAGACCGGTAACTTTGCTTCGATGCCGCCGCGCGGCTATGCGCAGGGCATGATTTCGAGCTATGCTCGTTTTTTGGGCCTCAATCCGCGCGAGGTCGTCAATGCCTACTTTGACGACCTGATGGCATACGAACGCGAGACGTCGCAGCAGGGTGGTCGTTTTCAGGACGCCGCCGGCTATGTCAATTCGCGTTCCTCTGTCGATAACGGGCGCTTCCTGATGGTTCAGGGCGGTCGTTCGACCCGCTATGGACAGCGTCCTCAGCAGGCCGGTTATATTACCGAGACGGGTTCGGGCGAGGAGATTCGCTCGCAGCGTGACCGGTTCCGCAGTACGCCGATGCCCGAGGACCGTGCGCTTCCCGCTGCCCGCGGCGTGGCGCGTGACCCTCGTGCCGGCTACGGCGACGGCGGCTATTCCGATCGCGGTCACCGTGGTATCTCCACCGGACGCTCTCGCAGTGGCTATGCGGACGCCGATACCACGCAGGTGACGCCGCGTCTTCGCTCTCAACCACAGCCGTATGGCCAGCGCTCTTCGGCTCCGCGTGCGGGCCAGCGTGGCTATCAAGGCCGCGGTGAACTTGCGCCCCGCTCGGGTCAGCGCAGCCTTCAGGGCCAGGGCGGCTATCGCGGCCGTTCCGATATCAATCGTGGTCGTATGCCTCAGGGAGGCGGCCGCAGCAGTTCCAGTCGTGGACGCGGCGGTTCCCGTGCTCCTCAAAACAACGGGCTCGATCCGCGTATCGTCTACGCAGGTATCGGTGCCGTGGCGTTGCTGCTGATCGTGCTTATCGTGGTACTTCTGCGCGGCTGCGCATCCTCGACGCCCGAGACCATGCCCGAGACGCCCGCTGTTACCAAGACGACGACCAAGAAGTCATCTAAGAAGACCGAAACGGTCGACGAGGACGAAGACGCCGATGAGGCGACGGATGAGTCGACCGATTCGGACGCCACCAAGACGATGGCTAAAAAGGAAGAGAACGAGGTAACGAAGGTCAAGGTCTCCGTTGCCAAGGGAAAGACCGCCTGGATTGAGGTCAAGGTTGACGGCAAGTCGGTCTATGGTGCCCAGGCGACTGGCCCCTTTGAGCAGGAGTACACGCCCGAGTCCTCGATCGAGATCACTACGTCCAAGCCTTCCGATGTCACCGTTACCAAGAACGGCGAAAAGGTCCGTTACGATACCAAGACCTCGGGCGTGGCGCGTGTGACGATCACCGTTCCCAAGAAGGAGACGACTGATTCTGAGAATGGTGAAAGTTCTGATGGTGCCGACACCGCCGATGGCACCGACACCACCGACGGCACCGATGCCCAGTCCACGGATGGCGCCGATACCGCAACTGACGGTCAGATGCCCACCGATTCTACCGACTATTCGTACGATAGCTATTAAGTCGCTCGTACGCGAAAGGAAACATCATGGCTAAAGATTCCAGCTTCGACGTCGTGTCCGAGGTCAACATGCAAGAGGTCGATAACGCCTTCCAGCAGACCACGCGCGAGATTTCCCAGCGCTATGACCTTAAGGATTCCGGCGCCACGATCGAGCTTTCGAAGGGCGACAAGCTCTTTACGATCAACGCCCCGGCCGACTTTGTCTCCAAGCAGATCATCGATGTCCTGAGCTCCAAGCTCATCAAGCGCGGCATCGACCTCAAGGCTGTCTCGTGGGATGCTCCGCAGGCGGCATCGGGCAGTACCGTGCGCGTGTTCGGCCATATCGTCGAGGGTATCGACCAGGCAACCGCCAAAAAGATCAACAAGGACATCAAGGACCAAAAGCTCAAGGTCAAGGTGACCATCGAGGCCGACAAGCTGCGTGTTTCCTCTGCATCGAAGGACGCGTTGCAGACCGTGATCCAGTTCCTGCGCGACCAGGACTACGGCCAGCCGCTGCAGTTCACCAACTACCGCTAATATCATTCGAAAGGATCACTCTCCAACATGGATACACCGTTGGGCTCCGTGCTCTACATCACCCTCGGGTGCGCTAAGAACGAGGTTGACACCGACCGCATGCGTTCTCTTTTGACTGCCGCAGGCTACGAGGAGGCTTTTGACCCGCAGGATGCCGATATCGCCATCGTCAATACATGCTCGTTCCTCGCCTCCGCAACGTCCGAGAGCATCGAGACCACGCTCGAGCTCGCCAACGAGGTTCAGGACGGCGTTCGTTCTTGCCCCATCGTTATGTGCGGCTGCGTGCCGTCGCGCTATGGCGACGACCTGCCCGATGAGCTGCCCGAGGTCGCTGCCTTTGTGAAGGCCGACGAGGAGGATGGCATCGTGGCGGTCATCGATGGCGTGCTGGGTGTCGAGCGCGAGATTGCCGCCTATATTCCGCAGGTCAAGCGCACCGTCGAGGGCGCTGTCGCCTACGTCAAGATTTCCGATGGCTGCAACCGCTTCTGTAGCTTCTGCATGATCCCTTATATCCGCGGTCGCTATCACTCGCGCAATGCCGAGAGCATTATTTCCGAGGTGCGCGACTTGGTTGCCGGCGGCGTGCGCGAGATCGTGCTGATCGGCCAGGACACGGGTATTTGGGGTACCGACTTTGCTGACGAGGACGTCGCCGAGGACTCGCCGCGCAATCTGGCGCAGCTGCTGCGTGCCGTCGCCGAGGCCGTGCGCCCGCAGAACGTCTGGGTCCGTGTGCTCTATCTGCAGCCCGAGGGCATGACCGACGAGCTCATTGAGACCATTCGTGATACGCCCGAGGTGCTGCCCTATATCGATATCCCCGTGCAGCACTGCGACGCGCGCATACTCAAGGCTATGCGCCGTTCTGGTTCGCGCCAGGAGCTCGAGGACCTGTTCCGCGATCTGCGTGAGCGCATCCCCGGCATCGTGATTCGTTCCACGGCCATGGTCGGCTTCCCGACCGAGACCGACGATGAGTTCCGCGACCTTATCGACTTTATGGACACCGTCGGCTTTGACTACACGAGCGTCTTTGCCTACTCGCAGGAGGAGGGCAGCCTGGCCGCTAAGATGGAGGGTCAGGTCGACGAAGAGGTCAAGCTCGAGCGCGCCCAGGAGGCCATGGACCTGGCCGAGTCGCTCGGTTTTGCCGCCACCGCCGCACATGTGGGCGAGCGCGCCCAGGTGATTGTCGACGGTATCGAGGAGACTGAGGACGGCGCCGAGCTCATCGGACATGCCTGGTTCCAGGCTCCCGATTCCGATGGTGCGGTTCACCTGGATGCCAGCGAGGCATCTGTGGGCGATATTCTGACGGTCGAGTTTACCGATAGCTTTTGCTACGAGCTTATCGGTCATGTTGTGGAGTAGGAGAGCGTCGTGGCTAACGAGAGCAATAAGGAACTGACGAGTGTTTGGACGCCCGCCAACATCGTGACGTGTGTGCGCATCGTCTTTATTCCGGTGTTCATGATCGTCTCGGCCCTGTCTCACACGAGTGTTGCCGGTACGGATTGGAGCACCTTCGACGGTCCGCTCGCCGGCGCCGCCTTCATTCTGTACGTCATCCTGTCGTGCACCGATAAGGTCGACGGTTATCTGGCGCGTTCGCGCAATGAGATTACCGACTTCGGTAAATTCTTGGACCCCATTGCCGATAAGCTGCTGGTGTTCTCGGCTCTGTTGCTGTTCTTGGATTTTGGCGCTGTGACCGTGTGGTCCGTGTTCATTATCCTGTTCCGTGAGCTTCTGGTGAGCGCCCTTCGCATGGTCGCGAGTGCCGCCGGCGTGGTCGTTGCCGCCGATAAGCTTGGCAAGTACAAGACGGCGACCACGATGGTCTCCATCTGCGGTTACCTGTGCGTCTTTGCGATGGCCGGCTTGCACCTTGGCCCACTGGCGCTGACGCTCGGCATCTACTCGGTGTCGCGCTTCCTGTACGCCGTTGCCGTTGTCCTGACCGTTATCTCGGGCGCTCAGTACTTCTGGAACTGCCGTAAGATCGTCTTTTCGGTCTAGGTCCTGGTGGGTATGACGGACTCTTTTGAGCAGATTTCCGCACATAACGAGGAGCTGGCGCGTCATATTGTCGAGCGCGCGAGCGCTCGGGGCGTGACGGTTTCGACGGCTGAGTCGCTGACGGCAGGTATGATCGCCTCGACGATTGCCGATATCCCGGGCGCCTCGGCGGTGCTGCGTGGCGGTGCGGTGACCTACTGCGATGAGATCAAGCATCGCGTTTTGGGCGTTGATCAGGAGACGCTCGACCGCTATACCGCGGTGTCGCATCAGACCGCGCGCGAGATGGCGGCGGGTTCGCTGGAGCTGTACCAGAGCGATATTGCAGTGAGCGCAACGGGTTATGCCGGCCCCGGCGGCGGCACTGAGGACGATCCGGCTGGCACTTTCTATATTGGCTGGGCGTATCGCGCGGCTGATGGGGAAGTGCCGGTCGTGGACTCTGTGCGCTGCCACTATGAGGGCGACCGTTCGTGTGTTCGCGCCCATGCGGTCGCGGAGGCATTGGGACGCATTGCCCTTGTGCTCAACTCTATGGAATAGACGTGTTTTAAGGGGCCTTAGGGCCCCTTAATTGTGGAGATAGGGACCCCTGACGAATTTAGCGTTTGCGCTGGTTATAGGTGTATTCTAGACTTCCTTGTTCTTATTCGGCCCTTTGTGGTCAAGCATTTGGTCAGTGTTTGGTCGGCTTTTGGTTGGGTTTTGGAAAGGTCGGCTGCATATGATTTATCTGAACGGTTGACCACGAACAGCCGTTCGTTTATTATCGATGCAGGTTGTTAAGAGGAGGGCTATTCATGGCCAAGAATTCAGGTCCCGTACGTACCGTTCATGCTCGCACGACGGGTAAAGAGCGCGATGAGATGATCGCCACCACCAAGGCTGAGATCGAGAAGAAATTCGGCCAGGGTTCCATCATGAGGTACGGCGACGGTGGCCCCGAGCTCGAGGTCGAGGCCATCCCTACGGGCGCTCTGGCACTCGATGCCGCGCTGGGTATCGGCGGCGTGCCGCGTGGCCGTATCGTCGAGATTTACGGTCCTGAGTCCTCCGGTAAGACGACGCTTTCGCTCGAGATCCTGGCCGAGGCCCAGGCAATGGGTGGCGTTGTGGCATTTATCGATGCCGAGCATGCGCTCGATCCCACTTATGCCGCGCGTATCGGCGTGGATATCGACGAGGTGCTCATTTCTCAGCCCGATACGGGCGAGCAGGCGCTCGAGATTGTTGACATGCTCGTGCGTTCCGGCGCCATCGATGCCATCGTTGTTGACTCCGTCGCCGCGCTGACCCCGCGTGCCGAGATCGAGGGAGAAATCGGCGACACTACGGTCGGTCTTCAGGCTCGCCTGATGAGCCAAGCGCTCCGCAAGCTCGCCGGCTCGCTGTCCAAGTCCAACACGACGTGCATCTTTATTAACCAGCTGCGTGAGAAGATCGGCGTCATGTTCGGCAACCCCGAGACTACGACGGGCGGCCGTGCCCTTAAGTTCTTCTCTTCGGTGCGTATCGACATTCGCCGCATCGACAGCATTAAGCTTAAGGACGAGGTTATCGGTAACCGCGTGCGCGCCAAGGTCGTTAAGAACAAGGTGGCAGCTCCGTTCCGTTCTGCTGAGTTTGACATCATGTATGGTACGGGCATCTCTAAGGAGGGCTCGATCTTGGACATGGCTGTCGAGTGCGGCATCTGCAAGAAGATGGGCTCCTGGTTTGCCTATGGCGAGGACAAGCTCGGTAACGGTCGCGAGGCCGCCAAGGCGTTCCTGCGCGAACACCCCGATTGCGCCGACGAGATTGAACATAAGGTCCGCCTTGCTTGCGGGCTTGAGTTTGATGACGATGCTCCGTCCGAGGTCGAGCTGACCGATCAGCCTGCGCCTGAGGAGTTTGACGAGCTTTACGCCATCGATGGTTCCGCCATGCTCGATGATGACGACGAGTAGCGGTTACGCTCATGTCGTATACGGTGACCGAGGCCACGGTCGTCTTTCCCGATAAGAAGGCGGCCTCCTCGTTCTCGAGTGGCTATGCGTCCAAAAAGCCTTGCGCACATATCGATTGTGAGCTTGAGGGCGGTTTTGAGCGGTCCATTTGGATCCCCGTGCGGGTCGCGCGGCTGTATGTCAAAAACCGCCCCGATCTTCCCTGTGATTGGGATAACTTTCGTGATGCGGTGCAGCTCATTGAGCGTAAATGTGCGCTTACCATGGTGACCGAGATGTTATCGCGCCGCGACCATGCGACGGGAGAGGTCCGTGACAAGCTGGCTCGCTACGGCTTTCACCAGTCCGCGATCGATTTCGCCGTCGAGCGCGCCACCGAGTATCGCTTTTTAGACGAGAACCGCTTTTGCTCGTACTTTATCGAGGAACGCAAGCGGCGCGGTTGGGGACAGCGTAAAATCGAGACTGAGCTCAAGCGCCGTCATGTCGTGCTCGATGACATTCCCGGTTATCCCGAGGATTATTTTGCCGTCGAAGACGATTTGGCGCGTGCGTCAGCCCTGCTCGCCAAGCGGCGTGTTCCAGAGACGCGCGGATTCGAAAAACTGGTTCGGTTTTTGATGGGCAAGGGCTTCTCGTATCACATCGCCGCCGATGCCGTTAAGGCACGTCTCGATGCCGAACGTGAGGAATGTGCGGTTTAGGCGTATGCGTTTTGTGGCCCTGCCGTTCACCGCGTTTTAGCCGCCGTGCTGGGGCCATTTATTTGACAGTTGTTGTGGTTCAACGTACGATAAACACTGTCATTTGCTTTGTGATATGTGCTCATCTGTGATGAGTTTGTTTATATGTTTATCTGTATCCGACCCGCATAAGCTGCGCCCATATTACTCAAATGTCGCGAGCCGTTCGTAAGGACGGTTCGCTTTGTTGTGTAACGAATCCATAAAAAGGAGTGAGCATGCCTATCATCGCAGCGCTCGTTGGCATCGTTTTGGGTGCCATCGCCGCCATTGCCTACATGCGCACCGCCAAGCAGGGTAGTCTTCACGAGGCCGACGAAAAAATCCAGTCGGCACACGCACAGGCTGAGTCTCTGATCGGTGATGCCAAGCGTCAGGCCGAGACCCTCAAAAAAGAGGCTCTGCTCGAGGCTAAAGAGGAGATCATCAAGAACAAGCAGGCCGCCGAGGCCGAGGACAAGCAGCGTAAGAACGAGATTCGTACGCTCGAGAACCGCGTGATGCAGCGCGAGGAATCCCTTGATCGCCGCAACGACGCTCTCGACAAGCGCGAGCATCAGCTGTCCAGCCAGGCCGGTCAGGTCGAGAAGCGCTCCCGTGAGCTCGAGGAGCTCTGCGCAAAGCAGACCTCCGAGCTCGAGCGTATCGCCGACCTTACCCGCGAGGACGCCCACAAGGAGCTCCTCGATAAGGTTCGCGGCGAGGTCACCCACGAGGCCGCCACGATCATTCGCGAGTCCGAGCAGCAGGTTCGCGCCGAGTGCCACAAGACCGCCCAGGAGATTCTGTCTCTGGCGATTCAGCGCTGCGCTGCCGACCACACTGCCGAGGTCACCGTTACCTCCGTGCACATTCCCTCTGATGACCTCAAGGGCCGTATCATCGGTCGCGAGGGTCGCAACATCCGGACCTTCGAGCAGGTTTCCGGCGTCAACCTCGTGATCGACGACACGCCCGAGACCGTCGTTCTTTCGAGCTTCGACCCGGTCCGTCGTGAGACCGCCCGTGTCGCCCTCGAGAACCTCATCGCCGACGGCCGCATTCACCCTGCCCGTATCGAGGAGATGTATCACAAGGCCGCCGACCTGGTTCAGCAGCGCGTGCGCGAGGCTGGCGAGCAGGCTGCCTTCGATACCGGCATCCACGATCTGCACCCCGAGATCGTCAAGACCCTTGGTGCCCTGCGCTACCGTACCTCGTTTGGTCAGAACGTGCTTCAGCATTCCCTCGAGGTCTCTGATCTGTGCGGCGTGATGGCTTCCGAGCTTGGCCTGGACGTTGTGACCGCCAAGCGCGCCGGCCTACTTCATGACCTGGGCAAGGCAATCGACCACGACGTCGAGGGCCCGCATGCCGTCATCGGCGCCGAGCTGGCCCGCCGCTATGGCGAGAAGCCCGTTATCGTCCACGCTATCGAGGCTCACCATGCCGATGTCGACCCCAACACGGTGCTCGATGTCCTGGTACAGGCCGCCGATGCTGTCTCTGCCTCTCGCCCCGGTGCCCGTCGCGAGTCTGCCGAGAACTACATCAAGCGTCTTGAGAAGCTCGAGGAGATCGCCAACTCCCATGACGGCGTCGAGCGTACCTATGCCATGCAGGCTGGTCGCGAGGTCCACGTCATGGTTCAGCCGGACAAGATCTCCGATGCCCAGTCCACGGTCCTGGCTCACGATATCGCCCATCAGATCGAGGAAGAGATGGAGTATCCCGGTCAGGTGCGCGTCGTCGTGATTCGCGAGAGCCGCGCTGTCGATATCGCTAAATAACATGAGCGACGCGAACGAGCTCATCTCATTTATCGCGTCGATGTCGGGGGAGGGCAACCTTCGCGTCGAGGAGAACCTTGGCGAGGGGTATGTCCGCCTCCGCGTTTCGGAGGCCGAGCGGCGCCAGGCAAAGCACGACATTCAGCATGTCGAGGATATTGTCATCGAAATGCTCCGTAATGCTCGCGATGCCGGCGCCGACAAGGTCTATCTCGCCACGACCAAGGAAGACGGCGTCCGCACCCTTGTCTTTCTGGATAACGGTTCGGGCGTTCCGCAGGATATGCAAGAGCGAATCTTCGATGCCCGCGTTACCTCCAAGCTTGAGAGCATGAAGATGGACCGTTGGGGCGTTCACGGTCGTGGCATGGCATTGTTTTCGATCAAGCAGAACACCGATGAGGCCCGTGTGGTCACGTCCGGTGTCGATCTTGGTTCAGCCTTTAAGGTGAGCGTCGCGGCCGACCGCCTCAGTGAGCGTGCCGATCAGTCCAGCTGGCCCCAGGCCGTCAAGGATGAGGACGGACGTTATGTCTGTGCTCGCGGTCCGCATAATATTATTCGCGCTGCTTGTGAGTTTGCGCTCGAGGAGTTGCGTGGTTGCGATGTCTATCTTGGTTCTCCGTCTGAGATTGCCGCGACCCTTTATGCTCAGGCGTCAAGTCGGCTCGATACGTCTCGTCTCCTGTTCATTGATGATGAGAGCGAGCTTCCGGTTGTCGATCGTTTAGGCCTTGCTTCTGATGCCGAGGACTTTATTCGTATTTGTTCGGATTTGGGTCTTGAGATGTCCGAGCGCACGGCCCATCGTATTTTGGCAGGGCAGATTAAGCCCGTTCGCGGTGTGACCGCGCGTCTGCTGCGCGAGCGTGATTCGTCCTCGCATGCGCCGGCTCCTGTCGATCTCGCGAAGGATCGTCGCGGGCTACGTATTGCCAAGGATGACATGGCACAGTTTTCGCGCGCTGTGGAACGCGACTTTAATGACCTTGCCGCCCGGTACTATCTCAACCTTTGCGGCGACCCAAAGATCCGTGTTTCGCGTGATCGAATCACCGTGACCTTTGATCTTGCCAAAGAGGAATAGTGCCTTTACCGAGTCCACTCGGTACGATACAGTTATTGCAGTTAAAACGTACTTTTAAATGCAGGAGTTTCTTCATGGATTGCCTGAAGGTATCAAGCAAATCATCGCCCGCGTCCGTTGCCGGCGCCATCGCCGGCATGGTCAAGGATGGTGTGCCCGTCAACATCCAGTGTGTCGGCGCCGGTGCCGTCAACCAGGCCATTAAGGCCGTTGCTATCGCGCGCGGTTTTTTGATTCCAACCGGTTTTGATATTTCCTGCGCGCCCGTGTTCTCCGACATCCTCATTAACGGGGAGTCGCGCACGGCCATCCGCCTTTCTATCTACGTTCACCAGATCAATCGAGCTGCTATGGATAACGTCGTCATGGATGATGTTAAGCCTGTGGCATAGCTTCTGCTTGCCTTGTTTCGCTCCCCATCGTTAGGACTTATGCACATGGACCAGCGTTCCGTACGCGATATTCTTGCCGG
The DNA here is from genome assembly GCF_015554145.1 of Collinsella aerofaciens. GTDB lineage: Bacteria > Actinomycetota > Coriobacteriia > Coriobacteriales > Coriobacteriaceae > Collinsella > Collinsella aerofaciens_AA. The sequence continues at coordinate 17,720 of NZ_JADNHZ010000004.1, read as the reverse complement.
TAAAACCTACTTTATCCGCACCTTTGGCTGCCAGATGAATCAGCACGACTCCGAGCGTGTGAGCGGTCTGCTTGATTCGTATGGCTGCCTCATGGCGCTCGATCCCGCGCATGCCGATATCGTTGTCTTCATGACGTGCTGCGTGCGCGAGGCCGCCGATACTCGCCTGTACGGTCAGTGCAATTCCTGCAAAAGCCTGCCGCCTTCGCCTTCGGGCAAGCGCGTGGTTGCCGTTGGCGGTTGCATCGCGCAGCGCGATGGCGAGGGCCTGCTCACCAACGTCGATAACGTCAATGTCATCTTTGGCACGCATTCCATTGCACATGTGGCCGAGCTCATTGCCGAGGCGTTCCTTGATGGTAAGCGTCATATCCGCACCAATGAGCATGAGGATACGGACGCCATGAGCATGCCGTGGCATCGCGAGACTCAGTATCACGCCTGGGTGCCCATCATGACGGGCTGCAATAATTTCTGCACCTATTGCATCGTGCCGTACGTGCGCGGTCGCGAAAAGAGCCGCCCCTTCGAGGAGATTGTCGACGAGGTGACCGGTTTGGTGCGCCAGGGCGTGCGTGAGATTACGCTGCTGGGCCAAAACGTTAACTCATATGGTCGCGATCTGTTTGGCAAGCCGCGTTTTGCCGATCTGCTGCGTGCCGTGGGCGATACGGGCGTGGAGCGCATCTTCTTTACGTCTTCGCATCCCAAGGACCTGTTGCCCGAGACCATCGACGCCATGGCCGAGACGCCTGCCGTTATGCCGCAGCTGCACTTGGCCGTCCAGTCAGGTTCGACGCGGATCCTCAAAGAGATGAATCGCCGTTATACACGCGAGGACTATCTGGGCCTTGTCGATCGCATTCGCAACCGCATGCCCGATATCGCGCTCTCGACCGACATTATCGTTGGCTTCCCGGGTGAGACTGAAGAAGACTTTGAGCAGACGCTCTCACTTGCCGAGACGGTCCGCTATGCTCAGGCCTATACCTTCATCTATTCCAAGCGCGCCGGTACCCCGGCCGCCGAGATTGACGATCCTACGCCGCATGAGGTTATTCTCGAGCGTTTCAACCGTCTGGTTAAGGTTATCGAGACCACGGCACACGAGTATAACCAGGGTGAGCTTCATACTGTGGTTCCGGCGCTCATTGAGGGAACGAGTAAAAAGAACGACGCGGTCCTGCTGGGCAAGAGTCCCAAGAATCAGACCGTGCATGCGCCTATCCCCGAGGGTTACAGCATCGATCAGCTTGTTGGTAAGATCGTTGATGTTGACGTTGACGTTGCCAAGACCTGGTATTTGTCCGGCTCCGTTGTGGGCGAGCCGCGCTAATGGTTTCTCCCGGGGCAGGTCTTTCCGCCGTTGCGATCGTCGGTCCGACGGCGGTTGGTAAGAGTGATGTTGCCGACCGTTTGGCAGCTCGTCTTTCGTCCGAAGTGCTGTCGTGCGATGCGATGCAAATCTATCGCGGCATGGACATCGGTACCGCAAAGATGGCGCCCGATGAGTGCACGGCGCCGCTGCGTCTCGTCGACATTGTAGAGCCGGGTGTGGCATATTCTGCTGCGCTTTATCAGGCTGACGCTCGCGCGCATGTTGAACGTCTCCTTGGTTCGGGTTGCCTGCCGGTTTTTTGCGGAGGTACGGGGCTATATCTCAAGGCAGCCCTCGATGAGATGGACTTTCCCTCGGGTGAACTTGAGGACGATCGCCGTGTGGGCTATCAGGAGCTTGCCGAGCGTATTGGCGAGGAAGAACTTCATGCCCTGCTTGCCGAGCGCGATCCAGAATCGGCTGCTGTTATTCATCCCCATAACGTCCGCCGTGTGATTCGTGCGCTCGAGATGCATGATGATGGTATCTCCTATGCACAGCAAAAAAGTCAGTTTAGTGTTCCGCGCGAGCATTATCATGCCCTATGGTTTGGTCTGACGCGTAATCGCGAGGTGCTCTACGAGCGCATTAACCAGCGCGTCGATCTGATGTTTGAGCAGGGTCTTGTCGATGAGGTCCGCGGTCTTATGGGCCAGGGGCTGGGAGATGCCCTGACGTCGATGCAGGCAATTGGCTATAAAGAGATCATTGATGCTTTCAATGGCGTGATGAGCATGGATGAGGCTCGCGAACTCATTAAGATGCGTTCGCGTCGTTATGCCAAGCGTCAGCTTTCGTGGTTTAAGCGCGATGACCGTATCGTGTGGTTTGATATGGATGAATGTACGATCGATGAGGTCGTTGAGGATATCCTGCATCGTATTGAGGCTGCCTAATGCCCCGTTTCCCCCTTGTTCCCACGGCACCCGAGCCCGAGCGTGCCATTTTAGTTGGTGTTGAGTGGCGCGACAATGCATGGCCGCTCGATCGCTCGCTTGATGAGCTGGAGCGTCTTGCCCACACAGCTGGTGCCCAGTGCGTGGCACGCTTGTCGCAGCGTTTGGTAAAGCCGTATCCTAAATCGTTTATCGGTTCCGGTAAGGTTGAAGAGCTGTGCGGCCTGGTGCATCGCATGGATGCCGATGTCGTTATTTTTGACGACGACCTGACCCCCTCGCAGCAATCCTATTTGGAGAAAGCCGTGGGCGAGCCGGTAAAGATTATCGATCGTACTGCACTGATCCTGGATATCTTTGGCCTGCATGCTCAGACGCGTGAGGGACGCCTGCAGGTACAGCTGGCACAGCTTCAATATTTGTTGCCTCGCCTGCGTGGCATGTGGAGCCATCTCGCTAAGGAGCAGACGCGCGGCGGCATCGGCTCACGTTTTGGTCAGGGCGAAAGTCAGCTCGAGGTCGACCGTCGCCTCATTCGTAATAAGATCGCTGCGCTTCGTCGTGAGCTCAAGCAGGTTGAACAGCGTCGCGATGTTCAATCCAAGAGTCGCATTGAGTCCCCGGCGTTTCGCGTCGCGTTAGCCGGTTATACCAATGCCGGTAAATCGACGTTACTCAATCGTCTGACCGGCTCTACGGTACTTTCGCAGGACAAGCTGTTTGCTACGCTCGACCCGACGACGCGTTCGTATCGTCTGCCCGGCGGTCGCGGCATGACGATTACCGATACCGTCGGCTTTATTCAAAAGCTGCCCCATGGTCTGGTCGATGCCTTTAAATCGACGCTGTCCGAGGTTTTGGGTGCCGATCTAATTCTCAAAGTCGTAGATGCGTCTGACGAGGACTATGAGCGGCAGCTGGAGGCTGTCGACCGCGTGCTTGATGAGATCGGCGCCGGAGAGCGTTTAACGCTGACCGTATTCAATAAAATCGATCTTCTCGATATCGTCGATCGATTGAGTTTCCGTCGTCGCTATCCGGAGGCCGTTCTGTTCTCGGCCCAAACGGGCGAGGGGCTCGACGATCTCGTCGACCGGATTGCTCGCGAGGCAGCTGCCACCGATGTGTTGCTCTCCGCTGATATCCCGTATCGCGAGGGCGCTCTCATCACGCTGGTGCATGAGCAGGGAACCCTTCTGCATGAGGAATATCTCGAGGACGGCGTTCGCATTGTGGCGAAGTTGCCGGCTCGTATTGCACCGCGGCTCGAGCGCTATCGTACGGAATAAACGATTTCTAGCACGCCTAGAATGACTGGCTGATGGAGCAGGTAGAACGGTAAGGCATGCCGACCCAGGACTGCGAGCGCCGGGATAGGATTGGCGTATGCCCATGCTGGCGCTTCGAGACTTGATGCTTGTGCTGCCTGGGCAGCAAAAAAGCCGGTAAGGTACATAAAGACAAACGGTATGAGCGGATAGTAATCTCCCGAAACAAAACCCGGGCCTGGGAATCCAAGCCATGCCAGGTAGGGGAGTGGGTAGACCGCCTTTGGAATGCCCCAGGTTAGGGCAAAAAGAACAAGGCACGCTGCGATGCCCCATGAGCCCGGTAATTTTTGGAGTAACGGACGGGTGAACGCAACCACCACGGTGCACACCCCATGCAATAAATGATGCCAAAGTTCACTGAATCGTCGACCGATACGAGAGTTGTTGCGATCCAGACGACCAAAGCTGCGGCAGCGTACTTAGCCGCTCGTTTGGCATTGTTGCGTGAGAGCGTGCACATCCAACCCGCGATGAACAAAAATACCCAGCTGATGCTGGCGCGCCAGATGTCTTGAAAGACAGTCTGGGTAAACCAGGGCATATCCCAACCGTACAGGTAGGCGAGATCGTAGCAAGCGTGAAAACCTGCCATTGAAATCATCGTAAACCCGCGGACGGTATCAAAGATGGTGATGCGTTTTTGCATTACGAGAACCGGCGCATCAAGCCGACGACTTTGCCCAAAATAACGGGATTTGTTGCATAGATAGGCTCCATGGTGTCATTCTCAGGCTGTAGGCGTACGCGTCCCTGCTCCTTGTAGAACGTCTTGACGGTCGCTGAACCATCAATCATGGCCACGACGATTTCGCCGTTCATGGCACTCTTTTGTTCACGGACGATGATGTAATCGCCATTGAAGATGCCGACATTGATCATTGAGCTCCCATGCACCTCAAGGATAAAGGAACCCTGATCAGTGGCGATTTCGGTCGGGATAGTAAAAGTGTCTTCGATATTCTGCTCGGCCAGAATGGGAATCCCAGCCGCGACGCGACCAACGAGCGGTAGCGAGACCGTTCCGCGAGGTGCGGTGGGCTCGTCAGATTTAGAAATTGAGACAGAGGAGCCGTCCTCGTTAAAGAGTTCCAGGGCGCGCGGTTTGGTGGCATCGCGCTTGAGCAGCCCGCGCGCCTCCAAGGCAGATAAGTGGGCGTGCACGGTGCTGGGGGAGGAAAGGCCCACGGCAGATGCCATCTCGCGCACACTGGGCGGATAACCCTTCTCCTGCTGATATTCCTTGATGAAGTCGTAAATTTGCTGCTGACGCTTGGTAATTTTGCGAGCCATCAGGGCATCCTCTCTACCCATGTCAAACAAATGTTCGAATTTTGCTTGACAGGAACAACTGTTCGAAGATAATAATAACCGAACATTCGTTCTCGCGCTAGACATTTTTGTCCGCGCGGCTTGATAAAACTGTTCTCAGCAAAACACGCGAGAGGAGAACATGATGAACGCAACGAATATGGTCCAGGGAAACCTTGCCCTTAAACTCGAGACGCCTGCAGAACCCACTTTTACGGTTGTTCAGGGTGGCCGCTCCGGCTTTCAGCCTTTGACCGTAAAGTCTGCTCGCAATCAGCAGGCTGTAGTTGCGCCGGCCCGCGTTGCCCTGAAGGTTCCGACGATTGTCGCCGTTGCCGTTGCGCTTACGCTCTTCGTTGTCCTCGCTACGTCGGTCTTTAGCGCTCGTCACGCCGCGTATGCCGAGTCCGTTTCCAACGTTACCTACGAGACTATTCGCGTTCAGCCTGGTGATTCTCTTTGGTCGCTTGCCGAGGAATATCCTATCGAAGGCCTTTCCACGCAAGAGACTTCCGACATGATCCGTAACGTCAATCATCTGGAGCATGGTTCGCTCGCCGCCGGTGCGCATCTTAAGGTTCCTGCTCGTTCGTAATCATTATCGCGCTGCGCATGGTACCCTTGTTATCGTTTAAGAGGAGGTACCATGCGCTGTCCCAAATGTGGCAAGGCACATACCCGCGTCGTTGATTCCCGTATGCAGGAGTCAAATAACACCATTAAGCGCCGTCGCGAATGTTGTTCGTGTAACTATCGCTTTACAACGTTTGAGCGATGCGAAGACCCAATCGAGGTCATTAAGTCAGACGGAACCAAGCAGCGGTTCGATCGCAATAAGCTGCTCGTCGGCTTGATGCGCGCCACCATCAAGCGTGATATCGATACTAAGAAGCTCAATGAGATTATCGACGACATCGAGGTCGAGCTGCGCTCTCGCACGCTGACGGCCGTCACGTCCCATGAGTTGGGTGACATGGTGCTCAAGCGCTTGGCCAAGATCGACAAGGTGGCCTACATCCGCTTTGCCTCGGTCTACCGCGATTTCAAAGACGTCGATGAGTTTCTGCAAGAGCTCGACAAGCTAAGGTGATTCCATGTCCAACATTACCGTCAACATAAAGCGTCTCGACCCCACCGTCGAGCTTCCCAAATACGCCCATCCCACCGATGCCGGCTTGGATTTGCGCTCCAACGAGGACTGCGTCCTGAAGCCCTTCGAACGTCGTCTGGTCTCTACTGGGCTGGCCATCGCCTTGCCCGATGGCTACGCCGGCTTCGTCCAGCCCCGCAGCGGCTTGGCCATCAAGCAGGGCCTGTCTATAGTTAACACGCCGGGCCTCATCGACGCCCACTACCGAGGAGAACTCAAGGTTATCCTCATCAACCTGGACCCCTCCAACAACATCCAAATCAACAAAGGCGACCGCATAGCCCAACTCGTCATCCAAGAAGTCCCCACGGTCAACCTCATAGAGGTAGACGAACTAGACAAAACCGACCGAGGCAACGGAGGCTTCGGCTCCAGCGGCGTCGCCTAGGGGTACTCGTATCCCTCCCGCCCGGGGCTTACCTATATCATTCCATGCTCAAACATTCTCGCGTCGCTTCGCTCGCTGCGAAACTGCGCGTGGAACGATATAGGTAAGCCCCGGGCGGGCGGCTACTCGCTTGAAACAATATTTACTTTTCTAGTAAGTCGATGCGATAAAGGGACGCCTCCTTTGTCGCATCGACTTACTGTATTTATATTTTCTGGTTCCCCTTTTCAGATTCTACTGGTGGGGAATCTGGTATAGCCGCTAGTACGTTAACGCAGCTTACCTGTGGGAGGCCCCTATATATCGTCCCACGCGCAGTTTCGCAGCGCAGCGAGAATGTTTGAGCATGGGATGATATATAGGGGCCTCCCACAGGTAAGCGGACAGTCCAATGCTAGCGGATATGCGCGGGTTTTCCGCCCCAGTAGAAGCGGCAGAAGGCTCGTTTGCGCTTTTGGCGTTTGCCTACGAGCTCCATGGTTGCGATGGCTATATCTTCGGCTGCGTGGGGGCGGCGTAGTACTTCGCCGTTGATGAGTAGGGCTTTGAGTGATTCGGGATGATCGTGCAGATGGCGCAGGGTTACGATGAGTTCTCGTGCGGTGGTGACATGCATGCTGGCGCCCATTCCGGTGAGCATGGTGGTGTTGGCCTTTTCTTGACCATATGATTTGCCCAGCAGGATCATCGGCAGATGCGCGCATAGGCATTCGGTGACGGTGAGTCCGCCCGATTTGAGGATTGCCAGGTCGCAGCCGTGCATGAGGGCTGCCATATCGTCCACGTAGTCCAGAACCGTGACGTTTTCGAGCTTCATGGCGTCGAAGAGCGTCTTGAGGCGGGTGGCGTATTCCTCATCCTTGCCCGGCAAAAAGACAAAGTGCATGTCCTCGAAGCTGCGCAGGAAGGGGAGTGTGCGGTCCATCTCCGCGCGAAAGCGAACGTACGGTTGAGGCAAACTGGCACCGGCCATCACCAACACAACGGTCTTGTCAGCGGGGAGATTGAACTTCTCGAGTTCTTCCTCGCGATTGTAGTCCGTATCAAACCCGGCGCGAATGGGGATGCCTGTAATGCGGATTTTGGTCTCGGGAACTTTACGGGGGCGAAGTGTCTCGGCCATAAATTCGTTGGCTACGCAGAACAGATCGGTGTCCTTGTGGGGCCAAAAGCCTTCGACTTCATAGTCTGTTGGTACGCAGATGACGGGATAATCGATACCCGTGATGACGCGGGCACCCACAGCGACGTTGGCCGCCGTGATGTGTGTTGCGACCACGGCTATGGGCCTGCGGGTGCGGACATATTCGTTGAAGGCAGGGAACATAATACGTGACCATGCCGTGCCTCCGCCCCAGAGCAGATGTCCCGTAAACGTGTATCGCCAGGTTAAGTCATATATGGGACGCGTGGCGCCGGTAAACGAAGCTGCTGTTTTATTACCATCGAACCTAATACGTCCAAAATCGAGGATATCCAGGACTTCGATCTCAACATCCTCAGGGATTCCCTTGGTGCCGCTGATAAGGTCAAATGCTTGTGCAATCGCGTTGGCGGCGGCTTTGTGGCCCGATCCAACCGATGCGTGCACGATGGTTACTAGGGGTTTTTGTGCAGGTGAAACGGTCATTTGCTCCGGTTGGGGAGTAGCTTGCATGGGCAGGGGAGCGCTATTGCTCGTCTGCATTTGATCCATCGATAACTCCCCTTCAGCTTTGTTACGCGATTTATCATTGTAGTGCATGAGTGTCATGTTCACGTAAATTTGGGTATGAGCGCAAAGAACGCCAATCTTTCGACAGGAGGTCTCTTCATGACTACCCATCAGCCGATCGATGTTGCTATTATCGGCGGCGGCCCTGCGGGCTATGCTGCAGCCATTTACGCGGCGCGCGCCAACCTAACGACGACCGTGATTGAGCAGGGCATGTCGGGAGGACAGATCGCCACAACCAATGAGGTCGAGAACTATCCGGGCATTCCGCTACTGAGCGGCGCTGAACTCGGTGAGCGATTCCAACAACATGCAGAAGGCCTAGGGGCTCAGGTTGAATGGAGCATGGTGACGGGTGTCGATTACGATGCCGGCTCCAAATTGTTTACCGTTCATCACGATGTTGGTGATACGACGGCTAGGAGTGTTATCGCTTGCATGGGTGCCACGCCGCGTCCGGCAGGTTTCGCTGGCGAGGATACGTATCGCGGTCGTGGCGTTTCGTATTGCGCGACGTGTGACGGCATGTTCTTCCGTGGCAAACAGGTCTTTGTAATCGGTGGTGGCAATTCGGCATGCGAGGAAGCTCTGTTCTTGTCAGAAATCGCCAGCAGCGTGACCATCGTTTTGCGCCGCGATCAGTTCCGTGCCCCCGATGGTGTGGTTCAAAAAGTTCTTGCAAAAGATAATATTTCAGTTAGGTACCAAACTAGTATTGTGGAGCTCTCGGGCGAAGCCATGCCAACGACGATTACCTTTAAGGACAATGCATCCGGTGAGACTCATACCGATTCATTTGAGCCCGGCTCGTTTGGTATCTTTGTCTTTACCGGGACGCAACCCCATACCGAGCTTGTTGAGCATCTAGTCGATCTGGCGCCTGATGGCGGCATTCTGACTGATGAATCCATGGCGACCCGCACGCCAGGTCTATTTGCCGCTGGCGACATCCGTTCCAAGCGCTTACGCCAGGTTGTGACCGCTGTTTCGGACGGAGCCATAGCGGCAACGAGCGCATACGCGTTTCTCCGTGGATAAGTACGATAATATATCTTATGTAAGGTTGCTATCTTTAAACAAAGTGGTTGGACGATGCATCAATGTGTTGTCCAACCACTTTTACTTGCCGGCTATGTGGTATGTAAAACTAGATAACCTAGAATACAATATAGAAAATGAACGGAGGACCTTTATGAACCACGTTAAACACGTTATTCCGATGTCCGATTCGTCGGTCAGCATTAAGCCTGAGGATATTCAGCCCACTGTGCTGCCCGATGCATTTATTCAGTCCGAAATCGTGCGCAAACTCAATACGTTGAGTCTGCCGCGCTATGACCAGTTGCCCAATGTGACGCTCTACCGCGACCAGGTTATTGAGTATGTTGCGCTGTGGATGGAGCCGCTGTCCATTTGCGTTGAGCACCCTGTCATTACGCCATCGATGATCAATAACTACGTGAAGGTCGGCCTGGTGCCTGCTCCGGTCAAAAAGCAATATGGCCGCGAGCAGATTGCCCGCCTGATCGCTATCTGCCTCTTTAAGCAGGTCTTACCTATTGCTGCGGTGCAGGCACTCTTTAACATTCAGCGTTTGAGCTACGATGCCCCGACGGCCTTCGATTATGTGGTCGATCAGCTCGAGGCATCGATTCGTTCGGCGTTTTCCGTCGAGCAGACGCCGGTTCCCGATACGGCGCATCAGGTAACGCGTGAGTCGCTGCTTGTGCGCAGTGCGGTTTCATCCTTCGTTTCGAAAGCGTACCTGATGAGCTATCTAAAGTTTAATGGGTTTAATAGCTAGCCGACGTATAAAACGGGCGGAACAAAGGGCTATCTGCCACTTTGTCCCGCCCGTATTTTTGCTTGGTTGGACGTTATTGGCCCGAAGCCACGCCCATGCCGTAGCCGATAATGAGCCCATGCATTTCGGCATAGTATGAATCTAGCCCGTTACAGGGCATGATGATAGTCTTGGAGCCTGGCCAGCGCTCCACAATTCGGCTGGCAAGTGCTTGGGCGCCTGCCTCATTCTCGACATGGTCGATAACGACCTCGCCGCCCGTAAAACCTTCGGCTTCCATGGTGTCGATGATCTTGTTGAGCATCTTCTTTTCGCCACGCGTGTGCCCGACGAGCTCGATTTTACCGGCCTCGCTCGCCGTGCCCAAAATGCGAATATTGAGCTTGTTGGCAATGACGCCGGCTGCCTTAGGGATACGTCCGGCTTTGGCGAGGTTCTCGTAATTACACAGGCTAAAGAGGATCTTGCTGTTTTGCTCGAGGCTATCGAAGTATGCGCAAGCGTCCTCGAATGAGACATCCGGATTGCTTGCAAGATAGCGGTCGAACAGCAAGAAAATGAGGTCCATTTTGCCGCCAGCTGCGCGCGAATTGACTAGATGAATCTGCCGGTCGGGCTCCTCGGCAAGAACCATATCGCGAGCCGTGGCTGCCGCGTTGTAGCTGCCCGACACGCCCTCAGAGATCGGCATGCAGATGGTCTTGTCTGCCAATTTGAAGAGCTCGGCCCACTCCCCTACGCTGGGACAAGCGCTCGAAGAAGCGTTCGTCTCCGCCTGAACAGCGCAGTTGAGCTCATGTACATCGAGCGAAAGGTCATCGACGAATTCACGCTCCCCCACTCGAATTTTGAGGGGCGCAAATGCAAATGTGGTATGGGGCGCGGTCGGTTGCCAATCGCGGAGGTTACAGCTTGAATCGGAGATAAGTGCCCAGCTCATAGAGGGTCCTTTCTAATTGTTCCTCAACAATTATAGCCATCTTGCAAACCGAATGTACGGCTATCTAGTTTTGAATACTAGATAGCCGTACAAGATTAGAGACAAAAGAATAGACCTCGCGACTTTAAGCCACGAGGTCCACATTCACACGCTGTGTAAGATGACTTAGTAGCGCACGAAGATATAGTTGTTGTTCATGCCGGCGGCAACGGAGCTGATGATAACACCTGTGTTGTAGTCGGAAGCATGAATCATCTGACCACCACCGATGTAAATGCCGGTGTGGTACGAGTTGACCACAACGTCACCGGGCTGCGGATCGGACACACGCGTCCAGCCCATAAAGGTACCCGTGGTGCCGAGGCGGCAATAGCGACCAGTGAGGCAATAGCTAACAAAACCAGAGCAGTCGAAGCTGTTCGGGCCAATTCCGCCCCAGGAATAAGCGCAACCAAGCTTGCTGTAGGCGCGCGAAACAACGGAACCGCCATCGACGGACTGGCTCGGAGCAGAAGGCGTCGGAGCCGGAGCAGGCGTGGAGGGCTGCGGCGTCGGAGCGGGTGTCGGCGTAGGAGCCGGAGTGTTGCCGCCCTGGTTGTTATTGCTGGTCTGACCACCGTTGTTGGTGTTCTCGGTCGTACCGGCAGTCTCGTTGCTCACCGTGGCCTTCTCGGCAGTACTGGCGTTGATGCCGGCCTGCAGCGCGGCGTTCGCCTCAGCCTCGGCGGCAAGCTCGGCCTGCAGCTGCGAATCCAGGGAGTTTACGACGTTCTGGGCTTCAGCCTGCTGGGCGTTAAGCTCGTCGACCTTCTTTTGCGTGGTGGCGACGTTCTTCTCCTGCTCGGCCTGCTTATCGGTGAGCTGCTGCTTAAGCTCCTTGACCTCTTGAATGGTCTGAGCTTGCTTATCGGAAACTTTGCCGTAGTAGAACAGACGGTTGAGCATATCGCTCAGATCATCGACACCCGTCAAAACCTGAAGCAGGCTCAGACCGCCGGTTTTGTACTCGCCGGCGACATAGGTCGAGAGCTTGGCCTGACCATCGGCGATCTCCTGCTGCTTTTGCGTGATCTCGCCGGCAGTTTGATCGAGCGCCTGCGTCTGCGTGGCAAGCTCATCGTAAATCTGCTGGGTTTGGGTGCCGATCTGCTCGAGTTTCGTACGAGCAGCGGCAAGGTCGGATGCGGTATCGGCGTAGGCAGGAGCCGCGAGGCCCAAGCCCAAAACACAAGCGAGGGTTGCCGTAGCAGCGCAGCGTGCCATGTTTTTGTGCGTGTTTGCTGTGCGCATGTAGCTTCCTTTCCAGTAACTAAGGGTAACGGCTAGCCTACCGTCACCAGGCTAAAGAGCTCCACATCGTCATCAGACGGCGTGAGCTTCTCGCGCGGGTTGAGAAACGCAAGCTCAAGTATACAACCGTAACCGATAAGCTTTGCGCCCATATCTCGCACCAGTTTACCTGTTGCCTCGACGGTTCCGCCCGTCGCGACCAAGTCGTCCAGAATCAACACGGTATCTTTAGAGCTGATGGCGTCGGCATGGATCTCAATTGAATCGGTGCCGTACTCGAGCTCGTAGCTCTGGCTTACGGTCTCGCGCGGCAGCTTGCCCGGTTTACGTGCGGGAACAAAGCCGGCGCCAAGGGCTACAGCCACCGGTACGCCAACCATAAAGCCGCGAGCCTCGGGACCCACGACCTTGGTGATTCCCATGCCGGCAAAGTGCTCGGCGAGGGTATCGGTCATGGCTTTGAGCGCCTCGGGATTGCCAAAGAGCGGCGTGATGTCTTTAAAGATGACTCCGGGCTCGGGATAGTCGGGGATGTCGACGATTTGAGATTCGAAGTCGTACATTGCATGACCTTTCAATGGGTTGCCGGATAAGCGGCAGCGGTTATTTGCCCGCCGTGGCGGTGCCGGAGTGCGAAGGGGCGACGACCTTGAGCGGCTTTACGAGAGAATCCTCGTGCGAAGCCGGCGTGGCTATCTCTTCGTTTTTGGCTTTGGTGGACTCGGAGCGAGTGATTTCCTCATCGAGTGCATCGATGTCGGCGTCCTCGACCACGGCATTGAGCGACTCAAAAACGCGGTTCTTGAGCAGCGCAGTGTGCACACCCTCGGTCAGGTCGTGAAGCTTCTTAAACGCACGCTCGAGCTTGGCGTCGCGCTCGTCATCGGAGGTATCCATTCCGAGCATGCTCACGAGCACCTGCTCAAACATCGAGGACTCGCGGTTGGCGGAAGACACGTACTGACGCAGGTTGCGGGGCTCGATATGGAAGCGTGACAGCTCGGAGCAGTAGCGGATGATTGGAAAATCGCGACCATCGACGAGCTCACGATTCTGCGGACTCTTGATGATGCGAATGAGGTCGTTCTCGGCGAGCGAGCGGATAAACGAAATCTCGACGCCCAGCATATCGGGAATGGTCTCAATGGGATGCAGCTTTTGCTTAGTCTCCTTGGGCTCCGTCTTGAGCGGAACATCGGACAGCAAGCCCACCTCGTAAGCGAGCGTTGACAGGTCCGTGGCGTTTTCCAAGCGCTGCTTAATCACGTTGAGAGGCATGTAGCGGGTCTTCTGCAAATGCAGGATGACCTCCAGGCGATCAACGTCCTCCTTAGAGTACTGACGGTATCCCTTAGGCGTACGATGAGGGGTAATGAGCCCCTCATCTTCTAGAAATCTAATTTTTGAGTTCGAAAGATCGGGGTATGCGCCTCGAAGTAGGTTGACGACTTGGCCGATACTCAGATAGTTGCGTTCGGCCATGCCCTACTCACCGGTTTCGATGCGCTCCGGCGTGCTCTCGTGGTAGATGAGCGTAAACGTACCGATCTGGACGGAAGAACCGTCGTGCAGCGGGGCTGCATTGACGATGGCACCGTCGACCCAGGTGCCATTGAGCGAGCCCAAGTCCTCGATGCGAGCGCCGAGGCCTTCGCGGATAATGCGCGCGTGGCTGCGCGATACGGTCATGTCATTGAGGAAGATGCCGTTCGCAGGATCGCGGCCGATGGTGGTCACGTCGTCCTCGAGCTCAAAGGCGGCACCAGTCTGCGGACCCTTGACGATGGACAGAACGGGGGCGGTGATGCGCACGTTGGCCATGAGGTCGGGAACGGTGACGTCGCTTGAAGGCACGCGGAATACGCAGGTAGCGTCAGCAGTCTTATCATTCTGAGGCATATTGTTAACCATGTTGTCCATGACAACCCCTAACTTATCGCGGACGTGCCGCAAATAATGAACCGTACGTAATCATACCCCAACGAATCAGTCTTCGATTTCAGGGTTCAGAAAGTCGATGTCCTCGTCCTCGGGATGCGCGAGAGCCTGTTTAATGGCCACTCCGCCCTTAATGGAATAGATGACAGCCGTGAGCATGGAGAAGATCACGCCGCCGTACACAAAGAAGATGCCGAGGGGCACCGAGCTTCCGTTGAGGCCCGGGAAGGCCGTAAGGGTTGAAGGTAAAAGATGCAGGCCGTCAATAACGGGGAGCCCGAGCAGCATGAGCGAGAAGCCGGTCATGAGCAGTGCAGTGGCAATCTTTCCGGGAAAGACGACATCGATGGGGCGACGGTGATAATGACGCACGATAAGCGTGCCGATGCCCAGATAGATGTCGCGGCCAATAATGAGCACGCAGACCCAGATGGGCAGCTCTCCGCGGACCACCAGCCCAAGTACGCCGGTGAACAGCAGCGCACGGTCGCAGATGGGATCCATGACCTTGCCGAGCCACGAGACCGTCTTGGTCATGCGGGCGATCTGACCGTCCATCCAGTCGGTAGAGGCGGCAACGGCGTAGATAACGATGGCGATGACGCGGTTGTTATCCGTCACAAACAGGTACAGAAATACCAGGGTGAGGATCAGGCGCGTAAAGGTGATGAAATTGGAGATCGTAAAGATCTTATTCGACGGGTAATCGGAAGTGCCGATAAGCTCCTTTTTGATCTTCTTTTTGATGCCCACAGGACTCCCCCGCTGGTTAACGACAAAACTTTCGCTACTATACCCGTTCCGGCGATGTCTATCCAGCGTAAGCATAGAGAGTCCAGACATATGGAGGATGCTACTGGGTTGTGCGGGATTCTGCATTTGTGTACATCAGCCTCCAAATATGACATTTTTCGGCATCTTTGATGGCTGATGTACACGTTTTGATTCGGTGATTACATCGATCGGGAAAGTTGTTGCTTTAAGCAAATTAATCATGATGTGCGGGTCGAGAAGGGTTGGCGCCAAAAGAACCCAACGGCCGTTATGGCTTCGTTAGAAACGCGCCCCACCATGGATGGTGAACCCGAAAGGTAAGGCGCGCGGGCACGGCGACTCGGCCCGCGCGCCCGGAAGAGAAAGGATAAACCCATGGGTTACATGCTCGAGACGCGCGGGCTCACCAAGCGCTTCGGCCGCGGCGACCAGGCGCAGGACGCCGTGGCCGACGTGTCCCTTCATATTCGCGAGGGCGAGGTGTACGGGCTGCTCGGTCCCAACGGCGCCGGTAAGTCGACAACGCTCAAGATGATCTGCGGGATGCTGCGGCCGACGGCCGGGGAGATTCTCTTTGCCGGGCGCGCCTGGCGCCGCGAGGACCTCTACGCAATCGGCAGCCTCATCGAGGAGGCGCCGTTCTACCCCAACCTCACCGCGCGCGAGAACCTGCGCGTGCGCACCACGCTGCTGGGCCTTCCCGAGAGCCGCATAGATGAAGTGCTCGCCGCCGTGGACCTCGCGGACACCGGGAAGAAGCGCGCCGGGCGCTTCTCGATGGGCATGCGGCAGCGCCTGGGGCTCGCGCTGGCGCTGATCGCCCGGCCACGCCTGCTCGTGCTCGACGAGCCCACCAACGGCCTCGACCCCATCGGCATCGAGGAGCTGCGCGACCAGATCCGCGGCTTCGCGGCGGCGGGTACGACGGTGATCGTCTCGAGCCACATCCTCTCCGAGGTGCAGCAGATGGCGGACACCATCGGCATCATCTGCGGGGGGCGCCTCGCCTACGAGGATGCGCTTCGTCCCGGACAGGACCTCGAGGAACTCTTCATGAGCTTCTGCCGGGAAGGGCGACGAGCGCGCGGGGAGGTGGCGGCATGACGGGCGAGAAAGGCGGCCTGCTCGCGGCCCTGCGCGCTGAGGCCCTGAAGTCGCGCCACGCGGCACCGCTTCGCCTGGCCGTGCTCATGGCGCTGCCGATGCCGCTGCTCGGCGCGATGCCCTACCGGGGCGTGCAGATCTTCAGCGCGTGGAACTACTGGTACGCGCTCTTCCTGCCCGTGTCTCTCTCGCTCGTGGTGGCGTGCGTCGCGCGGGCGGACGCTCGCACGCGGATGCGGGGGCTTCTGGGCCTGGGCTTCCCGCTCGGGCGCGCCTGGTGGGCCAAGGCGCTCTGGTGCCTCGCGCTCTGCACGCTCTCGAACCTCGTGGTCTTTGGCATCTACCTCGCGGGATCGGCGTTCTCCTCGCAGGGCCTCACGGCCGCGGGCACGCTCACGATGCTCCTCTGCGCGCTCGTCAACACGGTGACCGCGGCGTGGATGATCCCCGCAGGGCTCTTCCTCACGGCGCGGCTCGGCATGCTCGCGGGCATCTTCTGCCCGCTCGCCGCGCAGCTCGTGGGTGGGTTCGCCTGGTCGTTGGTGCCGCTGCCGCAGCTCTTTCCGCCGTCGGCGAGCATGGTCATTCCCACGAGCTTTATCCCCGTGCTGCCGAGCGGCGAGCCACTCGCGGCGGACATGGCGCTCGGCGGGGCGCTCGCGGCGAATGGCATGCTCACGCTGGCGGGCCTTGCGGTCTGCGCGCTCGCGTTCGCCGCGCTCACGGCGGCGGGCGCGGCCTGGTTCGCGCGCTCCGAGGAGAGGTGATGTCCATGACACGACTCTCCGACCCGACGCCGCACATGACTCTCTCGCGGGCCCTGCTCTCCGAGGCCCTGCGCCTGGCGCGCTCCCCGCTCACGGCGGTGCACCTCGTCTGCGGCCTGGCAGCCGGTCTTGCCTGCGGCGAGTACTTCTCCGTAGCCCGATGGGACCCGGCGCTGGGCGCGGACGCCTACGTCCAGTTCCTCGGCGCCCTCATGCCGCTCATGTCCGCCATCGTCTGCGGGCTCGCCGTGGACGACGAGCGCGCTGCCGGGCGCCTCGCCAACCTCACGGCGGTCCCCTCGCGCGGGCGCGCCGTCGCGGCGAAGCTGCTCGCCCTTGCGGCGCTCGGTGCCGCCGCGCTGGCCGTGGCGCTCGGCGTGTTCGGGGCCGTGCTCGCCGTCGTCGGGCGCCTGCCGCTCGGGCCCGATCCGCTTGCGGCCGCCTGGGCGGGCATCGTGCTGGGCAGCCTGCCCCTCTACGCGCTGTGGCTCGGTGTGGCCCTGCGCCACGGCCGCAACGCCGCCATCGGCGCCGGCGCGGCGGGAGTGCTCCTCGCGTTCTTCTCGGTGGGCGGACTTGCGCACGGCCTCATGACCGGCGAGCTCACCGGTGCCCTGGCGACGCCCCTGAGCTGGGTGCCGCTCGCCTGGCCAGCGCGCCTGGGGTCGCTCGGGGTGGAGGCCTTCATCGACGCCGCACGCGCGGCGGGCCCTCTCCTCGCGACTGCGCTCGCTAGCCTCGTGCTCACCCTGGCAGCCGACGCCGTCCTTCTCGCCTGGTTCTGCCGCTTCGAGGACAGGAGGGTAGATGCGTAGGAAGCCGCTCGCCGTCATGCTCGTCCTCCTCTCCGCAGCGCTCGTCTGTTAGCGCTACTGTAAAAACAACCATTTTGACCAACGCTCAATAACCAATCATGCCAACGCAATCCCGCCATTTGC